>JBIKRT010000146.1:0-6139 GCA_044349005.1 Cyclobacteriaceae bacterium
TGTTCGTTGAGTATCCCAATAATCTGGGCCTCGGTAAAGCGCATCTTTTTCATTTGACTGTTTTGTTAGGTTAAAATTAAAAAAACTCTACTTTTAACCTGTTCAAAAAAATCAGCCTAGTACCGAAATTTAAGCCCTCTCTTGTAAACCAATGAGCATGTAGAATGACTCAATAGCTCCCCAAATATTTCCTCAAAAACCATTCAGCACTAATTAGCGTCAACAATAAAAAGAAAACCCACTTAAGATTGATCAGCGGATTAAACGTGTCTTCGCTATGAATAATGCTTTGGGCTTTCACCGTACTTAAATCGTTAACCATACTAGAAATTTCATTCCTTGAATAAAACTTACCTCCCGTATTGTCTGAGAGCCTTTGCAATAAGGCAAAATCGGCCATGAGATTTTGAGTCTCTATTGTTTGCGCGTTTACTAAAAATTCCCCACTTACTTCCTCGTTTTTTCCATTAAGAAGAGTAGTCGCCTTGTACCGATAGACACCCTCTTTTAACCCACCAATTTTGTAGCGAGCACCCTCTTTGCTCAAAATGTAATTGTATTTGGTTGTACCGCCTTTATCGCTGGTTACTGATAACTTAACTTCGTTTCCAAACACTGGTTCAAACAATTCATTATACACTTGGCTTTCAATAACTACAGGATCGTTTTCGGTAAATTCATTGCTAACGGGAAAACTTCTAAATCTCCTTTTGTCTTCTCGGGTGCTGAGGTATTGCAGCAGCTTAGCAAACACTTCATCAAACGCTTCGGTTCTTTCAGTTTCGGAGAATTCATTTAAACGCCATTGCCAAAATCCTTCGCCAACAATGGCACCTTTTCGCCTTCCATTGTCATCAAACGTAAGTACCAACGGTCGGTCGGTAACGACACTACCAATCCGCTGATTCATTAGCACACTTGCATTGGATGGATAAGAGAATTTTCCGAAAGGAACAGAAATGGGCGGATAGCGAGCGATGGGAGCCGCAATGTTTTCTGAAAACGTAAAATCACGAAACCCACTATTAAGGCTGGCTGTAACTTCATCTCGCTGCACCACATTTTCGAAACCAAAGGGGATTTCATTTGCTTTTAACTGCCGGAGGTTGCTCTGCTCGCCAAAAACGTAAAGCGCGCCAGCATTGCTCTTAGAAAGTTTTGTCAGTAACGCTTGAGTTCTATTTTGCTTATCCAGCACTTGATAAAAAATAACAAGATCAAACTGGGTAGGCTGTCCCAATTTTTCTTCTATCTTCGATACTCCTGGAATAAAGAGACTAAACTCATAATTTGAATTCTTCTCGACCACTGACCTAAGCGCCTTGATATCCGGATGTGGCGCGGGGGCAACTACTACTATCTTCTTCTTACCCTCCACTACTTCAACATACGCTGTTAGCCGATTATTGAGTTTATTTGCTTCACCTTGAATCGTCTCGACTATCACCTCCACACGCTGCAAGCCTTTTTCATTTGCTGGAATTTGAAAATCTATTTGTAATAGCGACTTTGATGCGAGCTCTTTGCGCTCAATGATTTTTTTCCCAGCTTGAAAAACAGAGATGTTAAATTCTTTACCCAGTAGGTCTTGAATTTGAATCTCAGCGCGTAAAGGAAAATTATTGCCCTGATAAGAAATTTTGTTATACGACAAGTTTTTCAAGATAATGTCCTTTCGCTGGGCACTGTCTCCTATACCAATTGTATTTATCGGAATTCGAAAAGATGAATACAATGGAGATACTCCGGAATTATAAATGCCATCCGAAACCAACACTATCTGCGCTAAATTTTTGCCCTCAAACTCTTCATTTACTTTTCTTAGTGCCGATGTTAGATCACTGGTTGAATTACTTCGTTTGAATAGGGAGCCTTCTTTTCCAGACAAGTCCTTTAAAACAACGTTATAACCGCTTTCTTCAATTTTGCTTTTAGCCGTGATAATCTCATTGTCTAGTCTTTTAACTTTAACGGAATCAATTGCTTCTTTTACAGAGACGGAGTTATCTAACAAAAAAACAATCGTAGGCTTTTCCTGCGTATTGTTTGTAAATTTCACAATCGGGCTTAAAAGCAACGCAGCCGCTAATGTCACTACGAAGGCCCGAATGAAAAACAAGGTCCAATTGCTGGTGACGCTCCAACTATATTTTCGCTGATATAAAAGTAGTGCATAACCAACTCCAACCGCCAGGCAGATTAGAAGGAAAAAAGGGGAAGACTCGAATTGTAAGCGTTGCACAAATTTGTTATTAGTTGATTGTTAGTAGCTATCAATAATTATATTTATCCTTCCACAATTTTCTAAGGTTAACTCGCATTTCTTCTTCCCTTGCATTATTGCCCGGGTCGTAAAATTTGGTGTTCTTAAGTTCTTCTGGTAGAAATTCTATTGGCACAAAGTTATTCTGAAAATTGTGAGCATATTGATATTCCCTTCCGTAGTTCATGTCTTTCATCAATTTAGTCGGAGCATTTCGCAGGCTTAAGGGAACGGCCAAATCGCCTGTTTCGCGGACGATTTTTAATGCATTATCTATGGCCACATAGCTCGCATTACTTTTTTGAGAACTGGCGAGATAGATTGCGCATTGGGATAAGATGATGCGGGCTTCTGGATACCCAATTACCTCCACTGCCTGAAACGTGTTGGTGGCCATGATCAGTGCCGTGGGGTTTGCATTTCCTATATCTTCTGAAGCGAGTATCACCATTCTTCTAGCGATGAATTTCACATCTTCTCCGCCTTCAATCATCCTAGCTAAGTAATATACTGCGGCATTCGGATCGCTGCCGCGGATAGATTTTATAAAAGCTGAGATTATATCGTAATGTTGTTCGCCATTCTTATCATAGATGGCAATTCTTTTTTGAGCCACTTCTACAACCAATGCATCGGTAATAACAATATCGCCTGTTATCGATTCGCAAATCAAATCAATTAAATTCAAAAGTTTGCGCGCATCACCACCTGAAATGTTTAACAGTGCTTGATGCTCTTGTAAGGTAATTTTTCTTTCTCTCAGCGAGGTATCTTTTTTTAATGCTTGCTCTACTAAAAGAATTAGCTCGTTTTCATTGAGCGATTTCAACGTGTAGACTTGACAGCGCGAAAGCAATGCCGAGTTAACTTCAAACGAAGGATTTTCTGTTGTTGCACCTATTAAGGTGATCGTTCCTTTTTCTACCGCCCCTAACAAGGCGTCTTGTTGAGATTTATTGAAGCGATGAATCTCGTCTATGAACAAGATTGTCCGTGGCGCAAATCTTGCTTTTTCAATTACTTCGCGAATGTCTTTAACGCCAGCACTAATTGCACTTAATACGGTAAAAGGTCGTTTAACTTCGTTGGCAATAATATTGGCAATCGTAGTTTTGCCGACACCTGGCGGCCCCCATAAAATCATGGAAGGCACATTGCCGGATGCAATTGCTTTTCGAATAATACCATTTACACCCACTAGATGCTCTTGGCCTACCAAATCTTCTAGCGAAGATGGTCGCATGCGTTCGGCTAACGGTGAATGGGCAGCAAGCATTAGATAAACATTAAGATAGCGATGGCATTTATTGCCAATCCAATTCCAACACAAACAAAAAATAGAAACACAAAGATCAAGTATTTTAGAATTGTTTTGCCCCAGCCTTGATTATACATTCGCTTCATGGCGAATAGCAAGTAAAGCATGATCCAGAGTGCAATGATGTTACCAAGCCAATTTAGTTGAGGAACCTGCTGAACCAATAATTGCAGAGATCCGGCTAAGTAGAAAAAATTATAGTAGTAAATCGAAAAGACTAAATGCTCGCTATAAAAAAAATCTTTTCGGATATAAAGTAGTTTCAATAGAAGTGCAAAAATGGGCAATAAATAAAACAAAACTTTAGAGAAATTTTCTGAAAAAGCATTCGTAAAGTCTTTACCAAATTCGCTATCATTATCCTTGTATCGATTATTCAATTCAATGGCTCTTGTCATTGCTATTTTTTTGAACCACCCGTCTCTTTCCTGTATGGGCTTCATCTGTTGAAGTGAATCATATTCTTTTACTGAATTATACTTCACATCGTCAAAATTGAAAATGATGCCGTTATTCTTTTTTCGGTTCGACTTAATTGAATCTTTAATACTATTTATTTGCTTGACAGCTGAATCCTTTCCCACAACTTTTAAGATTGAATCGACTTTCGTTTTCTTTAATTCATCGGTAGTTTCTTTCAGTACGTTTTTTTTCTTATCTTCAGATATCTCATTGTCGGTATTTCCAAAAGAAAAAAAGATAAGGAAGAAGACGAAGCTTATGAACACATACATTCGTGCCGGATGGTAGAAGCTTTCACGCTTGCCTTTGTTGTATTCCATTGCAAGAAAGCCAGGGCGTGTTACAAGATACTTGGTGGTAAGAAAAAACTTTCCTTCGTAGCTCCAAAAAGAAGAAATAAAGTTGGTCCATAACTCACCCAGTGTTTGCCGTTGCGGTATATCTTTTTGTCCACAATGATGACAAAAACTATCGCGTAAAGGGGTGCCACAATTAAGGCAAATTGTATTTGGATGTTTTCCCTTGGTGTTTTGCTCAACTTCCACAAAACCTTCCGAACCTGGCAGCATATTTCCTAATTCACTCATTATTACAAATACATTTTTTTAAAATAAGTGATGGTTGCATCAAGCATTGTATCATTAAAATCTAAATGAGTAACCAAGCGAATTTCTGAAGCACTAAAAGCAAGTGCTTTGATATTGTACTCAGAGAACTTTGCTAAACACTTCTCTGGTGTTACACCATCAGCGACTTCAAAAATCACAATGTTAGTGTCAACTGGCATTACCGATTTCACCCAAGCAAGTTGACCTAAGGCATTGCCGAGCGCTTTTGCCCGCTTATGGTCGTCTTTCAAGCGTTCGATGTGATTGTCCAACGCGTAAATTCCAGCGGCCGCCAAGTATCCCGCTTGCCTCATACCACCACCAAAAACTTTTCGCATTCTTCGCGCTTTTAACTCTAATTCTTTCTTACAGGCTAAAACTGAACCGACAGGTGTGCCTAACCCTTTCGAAAGGCAAATAGAAATGGTGTCGAAATAGCTGCCCACCTCCGTGGATGTTTCTTTCGTTTCAGTAAGTGCATTAAATAAGCGTGCACCATCTAAGTGCATGGCCATCCCTTTGCTCCGGCTGAAATCGCTTATTGCTTTTATTTCATTCAACGTATAATAACTGCCCCCTTCGCGGACAACAGTATTTTCTACTGCTACTACTGATGTTTGGGCAGAATGTACATCGTTAATGTTTCCAATTACCGGAGCAATTTCTTCCACTGAAATTCGTCCGCGGTTACCCGTAAGAAGTTTTGTTCCAATACTACTATTTCCCGCCAGGCCACCGCCCTCATATTTATAAATATGTGAGCCTTTATAACAGATAACCTCATCGTAAGGTTGAGTCAATATCTTGATGCCAATTTGGTTGGTCATTGTTCCCGAAGGGCAAAACACGGCTGCCTCCATCCCTAACAGGGCCGCACATTTGGCTTCTAGTTTTTTTATGGTAGGGTCTTCTCCAAAAACATCATCGCCTACTTCGGCACAGAACATCGCCTCTTTCATGGCCGGAGTTGGTTTGGTTACCGTGTCGCTTCGTAAATCAATAATCATCGCAAATCAATTAAATGCTCAAATTAAATAAAAGGGATGGAAGTAAAGAGGCGGCCGTCTGTTAATTACACTCCCGAGGCAGGATTTTAAATCCCCATTTGCTTTTTAGTCAAAGTCGATCTACTTTTGCAGCCACATCGCGGGGTGGAGCAGTTGGTAGCTCGTTGGGCTCATAACCCAAAGGTCACAGGTTCGAGTCCTGTCCCCGCTACAAAGAAAATTCACAACCCCTTGCAAATCAGTATTTTGGAAGGGGTTTTGTTTTTTGGTGGACGTTTCGGATGGGTGTTTGCTCAAATTATTTACCCACATTTTCGTCAGATCATGAAACCCAATTTTGCGCCTTCGAAACTATACTTGCAAACTATGGCATATTACTGAAAAATAGTTGGTGACACCCCGTTGGGGGCATTGACAATCATATAGTTACAAGGAGTTTAGTGAAAGTGGTTTCACTAAACTTTTTTTGTTTATGGAAAAG
>JBIKRT010000015.1:0-62503 GCA_044349005.1 Cyclobacteriaceae bacterium
GAAAGTAAATCCACTTGTCTTTTTAGCCCAACTTTTTAATTGCCTTTTTTCGCTCGTTAAAACCACAAAATCACAAATCCAAAATCTTCTAATCCTAAAATTGAGTTTTTAAGGGACGACTAATTATTAAGATATTTACCAATGGTTTCGCTTAGATAACTTCCCTCATTAATTAATTAAAAAAATAAATGCTGGACATAAATACCGAGCATATCAGAAAAGAGCTTAGTTCTCTTAGGAAGGCGATTATAGAATTGCATAGTCAAGGAAAGATCAACTTGAATGAATTTAATCAGCTTAAAAAAGATAGCGAGAAATTAAAATCACAAATGGGGCTAAGGGAGCAATACCTTAATGGATATTTTGGGGGAGACAGGGATCTTGTAGAAAGGATGAAAACCATAACATTCAAACTTCAACAGCTTAGGGAAGTATTGAAAGAAATTGACAAAAATCTAAAAATTCAAAAGGATAATCTGAATGTAAAGATCGAAGAACATCTTATTAAGTACTCAAAATTCTATCAAAAACTTTGGTTCGAAAATAATTCTCATGTTAATCTGTACAATTCAACTGTTGCATTTTATGATTTTCTGACCAACTCCAAGAAAAAAATAAACGATGCATTACTATTTATGTCTTGGGAAAATTCACTTAACCACCCTAATGCCAACGAAGCGATAAATTCATTTCAAATAAAGGCAAATGAATACCAAGTTGAGGTTAACACTTATGAGTCAAATTTAAAAATAAACTTAATCGGAGGAATTAAACTTACTAATAACGTAGAATTCTCAACTCAGAGTTTGGCTTTCGAAAGCTTCAATAATTTAATTTCTTTGATAAAGGAAATTCTTGAATTGATAGAGTCCAAAATCAAAGAAACTAACAAGCTGAGAAATTCATTGATTGATAAAGCTAGGGAGTCAATATTGGGATCATGAGAATTAGTTCCTGTAAAACGGGATTAGTTAGCGAATAAAAGTCAACTCCGCAGTAAAATTTGAATCAAAAGTAATAGAGTGTGAGTAATGCTATGAGCGATATAAAATTATTTGAATCCAAAAAAGTAAGAACCCATTGGGATGCTGAAAAAGAGCAATGGTATTTTTCTGTCATCGATGTAATTGAAATCCTTACAGATAGCAATCTTCCAAAAAGATATTGGAGCGATCTGAAAATCAAGCTAAAGGCCGAGGGAAGTGAAGTGTACGAGGAAATCGTACGGTTGAAAATGCTGGCAGAGGATGGTAAAATGAGGGAAACAGACGTTGCTGACGTAAAATCATTATTGCGTATTATTCAATCCATTCCCTCTCCAAAAGCAGAACCGTTCAAACAGTGGCTTGCCCAGGTAGGCTACGAACGCATTGAAGAAACAGAAGACCCTGAATTGAGCTTCGACCGTGCTATGGAAACCTATCTTGCAAAAGGTTATACCAAAGCTTGGATTAACCAACGGCTTAAAAGTATTGAGGTTCGCAAGGAGCTTACAGATGAATGGGAAAACCGTGGAGTGCAGAAAGGTATGGACTTCGCCATACTTACGGATATTATCACCAAAGCTTGGAGTGGCAAATCTGTAAAGCAATACAAGGAACACAAGGACTTGAAGAAAGAAAACCTTCGCGACCACATGACGAACTTGGAATTGGTTTTGAACATGTTGGCGGAAGCAACTACCTCCGAAATTTCAAAGGAAAAAAAACCAAAGACACTGGATGAAAGCAAAGTGATTGCCAAGCAGGGCGGAACTATTGCGGGAAATACAAGAAAAGAAATTGAAGCTAAGACTGGAAAAAAGGTGGTGAGCAAGTTAAACGCCAAACAAATTATTGAGGGCAAACCGGAAAAGAAACTGAAATAAACTTGGTGGTTAATAAATACGAACAGCCGGGAATATTTAAAGCTCTTGCATTGTCTAACTGCAAAAGAAAAAAAACTAACTTTCTTTCAGTTCTGATTTTCGAGTTTTTAATTCAACCAAGCAGAGACCCTTATCCCATGAATAAATCAAGACTGACTTCTTTTTTTGCGGTGATATTTATCTGCGTAAGCATCGAAAGCACGGCCCAACAAGAGCAACGCACTCTTCTTGCCCTTTCAAAAGGTGATCATACCCTTGCCATTGTCAATTCGGTCACGTTAAAAGTTATAGCCCGTGTGCCTGTTGGGCCCGATCCACATGAAGTGATTGCTTCCGAAGATGGCAAGAGAGCTTATGTTACTAACACGGGAGGAGGTAAATCGTATGAGATAAATGTTATTGACTTAGTTGCGCAAAAGGCTCTTCCCAACATCGACACAAAGCCGTTGAATGGGCCTCATGGAGTTGTTTTTGTGGGTGGCAAAGTTTGGTTCTCAGCCGAAGGCGCAAAGGCGGTGGGTCGTTTTGATCCCACCATCAACAAAGTAGACTGGAGCATCGGCACGGGCGAAGATCGCACGCACATGATCTATGTAACCAACGATGAAAAAAAGATTTACACTACCAATGTCAATGCTGGAACGGTAAGCATCCTTACCGACACGTTGCTGCCTGCGCCCCCGTTTCCGGGAGGACAACCTCGAAGAGATTGGGTTCAAAAAGTGGTGAAAGTATCAAAAGGGGCAGAAGGATTTGATGTCACCCCGGATGGTAAACAATTATGGACGGCAGCTTCTGAAGATGGAACAATTTCAGTCATTGATTTAGCCACGAAGAAACTCGCTTTCGTTATTGATGCAAAAGTACTTGGCGCCAATCGACTCAAATTTACGCCTGATGGAAAGCTTGCGTTGGTTTCCAGTTTAAGAACCGGAGACCTTTTTGTTTTCGATGTGGCATCGCGCAAAGAAATAAAACGCATCACTTTTGGAGAAGGTGGAGCGGGCATACTGGTGGATGAGGATGGATCGCGCGCTTTTATTGGTTGCACAGCCGACAATTATGTTGCTGTGATTGATTTGAAGAAGTTGGAATTGATTAATAAAATTGATGTGGGTGCTGGACCGGATGGGTTAGCTTGGGCAGTGAAACGTTAGAAACTTAAACAAAAAAATAAATTAGTATGAGTAGCAGCACCAACACCCAGAACAATATGAGAATTTATCACAGGTACCTCGGATTTTTCTTGGCAGGCATTATGGCCGTTTATGCCATTAGTGGAATTACATTAATTTTCAGAGATACAGATTTTTTAAAGAGTATAAAGCAAGTGGAGAAGCAGGTAAAGCCAAACTTGAGCAGTGAAGAACTAGGCAGAGAATTAAAAATACGCGATTTGAAAGTTGAAAAGGAAGAAGGCGATGTGGTAAGCTTTAAGCAAGGTATATACAATAAAGCAACGGGTGTGGCCAATTATCAAACTAAGCAAATGAATCCTTTTATTGATAAGCTGCAAGACCTGCATAAGGCAAACACAAAGAGTCCGTTGTTTTATCTCAATATCTTTTTTGGTTTATCTTTATTCTTTTTTGTTGTGTCTGCTTTTTATATGTTTTTACCTGGCACCAACACCTTTAAGAAAGGTTTGTATTTTACCTTGGCAGGACTTGTGCTAACGCTGATTATGCTTTTTGTGTAAACCAACTAACTGTTCCCACCCAAATCACCCACCCATGAACGAAATTAAAAAAGAAGATATCAAACAAGAAGTGTTTGACTTGTATGACGACTATGCTCACAACCGGATTGACAGGCGGGATTTTATGCAACAGCTTTCTGCTTATGCTGTAGGGGGTATAACACTTGCCTCTCTTACCAGTTTCCTGATGCCTGATTACAAAGGTGCGATTCAGATTAAATCTGATGACCCTCGTCTTAAGTCGGAATATCTGAATTATTCATCGCCTAAAGCTGGAACCATTAAGGCTTTGGTTTCAAGACCAGCAGACGCAAAACAAAAGCTGGGGGGTATCATTGTAGTACATGAAAACCGGGGATTAAATGCGCATATTGAAGACGTTGCCAGAAGAGCTGCGTTGGCTGGTTTTATCACAGTTGCACCAGACATGCTCACACCCTTAGGAGGCTACCCCGGAAACGATGACCAAGGCCGTGAACTTCAAAGCAAACGCGATCGAAACGATATGTTAGAAGATTTTATTGCTGCGTATGATTTTTTAAAAAACAACAAAGAATGCAATGGGAAAATTGGTGTTGTTGGTTTTTGTTTTGGCGGCTGGATTGCCAATATGATGGCCGTTCGTATCCCTGAGCTAGCAGCGGCAGTTCCATTCTATGGTGGGCAGCCAACAGCGGCTGATGTGCCGAAAATTAAAGCTCCTTTGCTGTTGCATTATGGCGAGCTTGACACGCGTGTGAATGAAGGCTGGCCAGCCTATGAGGCCGCACTCAAAGAAAACAAGAAGGAGTATGCAGCCTTTATTTATCCTAAGGCAAATCATGGCTTTCACAATGACACCACACCCCGATACGACAAAGAAGCGGCAGAATTGGCTTGGAAACGGACGATCGATTTATTTACTCAAAAACTACGTTGAAGGCTTCCGACATTACTTTATGCTAAAACTCAATCGTTTGCCATTCTGCTAGCTGCAACACAAGATAATTATTTTTGGTTTGGTTGAAGGTAAGATGGTCATACACTAAAGGTATTGTACTCAGGCCATCTTGGGTAAGTAATCCAAATTTTCCGTCTCGTTCGGCAATGAAGTAACCGTTGTTTAAATCAGTAAGTTGATCAAACTTTGGTTCAATAATCACCCTGCCTTCTTTGTCAGCTAATCCTTTTAAGCCGTTAATGATCAGCAAATAGTTTTTCTCAGGTAAGGTATGTATTGAATCGTATTGGATAGTTAGAATCGATTTACCTTCTCGGTTAATCAACCCATATTTTTTGTTTCGCTTTACGAGTGCTTTGCCTTTTTCAAATTGACTTACAGATTCATACGAGGGTTGAATAATGATTCGTTCATCCATGTTTATATACCCCCATTTATTATTCAGTTTAATGGCCGCTAAACCTTCTTTAAACGGTTGAATCGCCTCATATCTGTTGGCGATTCGCAGGTTACCACGTTTATCAACGAATCCGAACTTTCCGTCTTTTTTTATACCTCTGTAGCCTTCACTTTCTGAAAAAACAGTTTCTACTTTCTCCACTTTTACAGGCGATGGACTTGTTATGACTCTGCCATCATAGTCCAGTTTTCTTTCAACTCCTTGTGCTGCATTCTCAATCACAAACTCAGGGGTAAATGAAAATGTGTTTTCAGAAAAATAAATTACGTTATGAGCAAAGTCTTTTATAAAATTAATGTTGTCTTTAGTCATGAAAACACGATTCTCTTTAAGGATTTTTATTGGAATAGGTTGAGGAGCCATGAGCCAATCTTCGCGACTATTGATTATACCGTATCCATTCTTCAATTTGACAGCAAATGCTTCACCCACGTGATTTAAAATCGAATCGTACACGCAGTGAATCACTTCTTCACCTAGTAAATTCAATACTCCCCAATAACCACGCTTCTTGATCGAAAAGTAGTTATCTCTTTCTTCACCAATCCATTCGTAGTTATTATCCGATCTCCTTTTACCTAGCGTATCATAGATGACCCAGCTATTTTTAGTTGACGTCTTCTCTTTTACTCTAGCCAAACCCTTTTCAACAATGATGGAGTCAAATTCAAAAGGGAGAACAACAGAATTATTTTTTCTTATCACGCCATAGCTTTTCTTCTTTGCAAGAAACTGATTGTTGCCAGTTTCAGTGAGTACTTCATACTGTGGTGGAATAACAATAGTTAACTGGTCATCGCATAGACCAAACCAACTTCCTCTCTTGATTTTATAAAGCTTATTGTACGAATTGACCAAGCCGTCCGCTTCAATTTTATTTATCTGTTGGTTATCACCCGTAAGTATCTGGCAAACGCTGGGTAATTGGCCCATGATCGTTTCGTTATCATTGATCGTTATTTTTTTGAAGTGAGCGTCTACTGCAATGTTCCCTTCGCGATCAATTAATCCTTGCTTGAATCCCTGATGAAACACCGCGTATTTTTTATAATAAGCGGAGATACTATCAATTGAAAAAAGTGTTTTTGGATTGCCCTGATCGGAAAATAGTGCGGTCTGACCTTTGCTGTTTTCAACGGCATAGCGAGTTGCGCCTAATGATGAAATGCGCGCGTACTCCATCGGGATAACAATCTCATTTTTCAAGTTTATCAATCCATACTTAAACTCACCACCCTGCTTTTTAAATACAATAGCTTGCAATGCATTGATCTGAATACCATCATATTCAAATGGAATTTCTACCTCACCTTTCGGATTCAAGCAGCCTGATTTGGATTCGATCGCGTTAACTTTTCTCCTCGCAATGATGAGACTGCCGCCTGAGTAGGTAAGGGTTTCATAAATGGGTTTTGTAACAAATCCCTTATTGAGGTTAACAATGCCCCAATGATCATCAAGTTTATATCCTGTTGTTTGACCGATGACAGAGAAACTACCGTCTGACCAGCCGAGGCTCTCAAAGGTGGCGGGCAGAATAATTTTGCCATATTCATCTTTTAGCCCCACTTTACCACCAAGCTCGAAAAGCTCATATTCAACGGCTTTTGCTGAAAGGCAAAAGAACCAACTAAAAATTATTGCGACAAGTAATCTCAACACACGATTCGCTATTATCGATAAGTTTTGCAAACGGTACGCAATCTACGATTGAAAATTAACTACGATATCTGTAAACGTCCAATCTCCGTTGATTTTTTTCAATTTCCACACGTACCCTCCACCGCTCAAAAAGATTATCTTACTATTTTTTTGCCGTTGCCAACCATTGATTAGGCCAATGGTGGCAATGTCTCCCTCGAGGGTAAATTCACCCAAAGTTAGATAAAGGAATGGATAAGTGTTGTCTGCGATCTTTTGCAGCTCTGCCTCAGATTTTAAACAGAACTGAACATCCTTTATTTTGTTTGGAACGTCATCTTCATTCACAATAAATGTTTCCGTGTTACCCAGAAAATGAGAATACCCTGTTGCGAGGATATAGATATGACTCTTGTCTTCTATCAAGTGATAATCGGGGATGTCTTTTTCATCGACTAACGCTCGTGTAAGGATTTTTTTGATTATCGCTTGCCTTTCCATGCTTAAAGGTTCGTTTCCCTTTTTAGAATGGCATGTAAAATAGTGCTGGCTGGTGTGCGGAAATTTGGCGCATCCTACCAATAGAAAAAAAAGTAAAAGGAAATTTTTAAGTCCTAGTTCCGCTGGCATCACTTTGTTAAAGCGTTTAGTCACAATGTAGCAAATGCGATACAAATCAAGAATTTTTATGAACTTTATCACTAGTTTTGCGCTTTACTACAAGTAAATTTAGAGAAAATTCAGCTTATGTACATTGAACAATTGTATACGAACTGCCTCGCGGAAGCGGCTTATTATATTGAATCAGAAGGGGAAGCAGTTATTATTGATCCATTGCGCGAAACGGAGCCATACATTGCGCTTGCCAAGAAAAGAAATTCTAAAATAAAATACGTTTTTGAGACCCATTTCCATGCCGACTTTGTATCTGGTCATATTGATTTGGCAAGGGAAGTAGACGCTACAATCGTGTATGGTCCAAAAGCAGAAACAGCTTATAAGATTCATTCTGCCAGCGATGGCGAAGAGTTTAAAGTGGGCAAAATTACTCTTAGAGTTCTCCATACACCTGGGCATACACCAGAGTCTTCTTGCTTTTTATTGATCGATGAAAATGGGAATGACTACGCGGTCTTTACAGGTGATACACTTTTTGTTGGTGACGTGGGGCGACCTGATTTGCTGGATGGTGTTATGAGTCGTGAAGAACTGGCAGGCATGCTCTATGATTCCTTAAACAAAAAGATAAAGACACTGACCGATGACGTGATTGTTTACCCTGGCCACGGCCCTGGCTCATCGTGTGGTAAAAACATTGGTAAGGAAACTTACTCTACTATTGGGGTGCAGAAAAAATTTAACTACGCATTAAAAAGTAAAAATAAAGAAGAATTTATAGAACAAGTTACCGATGGAATCTTACCGCCACCCAGCTATTTCTTTGAGGATGCAAGAATAAACAAGCAAGGGTATGACTCTATCGAGAGCGTGATGAAATCCAACAACAACCCGTTGTCGGTTCAAGAATTCAAAGATGCAGTTGCCAAAGGAGCGATTATTCTAGATACGCGCAATCCTGATGATTTTGAAAGTGGATTTGTGAATGATTCTCTCAATATAGGCCTGAATGGTCAATACGCAGTGTGGGTAGGCACTTTGATTGATATAAAAAAGTCATTGGTGTTAGTTGCTGATCCGGGCAAAGAAGCAGAAGCAATTTTGCGCCTTGCACGTGTTGGCTATGAAAATGTAGTTGGCTATCTCAAGGGTGGTGTAAGTTCTTGGCCAGAGAAATTGCAGACCGTAAAGTCAATAGCAGCGGAAGACATGAAAGAACAAATGAACGCTGGTGCGGAAGTGCTTGACGTTCGCAAACCAGGAGAGTGGAGCAGCGGCCATTTAGAAGAAGCTAAGTTTTATCCATTGGCTAACATGCCATCGAATTTGATTGATCTTGACAAAAGCAAAACATATGTGGTGCATTGCGGAGGTGGCTACCGCTCCATGATGGCTATTTCATTGATGCGTAAACTAGGGTTTACAAAGTTGATAAATGTATATGGTGGATTTGGGGCAATGGTCAATGCAGGGATGAAGGTGGTGTCAGAGAGCGTAGTTGCCTAAAAGCGACTCATAATCTTCAGGAAAATCTAAATCAATTATTCCTTTCGGAAAATCAACAGCCGTCACGTTAGCGAGTTGTTGTTGTATTAATTTCTTTGCACCTTGTTCGTCACCAAGGTGAAGAATTTTTTCAAACATCGAAAAATCGAAAAGGGCGGGAACTCCAATAATTCCTGCATAAATGGAAGCCACTATCTTGCTTTTAGTTTGCTCGAATTCTTCGATGAGTTTATTAATTATGTCGGAACTTAAATATGGCTGGTCGCAGACTAGGACAATAACAGCATTGAGGGAATCATTTTTATTTATTAGATGACTAACACCTTTCTTTAACGAATTGCCCATTCCCTTTTGCCATTCTTGATTTTCGATAGTTTCTATTGAGAATCCAGCGATAACTTCTCGATGGCTTTTGTAATTTGACCCAAGCACCACCACGAGTTCATGTGCTTTTGACCTCACTGCTGCTTTTACACTTCTTACTAAAAGGGGTTCTCCTTCAATAGGCAATAGTTGCTTTGGTCGCCCCATGCGGGATGACGAGCCAGCCGCAAGAAGGATTATGCCAATTGTGCTCACGGCAAAGAGTGTTATGAATTTACAAACGCTTCTTTGCGAATAATATCACTCAATCCATCTCTCGAATGAATCGGACCTTCTCTTTCCTTTAAGAATCCGCCTTCGCGATTGGAAAACTTAGCCTGAATTTCAGCAATAATAGAAACGGCAATTTCGTCCGCTGCATCCGCTCCAATATCCAAACCAATAGGCGAGTGGATTCGATCGAAATCAATCGATTTTAATTCTATTCCTTCTTTTGAAAACTCCGCCTGCATTTTGTCAAACCGTTTCTTTGGGCCAAGGATGCCGATGTAGGGAGCGGAGGTGTTGAGTAGTTTTTTTAACACATCGCGATCGTAATCATAATTGTGCGACATTAAAACACAAGCGGTATGATCTGTAATTTGAAAATCCCGGTCAATAAATTCTCGGCTGCAAAGCGAAAGCTTGTCTGCTTGTGGAAAGAAGATAGGAGCAATGTGCGCTACACATTCATCCGTTACTTGTACCTCCCAACCTAACGTTTTTGCTAGCTGACTCACAGGGCGTGCGTCAAATCCGCCACCGAAAATAATGACTGTTATAGTAGGTTGTATGAGTTCAAAAAAAACTTCCCCTTCGTGTGTTTCGAAATCATATTCCTTTGAGTATGATTTTTGTGTAGCAAAAACAGATTGAAGGTTTTCCTGAATGGTTATTAAAATCTCCGCAGTTAAAGAATTTTTTATAATTCTATTTTTGCTGATTAATAATTTTTGACCTGTATATTTTCCATTGAAGATGGTTGCCAACGCCAACGGCTCTACTGTCTTTATATAATCTTTGAAGATCAGCACTGGGTTGAACGGGTCGTTATGATCGATCGGTTCAATGAGCACATCGATCACCCCATTGCAACCGAGCCCGATACCAAGATGTTGATTACTTTCTTCACGCGTATCATAGGTTACCGTCATCGGCTTTTTTTCAGCAATTACGTGCCTTGCTTTGCGGAGGGCATCACCCTCTAAGCAGCCGCCACTGATGGAACCTACCCATTTGCCATCATCGGTAATCAACATTCGGGCGCCTGGCCCGCGATACGATGATCCTTTTACTTTCACAATAGTAGCGAGCGCAGCTTTTCGCTGCGTGAAATCAATTTTCAAATACTCGTTTACTATTGCTTTAAATTCTTTCATTTCTTATCGAGCAACGTTAAGTCAAGTTGTTGAATTAGTGGCGAGTGCTCGGGCGTAAGCGTAAAAAAAACTTCAATGTTTTTCATTTCACACTCAATTATGAAAGTTCCACAGAGTTGATTTTCCGGAACAATAGGACCCACTAACATCAGTTTTCCACTTTCGCTTAATAGTTTTGATGAAGATTGCTTCCAAGCATCAAGCGACTGGTCTAGGAAAAAATTCTCCGCAAAAATACCAAGCTTATTGTTTTGCCAACTTTGAATTACCTCAACTATTTCCTTTTGCTTTTGTATTAGTGTTCGCGATGGTGGTAAATTTCTAGGCTTCAGCTTTGCCAAGTAGATAAGGGTGTCAAGCACTTTTGCATTTGCTGCCCCCAACCCGCCATATGTTAAGTTGCTTAGTGAGACAATTCCAATTCCATAGTCTGGAAGAAAACGCCACTCACTTCCGTATCCAGGCAGGCCACCACCATGACGGATTGTAACAGTTCCATTACAATCTTGTCTATAGCCAAGTCCATACCCATATCCACTAACAATTGGGCAAGGTTCTCCATTTCTATTTTTATTGTTTGGAAACAGAGCTCCCAACTTTTGCAATTGGTGCATTTCCCGCAAAGAACTTCTATTAATTATCGTTGATTCACTTTCGCTTCGAGGGGGCCAGGCCGCAGCGTGAAAAATCAAGTACTTGCTAAAGTCTTCGATCGAGCAAATTAAACCACCCATCGCTCCATAACTTCCATCATGAAGAATCGGTTCTTCTTTCCACTGCCCATTCTCCCATCTATAACCTAACGCTAGTTTCTCTTTGGGAACTTCAGTGTATTCCCATTTTGCTTCATTCATTTGCAGTGGTTTCAGAATATTCTCAGTAATATATTGTTGATAGGATGTGCCCGAAACTTTGCTAATAATGTTTCCCAATAAGGCGAACCCTAAATTACTGTACTCATAGTTGAGTCCGGGTGAATTAGCAAATGAAATTCCTTGCTTCACTATGTTAATCAGGTCTTCATTGGTATCGGCCAATTGCCGGTCTCCCCACGGGTTGTCTTCTGGAAAACCAGCGGACATGGTTAATAAATTTGCAATTGTCAACGTGGGGGAATCGCTCGTCAGGTATTCAATATTGGCCACTTCAGTTATTAACTTTGACACCGGATCTGTTAGACTTAGTTTTCCTTCATCTCTTAATTTGAGAATAGCCAGCGCTGTAAAACTCTTTGACATCGAAGCTATTCTGTATTGTGTAGATGTTGAAGCTGCTATTTTTGATTCGATATTGGAGGTGCCAAAAGCATTAGAGTATACAAGTGCTCCGTCTATGACAACGCCAAAAGCGATACTTGGGAATTGGTTTTTCAAAAAATGATCTTGAAAAATCTTATCCACTACAGGAAATACTGCTCTTGCTTTTTCTATTCGTAGACTATCGGCAAAAATGGGAGCTTCATAATCGCTTACATATTTAATGGATGCGGAAGGCGTCTCTTTTTTATTGGATGGTGTGCATCCAATAAAAAGAAAACAGAGAGCAATTGTGAGTTGAAAAGTGAGTTTAATCATCGCTTAATTTGAGAATTACCTCCTTGCTGCTTTCACTTCTTCCGGAGTCACAGCGTTCCCTTTATTGCTCCAGCTATTACGCACGTAGTTAAGTACATCGCTCACTTCCTGATCGCTCAGGTCAAAGCCCGTCATTTCCATGTTGTACTCTTTGCCATTTACTTTCATAGCGCCTGTTGCACCTTTGATTACCTGTACGATCGAACGCTTTTTGTCAGCCATCAGATAATCTGACTTTGCTAAGGGTGGGTAAACATCCTCCAATCCCTCGCCACTTTCTTGGTGGCACGTAAGGCATTGCGCCTGATAAATTTCTTTCCCTCGTGTTACGCTTGCCTTTAGATCAAAGGCTGGTTTCTTTTGGAAAGAGTAGAATGTGAAACCTAAGGTTGTTACCGTTGCTAAAATTAAAAACGTTTTGTTCATATTATTTTTTGATTGGTAAATATCGAATTCTATAACCTGTTTCATCAACGCTTATGATTGCGCCATTTAACAATGAAAGAGTGCAATGGTCTACGATGCTTTCTAATTTCAAAATTTGATTAAATGATTTTTGATTTTCTAACCTAAAAATTATTAGACTTGGAAGTTTCTCTTTTGAAACCGCCATTAGTTTAGCAAAATCAAGGTCAAAAGTTAATATCACTCTATTTTCGTCTCTCGCTTTTTTAATAATGAATTCGTCCGCTAACCGGTGAAGATCCTGTTCGCGCAAGTGAACACTATCATATCCCTTTTCCCTTAGCCAATGAGTTGTTTTTAGCGATACTCCCATGTCGGCAAGAAAGCAAAGACTTATCATTTTACTAATACATAGTGTTCATCTCGGGCAAGCCTTGATCCGTAAAGCAAGCATTGCTTAATATCCTCTTCTTCCAAATCTGGATATTCCTCAATAATTTCTTTTGCCGACATTCCGTTGGCAACAAGATTAATAACAAGTGAAGCGGTTATCCTCATACCTCTAACGCAAGCTTGGCCAGTCATAATATTTTGGTCAAACGTTATCCTATCAAGTATCATGGTTAAAAAATTTATTCTCAAACTTCATTTATGTTAAAAGGCAGTTTTCTGATTCTTTTTCCTGTCAAATCAAAAATTGCGTTTGTCAATGCCGGACTAAATGGAGGAAGTCCCGGTTCGCCAACGCCACCTGGTTTTTCTTCGTTGTCCATAATGTAAACTTCTATTTCAGGAATCTCGTTGATGCGCGGCATTTTATACGAATCGAAATTGCGTTCTACTGCCTTGCCATCCGTAAAATGAGTCTCATGTTTAATCGCAGCGTCCAGTGCCATGATTATACTGCCTTCTACTTGTCCTTTTACAATGTCCGGATTTACGTGCCAGCCGCAATCCATCACGGCAATCACTTTGTCGATTTTTATTTTACCATCGGCTTTGCGCGAAACTTTTACGATTTCGCCTACCGTTGTTTTGAAGCACTCCGTTATGGCTACGCCCCAGCCTTCGTTTTTACCTCTTGCTTTCCAATTGCTTTTTTGTTCAAGTGTGTCGATCAGTGCTTGGTAACGTTCGCTACCTAAGTATTTTCTTCTAAAATCAAGAGGATCTTGACCTGCTTCTCGGCTCAGTTCATCGATAAAGCTTTCGTAAGCAAACCCATTTGTGGACGAATACACCGAACGCCACCACATTACTGGAATAGGTGATTCGGTGGGAATGTCGGAAAAACTATAATGACTGATCGATTCAAAGTAGCCTTCGGGCAGGCCTTCCACTGTGCTATCGTTAAACGATGATTTATCTGCTCCACGCCATTGGTGGTTCATGTTCTGTGCAGCTATTTTCGCTTGAAACGATTGAATGTTCCCTTGCTTGCTCAGACCTGCCTTGCATTCGTAAACTGCCCCTGGGCGGAAGGGTCCTTGTGTCATATCATCCTCGCGCGTCCACACTACTTGTACGGGGGCGTTGATTTCTTTGGAGATAACAGCGGCCTCGTGGGGGTAATCCATGAAGGCTTTTCGCCCGAATCCTCCACCGAGGAAGGTCATGTTTACATTTATCTTTTCGGGAGGCAACCCAATCAACCCAGTAAGCAAACTTTGAATCCAATCGGGTGCTTGAATTGGCCCCCAAATGTCGCACGAATCGCCCTTGAAATGAGCAATACAGTTGAGCGGCTCCATACAACTATGGCTTTCGTAAGGTGTCTCGTAAACAGCTTCTACTTTTTTTTCAGCTTTAGCGAAAACAGCGTCTGCATTACCTCCGGTGCGCTGAGAGAGCCCTGGCTTCTTCAGATCGTCACGCATGCGCGTAAACAATTGTTCCGTGTTGAGATGTTCAAAACCAGCATCGTCCCACTCTACCTTTAGCGCTTTTCTTCCCTGCGTGGCGGCCCATAAGGTGTCGGCCACAACGGCAACGCCTTCCCGTAAGGAGGCGAATACGCTCATCTTAACAGGGATTACATGGCGAACGCCAGGTACTTTTTTTGTTTCGGTGTCATCAAAGCTCTTTATCTTTCCCGCAAAGCGTGGATTGCGTTCTACCACAGCATACAACATGCCGGGTAGTTTCTTATCCAACCCAAAGATGGCCGAGCCATTTGTTTTAAGTGGCGTATCTTGACGGGGTAACGATTGGCGAATGACCTTATAATTCTTGGCTTCTTTCAACTTTACGTCTTTTGGAGGTTGAAGTTTAGAGGCTTCCTGAACTAATTCGCCATAGCCAAATTTTTTACCCGATGCGCGATGAATTACAAAACCGTTTTCGGCATAACAATCTGTTTTTGAAACTGCCCACTTGTTAGCGGCAGCTTCAATCAACATTTCTCTGGCCGATGCGCCTACTTTCATTAAGTGCTTGTAAGCACCCCGTACGGTCGAACTCCCTCCAGTTAATTGACTTCCATATTTTGCGCCATTGCCAGGCGCAAAAAGAATTTGCACCTGATCCAAGTTTACTTCCAATTCCTCGGCAATGATCTGTGGCACGGTTTGATAAGATCCCTGACCCATTTCAGAGCGGTGGTTCATCAAGGTTACCTTTCCCGTTGTGTCAATAGAAACCCACGCGTTTAATTCAACACCTAGGGTTTCAGCAGATTCTTTCGTTAACAACTCAATGGAATTCTCTTTTGCCCCGGCTGGTGTGTAGAAGCCCAACGTCAACCCGATGGATGACAAGCCGCCAATTTTTATAAAATCTCTTCGTGTTACAGTGTTAGTTAACATGGCAATATTATTTGATGGATGCTTTTTGGGTAATCAATTGAGAAGCAGTTTTAATCGCTTTGCGTATGCGTGGATAGGTTCCACACCTGCAAATATGCCCTTGCATGGCTGCGTCAATATCGGCATCGGTGGGCGTGGAATTCTTTTTTAACAGGGCGGAAGCTGCCATTATCTGACCCGATTGGCAATAGCCACATTGAGGCACTTGTTCTTTTATCCACGCAAGTTGCACAACGTGTGTATTGTTTTCCGAAAGGCCTTCGATAGTGGTAATCTCTTTGTTGGCAGCCACCGAAACGGGTAGTGAGCAAGACCGAACAGGATTTCCATTGAGATGGACAGTACATGCTCCGCATTGCGCTATTCCACAGCCATACTTGGTTCCAGTTAAACCTACAATATCGCGGATAGCCCAAAGCAACGGCATCTTGGGGTCGGCTTCAATGGTGTGTGTTTTCTTGTTGATGTTTAATGTATATGTTGCCATCAAAATAAATGGTTAATTAGTAATATAAAAATACGAAATAGTTTTGGATTAAATGGGGCAAATGTTTGGAAGGATAACCTGGAATTTAAACGGGACAATTTGTAGACACCATTTAACATTTGATTAAGACTTTATTGGGATTTCATTAACACATCTGTGTGGCATTCAGCAATACTTTTGAAGACACTTTAAAAAAACCGTTATGAAAAAATATGTCCTTCTTATTTCATTTCTTTTTGTTATCGCCCGCGTGAAATCACAAAATCATGACCCGAAATTGTTAAACCAAGTTTCACTTGCTCAGTTACAAGCTGTGCCCTATGCCAATTGGTATAAGATCAACTACGAAGCCTATGAGCCGAACATCCTAGTTGTTGACGAATTAAAAAAGAAGAAGCTAGACGAGTATTCGATCAAGATTTTTTTCGGGTCGTGGTGTGGTGACAGTAAACGGGAACTGCCGAAGATGATGAAGGTACTGGATCAAATATCCTTTCCGTCTAAAAATATTGTTTTGATTGGGGTAGATGACTCACTCGAGGTTTATAAACAATCACCTCAAAAGCTGGAAGCAGGATTAAGCGTTTTCTGCGTGCCAACTTTTATTATTTATAAAGGAAAAACGGAAGTTCAGCGACTTGTTGAATACCCCACGGAAAGTACAGAGCGCGACCTGCTGAAGATTTTTTCAAAGGCGAGATACACGCCTAACTATTTTGGGTATCCTCAACTGATCGAATGGCTGAACAGCGGTATACTTGCAGACCAAAACATAAGTGCCCGAGGATTGGCCATGCAACTGAAAAA
This sequence comes from Cyclobacteriaceae bacterium, assembly GCA_044349005.1. Taxonomy (GTDB): domain Bacteria; phylum Bacteroidota; class Bacteroidia; order Cytophagales; family Cyclobacteriaceae; genus ELB16-189. Next base: position 16,551 of record JBIKRT010000015.1, read on the forward strand.
TAAAGTTGCCAATGAATCGGAGTTAAATTCATGCGGTTATGTTTTAATGGCCCAAAAGAAGTTTACTGAAGCTATTGTTGTGTTTCGAATAAATGCCAATCTCTTTCCTCAGTCTTCCAATTGTTTTGATAGCCTTGGGGAAGCCTATGCCAATGCTGGTTTTAAAGATAAGGCTATTCAGGCCTATGAAACCGCTTTTCAATTAGACCCTAAAAATCAAGCCATTGAGGAGCGACTGAAGAAGTTAAAATGAAATTTAGCGTATTGATTTGACGGAATTGGATGCAGCAATCGTTTGCAATCATATTTGTGTGAAGGGTTTGAATTGTATTTGTTAGATTGGCAGCCCAATTAGAATTAAACCCAAAAACAACGCTGTCATGCTTGACTTGTCTACCCTTTTTCCCTATCAGTTTGATAAGAAATATTCTAAACCTGTGGCCTACTTCAGCATGGAGTTTGCCATCGATCAACCGCTGAAAATTTATTCAGGTGGATTAGGGTTTTTGGCAGGTTCTCACATGCGTAGTGCGTATGAGTTAAAACAAAATTTAATTGGAATTGGCATTCTTTGGAAAAAAGGATATTACGATCAGGAGCGCAACCAAGATCAAACATTAAAGGCATCTTTTTAAAGACAAAGACTATTCTTTTCTTACCGACACGGGAATCGTTTTTCCGATTACCATTCATAATGTGAAAGTGCATGTGAAGGCGTATTTGTTAAAGCCCGAAGTTTTCAACGCAGCACCTCTGTTTTTGTTAAGCACTGATATTCCAGAGAACGACTACCTCGCTCAAACAATAAGCCACCGCTTATATGATCCTAACGAAACTACACGTATTACTCAATCCATTTTGTTAGGAGTGGGCGGTGCAAAGTTATTGGATGTGTTGGAGCGCAAGACTGAAATCTATCACATGAACGAAGGCCACGCTCTTCCGCTTTGCTTTTACCTGTTTAATAAATACGGCAGTTTGGCGGAGGTGAAAAAGCGTGTTGTCTTTACTACTCACACACCGGAGCTGGCAGGTAATGAAGAGCATAGCTTACCGTTGCTGAATGAAATGAGCTTTTTCAACGGCATTACTCAAAAAGAGGTGGAAGATAAACTTCACCCCGAAAATGGAAGATTAAACTACACCTTAACCGCCTTGCGAATGGCAAAAATCGCCAATGGAGTTTCTCAGCTTCACGGTGAGGTATCGCGAAAAATGTGGGGCGATTACAAAGGCATCTGTGAGATAACGGCCATCACCAACGCTCAGAACAAAACCTACTGGCTAGACCAAGATCTTGAAAAAGCACTGGCCGACAACGATGACAAGGCGCTGGTGTCAACTAAGAAAATTCTGAAGCGAAAAATGTTTAGAGTAGTGGCTAATCAAACGGGCAAATTGTTTGACGAAAATATTTTAACAATTGTTTGGGCACGAAGATTTGCCGGCTACAAAAGAGCAAATCTATTGCTTCATCATTTCGATCGCTTTTTAAAGATCGCCCAGAACAAGGAATTTCCGATTCAGGTAATTTGGGCTGGGAAGCCGTATCCGGAAGATTTTGGTGCGATCAATATGTTCAATGAAATTTATTGGAAGACCAAAAGTATGGCGAATTGCACTGTTGTAACTGGCTACGAACTGTGGATTTCTGGGCATTTAAAAAGAGGTTCTGACATTTGGTTAAATAATCCTAAAATGTACAGGGAGGCATCGGGCACTTCGGGCATGACGGCTGCCATGAATGCATCGGTAAATTTATCCATCCCCGATGGTTGGGTACCTGAATTTGCTAAGCCAGGAAAAAACGCTTTCATCATCGAACCTGCTGATGACGCGCTGCCCCCAGAAGAAAAAGATAACATAGAAGCAACTCGATTGTTGGATTTATTAGAATTTGAAATCATCCCAACCTATTACAAATCGCCTGCAAAATGGACAAAGATTGTCAAGGCAAGTATGACCGATGTGCTTCCATTTTTTGATTCAGGAAGGATGGCCGATGAGTATTACGAGAGGCTTTACAAATAACCTTGCTTAAGCGCTAAAATTTGACTTGAAGTGGGGAGTTAATCCTCACTTCAAATTCTCCAAATCCCTAATCAAAATCCTTCGCCTATCGAAGTTAATTTGATTCTTCTCTTTCAATTCGTTTAATATTGTTGTTACGGTTTGGCGCGATGTGCCTGTTAGAGCCGCAATGTCTTTATGTGTAAGCTTTGTTTGGATAAGGGTTTCATAACCTACCTTCTTTCCTTTCCAGGAAGCAGTATCTTTTAAAAAATCGATAATTCTTGTTCGAGCATCTTTAAAAACCATCGATTCCAGTTTGCGCTCCAATTTCATCAGGCGCAACCCCACCAGCTTTAACACTTTAAAGCTTAACTCGCGGTCGCCATACATCAATGCCTTAAGTTCTTGAATACTGAGTTTACAAATTTTTGTGTCTCCATCCATCGACTGCGCAAAATCTTTCCGTTTGTCTTCACCGGCTATGGCTAATTCACCAAAAATCTCTCCCACTGTTAGTATAGATGTAATGATTTCTTTGCCATCTGTACTGTAATGGCCAAGGCGAACCCGCCCTTGAGCAATCATATAAATGTATTCTGAAGGCTCATCTGGAAAATAGATAAACTGATCTCGCTTATAATGATCAAACTCATGGGTGGCGGCCATTGCTTTTACCTTGTGTGGGCAAAGCGTGTTGTAAAGATTTACACTCTCGAAAAACCACAATGCGGAAGTGTTTGTCATTACATTTAATCAGTTAATTGCCTAAGTTAGCGCAAAATCGCAAATAAGTTTGTTTTGAAAAAATTGCTATTGTCTGAAATCTGGATTTATCCGATAAAGTCTCTGGGAGGCATTCGGTTGAAATCTTCTGAAGTTAAGGAAAAGGGGCTTGAGCTTGACAGGCGCTGGATGTTAGTTGACGAACGGGGAAACTTTCTAACACAGCGAGTTTTTAGCAGTATGGCTTTGTTTAAGTTAACAATGATCGATGATTTCTTGGAAGTTTCTTTTAAAGGCAATCAAATTTCTATTCCTAAGAGTTCGGCATTAAACGGAAGTCCGATTCAATCTAAAATATGGGATGATTCGGTCATTACCTATGAAGTAAATCCCACTATTAGCGATTGGTTTTCCTCCATGCTTGGAATGAACTGCCGTTTGGTAAGTTTCCCCGAAGAAGGCTCAAGACCCGTTGATGCTGCGTATAAAATTAATGATGAAAATGTAAGCCTTGCAGACGGATATCCTTTCCTGATTATCGGGCAGGCCTCGTTGGATGATCTGAATCATAGATTAAAAAAGCCGCTGCCAATAAATCGTTTTCGCCCTAATTTTGTTTTTACGGGTGGCGAGCCTTATCAAGAAGATAGCTGGCGAAATTTCAAGATTGGGAAAAACAAGTTTATCGGAGTAAAACCTTGCGCTCGGTGTGTGCTTACAACGGTAGATCAGGAAACCGCGGAAAAAGGGACAGAACCGTTGGCCACATTAGCCAGTTATAGGAAGAGAGAGAACAAAATATATTTCGGACAAAACGTAGTAGCGGTAGATCATTATGAAATTTATGAAGGAGATGAGATTAGTTTTTAGAAGGTTACAGGTTGCAGGTTACAAGTTGCAAGTTACAAGTTGCAGGTTACAAGTCACAAGCGATCAGCTAATTCGAACGGGCAACGGGCTGCTGGCAACTGGCAACTTGAAGTTACTTTTCATCGTGTGTGTGGTCTTGTCATTTTCATCCTGCCAAAGTAAAAAGCATGAACTCCCAATTTTTGGTCAAAGGGAAGTAAATGGTACCGATACGGTGTATCACAAAATTGCGCCATTCAAGTTTGTAGATCAGGATAGTGCGTTTGTTACCAACGACACCTATAAGGGCAAAATTTATGTGGCAGATTTTTTCTTTACCTCCTGCCGTACTATCTGCCCAATTATGAAAACACAGATGGTTCGTTTATATGAATTAACAAAAGACATGGATGACGTAATGTTGCTTTCGCACACCATTGACCCGGAATATGACACAGTAGCATTGCTTCATGATTTCGCGAAGCGGCTCGGTGTCGAATCCAAGCGCTGGCATTTTGTAACGGGTGTGAAAGATTCGATTTACAAGATAGCACAAACAAGCTACTTTGCTACCGCCATGGAAGACAAAACCGAGCCAGACGGATTTATCCACAGCGGTGCTTTTTTGTTGATCGATAAACAAGGCCGCATTCGAGGCAAATATGACGGCACAAAAGAGGAAGACGTAAATAGACTTGTTGGTGATATAAAAATGCTCAGGCTGGAATGATCAGACGATTGAAAGTGTGGGTCGCATTTCTGATAAGCCTACTCCTCTTTAGCATTTGCGGAAATATAATGTGGGGTTGTTTAGGAAAAACAGGAAAGCAAGAGTCCGTAAAATTTCAACAATATTTTGCTGTTGGCGAGCAGTTGTACGTCAAGAATTGTAGCAATTGCCATCAAAAATCTGGTGTTGGGCTTGGTTTACTCTATCCGCCACTCAATACTTCTGATTTTATGGATAAGAATCCCGAAAAGGTCATTTGCCTTATCAAATATGGTATCGAAGGCGAACTACTAGTCAATGGTAGCCATTATAACAAAGCAATGCCTGGCATTCCCTCGCTGACAGAATTAGAGATAGCAGAAATTTCGACTTATCTATTTAACAGCTGGGGACGTAAAAATGGTATCATAGAAACAGAGAGGGTGTCTAGAACCATTGAACATTGTCAGGATTAGTTACTTTTTAAACGGATTTTTATTTTCATTCTATTTTTTCTTATTTGGAATTCATTTGAGGACTAATGACGCACCGAAACAGAAATAAAAGAATAATCACGGTATTACTTGTGATTCTTTTTTATGTCTCGTTAACAGCACTTTTGATGTACCTCGAAGATCAATCTCCAGCGAGAAAGATTGATACGTTGGAAGACGCTCTGTGGTATTTAGTCGCTACTCTTACCACTGTGGGTTATGGAGATATGTATCCAGTTACTTACTGGGGGCGAATAATTGGGTTTCTTTTTTTACTTTCAAGTTTAGGGGTTTATGGTTTTGTAATCGGTCAAATTGCCAATTTTATGAGTACACTTAACGAACAAAAGGAATTAGGACTAAACGGAACTAGTTTCACAAATCACGTTGTAATAATTGGCTGGAATGAGTTTAGCCAGTCTGTAATTAGCCATTTGTTGGGCGCGGGAAGACAGGTTGCGGTTGTTACGAAAGAACGCTCTCACATTGATATGATTAGGGAATACTATACCTACGACCAAGTCTTTACGCTGTATTCTGACTATAATAATTTCGATTTTATCGATAAGACAAATATTAGAGAATCATCGGTGGTATTTATAAACTTACATGATGATACGGAGAAACTGGTTTATGTTATCAACATCAGAAAGAAATTTGATAATCTTAACTTGGTAGTAACGCTTGACAACGGAAATCTAAAACACACTTTCCAAAATGCAGGTGTTACGTATGCCATTTCAAAAAATGATATTTCTTCGAAGTTGTTGGCCAGTTACATCTACGAACCGGACGTGGCTATTTTTAGTGAGGAATTGATCGCATACGCGCATGAGGATGACGAGTATGACATGAAGCAATTTATGGTGAAAGCTGATAATCCTTTTGCTGGAATGCCATACGACAAAGCGTTTTTGGACTTGAAAATGGACTGCAATGTTATTCTTATAGGTTTAGTGAAGATAACAGATGGACATAGACGACTTTTGAAAAACCCAATGGGAAATGTAAAGATAGCAGTGGGCGATTATTTGGTCGTGATGATGGATAGGAAAGGGCAAGAAAAAATGAGGGAGCTTTTTCATATTGAAGAGGGTATTTCACCCTTAAATAAAGAAGGGCGCAGCTCCCCAGCTGCGCCCTAACCCCAAAAACCAAACCCCCTCAACACATCTCTGCCTTACTCATAGCGAGTTGCAGAGCCCACAACCTTAATCAACCCAGTTCGGGTTGTTGAAGATTTGTGAAATTAAATTCGACCTCGTTTTTTACATTAACAAAAATTATGTCGTCTTTGTTTATTTTACCAGATAAAATTTGTTTCGATAACTCATTCAATAATTCTCGCTGCATTACTCGCTTCAACGGTCGCGCGCCATACTGCGGATCGTACCCGAGTTTTGCTAATCTATCCAACGCGTTTTCCGATATATCTAGTTTAACGTCATTTTCTATTAAACGTTTCTTAATCAGCTCAAATTGTATCAAAACTATTTTTCTTATATCATTTTTACTTAGCGGGCGAAACATGATGATTTCGTCAATCCTATTTAAAAATTCTGGGCGTAACGTTTTCCGCAACCTTTCTAGTACTTGTTCCTTTGTGTCTTCAACTACTTCGAAATAATTTTCAGTTGTAATTTTCTCGAAGTTTTCCTGAATAATCTGCGAACCAATGTTAGTGGTCATTACGATAATCGTGTTCTTAAAGTTTGCCACCCTGCCTTTATTGTCGGTAAGGCGACCGTCATCCAGCACCTGCAGTAAAATGTTGAACACATCTGGATGGGCTTTCTCTATTTCATCCAACAGAATCACCGAGTAGGGTTTTCTACGAACGGCTTCTGTTAGTTGTCCGCCCTCATCATACCCAACATATCCGGGAGGCGCGCCAATCAAACGACTTACACTGTGCGCTTCTTGATACTCGCTCATGTCAATTCGAACCATCGCGTTATCATCATTAAATAAATAATCGGCCAGTGCCTTTGAAAGTTCTGTTTTGCCTACCCCTGTGGTTCCCATGAAAATGAAAGAACCAATAGGTCGTTTAGGATCTTGTAACCCAGCTCTGCTTCTGCGCACGGCATCGCTTAACGCTTTGATCGCTTCTTCCTGGCCAGCCACGCGCTTGCTGAGTTCTTCTTCTAAATTCAATAATTTTTCACGTTCGCTTTGCAACATTTTTGAAACCGGAATACCTGTCCATTTCGCAATAATTTCAGCAATGTCTTCGCTATCTACTTCTTCTTTCATCAGCGTGTGCTCGCCTTGCATTTCCTTCATTCTCAAGTTAAGGTCGACTAGCCTTTTTTCGGCTTGCACAAGCTTGCCGTATCTTATTTCAGCTACTTTTCCATAGTCGCCCGCTTTTTCGGCCTGCTCTGCTTCAAACTTCAGTTTGTCCATGGCTTCTTTTTCGCAGCGAATGCCTTGCACCACTTCTTTCTCGCTTTCCCACTTTGCTTTTAGTGAATTGCGCGCCTCGGACATCTCGGCAATTTCTTTGCTGAGTACACCTTCTTTGTCTTTATCTTTTTCTCTTCGGATGGCTTCGCGCTCAATTTCCAATTGCATGATCTTGCGATTAAGTTCATCCAATTCTTCAGGAACTGAATCCATTTCCAACCTTAATTTGGAAGCCGCTTCATCCATTAAGTCAATGGCCTTATCGGGCAGAAAACGATCGGTTATGTATCGACTCGATAACTCGACCGAGGCGATCACGGCATCATCTTTTATACGAACCCCATGATGAAGTTCGTATTTGTCTTTAATCCCGCGAAGGATGGAAATGGAATCTTCCACAGAAGGTTCATTAACCATTACCGATTGAAACCTGCGTTCCAAGGCTTTGTCTTTCTCGATATACTTCTGATATTCTTTTAGCGTAGTTGCCCCAATGGCGTGAAGTTCACCTCTGGCCAATGCAGGTTTTAATAAGTTGGCGGCATCCATGGCACCTTCGCCACCACCAGCACCAATCAATGTATGTATCTCATCAATAAACAAAATTATTTCACCGTCCGAGTCGGTGACTTCCTTGATAACCGCTTTTAAGCGCTCTTCAAACTCGCCTTTATATTTTGCGCCAGCCACCAGCAAGCCCATGTCTAACGAGACTAATATTTTTGACTTTAGATTTTCGGGCACATCACCGTTGACGATGCGTTGCGCCATGCCTTCTACAATGGCAGTTTTACCAACGCCCGGTTCGCCCAAAAGAATCGGGTTATTTTTTGTTCTGCGCGAAAGTATTTGAAGCACGCGCCTGATTTCTTCATCGCGGCCGATTACCGGGTCTATTTTTCCTTTTTTGGCGAGGTCGTTAAGATTTTTAGAGTAGCGTTCCAATGATCTATACTTCGCTTCTGCATTGGCATCCGTTACAGGAGTTCCGCCCCGTAATTCCTTAATTGCCTTTATTAATGTAGATCGGTCGAATCCGGCATCTTTCATAAGTGACGCAACTTTGTCTTTACCCGACAATAAGGCAAGCAACAAATGTTCAACCGCTACAAATTCATCTTTAAACTCACGCAGTTCTTTTTCGGCACTCTGTAGTACCGCATTGGTGGTGGTTGAAAGATAAGCTTGCTGACCAGAAACACGCGGGTAAGCGTTTACAGTTTCTTCCAGTTTGCTAACAAGTAAGCTGTTATTAATAGCAAGCTTTTTAAATAGATAGGTAGTTACGTTTTCGTCTGTTTCAAGGATGGCTTTTAATAAATGGCCAGGTTCTATTGCCTGTTGCTGAAGTGCACTTGCTATCTCGGCAGATTTCTGTAAAGCTTCCTGCGATTTTATAGTGAATTTCTCGAAGTTCATGGCTTTATTGTTTTGCTTGAGGGCATCAAATAGTAATCCATAGGCTTTAAAAGCTTAAATAAGGAAGCTTTGGCAGGAAAATTCGGATAACAAATTCAATTTAGGTCATTTTGACCGAAAATTCAGAAGTACGATTGTAACTGAACACAAGCTTCCAAGTAGCTTGAATTGGGATGATATAAATCACAACGGCAAATGAATGAAGCATGAATCGAGGTCTGCGCTATTTTAACCGCCTAGCTAAAGACGCCAATTTCGAAGCCACTGATTGCTGCCAAAGTAATTGCTTTTGAGTTGAAACACGTCAATTCAATGGTTATCTTGCCACATGTCTACTCCCCAACTCAAACAAACCCTTACACCCATTATGGTTTGGGGTTTAGGCGTTGGCTATGTTATCTCCGGAATGTACTTCGGTTGGAATCTAGGGCTTGAACAAGGTGGCACATTGGGTTTGGGTATCGCCACTGTTTTTATTGTCTTGCTTTACGTCACGTTTACGTTTAGTTATACCGAGTTAGCATGTGCTATTCCCAAAGCGGGAGGTGGATTCGATTACGCGACACGCGCCTTGGGAAAAGATGCAGGATTTATTGCTGGCATTGCTCAAAGCATTGAATTTATTTTTGCTCCGCCTGCCATTGCTTTTGCGTTAGGGGCATATTTCAATTTATTTTTCCCACAAATTCCTATTCTTGCAATAGCCATATTGGCTTATGTAGTTTTTACTGCGCTTAATATTTATGGTGTGAAGGCAGCGGCTACTTTTGAACTTGTTATTACCATTCTGGCTGTTGCCGAATTGCTCCTCTTCTGCGGGATAACGCTTCCACAGGTGGAGGCTAAAAATCTCACCCAAAACGCGCTTCCACACGGTTGGTCAGGTGCATTTGCCTCGCTTCCATTTGCTATTTGGTTTTTCTTAGGCATCGAAGGCGTGGCAAACATTGCCGAAGAAGCTATCAATCCGAAGCGTACAATAATGCTAGGTTTCGGTTCCGCCATTTTCACGCTGGTAATTTTGTGTGTTCTCACTTTCGTGGGATCGGTAGGTGTGGGAGGATGGGAAGCCGTTGTGTATAAAGATGGTGCTACTTCCGATTCGCCTTTGCCCTTGGCGCTGGCGCAATTAGTCGGAAACAACAACTTACTCTACCATGCTTTGATTACCGTTGGTCTATTTGGATTGGTTGCTTCCTTTCATGGATTGATGTTGGCCTCAGGTCGTTCAACCTTCGAATTCGGAAAAGTGATAGTACCCAATTCGATGGTCGGCAAAGTCCATTCAAAATTTCAAACACCAGCCAATGCACTTCTATTCAATATGATGGTTGGCATTCTGGCATTGCTCACAGGTAAGACATCCGAAATCATTACGATTTCCGTCTTTGGAGCACTTACATTGTATTTTATTTCCATGATTTCACTACTTAAATTGAGAACGTCTGAGCCAAGGTTGGAAAGACCCTTTCAAGTTCCTTTTTATCCTGTTTTTCCTTTGTTGGCGTTGTTAATTTCTTTTGTTTCTTTGGTGGCTATGACGATCTTTAACCTTCGATTGGCAATACTTTATTTTCTGATTATTGCGCTTTCATTTGGTATTTATAAAGTTACGAAAAGAAAACTCCGTTGAATTACCACTTTGAAAAATAACATGACAACCAAAGCCATTCTTGACTACGTAAAAAATCATCCATCAGGGAAAGTAAAGGTTGCCTTTACCGACATCGATGGAATTTTGAGGGGGAAATATATTTCTGTTGAAAAATTTCTTTCGGTAATCGACAATCAAACCAGCTTTTGCGATGTGATTTTTGGATGGGATGCCAACGATGTGGCGTATGACAATGGCAAGTTCACAGGCTGGCATACCGGCTATCCAGATGCTCCTGCGAAGCTAGACATAAACACCTTTCGAAAAATTCCCTGGGAAAATGATATTCCCTTTTTCTTGGGCGAGTTGACTGATGCGAAGGGTAATCCATCTCCAGTTTGTCCAAGACAACTGGTAAAAAAAGTTATCACAGAAGCAAAAGACCAAGGCTTCACGCCTTTTTTCGCACAAGAATTTGAATGGTTTAATTTCGCGGAGACATCTCAAAGCGTGAATGAAAAGCAGTTTAAAAACTTGACGCCACTTACACCGGGAATGTTTGGGTATTCGATTTTAAGGAGTACGTTAGAGAATCCGTTCTTTACGGATCTCTTTGATCTGATGAAGAAATTCAACGTGCCGTTAGAAGGTCTCCACACCGAAACAGGACCAGGTGTTTTAGAGGCTGCCATTGTTTATGCAGATGCGTTAGAAGCTGCGGACCGTGCGGTATTGTTTAAAACAGCTGTAAAAGAGATTGCCTATAAGCATGGCATCATGGCTACTTTTATGGCTAAGATTAGTGAAAATCTTCCGGGTTGTGGAGGTCATGTTCATCAAAGTCTGTGGGATAAGGCTGCCAAGAAAAATCTCTTTTATAGCGAGAAAGACAAATATCACATGAGTGACATAATGAAAAATTATGTAGCAGGGCAGTTGCATTGTCTGCCACACATACTTCCTATGTTTGCTCCAACCATCAATAGTTATAAGCGTTTGGTAGAAGGTGCTTGGGCACCAACAACATTGACTTGGGCAGTTGATAACAGAACAGTCGCCTTGCGCGTGTTGTCTGGCGGGAGTAAGTCGTGTAGGCTAGAGACACGCGTTATTGGTTCTGATGTAAACCCTTATTTGGCAATGGCTGCGGCCCTGGCTGCTGGGTTATATGGAATCAAAAATAAACTCCCTTTAAAGCAGCCAGGCACAGTAGGTAATGGTTACCGTGATTTTTCTAACGGCACGTTGCCTGGAAATTTACACGAGGCGACACAGCAAATGAAACAATCTAGAATAGCACGAGAAATGTTAGGGGAAGAATTCGTGGATCATTTCACGATGACACGCGAATGGGAGTGGAGGCAACATTTAAAAGCCGTAACCGATTGGGAGTTTAAGCGCTATTTTGAGATTATTTAAGTATGCCCTTTACATTTGCACATCCCGCCATTGTTCTTCCGCTATCCAGAATATCACCAAAGTGGTTTTCCCTAACGGGATTGATAGCGGGCAGTGTTGTCCCTGATTTCGAATACTTTTTGAGGATGCAAATTAAAAGTAGTTTTAGTCACACCTATTTGGGATTGGTTTGTTTTGACTTGCCATTTGGTATCTTATTGACGTTCATTTTTCATCACATCATTAAAAATGATTTGTTCAATAACTTACCTAATTGGTTAGCTTCACGAGTTTCTGTAAATCCTATTAACTGGATTCAAAAGTTTAGAACAGATTGGTTTATTATTTCGATGTCTATCTTAATAGGCGCAGCCTCTCATTTGTTATGGGATGGGTTTACCCATAAAACTGGTTTTTTCGTTTTATTATTTCCAGTTTTATCTTCTGCAATAAATGTTTTTCAATTTAAAATTCCATTATATAGTGCTTTACAGCACGGAAGCACCATAATAGGATTCGCGCTTATTTTCTTTTTCATAAGATCGCTTCCAATTCAGAATGTCAATACTAAACCTTTACCGATTTATTGGATAACTATTGTAGTAATTTCTTTTTCAATTGTTATCGTGAGAACTCTTTTTGGTATCGATCAAAATCTGATTGGGCAGCTTGTTGGAACTGGAGTTTCCGGATTATTGATTGCATTGATCATCGCACCTATTACCCTTGGTAAACTCCAATTGTTCAACAGATGAGATATCTTTCAAAAAAAGCTGTATCTGAAATTATTGGCATATTAGAAGAAAGCCAAAAAAACGTATTGCGAAATATTAATCATGTGATGACCAACACGTACTACTTGATTGGCCATCGTATTGTAGAGGAGCAACAGCGTGGTAAAAAACGTGCCGACTATGGCGAAAAATTGATTAAGGAATTATCAATTGAGTTGCAAAAGCAATTTGGGCGAGGCTTTTCTGAGCGCAACCTTGAGGCTATGCGCCAATTTTACCTTACTTACCAAATTCCGCAGACACTGTCTGCGGAATCCAAATCAATCCAAATAAAAAACAAAAATAGGTTTCAGTTGAGTTGGTCGCATTATATCACATTGATTCGTATAGAAGACCAAGATGAGCGGAAATTTTATGAGATTGAATCAAAAAATAATAATTGGTCTGTTCGGGAGCTAAACCGCCAAATTGACTCATCGCTATATGAACGATTAGTGTTAAGTAGAGACAAGAAGAAAGTTAAACTGCTTAGTAAAAAGGGGCACACACTCGAAACTCCAAAAGACGCGATAAAAGAACCCTATGTCTTAGAGTTTCTCGGATTAAAAGAAGAGAGGATCTATTCTGAAAATGAATTTGAAGCGGCTGTTATCGACAAGCTTGAACATTTTTTATCGGAGTTAGGTAAGGGATTCATTTTTGTATCGCGTCAAAATAGAATTTCTTTTGATGAACGGCATTTTTATATTGACTTAGTATTCTACAATCGTATTTTGAAATGCTTTGTACTTATTGATTTAAAGATGGGAGATCTTAAGCATCAAGACTTAGGCCAAATGCAGATGTACGTAAACTATTATGATAGAAAAATTAAATTACCCGAGGAGAATAATACTGTTGGAATTATACTCTGTAAAGACAAGAGTGAAACACTTGTGGAGATAACACTCCCGAAAGACAACAAGCAAATTTTCGCGAGTAAGTATAAGATGATACTTCCTAGTAAAAGTGAACTGAAGAAGTTAATGGAAAACAAAAAGTGAATTCCGCAAACACTGTCTGCGGAATTAAAAAAAGCACAATAAAATTAATCACATTATGACGTTTGACAAAACCTATCAATTCAACTTCCCAACCACCATTCGCTTTGGGGCAGGCTCCAGTAAAGAGCTGGGTGACTATCTCATCAAAAATAGTCTTGCAAGGCCTCTTATTGTTACTGATCCGACAGTAGCGCAACTCGGGTTCTTCAAAGAGATAATAGAAGACTTAAAAAAGAAAAATCTTTCCGTTGAGATTTTTCAGGATATTCATAAAAATCCGGTTAAGTCCGATGTTTACAAAGGCACTGATGTGTACGATGCAAGCAAGCGCGATTCAATCATTGGCATCGGTGGCGGTGCTGCATTGGATGTTGCTCGTGCAATCGTGTTGAGAGTGAATCACCGCGAAGATCTTTTCAAATATGATGATTTAATTGGTGGTGATGTTTTCGTGACGAACGATGTTCCTCATTTTATAACCATCCCAACAACGGCAGGAACAGGAAGCGAAGTAGGCAGAAGTGCCATCATTGCTGACGATGAAACCCATCAAAAGAAAATTCTTTTTGCTCCGAAGCTGTTAGCAAAGATAATTTTTGCCGATCCTTTGCTGACGATGGAACTACCCCCATTCATTACCGCAGCAACTGGTATGGATGCCCTTACACACAACATGGAAGCGTTTGTAGCGAAAATGCCTCACCCGATGTGCGAGGGTATTGCATTGGAAGGAATTTCGTTAATAAGTAAGTCGTTAGAGACCGCTGTAAATAAACCCGATTTGGAGTCGCGCAGCAGTATGTTAATAGCGTCATTAATGGGTGCCGTTGCCTTCCAAAAAGGGCTGGGAGTGGTACATTCATTAGCACATCCGCTTTCGTCTTTGTTAGATACGCATCATGGCCTTGCCAATGCAGTGAACATTCCTTACGGTATGGAATTTAATATCGCTGGCTTTGAAGATAAGTTCCGAAGAATTGCACGCACCTTGGAATTGAAAGAGGAAACGGGCGAAGCTGTTGTTCAATATTTGTTCGAACTTAATTCGAAAATAAATATTCCTCATAAGCTTAGCGCGATAGGTGTGAAACCAGAACATATTGAAACATTGGCCGACTTAGCCATTGCTGACTTTGCGCATCCCAATAATCCAAAACCTGTTTCAAGAGAAGACTTTAAACAATTGTATTTGCGTGCTCTTTAAGAATTTAATTCAATGTTTACTGAATTGCTTAGTCTATTGTCTCACATCTCAAGTCTCATTACTAGTTAAGGTATGAAAAAGACTGTTGGCGTTCTGGATTGTAGTAAGTATGATGCCTACGCAAATTGGATTGCAAGAGAAGGAGATGTAGAAGTTATAAAACTGGGATATTCTCTCGATAATTTTTTAGATATCGAGAAGTGCAATGGCATACTATTAACGGGGGGAGAAGATGTCCATCCCAAATTTTATAATAAAATTGAATACTCGCCACTTTGCCATCAGTACGATATGGATGAAAGGCGCGATGAATTTGAATTGAAAGTTATAGACTATACACAGAAAAATCAGTTGCCACTTTTAGGCATTTGTCGTGGACTCCAAATTACGAATGTTTACTTTGGCGGTACGTTGATTCCTGATATCCCGACAAGCGGCATGTCCGATCATTCAAAGCTTAATAACAATGATCGATATCATCAGATTAATACAAATGTTGGAAGTCAGTTGTTTGATATTGTTGGAAATGTGACGGGCGAAGTTAACAGTGCCCATCATCAAAGTGCAGACGGCATTGGCAGTGGATTGAGAATTAGTGCTACTTCATCAGACGGAATAATTGAAGCCCTTGAGCGCGAGCAGCCCGATGGCAAATCATTTTTGATACTGGTGCAGTGGCACCCTGAACGGATGATAGACCAACAAAGTCCTTTTACAAAAAACATAAAACAAGCTTTTTTAGAAAGTATAAAATAATCGATATGCAAATTATTAACCCAGCAACAGAAGAGATTATTACCAATCCTACCGAAGATAATCAAGCAAGTGTTGAACTAAAATTCAATGAGTTAAAAATTGCTCAATCAATGTGGGCAAGGTTATCGCTTGCCGAACGAATTACTATTGTCAAAGGATTCGCTGACTTACTTGAACAAAATATAGAGTCCCTGGCTTCTATTTTAACTTCCGAAGTTGGCAAGCCCCTTCAACAATCACGAAATGAAATTAATGGAGCCAGAGCACGTATTAAATGGCTTACCGAAAATGCTGAGAAGTATTTGGCTGATGAGATTATGTTTCAGGATCAAAGCATCACCGAAAAAATTTCTTATGAACCGCTGGGTGTTGTTTGCAATATTTCAGCTTGGAACTATCCTTATTTAGTTGGAGTGAATGTTTTCGTGCCTGCTTTGCTGGCTGGTAATGCAGTGTTCTACAAGCCATCCGAGTATTCAACTCTTACGGGATTGGAAATTGAAAAGTTGTTGAAGCAAGCGGGAGTTCCAGCCAGTGTTTTTCATGTTGCTGTTGGTGGCAAAGAAGTGGGTGAATTGCTGCTCAATCTTCCGCTTGACGGATATTTTTTCACGGGCTCGTATAAAACCGGAAAATATATTTATGAAAAAGTAGCTCCCAAAATGGTGCCTTGCCAATGTGAGCTGGGTGGCAAAGATCCCTTGTATGTTACCGATGATATTGCCGATATAAAGGCGGTAGCTGCTGGCATTGCCGATGGCGCATTTTATAATAATGGCCAGAGTTGTTGCGCGGTTGAACGTATCTACGTACACGAGAAAGTATATGATCAATATGTGGATGAATTTGTGGACGAAGTGAAATCATGGAAGATTGGTAAGCCCACAGAGCAGGGCGTTTATATTGGTCCGTTGAGTAGGAAAGAACAGATTGCTTTTTTGGAAAATCAGGTTGCCGATGCCCTCCAAAAAGGAGCAACCTTAGCTGCTGGTGGAAGGCGAATTGAAGGCAAAGGTTTTTATTTTGAACCTACTGTTTTACTTGATGTGAACCATTCGATGAGTGTAATGAAGGATGAATCTTTTGGCCCCATCATTGGCATTATGAAAGTGACGGGTGATGACGAAGCCATTCAATTAATGCAAGACACCGAATACGGATTAACATCGTCTGTTTATAGTAATAGCCAAGAGCGTGCTGAAGATATTTTAAAGCAGATTAATTCAGGTACCGGTTATTGGAACTGCTGCGACCGCGTAAGTGCCGCGTTGCCGTGGAGTGGAAGAAAACACTCTGGGTTTGGAGCTACGCTTTCGCATGCTGGAATAAGAGCATTTGCGAAACCGAAGGCGTTTCATTTTAGGGGGTAAAGCATACTGCCATTAATTTGTTGATTAAAAATAAGTGCCATGGTGCCGAAAAAATAAATTATCGACACGCTTAAACTAATGTGTTGATTTATTGGAATTTTTTGGACTGGCATGTATCTTTCATGAATTATTAAAATAATTAAAAGTATTAATATGAAAGTTCTATTTCGAGCTCTTTTCTTTTTGCTCGGATTTTTTTCTTGTTTTGTGTTGCTTGGGCAAAATCTAATTAAGCAGATTGGGCCTGATTTCGCATACTTCCCGCAAGAGGCTTGCTTTGCAAACAATGGAAGAATATTCTTGTCAACACAAGGGGGTATTTATTCAATCGATAACAACAGCAGCCACTGGAGGAAAGTTAATGAATCTTTTAATGGGATTTATTTTAATAATGCAAGTTTTATTAAGGGTAAAGATGGAAGTATTTATGCTTGGGATTCGAATGGATTCCATGGCTCTTCCAATAATGGTGTAATATGGGATGATTGGTTCTATTTTTTTCCGTCTCCAGCATATTCAAATTATCAATCAAATTCCTTCGCCATTCAGGGCGATACATTATTTGCAGCCATTACAAAGGGATTAGGTTACACTGTTAAAGGTAATTTTTTGGCTACCCCATTTTCTCAGCTTGCCGATAAGAATATTGTTCATGTTGAGGTTTCAGGCAATTCGATCCTAGCATTTGGTAGCGATTCAAAGCTATTTGCCACCAATGACAGAGGAACAAGTTGGACTAATTATTCGGATATTCCTTTTAGTGTTGCGAATTCTTATGGGTACCAGATAGATAGAAAGGGTAATACTTTGCTAGCAGCTACCAACGAAGGGGTTTGGATCAGTATTGATTTTGGCAAAAGCTGGAAGCAAAAGAATTTAAACTTACCGAGTCCATTAATAAGCATATCGGATATTCAAATTGATGGAGAAGAAGTTTTTATTGCCGTGAACCAAAAATATTTCTGCAAATCCACCCTAGATAACGCCTCATGGCAAACTGTCTTCACCTCCGTACCTTATCATTATATTAGTTTTATTTCGATCCAAGGCAATGATGCGATTTTTGGCGGCAATCAATCACTTTTTAGAAGTATTGATAGGGGCGTTAACTGGACACCAATGTCGATAATAGGCATTCATGACTCCTACATAAATTTCTTATACGCAGATAATGCAGGGACAGTATATGCTTCAGGTCCTAATACTTTTTCATACAAAAAAAAGAGAAATGAACCTCAATTCCTTCCATTTAAAGATGGGCTAAGTGGCGAAGTATCTATTGAGGGAGACACTATCTACGCTCCGGTTAATTCAGCAGGAATAGTTTTGTTTAATAGCGGTTCAGGTTCATTAATTGATAGATTTACTTATTCGAGTAATGTTTTACAACCTCGAAAGATACTTCATTCTGGTAAACAGTTCTTTGTAAGCACGAACAACAATGGGGTTTGGAATTATACGGATCAAAAGACTTGGGTGGACTATAACAGTAGTTTGGGTTCATTAACTACCTACGATTTTGTGTTAAAAGATACATTACTATTTGTAAGCACTGACAAGGGTCTGTACCGTACAGGAATTAAAAAGGCCAATTGGAAACTTATCAACAACGGGAGCAATTCTATGAGCTCCGTAGATTGTTTTGCAATCCAGGATTCTATAATTGTTACAGGTTCTTCCTATGGAGACTTGCGTATTTCAAAAGATAGCGGAGTTACTTGGAAGTTGATTGGGCAAGCGGATTTAATTGGTGGTATTACTGACGTTATTTTCGTAAAAAGTAGCTTGTTGGTTTCTACTTATTCAGCTCTTTTTTCATCAAGCGATTTAGGTCAAAACTTTAAAAAAATAGCAATTAATGACACGATTAAATATTCCCCTTTCATTATGTCAATGGCAGCGACAAGTGATTCTATCTATGTAGGTACCTCTGAAAACGGAATATACACATTTAGTATGGATTTGCTTAAAGTAGTTCCTATGATTAATTGGAACAACCCTGTCGATATCATTTATGGAACAACGTTAAGTTCAACCCAACTCAATGCTACTTCAAGTGTTGAGGGTACGTTTTCTTATACTCCCGCAAGCGGAACAAAACTCAATGCTGGTAGCAATCAAAGCTTATCGGTAACTTTTACTCCTGCCGATGCAGCTAACTATACCTCAGCTGTCAAACAAGTAACTATTAATGTCAGCAAAGCCACGCCAAGTTTAATTTGGAGCAATCCGGCAGATATTATTTGTGGAACAGCGTTAAGTACAACCCAATTAAATGCTACGTCCCTAGTTGATGGCACGTTTTCTTACACACCCATAAGCGGAACAAAACTGAATGCTGGTAGCAATCAAAATTTGTCGGCAACTTTTACTCCAGCCGATGCAGCTAACTATACCTCAGCTACCAAACAAGTAACTATCAACGTCAGCAAAGCCACGCCAAGCATAACTTGGAGCAACCCGTCAGACATTGTTTATGGAACAACATTAAGTGCAACCCAATTAAATGCTACTTCTTCAGTTACCGGAACCTTTATCTATACCCCTGCAATAAATAGCAAATTAAATGCAGGAAGTGCCCAACAGTTGTCAGTTACATTGTCTCCAACCGATGATATAAACTATCTTACAACTACAGCAAAAGTATCTATCAATGTTAGCAAAGCGCAACAGCAAATTACTTTTGGTTCCTTGCCAGACAAGACAATTGGCGATGGCTCCTTTACTCTCGCGGCAACTGTGAATTCAACTTTACCGTTAAGCTACTCAACTACTTCCGACAAGATAGGTATTTCCAGCGGAGTAGTAAGCCTTCTAAAACCGGGTCGTGTTGACATTACGGCCAATCAATCAGGCAACGAAAACTATAATGCTGCAGCATCGGTAAGTCAAAGCTTTTGTATCAAGCCCATTAAACCGATCATCACACTGTCGGGTTTAAATACGGCAACGCCAACCCTCACTTCCAGTGCCTCAACAGGAAACCAGTGGTATTCAGGAACCACTCTACTAACGGGCGAAACCAACAATACCTTAGTAATCAAAATTTCGGGTACTTACAAGGTACAAGTAAAAGCGGACGATTGTTTAAGTGAGTTTTCACTCGACCAGAATTTGATCATAACTGGGGATATTCCCACTACTTCAGATCCATTACTAGCTTATCCAAACCCTGCAACAAGTATTTTAACAATTGATTCAGGAGACGAGGATGGTAAAAAAGAAGTGGCGATATTCGACCTCTTAGGGAGAAGTATTTTAACCCAGCAAAACGAAGGAAAGAAAACTGAAATTGATGTATCAGAATACACACGAGGGCTATATATAATTAAAGTGCAAACTACTGTGAGGAAATCTATTTTGCGTTTTGAGAAGCAATAGATGGTTTTAGTACAATTCAATCGATTGTCTATCAAAAAACATTATTAAAACTCGGCAAAAAAATGTAGGTTGGTTCAAAATTCATATTCTATGAACTTGAACATTGATGCGAAGAAAGAAAATACGTTCGATGCCATTGTAGTGGGTACGGGCATTAGCGGTGGCTGGGCTGCCAAAGAACTTACAGAAAAGGGGTTGAAGACCTTGGTGTTGGAACGTGGGCGCGCAGTAAAGCATGTCACCGACTATCCTACCATGACCAAAGACCCTTGGCAGTTGCCCAATGCCAATAAGCTTTCTTTTGAGGAAATGAAATTTTACCCCGTGCAATCGCGCACCAACTGGGTGAACCAAGCTAACAAGCACTGGTGGGTAAAAGACACTGAAAACCCCTACACAGAAGTGAAGCCTTTTGATTGGATCCGCGGATACCATGAAGGCGGCCGCTCTATTATGTGGGGCAAGCAAACGTATCGCTTGTCGGATCTGGATTTTGAAGCAAACGCAAAAGACGGCCATGGAGTGGATTGGCCAATTCGATATAAAGACTTGGCACCGTGGTATGATTATGTTGAATCTTACATTGGTGTGAGTGGCCGTGCAGAAGGGCTAGCGCATTTACCTGACGGAAAGTTTTTACCACCGATGGATCTTAATTGCGTGGAAGAAGATTTTCGTGATAAGGTGGCAGAAAAATTTAATGGTAGAAAGATTACGATTGGGCGCGTTGCACATTTAACGGCTGCATTGCCGCACGACCCTAGCCGCGGCATTTGTCAATCGAGAAACATGTGCGACAGAGGTTGTCCTTATGGTGCCTACTTTAGCAGCAATGCTTCCACACTTCCGGCAGCAGCTAAAACAGGCAACATGACGTTGCGACCGCACTCTATTGTCCATTCCATAATCTATGATGAAACGAAAGGCAAAGCGGTTGGAGTGAAAGTGTTAGATGCTGAAACCAAAGAGGACATTGATTTTTACGCAAACATAATTTTCTTGAACGCCTCCACCCTCGGCAGCACGCACATTCTTCTTAATTCAATATCAGCTAGATTTCCTAATGGACTTGGGAATGGTAGCGATCAGTTGGGTCGTAACTTAATGGATCATCAATACAGAGCGGGCGCAGCTGCTGCTGTAGAAGGATATGAAGATAAGTATTATATCGGAAGAAGGCCCAATGGTATTTATATTCCTCGTTTCCGCAATGTGGGTGACGACAAACGCACCGACTATGTGCGCGGTTTTGGTTATCAAGGTGGTGCTTCTCGCGAGGGCTGGGGAAGAGGCGTGAAAGAAATGATGATAGGAGAAGAATTGAAACACTCGCTAGAAACTCCAGGCGCTTGGAGCATCGGTGTAACTGGCTTTGGCGAATGCTTACCCTATGCCGATAACCGTGTTACGCTTAACAAAGAGAAAACGGATGTTTATGGTTTGCCAACACTGAGCATAGATGCCGAGTGGAAGGCCAATGAAAAGGCCATGCGCACCGACATGAAAAACGCAGCTGCAGAAATGTTGGAAGCTGCTGGATTTAAAAATGTGAACACCTACGATAATCCGAACAATATTGGCTTGGGTATTCATGAAATGGGAACCGCTAGAATGGGTAAGGATCCTAAAACATCGGTGCTTAACAAATGGAATCAAGTGCATGAAGCACCCAATGTGTTTGTTACCGATGGGGCGGCTATGACATCCTCCGCGTGTCAAAACCCTTCGCTCACCTACATGGCTTTGACTGCGCGTGCTACCGATTACGCAGTGAGCGAATTGAAAAAAGGAAACTTGAAATAATCAATTACGAATTATTAATAACGAATTACGTATTGCTACTTATGTCTAACTACTAACGTCTAATTATGAATAGAAGAGAAGCCCTCGAACGCACTGCTATGATCTTAGGCTATGCTATTTCTGCACCCGCTCTTGCCGGTATCATGAGTGGTTGTAAAACTTCGCCAACACTTAACTACAAACCCGTTTTTTTCAATGAGGCGCAAGCAGCCATGATTGGAGATATAGCGGAAATAATCTTGCCGAAAACGACTACACCGGGCGCGAAAGATGCGGGAGTTCCACAATTTATCGATACGCTCGTTTCTGAAACGTACTCGCAAGAAGACAAAGATAAGTTTCTAGCAAGTTTAAAGGGCTTTAATGATGCTTCTGTGAAAGCCCTTGGCAGCGATTTCAACGATTTATCTGACGAAAAGAAAAAAGAGTTTGTGAAAGCGCAACATGACCTAGCCTTTAATCAGCCTGTAGAGGGTGGATCTGGAAATTGGTGGGATAGCGGATCCAAACAAGAGAAACCATTTGTGTTGCAAGTAAAAGAACTAACCTTGTTAGGATTTTTTACAAGTGAGCCTGGAGCTACGCAAGTAGTACAATACAATCAAGTCCCTGGGCCATTTAAAGGTTGTGTTCCTCTTTCAGAAGTCGGCAAAACATGGGCGACTTAACTTGTCGACTTTTTTGCTATATACAGGTAGTATGATTACCAGGCTCTAAAGGCTATTCCTAACTTTCAACTTTAAGTGGCATGATGAATGCGAAAACACGAGTTGGCCTTTTTTTATGTGCCTTTTTCAGCCAATTGGCAAATGCACAGCCTGAGGTACTGCTGTCGACTTTAGTTGAGCACGCATCGGTGGTCGATACTCGTGCCAACCAACCCTTAAGCATTTTTTCCATGCGGATTCCTTTTAGAATTTCTGCGATAGCGAGCAACCACGAAATTTCATTTGACTACCACGCTGGAAACATCTTTAATCCTTCTGGTGTTCTTGAGTATCCAACTGAAAGTGAGCCTTATTATGCCAATCCTTGGGATGCTACCTACCGCCCTTCTTACAAGGAAGCACCTCAACGTTATCAGTTGTATTCTGTAGATGGTGTCATACGCAATGCCCACCTCTCCTATACACGGAAAATTTCAAAACAGATAGAACTTTACACTTCTATTAACTCAAACATGCTTGTTGGAGGTGGAAGCGTTATGGATGCACTGGTGAGCGATGAAATAATTGAGGGTTTTGATAAACTGATTGGGCAACATAATGACTATCGAATATTGAACGGATTCAACTTAACGGAAATGAAATTTACCGATCGTGAAGGCCGCACCCTTGAAGTAAAGCCTCGTCAGATTTTTATGGGTACAATTGACATAGGTTACCGTCATTTTTTGGAACTAATTCGAAACCCAAAAAGCAATTTTCTTTGGACGATGAATATTGCTGCCCAAGTAGGTGTTCCACTGAACCGTGCCCGAGAACATCTTTCGGCTGGTACAATCATCGGCATGGCTATCACTAAAAAGGTCACAAAAAAATACGGGATAACACTCGCTGTAGCGTACACCATTCAGCATGATAAAATATTGAGCATCCGTCAGGCATATTTTGATTTCAATTATGCGGATGTTGTGTCAGGTTACCGTTTTTTGTTGGGGCAGAATTTCGATTTTGATAATCATAAGCGGTTTACTTTTGGAATAGAAATGCAAGGTGCTACAGCTCCATTGAGCACACAAGCGAGAGTATTAGCCTATCTTAATCCAGAAGATATTGGAATAAAAACGAACTATATTCCTGAGTATTGGACGCCCGAAAACCCTATCGCTCTGACCAATCAACGGAGGTCATCCCGTGGCCTCATCAGTGGAGGGGAGTTTGTATCGCTCAACTTCTCATACCGTTTTGGCAAGCCGAATCGCGCTTCAACGATTACATTTTATGTGCAAGATGACTGGACAATTAAACTCCTCTTGTCTTCGGAACTTAACAACGCTGAAAATTTCGGTGCTGGGATAAAATGGACTAAAGTTATTCCGTGATAAATTATCAGCGATAATTAAGTTAAGAGATTTTCTCGGATTTCGGTCTGTATGATGAACAAATAAAAACGTAAAATCTTACGATCACACTTTGAACCTCAAAGCGCGGCAATAAGCGAAGTGTATAGGGAAGGAACTCAGGCATCACTCTTCAAAGCGACTTTGTTGAATTTTGCTCCCCAACGAATTCGGCAATAGATTTAACAGGGCGGAGTGTGATGTATAATTCATGAAGAAGTTGGAGAAATCTGGCCACTTAACGGCAGAATATTTTTCTCTTTTGTTAATGAAAGCCTTTAGCCAACTATTTTTCGATGGCTGGGTACAAGTTTAAGTTTGGGGCCTTAGTGTCTTCGATACGTTCAAGGCTTATTTTATTACACATCGTCATTTTTCTTTACAGCTCTTATACACATAAACGCTGGAAACGCATTGAGTTCTGTATAATGGCGTGGATCTACCGCTTCAAATTCCTTTGTTGGTTTAGGCTCCACTAATTTATCAATGTAAAATCCGTTGTCTGTCAAAGGTGTTATACACTCACTTAATGATCTTCTGAAACTATTTATTTCAATCGGTTGTCCGAAACCCCTCCAGATGCATTTTACATTTTCAACTTCAAAGTATTTTTTTGACTTAAAAAAATTATAGTCGTTAAACGGATGCTCAATAGATATGACAAGTATTCCTTTTTCTTTTAAAACTCTATGAAATTCTTTGATAGTAAATGTCCAATCTTCAAGGTAATGTAGCGCCAATGCACAAAGCACTATGTCGCACGAGCCATCTTCTATCATAGGAAAATGGTCAGACAAGTCATGAACAAAAAACTCACCCTTGTTATTGTTTCTTGCGATTGCTAGCTCAACCATTTTAGGACTTATATCAAACCCTTTGACAATGGCGCCTTTGTCAATTAAAATTTCAGCATATTTTCCCGGTCCGCAAGCAGCGTCAAGTATTACTTTTCCGCTCACGTCTGGCAACAATTGAAGTGTATTTGGCCGGTCATAATAGGCGTTGTGAGGCTTGTGGTCAATAAGTTCGTTATACTTATCAGCCATTAATTCATACGCGGAAATTATTTTCTCTTTAATCATTTTGTGAATTGTTACCATGTGGTTTTAAACTACGAGCCAAAACCAACTTGGTTGGTGGTCACACGGCAAAAAAAAGAATACACTACAGTTTACGTTGGCAAAAACCACTGACTCCATTTATTTGAGTTTATGATAAAAGCAGCCAAGGCGTTGCTTTACCCCACCAACAAAGGCAACGCGGCTGCTTAGACTATTACCTTTTTGCATTGGGTACATACTCGATAGGCAGCAACGTACTTATTTTCTCGTGCCAAGAAAAGTAGCCCTCTAAAAAAATACTACGCACGTCTTCATAATATCCGTTTTGATAAATCTTCAATTGATTATGCTGAAAATGTATTTTACTTTTTTGTTTTTCGGTGTACTTTCTGCCAGCATAGGTCAGATATTCTATTTCTTCCTGCTCATCATAACCTATTTCATATTTACCTTTTATTCCTTCTACTTCATTTTTCGATCGGTTAAAAAATTCTTTTCCAGAATAAATAAAAGGTGCAATACTGTCTATTTCTTTTGGAGCAGATTTTAGTCGCAGGTAGTAGGGAAGACTATCTTTTGGGTTGATTGAAATGATCATACTGCCATTTTTATTTTTTGTTTTTAATGAGGCAATTTTTTTGTCGAGAAATTCGTCCGAAGGTCTTTTACGATTTGGTACAGTATAAACTTTTTTCATTGTAAAAGAACTTTGTTGTAAGGAGGAATCGCGCAAGGAGCGCATAAAATGTAACACGGAACCATTATAAGCCCTTATTCGTTCGCGTTCTCTTGATTTGTATTGTCTTGTTTTCTTGAGCGGCAACTCTTCAAAGCGTGGAATGCCAAAAACGTACGTTGTGTTAGTTTTATAGTTAACTTCAAATTGGTGGAGGTAGTAGTAAATTTTATAGCCGAGCGCATGATTTTCTATTTCAATAGGCTTTTTGGCATGGGCTACCAGCACAGCATCTTTGGCATCGAAGTAGATGTGAATGTCGTTTGGATTGAGAATGGTGCATGTCTTAGAATTACGCGTTTCGCCAAGGAAGAGCCGTTTAAAATCTAAAAAATTTCGAGCTCGGTTAGCAGTATCTGCGTTTACAATAATTTCTTTTAACTCCCTTACCTCTGATTCCAACGCAATGTGCAACTTTACTTCTTTATCCACGTCATTGGCTTCAACTGTAAAGTCGGTAGCCTGAAGGAATGATTGATACCCAATAAAGGAAGCAACAACATCATACTTTCCACCTGGAATATCTTTAATTTGGAAAGAACCATCGGCCTGACTAGTGGTGCCGATAATAGTATTGGCAAAGAAAATATTTACACCTGGTAAAGGCTCGTTGGTAATGGCATCTACAACTCTACCAACAAGTATTTTGCTGCCATCTTGCGAGTAGGCAGGTTTTTCGAATAATGCAACTATCAGAACGGAAAGCCAGAACAGTCGGGTCATACTATTTAAAAACCAAATATAGAAAGATCTTTAATCGCTAATATTTAGTAGCTAATAGTTTTTGTTACCGATAAACTACCTACTAATCACTTGCTCACGTTGTTCGAGATTTGTAATCCCGAACTTCAGCTGTAAGGTGAATAACACCTTACAGGGCGAAAAATATATTAACTTGTCCCGCTGTTCGAGATTTGTAATCTCGAACCTAGATAAATTGGATTTTAAATCCTTTTTATCAGTCGTTCGACATTGCAAATGTCGAACAGCAAGGCTGTGCAAGTAATTCGCCTGCGGAGAATCGGGCAATCACTAGAATAAGAAAAAATGAGATAGATGATAACTTCATAAGATTCAAATGGTAAAATTTCAATCACCCAGATGGTTCTGTGGTAACTTTAGTTTTGAAAAAGCCCTCTATTTATTTGAATTAATTTGGTACAAGTAGCAGCAGGGCGTGCAAGAATTAGTTAATAGATCGATGTCGTTTCGTGATAATTCAATAACAAGAACCCCCCCCGTACTGGTCTTAGCGTCCGCTAAGACCCACAATTTAACAAGCGTTGAGCGGACGCTCAAAAGTTTGAAGTCTTAGCGGACGCTAAGACTAGGCGGGGTTCAAACAAAAAAAGCCTCTTTAAGAAGCTAGATTTGTAAATGCTATTTGACAACCGCATTTAGTTTTAGCCATAAATCATTTTGAAAAGTAAACGGCACGGCAGATGAATCTGGCACATCGCCTATCCGCACCACCACCAGGCCTTTACTAGGAACAACCGAGATAATTTGTCCGTTTTTGCCCATGGCCGCAAACATATCATCGGGGGCATTGGGGGCAATTTTGCCATTGAACACGGTTTGCAGACCCGGTACCATGCTGGAGGCTTTGCCATTTAGCCAAGTCAAATACCCGTATGACAGGTTGAGGTTTTGTGAGGTATTGGTCATTGCGGTAAAATATTGTTCTGGAATGATCTGATTTATTTCCCACTTGCCCTTGTTTAGCAAGAGCAGCCCGAACCTTGCCATAGAACGGGCAGTGCTGTAGTACACATTATTCTCGCCAGTAACTATAAACTGCCCATCCATACCGGTTTTAGCCAAAATTTGCTCTTTCAAAAATGCATTTAAGGTTTGGCCGGTGCCATTGGAAACTACTTTGTCTAACAAAGTATAGGGGGCGTTATGATAGGCCCACCTCGTGCCTGCGTCTGCCTTGTAGGTCAGGCATACCTTATCTGTGCAATCTTTAGTTGGATTTCCGTCTTCCAAGCCTGTTGTCATGGTCAGCTGATGCCTAACCGTAATTTTCCCTTCTTGCACGGGCGAGAGACTGCTCCACCCTACGCCAAGATAATCAGAGGTTTTCGCCTCTAAACTGATTTTGCCCAACCCCTGTGCAATCCCCACAGCTGCAGACGTAAGTGTTTTACCTGCTGAGGCCCAATACCAATTGCTAGTGGCAGAGAAATTAGAAGTGCCGTCAAACTGTTTTCCAAGATATTCTTCAATCACAATTTTTCCATTCTTCAAAACAATCAACGCCCGACTGTCCGTTGTCGCTAGAAAATTTTTTAGGTCTGGAATTTTTGATTCATCCCATCCCAAACTGGCTGGAGTCACTGATTCCCAGGTTGTATTTGTTGGAAAATATAATTCCGTTGAAGGAGTAGGCGCTATTTCCTCTTTCGATGAACAAGCAACAGCAAGTAAAAAAGAGATGGTCAGTAGTTTATTTTTCATAGGGTGCTTTTCGGAAGATAAAAATTGAATTTGCCAATTTAGGTATTATTGAAATTTGCTAGTGATGAAGCAATATAAGTCATTGCCTTTTAGACTACCTATTAAGAAAGCTATTGTATTTTATTTTTGCCTCCGGGCTATCAAATAAGGCCGTGTGCTCATAGTTAGCCACGTCAAAAAATTGACGATCCTTGCAATTGGTGCATTGGGTCACCTTTTGTTTAAAGGTAGGCCAAGATGTTAGTTGGATTTGAGCATCCAGTAATCCTTGAACAAATAGGATGTCTGATTTAAAACTATCGGCAAAATACAAGAGCGAACGCTCGCGGTAGGCATTGCTATTGGATGAGGTGCTTCCGTAAGTACTTCGAAGCAAGTCACAGGTAACAGAGGCAGGTGTCCTATCACTTTCTTCTAACTGACACCTAAGGATCAAATCAAGCGGACCGGGGGCGTTGGCAACAACACCGTTTGTTTCGTGCATTCTGTTGAGTCGGGTAACAATGTAGCCTCCTTGTGAGTGGCCTACCAAAAAAACCTTTTTCACCGTAATTCCCAATTCTTGACTCGCTTTGTTTTTTACCCAGAGCAAGGCGGCTTCCGATTGTTTTACATTATCGCCCATCAAAAGACCTTCTTCAGGGTAAGCAACACTTACAAACATCATGTCTTTTCGATCGGTAATTTTCTTTACAGCGTCCAGCGTTGTATTGGCGGCTGTAAGGATTTTGCTATCCAAGAAAACCGTGCCGTGATAGGCAACAATCACATCCAGTGCATTGCCCTCGGGTTTGTCAATAACTACATCAACCGATACATTGTTGAAGTTGACAGACCGGGTTTCTTTTATTGGTGGAGATGGGATGCTAGCAATTTGATCCTTTCCGCAGGCAAGGGTCAAGAAAAAAGCAAATACAAAGGCGGTGCGCATTATTGAAACTGTTTGCCGCCTTGGACTGATTTGTTATCGGAGGGTTTAATCGACAGCCGATACTTTTGAAAATATTGAAGAGAGCTTCGCAATTTCTATCCCACTGGTCTTAGCGTCCGCTAAGACCAGTGGGGTATCGCATGCCCTTTGAAATCTGCTTAACGTTGCAAAGCGGTTTCTCTGCGTGAGTAGGCATATCCGATCGAAAAAACTACCAGAAAAACAATCTCAACACCAACCAACATATCCGGGAACTTGGCCACGAGCCCCAATGGAAACATACAAAACCAGAAAGCACACCCAGTGCTGAACACCGACCAAGGGCAAACATTCATTTTCAATACTTGACACCTGTACCAACAAAAGATACGTGCAATAACGCTCCAGCAAATTTTAACAGCGACTTCGTGTCCTACCAATAAAAAGTGTTATCGATCCTGTAAAATGGATAATTCTAGACGGGATGCTACATCTCAATTTTGTGGGGTGAACACCGCACCGATCACTAGTGTATCTTCTCGACTGACTATTGAAGAAACAGAATACCATGCGAGGCGTGTGCGGCATTACAGTGAACCTTAAACCAAAAAAATTTAAATCATGAAATGGCCATTAAGATTCTCTACACCCAGCGGCATGATAAACTGAGCGATTCCATGTGGCAACTAAAAAACAATTATCAACCCATGAAACATCCCTTATTACTAATTGTATTTATGCTAGCAGCCGCACAGGCCGGCTGGAGTCAGCCTAAATTTACTTTGAGTGGTTATGTAAGCGATCAGCGCACTGGCGAGCGACTCCCTTTTGTAAATGTTTTTACCAATCAACTTGGTGTCACCACCAATACATATGGGTTTTACTCCATTACACTTCCAGTGGGCAAGCACGAAATCAATTTTAGTTTTATAGGCTATGAGTTGGCTGTAAAACCGATACTACTAACTGGAGACCTGAACCTCCCTATCGAATTGAAGGAAAAAGCCGACCAATTGGAGGAGGTAATAATTCAATCTTCGCGTGATGGAGGCGTACAAGGCATGGATATCAGTAAGAATCAGCTTACTGGTAAAATGCTAAAACAAATTCCAGTTGTATTTGGCGAACCTGATTTAGTGCGAAGTCTCAACTTGATGCCGGGAGTCACCACGGTAAATGAGGCCGCTAGCGGGTTTAACGTGCGCGGAGGTGCTGCGGATCAAAATCTGGTAATGCTGGATGAGGCGATTGTATATAATACCTCGCATGCCTTTGGTTTCTTTTCTGTTTTTAATCCGGATGCGATAAAAGATTTTACACTTTACAAGGGCGGAATGGGCGCGCAGTTTGGTGGTCGTGTGTCTTCTGTTTTAGATGTGCGACAAAAAGAGGGAAACAATAAGACCTTTGAAGGAGCAGGTTCTATTAGCACCGTTGCAGCCCGCCTTACATTAGAAGGGCCTTTAGGCAAGAAGGATTCCACAGGCAACGCGCCAGCTTCCTGGATGATTTCGGCACGCAGGTCTTATGCCGATTTATTTTTACGACTTGGCTTAGCACCGGATATAAAGGATGTTACACTTTATTTTTATGATCTGAATGCCAAAGCAAACTATCAACTCACGCGCAAAGACAGAGTGTTTCTCTCGGGCTACTTCGGCCGCGATAGATTTGCCTACCCCGGATTTTTTGGAACAGGTTGGGGTAATGGCACTGGCACTCTTCGTTGGAATCATCTTTTCAACGCAAAACTTTTTTCTAACACTACGGTAGCCTATAGCAACTACGATTACACGCTGACCAATTTTGAAGTATCAAACGGATTCGACTGGGACTCTGAGATTAATAATTGGAATACTAAAACGGATTTCACCTGGTTTGCCAACGACCAGCACACACTTATGTTTGGTGCCTCGGCTCTCCATTACACTTTTCAGCCCGGTCGCATTAGTCCGACTGCTGGGTCAGCCGTGCAGCGTGAAACCTTTCAACCAAAGTACGGTTGGGAGTTGGCCGCTTATGTAAGCGATGAGTACATAGTGAACAAACGGCTAACGATTGGCTATGGCCTTCGCTATGCCCGCTTCTTGCGCACTGGTAACGAAACATTACGGCTTTATGCCAACAATCAACCCAACATTCTTATTCCGGAAACAAGCCAGTATCGAATCGGTACTGTAGTTGGTGAAAAGACCTATCCATCTGGAGAGATAATCGAAGCCTTTGATGGATGGGAACCACGGTTGAATATTCGATGGTCAGTTTCTGATCAGTCTTCTCTCAAGGCGAGTTATAATCGCAACTTTCAATACATCAGTTTAATCTCGTCTACTACATCGGCCACCCCGTTGGACATTTGGATGCCCAGTGGCCCACACCTAAAACCACAACGCGGTGATCAGTGGGCAATCGGCTACTTTCAAAATCTGAAGAACAGACTGTTCGAAATTTCACTCGAAGGGTTTTACAAGAAATCTGAAAACCTCCCCGATTTTGTTGATGGAGCCAACTTGCTCTTCAATGATTTTATCGAGACGGAGATTGTTGCCGGTAGCGGCCGCGCTTATGGTTTCGAAACGATGCTAAAAAAAGAAACGGGACGCTTAACAGGTTGGGTAAGCTATACGTTTTCGCGATCACTTCGCCAGGTGGCAGGTATCAATAACGGAGCGCAGTATGCCAGCAACTACGATCGACCACATCAACTTACCGTCACTGGCAATTACAAAATTAACAGCCGCTGGAGCGTAGCCTCAAACTTCGTGTTGTCGAGCGGAACACCCATTACCTATCCGGAGGGTAAATATGATTACGAAGGTCTTTTGGTTCCCTCCTACTCCTTGCGAAACCAGGATCGTTTGCCTACCTACCACCGATTAGATATAAGCGCCACTCTGCATGGCAAAAGAGGTAATTGGATTTTGGGGATTTACAACGTGTATAATCGCCTTAACCCAGCGACCATTTACTTTCGCGAACGCATAAACGTTTCCGATACAGGAATAGAAAAAACCGGAAAGACTGAAGCTGTGAAGTTTGGTTATTTTGGAATCATCCCCAGCGTTACCTACGAATTCAAATTTTAATATCACAACTAACGAACACAAAAAATGAAAAAGACGTTAATCGCTGGCACGCACTTTATTTTATTTTGCTTCGCATTGCTGTTTCTTTCGTGCGAAGAAGTAGTGGACATAGACCTGAGAAATAGCACATCCAGGCTGGTTATAGAAGGGGGTATATTTTTGTATGATGAGGGCGACAACCATGTGCAACGCATTCGCCTCAAAAATAGTGTTGATTTTTTCAGCAACGTTAGCAGCGAACCTATAACCGATGCACAGGTTAACGTGACAGACGGTGTTAATCAATTTAACTTTGTCCATCAGGGGGACGGAGTTTATGAGCAGGTGCTTACCGCAATTTCAGGGCGAACGTATACGCTCACTATCAACTGGAAGCAGCAGCAATTCCAGGCTTCTGGTGTCATGCAGCAAGCTGTAGCAATCGAGAAGTATGACTTGGAGTACAAAGATTTAACTAACGATCCGTTCGCTGACGGAAACAAGACGGGCTACGTGGCTAATATTTCATTTACGGACCCGGCTTCCAGCAGGAATTTTTACCTGCTGAAACTTTTCATCAACGGCCAACCTACGTTTATTCCTGATCCGGGCAACCGCCTAAATGCCATTAGCGAAGATCAGTATTACAACGGAAAAACATTAAATGACGTGGAAGTGAACAATGAGTATCTTGCTCAACCCTTAGACGAAATGACCGTACAATTGCTTAGCATCAGCGAGGCGCAGTATGATTTTTACTACGAGTTGTTCTCGATCACAAGCAGTAACTCATTGTTAGGCGACCCGCCCCGTTCTCGCCTGATTGGCAACGTGGCCAACCTAAGCCAGCCAAATAACTGGGCGCTTGGTTTTTTTCAAGTAGCTGGCGTTTCGCAACGCAGCAAACAAGTACCGTAGGCGATCAGCTCTTCAATATGTAGGTCGCGAAGACCATCCACGACTGAACTGACCTTTTGGTTATGATTTAGTCGTGTGGTATTTTTGCAGATGCCCAATAGGGAGACGCCCCATGTTTTGTGGTTTGAAGATATCGAAGCCTTTTTCGATACCTATCGCATTGGCCGCAAGCCACACCACCCACTACTTTCGATCATGCGGCTGGAAGACCAATCACCCAATCGGCTTCAACTCATGCCGCTTTTTCGAGGCAATTTTTATAAGATTGTTTTTTTTCAAAGTGAGGGGGCTAAGTCAATGCTTCCGGAGAAACCTTACCATTCACTACCGAGTTCACTCTATTTTAGTTATCCGGGAAAGCTAGAGTCGTGGCAGCGTATAGGCGCGTTGCGTGGGCCCGTGGTGTACTTCATGGGAGAGTTTCTGGGCCTTGATCCTTCGCAGGCTCACTTTGACGAAATCTATCCGTATTTTACCTACGACTCCGAGTTTTTTATCATGCTAACACCAAATGAAAATTCTGATCTTTCCGTGTTGGCAGAGTCGATGCTAAAGGAAATTGACTCTGACTCACCAGACCGATTTGAAATGCTAAAACCACTGCTACAGTTGTACCTGCGAAAAATTAAAAGAGCGTATGATCGACAGGTGGTTATGACTTCCCCTGATCAAAAGAGCAAGAAGTTTACGCTACATCAATTTCGAAAGAAACTAGACGAATACGTGATCGCGCTGTCGGCAGGGAAGCAGTCCCAAACTCCGTCCGTAAGTTTATTGGCCGAACAACTACATCTCAATGCAAATTATTTGAATGTATTATTAAAAGATCTCACCGGCAAAACGGCCTCGGCATTTATTCAGGAACGCCTGATGCAAGAAGCTAAGGCCTATTTGATGCACACTCATCTGCAGGTAGCGGAGATAGCCCATAAACTTGGCTTCGGAAGCCCTGCCTATTTTAATCGCTTTTTCAAATCTAATGCAGGCGAAACGCCACTCCAGTTTCGTAAGCAGTCACGCCAATGATCAAGTGGGCAATTGCTTACTTTTGTTTTTTAGGGATTGCCCCAGACCATCAGCCCAAATTAGTTGAAAATAAGAGCGCAACTTCTAAAGATCTTCCCTCATTTCCATTTGGTTAACTTGACTGAACATGAGCGGACGCTCGGAAGTTTGGCGTCTTAGCGGACGCTAAGACCAGGGCGGGTTTTTACTTCGGCCCACCGAGTAAATAGTTGCGCCAACGTAGCAAAAAGCATCCTCAAGCAAGACTTTTCCTTCGAAGCCGGAGCAAAAAGCTCCCTTTTCGGAGTTATTACATTCGCTGCCTTAGTGAAAGTGGTAAACGTTAGTTTTTTACTTTTTCGACTTTGGTTTGGTATTGGGCATTAAACGCGCTTTGGGACCCAATCGCTTTGCAATAAAAGTCAACGTGGTTTTCCACGGGTTACCCGTGGAAAATACGGGTATAAAATGTCAGATTTTTGTATTAAGCCCCTTCACTACCAAGGCACTCGCTCGTCATTGTAAGGTACGAGGCAGTCTTTGTGAATATGATCCATTAGTATTCTCTTCTGGATAGACTGCCAATGACTCGAGACTGGATCATCTCTGGGTCATGTCTGGATCATGTGGCAGAGATGTATGGCTACTGGCAACTTGGCAGGTAATAGGATGTAAGAAAAAAACGGGTAAAAAAATTTGCCCGCAGAAGGTTGCGGGCTATCGCTCTATTTTTGAGATGTTCGGGGTGAACAAAATAATTAACCTTTTAAACACGTATTATTATGAGGAGAAAATTCAGGTTCTATTCAAAGGACGTGGCTGGACCGCCAGCCTTAGTTATCAGAGCTTATCTCTTTTCACTTCCCTTGGTCTTTTTTGTCTTGGTACAAAAAAGAACGAAAAAAGAGAAAGCTCGTATTCAACGCTCCCCCGATTTTTGGTCCAGCCAGCGCGCTAATTGCTTCGAATTAAGCAACGACTAAACATGAGAGAAAAAGATCGCTCGGTGCCTCGCGGTAACGATCAGCCAATAACAAATGGATGCTCGCGTGTTTTGCTAAGTCATTTCGTTAGAAGCTTAATTTTCCGTGGTTGTAACGAGGGTAGGTGAGGATAAAATTCAGCTTCGGTGCAAAGAATGGGGGTGGACTCTCTGGAGCTATAAACATTTACCCTAGAAAGCCTGATGACGAATCAACATTTGATTTAGTTGACTTACCCTTTGGAATTTACTTGGTGAAAGTGATAGATGGCAACTCAGTACTATTTATTCGATTTGTTAAGAATTAGTTAACAGATCGCTGGTGTTTCGTAATAATTCAATAACAATAACACCCTTTCTTTTTTCTTCTTTTGTACACTTAAAAACGTAAACTATGAGAAAATTTTTACTACTGTTTCTCATCCCTTTTTCGGGGATGATTTATGCGCAACCTGCAAATGTTTCTTCCAATGCAGTTTCCTTGCTTCACTATTGGAATTTTAATACCTCCACTTCTGAAGCTACGGTATTGGCTGTTTCTTCGTCACTCTTCGGATCACCTGGCATTACTCGCGAGACAGGTGGCACCAGTACTATTCAAGTTCCAGGAACAGGTCAAAATTTTGAAATAGAAAATTTAAACGCGCGCAATTCAGCTCCTGCAGGAGATCACCTTCGATTTAACAACCCAGGAACAGGCGGAAGTTTAACTTTTTCTTTACCCACCACTGGTTATAAGGACGTAACTATTAAGTATGCTTCTCGTAAATCAAGCACAAGTGCAGCTCAGACTCAGAATGTAAGTTATTCTACAGATGGAACAAATTTCACCAATTTCACAACGATAGATCCCACGGAAACACCCACTTTATACACCGTTGATTTCACTTCAATTACCGCAGCTAATGATAACGCGAATTTCAAAGTAAGGATTTCCTTTGTTCAAGGCTCGGGTGGAACCACTGGTAACCATCGCTTCGATAACTTTACCATAGACGGAACATCGCTTTCCGCTAGCGACATTTTAGCACCTACCGTAACCTCGGCCAATTTTGTTTCAAGTACGTTAATTGTAGTAGAGTTTAATGAGTCAGTGACTTCAGCATCGGCCACCAATACGGCAAACTATACGGTAAGTGGCGGCATAACGGTAAACTCCATTGCCTATGATAATGCAACAAAGAAAGCTACTCTTACTATTAGTCCACTTGCGGATGGTTCAAGCTACAGTGTGACGGTAAACAATATTGTGGATGCTTCCACAAACGCTAATACAATGACCACCGCCTATGTGAGTGCGACTTCTATTTTCAACGCAAGCACTCCTCCACTTGTCATCACAGAAATCATGTATAATGCGTTGAACATACCGGAGGCTGATGCATTAGAGTTTATAGAAATCTATAACAACAGTGCCAACATAGTAAAGGCAGGTGGCTTGAAAATTAAAGATGGTAACAACTTCGATTTCACTCTGCCAGAAACAGATATTCCGGCTAACGGGTTTCTATTACTCGCAGTTGATAAAGCAGGTGCCGAAGCTTTTTATACGGGCAAAACGTTTTTAGACATACCAGCAACAGGCAATGTGTTAGGTAATGGAGGTGAATTGATCACCCTAAGAAATAGCTTAAATGCAACGATTGATGAAGTTAATTATGATGACGCTACGCCTTGGCCGCTTGATGCTGACGAGAAAGGCTTTTCGTTAGAGCTTTTAGACCTTTCATTGGATAACAATTTAGGTCAGAATTGGGGTACTCCGAAAACACTAGTAAAACCATTGAATGGCGTGAATATCTATGCCACTCCTGGCTCATTTACCACTAGCCCGGCTCCTGTAACTTTTGCTACAGAAAGAACCATTGTCAATGAAAATGCTGGTAGCTTATCAATACCAGTAAATATTTCTTTTGCAGCAACGAATGCCGTTTCAACACAAGTAACTATTGTTGGTGGCAACGCGGTTGAGGGGGTGGATTATACGTTC
This sequence comes from Cyclobacteriaceae bacterium, assembly GCA_044349005.1. Classification (GTDB taxonomy): domain Bacteria; phylum Bacteroidota; class Bacteroidia; order Cytophagales; family Cyclobacteriaceae; genus ELB16-189. Next base: position 53,642 of record JBIKRT010000015.1, read on the forward strand.
AGTAACCAAACGTTAACTTTTGCAGCAAATACTTCTGCTGCGCAGAATGTGGCGATCACCATTTTAGACAATACTGACCCAAATAGAGATAAGTATCTTGTTCTTCAATTAGGAACTGTTACAAACGGTTCGCTTGGCTCGATAAAGCAACATGTTATCTTTATCAAAGACAACGATCGCACTCCCATTCGACCAAGTAACGCTATCAATTTATCCTACACAGGAAATTATAAAGTGCCAGAATCGGGAAGTTCCGCGGAGATTTCAGCATACGATCCAGCTTCTAAAAGATTGTTCGTAGTGAATTCTTTAAAGAACAAAATGGAGATTTTAGATCTAACTACGCCTTCTGCCATTACACGAATTTCTACAATAGACATGGCTCCTTATGGAGCTGGTTTAAACAGTATTGCTACTAAAAATGGTATCGTGGCTGTAGCTATCGAAAATGTTGGAACAGCAAATGGAGCGATTGGCTTTTTTGATATAAATGGAGCTCTTCTCAAATCGGTGGAGGCTGGCAATTTACCTGATATGATTACCTTCACTCCCGATGGTAAATCAGTGTTAACTGCAAATGAAGCGCAGCCAATTTTTTATACGCCTACGTTAAGTGATCCAGAAGGCTCAATCACGTTGGTTGATCTTTCATCAGTGGCCACTCCTGCCGATGTTGCCAACATTACCCAAGCGAATGTAACGCAAATCAATTTCAATGCTTTTGATAGTCAGATGGAAAGTCTGAAGGGTCAAGGTGTAAGAATTTTTGGCCCGGGTTCTAGCGTGTCGCAGGATTTGGAACCAAAGTACATTGCGGTATCAGCTGACTCAAAGAAGGCATACGTTACTCTTCAAGAGAACAATGCGCTTGCGATCGTTGATTTGGTTACGAAGCAAGTTACAAGTATAGCGCCTCTTGGGTATAAAGATCATAGTTTGCCTGAAAATGCCTTAGATGCATCAGATCAATCAGGCGATGTATTCCTCGTTAACTGGAAAGTGAAAGGAATGTATATGCCAGATGCCATTGCTTATTTTGAAGTGGCTGGAACTCCTTATGTAATTACGGCCAATGAAGGAGACGCAAGAGAGTACACCGGAATTACAGATGAGGTTACGGTAGGTTCGCTTAACTTAGATCCAACCGCCTTCCCTAATGCAGCAGCCCTTAAACTTAATTCTGCCCTGGGCAGACTAGCAGTAACCAATAAATTGGGAGATACAGATGGTGATGGCGACTTCGATGAACTCTATGCTTTTGGAGCAAGATCTTTTACCATCTGGAATGGAACTACCGGGGCAAAGGTTTTCGATAGCGGAGCGCAATTCGAGAGAATTACTTCAGAAGATCCAATCTGGGCGCCTTTCTTCAATGCAAATAATAGTATCGGGAATCCAAGCAAGAAAAACCGAAGCGATAACAAAGGTCCGGAACCAGAAGGAGTCGCTGTTGCAACTATAGGTAATAAACAATATGCATTTATTGCATTGGAACGAATTGGTGGCGTTATGACTTATGACGTAACGAATCCGGCAAACCCTGTTTTTGTTGGCTATGATAACAATAGGTCAAATCCTACCGTAGCAATTGATGATTTTGGTTCAGAAGGCATTATTTATATTTCTGCTGCTGACAGTCCAACAGGCAACCCACTTGTGTTATTGTCTAACGAAGTAAGTGGAACAGTGTCAGTATATTCAATTGCTGTAAACCCAACTGTTTCACTTTCTGCAAGCGCAAATAATGGCAGTGAGGCAACGGGGAGTGTGATAACGCTTACGGCCACGGCATCTGCTGCTGTAACAGCAGCGCAAACAATTGAGCTCGAAGTGAAAGGCGCTGGTATTACCTCTGCCGACTACACATTAAGCAGCACAACCATCACAATTGCGGCCGGTGCAACTACTGGCACTGCAACGCTAACCTTGTTAAACGATACAGAATTAGAAGGTTCAGAAATTTTATCTGTGGCTCTTAGAGCTCCTTCTGCTGACATAACAATTGGTTCAGTTCCAAGACAAGATATTTTTATATTCGATAATGATTTTCCTGCCGCACCTACTACGAGTACGACAGATATCAAATTGACTTTTGTGTCCAGTTATTTAAATGTGGGTCCGAACCCAGGAAACTCTGCGGAAATTTCAGCTTATGACCCATCAAGCAAACGTTTATACATTGCTAACTCGTTGGGCAAGAAGCTTAACATCATTGACTTTAGTAATCCTGCTGCGATGACCAGCGTGGCTAGCATTGATGTAGCTACATATGGCGGTATTAATAGTGTCGCTGTAAGAAATGGACTAGTGGCTGTTGCAATAGAAGCAGCCAACCTGACCGACAACGGAAGCGTAGTTTTCTTCGATAAGGATGGTGTTTTCTTAAAGCAAGTAACTGTGGGTGCAATGCCCGATATGATTACGTTTAGCCCGAATGGAAATTTAGTATTGACACCAAATGAAGGTGAACCTAATGATGCTTACACCGTGGATCCAGAAGGTACAGTAAGTATTATTGATATCTCTGGCGGAATTGCTACACTTGCTCAAACAAATGTTACTACTGTTAACTTCAACTCTTTTGATTCGCAATTGGCTGCATTAAGAACTCAAGGTTTACGTGTGTATGGTCCGAATAATCCTACTTTGTCTAAGGACGTAGAGCCTGAGTATATCACCTTTTCGGCTGACGGAAGTATTGCCTATGTTACTTTACAGGAAGCAAATGCGATTGCTGAACTTAATATCGCTACAAAAACGTTTACTGCTATTAGGCCATTGGGCTTGAAGGATCACAACCTAATTAAAAATGGTTTGGATGCCTCCGACAATGGAATTGCCTTTCCTGCCATAACAAACCTGCCCGTTAAGGGAATGTATCAGCCCGATGCCATAGCGAGCTATACAGTGAACAATGAAACCTATTTGGTCACAGCTAACGAAGGAGACTCAAGAGTGTATCCTCGTGCAGGCTCTCCTGTAGGTGCTGAAGGAAGTATATATAGTGAAGAAGTCCGCGTTAGTGCGGCCGCATATGTGTTAGATCCTGTAAAATTCCCCAATGCAGCATTGTTAAAAAGCAACGCAGTGTTAGGTCGTTTGCAACTCACTAATAAAACAGGTGATACCGATGGTGATGGTGATTTTGATGAAATACATGCGTTGGGGGCTCGCTCCTTTTCAATATGGAAAGCAACGGCCACTGGCCTAACACAAATATTTGATAGTGGCGACCAGTTTGAAAGGATCACGTTGGCCGATGCTACCTATGGAAGCATGTTCAATGCCAGCCATGATAATAATACGGCCAAGAACAGGAGCGATAACAAAGGCCCGGAACCAGAAGGAGTAGCCATTTCAACAATTAATGGTAAAACCTATGCGTTCATTTCACTTGAGCGTATTGGCGGTGTAATGGTTTATAATGTTACTGACCCCGCTAATCCTGTCTTTGTTCAGTGGGCAAATAGCAGAAGTACAACAGCTGTCGCAGGTGTTCGCGGCTCGGAAGGAATATTTTACATTTCAGCTAAGGACAGCCCAACCGGTGTTCCTTTGGTAGTGCTTTCCAACGAAGTAAGTAGCACTATCTCTGTTTACTCAGTTGGCAATGGTGTACTAGCAACAGCTCCTACTGCATTAACAGCGGTAAATAGTAACACGCAAATTAGCACTACACTTACGTGGACTGATAATTCATCTGCCGAAACTGCTTTTGATATTCAACGTTCAACAAGCGAGACAACTGGCTTCGTTTCAATAGGCTCTGTGTTACCGAATGTGGTTACCTATACTGATAATTCGGTAGTTGCAGGTACCACATATTTTTATAGAGTGAGAGCTGCAAATGATTTTGGATATTCAAATAGTAATACTGTTTCTGTTGTAACAAAACAAAATCAAACCATCACATTTGGTTCATTGTCTGCAAAAACTTTTGGCGATGCAGCGTTTGCATTGACAGCTACCACTACATCAGCTTTGGCAATCAGTTACACAAGCAGTAACCTTCAAGTGGCAACCGTTTCAGGAAATTTAGTCACTATCGTGGGTGCTGGAACAACGTCCATAACGGCAAGCCAGACCGGTAACATAAGCTTTCTAGGGGCCACTGACGCATCTCAAACATTGACCGTAGCAAAAGCCAACCAGACCATTACTTTTGCTAGTATTGCTGACAGAACATTGGGAGACGCCTCATTTGCGCTTACTGCTTCCACATCTACTTCAGGATTGCCTGTTACCCTTACGGCAAACTCAAAAATCACACTTACGGGTACGCAAGTAGCGATTTTAAGTGCTGGTAAAGCGAGTGTAACAGCAACCCAGACGGGCAATGCTAATTATAATCCAGCAACTTCCGTTGTCAGAGAATTTTGTATTAAACCAGCAAAACCCACCGTCACTCTTTCTAACACCAATACCGAAACCGTAACGCTTACCTCCAGCGCAGTAACGGGAAATCAGTGGTTTTTGGGTGCAAATGCGATTGCTGGGGCAACTAACTCAACGTTTTCAGTAACTACGCCAGGGATTTATAAAGTGCAAGTGAAAGTGGAAGATTGTATAAGTGAATTCTCAGCAGATCAAACAATTATTGTAACTGGCGATATTGGATCCGCTCATCATTCTGTCACTGCCTTCCCAAATCCTGTAAAGGATATATTAACTGTCGTATTTGAAAGCGAAACTGGTAAAAAAGATGTTTCTATTACCGAGTTGACTGGCAAACAGATGTTGAGACAAGAAGTAAACGGTAAAGAGGCCACCTTCAATGTTCAAGGTTATTCTCAGGGAATATACCTGATTAAAGTGTTGAGCGATAAGGGAACTTCAGTAATTCGTTTTGAAAAACAATAACAATTAATAAATTTAATGTAATGAAAGCATTTAAAGCAGTATCAAAATTAGTGTTAGTGGCAATGACGTTTGCAGTCATTATTTCTGTGCAGGGATGTAAAGATGAAGTTCCAGAAACAGATCGAGTGAAGGGAATCCTGAAAGCGTCTACATGGACAATGCAAACTGTAGTGGTAGATGCGGTTGATCAGTCAACCGTTTACAAGGGCTTAACCTTGAATTTTACCGATACTGGGTATTCATCTACTAACGGTGGCGTAGTTTGGCCGGCTTCGGGTACTTGGGTTTTTGCCGATGCAAGCGCGAAAACAATTACACGGAACGATAACCTTGCGATTACCATTACCGAGGTAACTGATGCTAAACTAATCCTTAGTTTAACTTGGGCGAAGACCACCTTAAGTGGTGGGCGAGTTGAATCTGTTAAAGGGATAAACGTATTTACATTTACAAAATAGTTTTTATTTTAGGCTTGAAAAAATCCTCGATGCTTTTTGCTTCGGGGATTTTTTTATGAACTTCTTAGTACTTCAACTATACAAGTTAAAAATAGATTGTGCCCAGCACTGTCGCGCAAATTTTTGCGTAAATTACCTTTGCAAGGAGGGAGTAACAAACCTTTTTTTACCATTTATCTACCTTTGCCATCTCCCACCCAATGATGCTTTTCTTTCGGATGGCATCCCATCGGTATTCACCAAGTATTCCGTCTTTCCGAATAACTCGATGACAGGGTATTAAATAGGCAATGTGGTTCGAGCCCACTGCCGATCCTACCGCTTGCATTGCTTTGGGGCTCTGAATTTTTTCAGCGATTCGTTGGTACGTGGCCACACTTCCCAGTGGGAGTTTTAACAATGCTTCCCAAACCTTTATTTGAAAGTTTGTACCCTTCACAAAAAGATGCAGTTTTTTATTGGTTGCATCGTCATTAAAAATGTTTTTCACGATGTCAGAAGTTAGTTCTTCATTTTCATGGAAGAGGGAATTGTGCCAATGTTCTTTCATTTGTTCGAGATGAACTCGCGGGTCTTCGTCCGCTGAGACAAACGAAAGCCAGCAAATTCCGCGATCGGTCATCCCGATCAAACACTGTCCGAATGTTGTTTCATGAAAACCATATTCTATTTTAATGCCGCTGCCTCTAAGTTTGTATTCTTGGGGCGTTACCGCCTCTAGCGTAGTAAATAAATCGTACACCCTTGATTGGCTCGAAAGCCCAGCCGCTTCAGCAGCCTCCACCATGTTCTTTGACTCCGTCAATTTCTTTTTTAAGAAATCAACTGTTAGGAATTGTAAAAATCGCTTTGGGCTAATGCCAGCCCACTCACTGAAAATACGCTGAAAGTGGAAGGGACTAAGGTGTACTTTTTCTGCTACTTCATCTAGCTCAGGTTGGTGCTGAAAATTCTTTTCCAGAAACAGAATGGCCTGCTCTATGCGCTGATAATTGATGATCTCGTTTTCCATAAATACTATCATAAAGTTATTGTTTTTGATGATTCAAAATTGCTCCCGCTCATCAAACTTTTCAACCTGTTTCTTGCTCATTCTCCAATTCAGATAGTTTGCAGCCATACAATGCCCACAAGGTCGAAACCCAATCGCAATGGCCTCTTCTTCATTCAAAAAAAATACTCGGTTTTCTTTTTTCATTCTTTTGCCAGACTTACATCTCAACGTTCTGTAGATTTTTAGCTTCTTATTTCCTGCAAAAGTCAATGATCTATTCTTAAGAAGGTTGAATAGGTGCGAGTTGTTTATATTTTGATGGGCAACCATTTTCAAATTTTCAAATCAATTAATTTTCAAATCAACCGGCATCATGAAAAATAATGCCCAATGCATACCGTTCACCCGACCTAAGTGGGCTCACACCATGTTTCATCTTGGCTCGATAGAATCCTTTTGTTCCTTTTATCGGCCGAAAATTAGTTGTAAAAATAAGGGCATCACCTTTGTTGATGGACACAACTTCTGCCTTGGATTGTGCCCGTGGCAATTGTTCAATCAATACAAATTCTCCGCCTTCAAAATCAATTCCTTGTTGACTTAACGGAAAAACTACTTGAAGAGGAAAGTACACATCGCCATACAAATCTTGATGTAAGGTGTTGAATCCACCTTTTTCATAATGCAGAATTAAAGGTGTTGGCCTTAGCTGATTTTTTGAAGCACATTGCTGAATGAGTTCGTGATGCAACTGCGGAAATTTATTGTCGATCGCTAAATGTGCCATCCACTGGTTGGCTATTACAGCCAGTGGTTCATAAAGAGAGGTGCGTATCGACTGTAGTTGATCAGGAAGTGGATAAGCGAAATATTTATATTGGCCTTTTCCAAATCGATACCTTTGCATGTCGATCACGCTGCGGTAAAGCTCGGGTTGGCTGTACCTGTCAGCGAAGTGATTACATTCTTCGCTAGAGAAAAAAGAACGAATAATGGCATAGCCTTTTTCGTTAAGCGATTGGTAAATAGGCAGCCAATCAATGGTGGTGATTTCAATCATAGGCAAAGATGGATTTTATTCGATTGATATTTAACCCGATTCTTGCTGATATTACCCGAATTATTTTCTGAACAAGTTTGCTTGCTATATTTGTTGAGTTTCACGAACCTCTTTATTCTCTATCAAGCACCTGATGAAAATCTTTTCTATTTCTGTTCCTGAAGAATTTAGTTTCGATTTAAGTTTGGCTTTTTTAAGGCGGTCGCCAAGGGAATTGCTCCACAAAGTAAATACAGATTATGTATTGAAAGCAATTTTGGTGAACAGTAAACCCATCTTGTTTAGAGTAGGTTTAATGGGCCAAAACAAGCTAAAAATTTCTATACTGAATGAGCAGTTGCAGCCATCAGAAATTGAGCAAGTAAAACTATTTGTGCGAGAGTGGTTCGATTTAGATACGGATCTAAAGCCATTTTATGAGATGGCAAAAAGGGATCAATTACTTGGTCCGCTTGTTGAAAAATATGTTGGCTATCGAATCATTGGGCAACCTGATCTTTTCGAGTCGCTGGTGTGGGCGGTGCTTGGTCAACAGATCAATGTGCAATTTGCCTATACATTGAAACAGCGTTTTGTAGAGGGCTTTGGCGAACGTGTCAAGTTCAATAACGAGGATTACTTCTTGTTTCCCCAACCCGAAGTAGTGGCAGCGCTTACCGATGCTGATTTACTTCCGCTTCAATTCTCGCGACAGAAAAGCAAGTATACAATATTGATTGCAGAAGCATTTACCAAGGGCGATGTATCAAAAGAGCAACTGAAAAACCTACCACTTTTGGAAGCAAAAGAGAGGCTGACGAAGATAAAAGGCGTGGGAAATTGGACAGCCAATTATGCGTTGATGAAAACCTTTCGTTACCCCGATGCCTTTCCGCTGGAAGATGCAGGCGTGCATAATGCCATCAGAAATTTAAAGGGTATGAAAACGAAACCAACGCTAGATCAGGTAAAACGAATATTTAAAAAGTACAAAGGATGGGAAGCCTATGCCACGCTCTACCTATGGAAGAGTTTGTAAGAACTACTCTATGTCAATATCATATTTTTCCAACAATCCTGCTATCCCATTTAATGAGAATTTCGCCTTTTTTATTTTGTTGATTTCGGGGTTAATGGAATAATTGAAAGAAGATCGAAAATCACTTTTTTCTAGATTGGTGTTTTCGAAAATAGCATGTGCTAGGTCACAGTTATCAAAAAGTGAGTTGCTTAGATCAGCCTCTGCAAAATCAACTTCGTGGAGACTCGAATTCTTAAAAACGGTCTTTTTAATTTTCAATTTGTAGAATGACGCTAGGTTGAGGTTACAATTTTCAAACCTAACAGCAAATAGAAAATCGTTGCAATTTTGAAAATGAAGACCTGGGCATATTACTGAAAAATAGTTGGTGACACCCCGTTGGGGGCATTGACAATCATATAGTTACAAGGAGTTTAGTGAAAGTGGTTTCACTAAACTTTTTTTGTTTATGGAAAAGACAAAAAAAGCG
>JBIKRT010000078.1:0-20156 GCA_044349005.1 Cyclobacteriaceae bacterium
CAGTCGGTTGAACGTAACCCTGGCAGGTTGCTCCTCAGCAGAGCCCGCTTCCGTTTCAGTTCAACTATGCAAAATTCAAAACAGTCATCTATATTTACAACCTGTCAAAATTCTCAGCCATTTACCTAATATTACCTTTTTCACTGGTGAACTTCCTTGCGCATCTTCATCTCTCTGGCGACAATGAGAAAATCTTAATTGGCAATTTCATTGCTGATTTTGTAAAGGGCAAGGTGGCCCTGGCAAACTGTCAACCTGAAATTATAGCTGGCATTCTCCTACACAGAGCGATCGATTCATTTACCGATAGTCACCCAATTGTTAAGGAAAGTAAATCCAGATTGATACCCAAATACCGACATTATTCCGGGGTAATCATTGATATGTTTTACGATCATTTTTTGGCCAATCGATGGTTAGACTATCATTCCACTGCCTTAAACGACTACTCTCAGTCCATTTATCAAACTCTCAACCAAAATGTCGCCCTTTTGCCCGAAGCGGCAAAGCACATGTTGACTTATATGAGTACTCATGACTGGTTGGTTGGCTACGGCACCCAGGCGGGGCTGCACCGAGCGCTTTCTGGAATGGCAAGAAGAACGCCTTATGAATCTAAAATGGAACAGGCAGTAAGAGACCTAGTTCTTTGCTATGATTTGTACGAGACGGAGTTTACGACATTCTTCCCTGAGTTAAAGAAGTACTCTGCAGAATGGCTTGATGCAAATTATTCATCATCGTCTGATATTCAAGCCCCACCAATAGGTTAGCTTAACCACCAAGGCCCTGTTTTTAACCGAAAAGCTTTCGGGCAAATAGTTATCGGTATAAACAACAAATAAATCAGAAGCGGGTTTGTACCGCCATTGAAAACGCGCGTTCAGATTAATATTATTTTGTTGCTGATTGTATTGTGTAAAGGCTGTAAAGAATAATTTGTTTGTGAATGTAAGGTCAATCCGAGGGCTGATCAACCAAAAAGTTTGATGCCCCCAGGGCAACGGAAGCTGAATATCATTGTACGTAGTGCTTAATGCTAGACTTACATACGGCTGAAAGCGATAACCCCAATCGGTGGTGAAGCTAAAGCGCTTTCCATTCAAATAATAACCTCCATGCCGCAACGAAGCCGCATAGGTAAACCTGCTTTGTGGTTTCGAAGCAAATTCAATATTGACAGCATCCCACTGATGTTCAGTTCCTCTCGGTATAGTATCGAGCCCCGAATTAGTTGGATCAAAACCTTTCAAGAGCTTTACATAATTATGACTCAGATAAATGCCTGCCGAACTTTGCTTTCGCGAAACAACACGATAACCAACATAGTTTTCGTCATCTAACCGATTGAACGATTCATCTAAAAAATAAGTAGAGCTGGCAAGCACGCCATGACTTAAAATTGTTTTACCTTTTGGAAAGAATAAGTAATTCACCTGAGGGTTGATTTTTACATAGCCAGTGCGTGGCACATAGCCCACTTCTGCTACAAAGTCCTTACCCACATATTCATGTTGCCATGAGGCGACTAGCTCTCGGCTTGCATACGTGAGGTTAGCACCGTGGGTATACTCATGACCGTTTTTATTGGGACTAAACGATTTTAATACAAAAGCTTTGCCGAGCCACTGATTGTTTGAGCTTGCTAAGTTATATTCCACGCCAATGTTTCGATTGTAGTCAGTATAACTTGGCTTTTTAGGATCTGAGTTTGGTTTATTATCAATTGTTTCTTTGTTAATGACTAATAGACCAATGTTGGATCGCGCAAACACTTTTCTCTGTAAGGAAAGCACCGAAAAGTTTTGGGCTGGAAGTTGATCGTCATCGATTTTGGCAGTCTGCATATTCATGGCACCAATCCGCCAATTTTTATCTAGCTTACCGCTTACCCTTCCACCAAATTGTATGGGCGCATTCAATCCTATTCTTCGCGAAAAAAAAGGCCGCACGGTAGCATATCCAAAATTTCCAAACAGGTCTCCGTTCTCTAAAAAGAATTGCCGCCTTTCGGGAAAGAATAATTCAAAGCGATCTAAGTTGGTAACTTGTCTATCCACTTCAACTTGCGAAAAGTTTGGATTAATTGTCAAATCAAGATTGAGCGATGAAGTCAATGAAATTTTAGCATCGGCTCCAATTTCGTGCTGAGAGCTAGACGGCAATTTTTTTTGATAGTCTTTACTGGTGCCAACTAATCCGTAAGAAATTAGTGAAATATTGGTGCCTGGCACAGAAGGTGTTTTATCCCACGCAAGCGTGCCAGTGTAAGCAAGTGATGCCGTGGGAAATTGACGCGGCACGGGAGCCCAAGCCGATTTCTCCGTAGTTTTTAAATCCAGTCTACTGAAATTAATGCCCCATTTATCGATGCCCTTTTTGTAACGAATGGACTTAAAGGGAATAGCAGCTTCAAACACCCACTTTTCATCATCATTCTTTACTTCCGAAGTCCATTTGTTATCCCAACTTAAATCAACCGATCCGCCCTGGAACATAATACCATCCCATTGCGCTCCCGCTGCGTTGGCTCCAAAGGAAAATCCGTTGGTCTGGTCTTCGAATGGATCCATAAACAAAAGGAAGTTATCATTTTTACCAAACGCAAAATCGCGCCTGAGCGACTCCACCATGTAAGGTCCCGGCAATAGATGAAAGCAAACTGCAATTAGATATAAATTGTCATCATCATACGTTAATCGCACTTCGGTTTTTACTTTCGCAAAGCTTGTGTCCATTGGCAGCACTGAGAAAAAATCTTTCGCAACAGAAGCCGAGCCCCATTCGGCTGGAGATAGCACACCATCAATAGTGATTGGAGCGCTGGCCTTTTTTATTTCAATTACATAGCCTTCATTTTTCTTCTGAGCGAGAAGCTCGAAAAACGAACCAAAAAAAATAAATGCGATAACTATTCTCCCTGATATCAAGATAGGCTGCAATCTACTTTAGCTTTTATTTTATTTCAGTTGATACCTCGCTCGACTCTGTTCCATTTACAAACTTGATTTTGTATTTACCTTTTCCCGCAAACTTGACAGAAGATGAACCTACTTGCTTCTTGGCTTTGTCTTCTTTGACTATTTCGTTTATTTTCACATCCCACCTTAAAAAATGAAATCCCACAGTCCCATCGGCTTCTAATGTTCTTACCAAAGTATTTTTATCATCGTATACATCCGCTTTCACTATGCCTACTTTCCCAACATAATACTGAATACTTACTGAAGGGCTATTGGCTTTGGCCCATTCATATTGTTTCTCGCCCCACTTCTCATTATAATTTAGCGTTTCTGGATTCGCCTTAAACGCAACTATTGATTTCGAAACCCCTCCGTCTCGTAATGCCTGTAATGGCTTCACATCCATTACAAAAACGCTGCGGCCATGTGTACCTATCACTAATTCATTATCTCTCGCATGCACTAGCATGTCATAAGCCGCCACATTCAGCGCATCTTTTATTACTGACCAGCTTGCTCCCTTATCGAGGCTTATATACGATCCGTTATCCAACCCACAATACAATAAATCGGGGTTAACAGGATCTTGAATAATAACGTTCGCTACCGACTCAGGAAGATTTCCGCCAGTGCTTTTCCAATTCTTACCAAAGTCTGTGCTAAAAAATAAATAAGTTTTAAACTCATCTTCCCGATATCCATTCAACGACACAAAAACGGTTGCCTTATCGTGTGGTGACGCAAACACGCTGCTAATCCAACGTTTGCCTGGCAGGCCTGCGCTAATATCGATCCAACTCGCACCAGCATCTTTGCTTACCCATACATTTCCATCATCAGTACCCGCATACAATAAACCAAATTGCAAGGGTGATTCGCACAAGGCTGAGATGGTCGAGAAGGGAACATTGCCTTGCTTCTTATTTAATGTTAAATCAGCACTTATTGCTTCAAACGTATCGCCTTTGTTAAAACTTCTAAACACTTTTTGGGCGGCCATGTATACGATGTCAGGATTATGTTTGCTCAGGAACATGGGTGTGCGCCAGTTCCAACGATAAGCAGCTTCACCTAAATTGTGCTTTGGCGTGATGCGTGTGTTCTTTCCATTCTCTTGCCTAAAGTAATTCCCGAATTGAAAACCAGTGTAAACTAATTTGCTATTGCGAGGATCAGGTGCAACCATCATACCATCGCCACCAAAAATCATTTCCCAATGTTTTGTTTTATTGGGAATCGATTTAGAAGAACCTTTCAACGTGCCATTATCTTGTAAACCACCATATACGTTATACGGTGTTTCCATGTCAACATTTACCGAATAAAATTGACCAGCAGGCATGTTGTTGATGTGGTTCCAATTGGCACCTTCATCATAACTCTGATATAAGCCGCCATCGTTGCCTAGCATAATATGTTTTGGATCTTTCGGGTTAATCCACAACGCATGATGATCGCTATGCACGTTACCAACTGTATCCAGCTCAACCCAATTCTTGCCTGCATCGGTTGACTTTAACATCGGGACACCATAGATGTAAAGTAAATTCGGATCAGCAGGGGACACGCGCATTTCTGCGAAATAATATCCATATGAAAAGTAAACCCCATCAATGTCGTATGTATGTGTGCGCTTCCAGTTTACGCCACCATCATCGGACCGATATACTTCAGCACCCTTAATTTTTGTGTTGAATAGATTGGCGTTGGCATCTTCGCCATAATAATCGGCAATGGCTTTTGGTGTGTATTTGCCTTCTTTAATTTCTTTCTTAACTAAAGACGCACTGTATTTCTTTGGAAAGTCGTTGTCTTTTAAAAATTCATCTAGTTTTTTATCATCCAACTTGGCAAAAGCTTCCGCTGTCATATTTTTAAAGTCGGTAATTTTATACTTATCTGAAGGCTTTTCTTTCTTATCAATTTTTACCTCCTCTTGATTATCCACAATGGCATAGACAATGTTTGGTTGCGTCCAACAAATATCAAGGCCAATGCGCCCGGTAAATTTTCCCTGCGGGAAGCCCGAGACCGACTTGCTCCATGTCTCGCCACCATCTGTTGATTTGTAAATGGCAGATCCAACGCCATTGCCCTTGAAATTCCAAGCCTTGCGTGTGCGCTCCCACGATGCTGCCCATAGTTCTTTTGGATTTTTTGGGTTGATCATCAAATCAGAAACACCTGTGCTATCGTTAATGAACAAGGTCTTCCTCCAGGTTTTGCCTCCGTCACTAGTTTTATAAATTCCGCGATCGGAATTAGTTGAATACAATGCGCCCAATGAAGCCACCCAAACTGTGTTGTTATCTTTTGGATCGATTAGTACCCGACTGATGTGCTGCGTATTAGTTAAGCCGAGGTGTGACCAATTTTTTCCGCCATTGGTAGTTTTATATACCCCGCTCCCGGCATAGCTGCTTCGGCTGCCATTCTTCTCCCCAGTGCCAACATACATCCATTGTGCATCAGACTGTGACAAGGCGAAATCACCAATGATCATTGCGCCACTATTATCAAAAATAGGAGAAAAGGTGCCCCCATTATTGGTTGTTTTGAAAATTCCACCAGAGGCATAGGCCACATAAAATTCCTTTGTGTCGTTTAGGTTCACGTCAATATCAACAATCCTTCCACCTTGAATGGTGGGACCAATATTCCTTGCGGGATAGCCTGCTAACAAAGAAGACGCTAGTTGTTTCCTCGTTTCGATTGATTTTAGAACCAATTCTTCTGACTGCGCCAAGCAAAGGGAGGAAACGTTGACTAAAAAGAGAAGGAGTTTAATTTTCATATCCGTGATCAGTTTTTCTTGTTGTGTAATCTTAAAAGTAGGAAAATAACATGCATTAAAAAGGAATATTCTTTGGATTGCTGGGTTGTTATTATTTTAGCGGTTTAATTTCGATACATGAACAACGATCCGGAACTTAACGGCAAGTATTTAGGCACCATTTCGCAGGACTTTGTTAAAGTAAGCGATAATCTAAAAGAAGCTTCGTATCAAATAAGAAAGGCAGGGTTTAGCTTTCCCATTTTCTCTATCTCACGCACTGATATTCCGATCGGGAAACTATTTATCGATAAAAAAAATCTTGGTTTAGAATGGAATTATTACGCTTCTTTTTTAGATGAATTTGTTCAACGTGAACTGGTTGCTCCAGATAAAGAGGAAGATTTTAAAACGACTTACAAAGATCCGGATGAGTTTTGCTGTCTGTTTGTGGTGGATAAGGAATTTACAAGTTTTGTATTTATTCCTTATCCGGAGGATTAGTTTAAATGGTTACCACTGCTCTTTCTAGCATTTCAAATTTGTTAACTTGCACTTATGCCAAACCTCTATATCATAGCTGGCTGCAATGGCGCTGGTAAAACAACTACATCGTTTACCGTTTTGCCAGAGATACTCAACTGCAAAGAGTTTGTTAATGCTGATGAAATAGCTAGAGGCCTTTCTCCATTTCAGCCAGAAACAGTTGCGATACAAGCTGGCAGAATCATGCTAAACAGAATTCAAGAATTGCTCAAACAAAAAAAAGAATTCGGCTTTGAGACAACACTCGCTACCAAAAGCTATATTGGTTTAATTGACCAAGCAAAAGAACTGGGGTATAAAGTTGTCCTAATTTATTTTTGGTTGGAGAGTGTTGAACTAGCGAAGGCACGCGTGAAAGCGAGAGTTGAGAAAGGAGGACATAATATACCAGAATTGGTTATCGAAAGAAGATATTATTCAGGGGTAAAAAACTTTTTTGGTCTTTACAAGGATAGTGTTGATCGATGGATGATTTACGACAACTCTAAAGCCGCTCCAGTGACCATAGCAATTGGGAATTCTACCATGGCATTTTCTGTAATAAATGTTGATCTTTGGCAAAAGATAATAGCACTTTCATGAGCTTAGTAGAAACTGACAAATTAACCGATAAGATCACCGAAGGTGTTACCCTTGCTATTCGGAGGCTAATTGAAAAGACACAAAAAGAAGACGGGGAATTGGTTATTTCCCTAAACGGAAAAGTTACCAAAGTAAGAGCTCGCGATATAAAATCTGAAGGAACTGCCGTGAGTTAACTCACCAAAAATTCTTTACTAAAAATGCTTCCAACCTTGTGCTTGAATTGGCACCACCGTTCCTGCTTTTGAAATCAATACATTTTGGCTGATGTTATCATGGGTATGTCCTATGAAATGGATATCCGGATGATTCTTTACTTTTTCAAAATCATTTTGGTTGATGGTAAAAAGGAGCTCATAATCTTCACCTCCATTCATGGCAATTACAATCGGGTCAAGCTTAAATTCAAGTGCGGTATCAAACGTGTTGTTGTCGATCGGAATTTTATCTTCAAATAATTTCACGCCCACATTGGAGGCTTTACTTAAATGTAAAATTTCTGACGCCAAACCATCCGAAACATCGATCATCGAAGTGGGCACAATGTTTAAGTCAGCGAGCTCATGAATAATATCCATGCGTGCTTCTGGCTTGAGCTGCCTACCGACAACATATTCATGATCTTCCAAATCGGGTTGGGCGCTAGGGTCGCTCAAAAAAACTTGCTTTTCACGATTGAGCACCTGAAGCCCCATGTAAGCTCCGCCCAAGTCGCCAGTTACACAAATGATGTCGTTTACTTTCGCCCCGGTTCTATAGGTAATTTTTTCTTTTTTTGCTCGCCCTATTACGCTCACAGAAATTACTAAGCCGGATGCAGATGCGGTAGTATCGCCACCCACTAAATCTACATTATAATTTTCGCAGGCTGCCCTAATTCCTTCATACAGCAGTTCAACCGCCTCAACGGAAAACCTATTGCTGAGTCCAAGCCCTATGGTAATTTGTTCTGGCTTGCCATTCATTGCAGCTATATCACTCACATTTACGGCAACCGCTTTATAGCCCAAATGCTGCAACGGCATGTACGAAAGATCGAAGTGAATTCCTTCCAAGAGCATATCGGTAGAAAGCAACATGTAATCATTGCCTGCATCAATCACAGCGGCATCATCGCCTATTCCCAAAAGTGAAGATGAATTCTGTAAAGAAACCTTTTGCTTGATTTTATTTATCAAACCAAACTCACCGAGTTGGGCAATTTCTGAACGCGCGTCTGACATAGTTATAAATTGAAGGGCAAAAGTAAGGCTATCATTCGAATTTTTACCTATTCTTGTCTTGGCACAACTCCACCAGCACCCCATTTGTAGTTTTTGGATGCAAAAAGCAAATCAATTTGCCGTCCGCACCTGCTTTGGGTTCGTTATTCAAAGGTGTAAAATCCTTCGAGGCATAATCGGCAATGCTCTCTTTGATATTGTTTACATCGAAAGCAAGGTGGTGGATACCTTCACCCTTTTTTTCAATAAATTTTGCGATCGGTGAATCTGCTCGGGTTGCTTCGAGTAGCTCAATCTTCACATCTCCTATTCTGAAAAAGGATGTTCTTACCCCTTCAGAACCCACCTCTTCAATTTTGTAGTGCTCCACGCCAAGCAATTTCGCAAACAACTTATTTGATTCCTCCAAGTTCCTCACGGCTATTCCAATGTGCTCTAATTTATTCATGGCGTTGTATTTAGCTGATTTTGTTAATTTTGCTCGGAAGATCAGAAACTTTTTAGGGTTGTAGCAAGTTAGGAAAGCAAATATGTCGAAAGTAATGACCGAAACCTTCAGCGATTTACACGTTGAGGCCGCCAGAATTCAACAGCAAATCAAAGATTATTTGGGGTTGCGAACCAGCGATCTTATTTTTGAACACAGCCTTCACGAAGGAAAAGCCAAGCTGGATTTGATTACCATTAACCCCCGTCACAATCAATCCTTTTTATTTCATTCAGAAAAAGGCTCTGATAAAGTAGATGCATTGCGCAAAATGTGGGACTATGTTAAGAATTTTAAAGAAAAGGAAAACTCATATACCATTCAGTGGGTAACAAAAAGCGACAGCGAACTACATACATCGTATTTCAGGGCAAGCAATATTCTGGACGCTTTGGAAAAATTATATTATGGTCGTGACAGGAACACAATTACGGTTTTTAGTGTTGTATTGAATCCAGTGGCTTAATAAAATTTGAATCGAGACTATGATACAGGTAACAGATAAAGCAAAAGAAAAATTGGCAGTTCTTCGGTTGGAAGAAGGTCGCACAGAAAATCATAATGTGCGCGTATCGGTTAAAGGAGGTGGCTGCTCTGGCTTAATGTATGACCTAGGCTTTGACGATACCATACAACCTGCCGATCAAGTTTTTGAAGACAAAGGCATTAAAATTCTTGTGGACAAAAAAAGCTTGCTCTATTTGCTAGGCACAACTTTAGATTTTTCTGACGGATTGAATGGTAAAGGGTTTCAGTTTATTAATCCCAATGCGAGCCGTACATGCGGTTGTGGCGAAAGTTTTGCGGTTTAAAGCTTGATCAACGAGAGGTCAAGAATAAATCCATCCATGAGGCCTTCGCCAATTAATTTCGCGTTGAAACCTTGAATGGTTTCAACATCAGGGCTTTTTGACCGATAAATGTATGATGTTTGCCCTTTAGTATCAATTAGCCAAGCTAGTTCAACGCCATTCTTTATCCAGCTAATCATTTTGTTTTGAAGCTCAACTAAGCTATCACTTTTTGAACGCAATTCAATAACAAAATCAGGGCATATTGCTGCAAATCGATCCTTTTCCTCGTCACTCAGTGCAGCAAACTTTTCATTTGCAATCCACGAAGCATCGGGAGATAAAATCGATCTATCTGGCAGTGTAAATCCAGTAGAAGAATCAAATACTTCACCCGCTTTTGAACGCAAATTCCAAGCATATAATTGGCCGAAAATTGCTCCATTCTGCAAACCAGATTTAGTTGTTACGGGTGTCATCAGTATTATTTCAAGTTTACTATTTCGCTCAATTCTCAAGTCTTTATTCTCTTGGCAAAACCACAAAAATTCCTCGTCAGACATTCTATTGGTGACGCGGTCTCTCAAAATAATTGTTTCCATTACTGCACGTTTCAAGTAAAGTTATAAAAATATTCTCGATGCTAGAATTACTCAATCACCGCTATACACTTCAATTCAATAGCGATGGGCGTTGGCAGTGCGTTTACTTCCACAGTGGTTCGACAAGGTTGATTGATCGTAAAGTAATCCGCATAAATTCGATTGAAGGTAGCAAAGTCCTTCTTCATGTTGGTTAGATAAACGGTAACGTCCACCAAATTTTCCCATTTAGAACCAGACGCTTCCAAAATCAATTTCACATTCTTAAAAACTGAATGGCATTGGATTTCAATATCATAGGCAACAATTTCCCCCACCTCATTTAGCGTTACGCCAGGAATCTCTTTCGATCCTTTTTTACGTGGCCCCACTCCCGATAAAAATAGGAGATTACCGACCCGCTTTGCGTGGGGATAGGCGCCTACGGGTTCCGGTGCTTGGTCAGCAGAAATATCCATTGCCATATTATTCTATTCCAAAAACTAAACTTCCCCACAAACTATGATATTGCGAGGTGGGCAAATCACTTGAAATCATTTTCACGGTACTTACCATCCAAGCGCCCTTGGTGCTGATCGGAAATTTAATCATTCCGTCTTTTTCGGTATAAATGTTTTGAAGAAAAGTGGTGTTGTTAAGCCTGCTCCAAACTTTGACCAACGCGTGCGGCAAGGGCTTGCCTTCAAATAACACCAAGCATTGCAGGTAATCGCCCGACTTCAATGTGTAAGGATTGCTTTGAGGTATAATCTCTATGCGAAAACCAACATTCTTTTTGTAGGTATCGTCTTTGGTATTTCCGGCTTGGAGCAACAACTTTGTAAAGCGGGTATAATTTTCGGTTGCCGGGCGATTTAGCAGATTTTTCTTTTTGCGCTCTTCTAATACATCGTCAAGCCCATCTTCTTTTAAGTATTCATTAAATTTCTCCGCGGGTAATTCAATATATGCTGCATTGCTTTTCATGGCAAATAACTGCGTGCCCTCCGTGGGTAACTTTTGCAACAAGCGAAAGCCCTTTACATTTTTAATCTGTGAAGTTAAATCTGTTTTTGAGGTGGCGGTGTGCCATTCAAGTAATTCCACTTTATGCTTTTTCAAATCCCATTGCTCGCCCGTGAAACTTTCACCTACCATAAATTCGATGGAAGCTTCATCATTCACCTGATAACGAAATTGAAGTGGCTGCAACCAAAATTCATGCGCTTGTATAGCAACCGAAAAGACAATTAGCATCAGCGCGCAAGCAATTTTCTTTTTCATGGCATTTCTACATTAAATTAATTTTCATTCATCAACTCTTCAATTTCTTCCACTTCAACAGGAATGTTCTTCATCAGATCTACATTTCTTGATTTTTCAATTACATAATTGTTTTCAAGTCTAACTCCGAACCCCTCTTCTTTTATGTAAATCCCCGGTTCTATCGTCCACACTGAACCCACCTGAACTTTCTCGTGCATGTTTCCAACATCGTGAACATCTAACCCAAGCATATGCCCTGTGCCATGATAAAAGTACTTTTTGAACGCTGGGTTTTCAGGTTTTTGGTTTTTTATATCGGTTTTATCGATGAGCTTTAACTTAAGTAATTCGCTTTGCATTAGTTTTTCAACTTCTTTGTGGTAATCAAAATATACCACCGATGGGCGAAGCATTTTTGCCGCTTCGCGCTGAATTTTCAAGACCGAATTGTACACTTCTTTTTGCCGTTTTGTAAACTTTCCGTTAACCGGAATAGTGCGCGTTAAATCGGCATTGTAATTGGCATATTCCGCTGCAACGTCTAACAATATCAAGTCACCCTCCTTACACACTTGGCTGTTTTCAGTGTAGTGAAGAATTATTGCGTTCGCGCCAGACGCAATGATGGGCGTGTACGCGAACCCTTTTGAGCCATTTCTAATAAACTCATGAACATACTCGGCTTCAATTTCATATTCTGTAACACCCGGCTTAGTGAAGTTTAACACCCGTCTAAAGCCAAGTTCAGTAATATCGCAAGCACGTTGCAAAAGTTCGATTTCTTTTTTTTGTTTTTCTCTTCTTAAAGTGCTCATTAAAGGAGCCACTCTTTCAAATTTATGTAATGGATAAGTGGCCTTGCACCAATTAATAAAACGGGCATCGCGCGTTTCTACCACTATATCCGATCGGTAATGCTCGTTGGTGTTTAGGTAAACAAATTCTGCACCACCCATTACCATCATATGATGAAATAGCTTCTTAAAATCAGGAAGCCAAACCACCGTTTCAACTCCTGAAATGTCTTTGGCTTCTTGTTTGGTAAGTTTATGCCCTTCCCATTTTTCTAGCAGCTCATTTGGCTCGCGCAAGAATAGCACTTCTCTATATTTCTTATCAGGAAACGCTGGAAAAACCACGAGCATGCTTTCTTCCTGCTCAATTCCCGTCAAATAAAATAAATCGGAGTTTTGCTTGAAACCCAGTGTGCCGTCAGCATTGGAGGGCATTATATCGTTTGAATTAAAAATTGCCACCGAACCCTTTTTTAATTGGGCGACTAATCTTTTTCTGTTTGCAATAAACAGTTCTTTGCCTATTGGGGAATACCTCATGTCTTTTGTTATTAAAATAAAAGCTCCAAGTTAATAAACTTGGAGCTTAGTGATTAGAGGAATTATAGGTAGTTGCTGGTATGCTCTTGACTAGCCAGCTACCTCGTCAGTATTCAAATAGTTAATCAAAACGAAGGTCATCAGCAAACCAAGAAAGAAGCCTTCCAATGCTACGATAAACGAAATCATATAGGCGTTTAGGTAATGCCCCATGGGCTCATGCTCTATCACGTTTCTAAGTAAGTCTGGATGGGTATTCATGTAGATAAATAAAAAGCCCGCGAAAAGCAGCGAACCTACCGCGGCTGTGGCAACTCCAACTGCCAGTGCACGAAAATAATTGAGGTGCTGGCCGTGTGTTGCTTTAAATTTCTTTAGTGCGAGATAAATGCCGGCCACTTGAATAAGGCCATTAAGGTAACGCAACTCGTAATATTGCTCAAGGCCAAAGAGGCGCATGACAAAAAAATAGATTATGCAGCCGCCTGCAATTCGAATACCGTAGTCTTCAGGAATTCTTTTTGGGTCGTTGAAAATAATCATAAGGTGTTAGGGTTTATTTTGAAGTACAATTTTTGAATTTAAAAGAACAAATGCAATCGTTTGTTTTTATATAATTTTATTATCTTAACAAGATTAAACCCTTTACCCATGAAAATTTTAAAAGTCGTAGCACTTATTTTGGTCGTGCTTGTTGCCGTGGGCGGCCTAGCACTTTTACTATTACCCTCAGAATCGCACATAGAGCGATCGATTGTAATAAACTCAGCGCCTGAAAAAATCTTCCCAGTCGTGGATGGATTTACCCATTTTCAAAATTGGTCACCATGGGCGAAAAAAGATAGCTTAACCGTATACGAATTTTCAGGTGGCTTAAGTGGAGTAGGTGCTACCATGAAATGGAAGAGCGACAATCCAGAGGTTGGTAATGGAACGCAAAAGACAATTGAAATAGATATAAACAGGCGCTTGAAGAGTTCGCTTGAGTTTGATGGCATGGGCGCATCTACTGCCGAGTTTATTTTAGTTCCGGATGGTTCGGCAACAAAAGTTACCTGGACACTTGATTCAAAACTAAGCGGAATGGGTAAGATATTTGGTCCGTTGATGGATGGGATGGTCGGTCCTGACTACGAAAAAGGTCTAAAAAACTTGAAAAAGTACGTGGAAAACTTATCGCCAGGAGATGCTAAATTAGATTCAATAAAATAATGACTCTGATTGAATTCAAGTCGTCATTAGAAAATAAATTTTCTTCTTTTTCAGATCCGTTGTTAAACGCCCTTTGGCAGGATGGGAAGGGTAATTGGGAAAGAGCGCATGAAATAGCACAAGATGTGCTTTCCAGTGATGGTTCGTGGGTGCATGCTTACCTTCACAGAAAAGAAGGTGACTTGTCGAATGCGGATTACTGGTATAGCAAAGCCAAAAGACAGATGCCAACCGTTTCATTGGCTGAAGAGTGGGAAAGCATCGTTGCAGAATTATTGGTGAAAAAGTAAATCAAATACTATCTGTTTCATGTTTGCGCGTTTCAAATAATTTCTGTTTCCATTCCTTCAGTTCTTGCCTGCGCGTTGCGATTTCATCCTGACTTGGTTTGTAATCTATAATCGAATTCAAATCTGGCTGGCCTGCATCTACCCAAGCAGTAAACCAAATATCGCCCACCATTTTTACGCTGGCTCGCATTTGCCGCTCCACCATTCCCGAAAGGAGATTGTGGTACTTTTTTGAATAAGGAAAAGATACTACTTTTTGTGTTTGCCTGCCTTTGGTTTCAAAACTAAATTTCTGGTTACCCTCTTTTTTGAAAAGTTCTTTTTCCAGACGAAATACTGAATCCAATGCAGCGTTTGCTTTCGCGATTGCGCTCCAGGCCGTTAACTGAACATTTTTCTGATAAGTAGCCTTTCCCACAAAAAAATCATATTCCGTAAAGAATAACTCGGGCAAGCGCGACTCCCAAAAACCGTGGATCCCGATTTGATCTGATTTTTGACCATTGTAATTACTTGTTGTGTGAAGCGGCACGTTGGCGTCTGCAACGTAGTGCCCCAAATCTGCCGAGAGGCGAAGGATCGCGTTTGGATCTTTAACAACAAATGCATCTTTCAATTGATAATAGACCCGATTGATATGCCAAGGCACAATGCCGTGAAGCATTAATGAGTCTTTGCCGAATTTCCGGACGGCATCATTCCAATAACGAGGTAATTTAACTGCCGCACTATCTCCATAATCATCCAAGTCTATGTAATGCTTGGGTGCCTCATCTGCAACTGCGTATCTTCGCTTGTCGGGGTTGACAGCCGCCTCTGTTAGGTAATTGATGTTCTTTTTGTAGAAGCCTATCATTTCTGGCGGAAGCGTAAAAACCGCAAGCTCATTTATCTTTTGGTGGGCAAAAAAACCCCAGCCACCGAACAGCAGGCATGTGGAAAGAAGTAAAAAGCTGCGAGCTATGACCGTTGAGTTACGAGCTGACTCCCTGGCTTTGCAGACTTTCGGACTATTTAACCTGCGAGCTGACTTCTGGAATATACTGACTTTTGAACTATTGAATTTTCCCGACATGGAGCTAAATTATCAAAAACCCCAAATTCGTCAAGATATTTAGAAATCAATTTTTGCAAATCTGGTCTTTGCAGTTACCTTTGCAATCCATTTGAGAAAAAACCATGGCAAATCACAAATCAGCAGAGAAAAGAATCCGTGCAAACGAAACAAAAAGGCTTAGAAATCGCTACCAAGCCAAAACTACTCGCACGGTTATCAAAAAGCTTGTTTCTACTACAAAGAAGGACGAAGCTCAAGAACTTTTGAAAGAGGTTTCTTCTATGATCGATAAATTGGCAAAAAAGAACGTGATCCATTGGAAAAAAGCTGCCAATCAAAAAAGCAAATTGACAAAAAAGGTTAACGCACTGGCTTAACGGGCAATTTCGCGCGACTATATTTAAAAAATCATTTTTCCCTTCCGCGAGCAATCGGGGGAGGGTTTTTTTATTTATCACAAT
Source organism: Cyclobacteriaceae bacterium (assembly GCA_044349005.1). Lineage (GTDB taxonomy): Bacteria > Bacteroidota > Bacteroidia > Cytophagales > Cyclobacteriaceae > ELB16-189. Next base: position 15,567 of record JBIKRT010000078.1, read on the forward strand.
TTTAAAATTCAAGGGTCAATATTGGCGATTGCACTTTTGGCCTCTTAGATTTGATTTTGAACCTTGAATTTTGAACTTTAGCTGTAAATGAAAATTGAGGAGTCGAAACCGCTTAATATAAAAAGCTGGGCTGAGGAAGACAGGCCAAGGGAAAAGCTTTTGTTGAAAGGCACCTCCTCCCTTTCGGACGCGGAGTTAATTGCCATTTTAATTGGATCCGGAACTTCTTCGCTCAGCGCAGTAGAAGTAGGCAAAAAAATCATGCAGTCGGTTGCCAATAATCTCGATGCCCTTGCAAAACTTTCAGTAAAAGATTTAATGAAAGTGAAAGGTATTGGGGAAGCAAAAGCCATCTCTATTGTGGCTGCATTAGAGCTCGGGAGAAGGAGGAAAGACACCGAACCAGAAGAAAAACCGAAGATAAGCACCTCGGCAGATGCCCACAACCTAATAAAAGGCGATTTGATGGATTTGCCTCACGAAGAATTTTGGGTATTGTTTTTAAACAAAGCGAATCGGGTGATAAAAAAGAAGCGAGTGGGTGAAGGAGGCGTTTCCGGAACGGTAGCCGATCCTAAAATTATCTTCAAACTTGCACTTGAGGAACTAGCTAGTGGAATTGTGGTTTCACACAACCATCCTTCTGGAAATTTGATTCCTAGCCAGAGCGACCGCGATTTAACTAAACGACTAAAGGAGGCAGGCAAACTATTAGAAATTCAATTGCTCGACCATATTATCGTTGCTGGCCAAAAATATTTTAGCTTTGCAGATGATGGCCTCATTTAAAAAGAAGCGAATTTGAAAAAAAAGACACTTACTTGGCTTTTCGGTGCTGTGTGTATTTGCTCCGTCTTTACTTTTTGCAACAAGCCACCAAAACCCAACCCAGCACCACTTTTAATCAGTGAGAAAAAGGAAATCCCTCCAGTTTCCGTTTACAACGACCCTAATCCATACACACACCAATTACTGCTAGAGTATAATGATTTTATTGAGCGAGCCATTGGCAATGGCCTTGCGCCAGGAGCCGCGGTAGCAATAATAAAGGATTCATCCGTCATCTTCTTAAAAGGCTTTGGCTTGAAAGACATAAAGAACAAAGACTCAATCAACACAACAACCGTTTTTAGGATTGCCTCTGTTTCGAAATGCTTTGCAGCGGTGCTTACCGGAATATTGGTTGATAACAATATTCTTTCGTTGAACGATCAAGTAGTTCAATACCTGCCTGAATTCAAACTGCGAACTGTTTCGCAAACAAATGGACTTACTCTCAGGCACGTGCTTTCGCACACGATTGGGTTACCGCGTCATTCGTTTACCGATCGTGTAGATGCGGGCGTCAATTTTGACACCCTCGTGTATCATCTTCGCGATTTGCCTTTGCTGGGAAAGCCCGGTCAGTATTATAGTTATCAAAATGTCGGTTTCAGCCTGATAGGCGATGTAATTCAAGCCGCAACTGGAAAAAGCTATGCAGAAAATCTCCAGTCATTGGTTTTTGATAAACTGAATATGAGCAGTGCCTCTGTTACTTATGATTCTATTATGCGAAATGGCAACGTTGCAAAGCCGCATCATTTCAAGAAAGGTTGGCGGGCTGCACCCATTTCATCCACTTATTATAACGTGGGGCCGGCAGGCGGAATTAATGCAAGCATTTCTGATATGGCTCGTTGGCTACTCGCGCTTACTCAAGAAGATGGCCTTTTGAAACCAGCAACAAAAAAGGAGTTGTTTACCCCTGTTGTAAAGGCTGTGCCACGCAACAATAATTTCTGGAAATGGAAACCCGTGAAATCGGCTCACTACGCACTGGGTTGGCGAGTCATTAATTTCAAAACAGATACCTTGCTTTATCATGGTGGCTTTGTAAATGGATATAGAAGCGAAGTGGCAATCAATCAAAAAGAGCGAATTGCCATTTGTGTGCTAGTCAATTCACCAGGCCATTTGGCTGATATTTCCATCCCGAAATTCTTTGAATTGTACACCTCCAAAGAAAAGGATATCAAAGAATGGGGCGTGTTTTCGATGGCCAGTAGGTAATAGTTCATGAGTTTATTAAAAAAGTATAGAGAACTATTTGGGAAACCACAATTTGTTCTTGGCCTATGGATTGCGTTGACCCTGCTTGCAGGTATAAAGGAATACGCAAGGAATAGTTATAACAATTATAAGGTCTATACTGGTGTTTTTTATCACACTATTGATCAGCAGAACCTTTATAGAGCTTACCCCGAAAGCTATTTTGACGTAAACAATTATGGGCCCGTTTTCAGTTTGATTATTGCTCCTTTTGCTTTGTTGCCAATACCACTGGGCATTGTTTTGTGGGTGCTTTTTAATTCATTGCTTTTGTTTTTTGCCATTTCAAAGCTTCCATTGCCTAGCAGTGGCAAAGTCTTGATTTACTGGCTCATAACGAATGAATTGTTTACTTCTTTAGTAAACATGCAGATAAATTCGATAATTGCCGCGACCATAATTTTGGCATATTGCTTTGTTTGTCGAGAAAAAGACAGTTTGGCTGCATTTACGATAGTACTTGGTTTCTTGATAAAGGTCTATAGTATCATAGGGCTAGCTTTTTTCGTTTTTTCAAAGAATAAAATTAAACTCGTTGGTTATTGCCTTTTTTGGACAATTACTCTTTTTTTATTGCCTGCTATAATATCGTCACCCACTTTTGCTTTAAAAAGTTATGCAGATTGGTACAATGCCCTTGCCCTAAAAAACGCTATAAATGCCGATTTACTTACTAACCAAGATATTTCAATAATGGGTTTATTTAGAAGAATGTTATCTGCTCCTGAGCTACCCTCACTGTATTTTATTGTTCCGGGTAGCCTTCTTTTTTTTTCTCCTTATCTAAAATTTAGGTATTTCAAAGACCCCGTTTTTCAATTACTCCATCTTGCCTCGGCACTTATTTTTGTTGTTATTTTTAGTAGTAGTTCAGAAAGCCCCACATACATAATTGCCTTTTGTGGAATTGCTATTTGGTTTTCCGTTCATCCAAGGCCGTATCCAAAAAATGTTGTCGCGCTATTACTTTTTGCAATAGTATTGACCAGTTTATCGCCCACTATTTTTCCGCCAAGCTGGTACGGCAATTTTGTTATAAGATATTCCCTTAAAGCCCTGCCTTGTGTAGTTATCTGGTTGTATCTAATTTATGAACTGCTTCGGTATCCGCGCCACTTCCCCATAAAGATAAACCAATGAAACCCTCCACCATTTTTCTTACCATATTCATTTTAGCGGCTCTTGCTCTGGTGATTTATTCGTTTAATGCGGGGCTTTCGCCTGAAGAATACAAAGCCCAGCTAGCAAAAGAACGCGAAGAAAAAGATTTGTTTATGCGCAACTCCGAAGAATCGCCATTCGCTAAACACGAAGAAAAATTCAAAGGGCTCGCTTATTTCGAAGCCGACTTGAATTATAAAGTGAATGCCAAGTTGGTAGAAATTCCTTCCAAAAAAATGATGCTGCTGGGTACTAGTTCGGGAGAGGAAGAGCGATACTTGGAATACGCTTTTGCAGAATTTGAGTTAAATGGTAAGCAAAATAGATTACTGATATTGGAATTAGTAGCACCGGGCGCTACCAAAGGCACTTTGTTTCTCGCTTTCGCGGATAACACCAGTGCCAATGAAACTTATGGCGCAGGCCGTTACCTGGATATAAAAAAAGTTCCAGGTTCAACTTCCGTTGTGCTCGACTTCAACAAGGCCTACAATCCATACTGCGCTTACAATGATAATTTCAGTTGTCCTTTCCCACCAAAGGAAAACTTTTTGAATATTGCTATCTATGCGGGAGAGAAGGTGTATCATGAATAGGTAGGTTCTATTTTTTTATCCTTGTCTCCCCATCTTGTCTATCAGATGTTATCTTTTTAATTTTACACGAGATTACTGAAGTTAATGGAAATACTTCATTCACGTGAAAACGCGATCCGTTTTTTTGTTTCATATGTAGAACAAAATAAAGGAGAGTTGAAAGGCAAACAAGTTTATGATTTGTCGACTGGCACCGGATTTATTGCAAACATGTTCCGTGAAGCTGGTGCTGATTTACATCTCTATGATCTGTTCCCTGAACAAATCCAATTTGGTAATATAACACCCTTAAAAATTGATTTGCAGAAAGATTTTAATATTGCTGACGGCATTGCAGATTTTGTTATCTGTTCTGAAACGATAGAATGTTTGCCCGATCATTTTCATTTGTTTAAGGAAATCTCTCGAATTCTAAAACCAAAAGGCAAACTCCTACTTACTTCCGCTAGCCCATCAACACTTAGGAGTAGATTTTCTCAATTTTTGATGGAAAGTGAACACTATTCTTTCCCTATGCCTGATGAAACAAATGCCTTTGTGAAATGGCCTGGTACTTCAAATGGTTATTTTAACAAAATATTTATCAGCGGCATACTAAGAATAAGAACGCTAGCAGCAATTCAACCCATCCCGGAAACGAGATTGATTTCCGAAGCTAACGGGAGACCATCCGGACGACTCTCCCAGAAAAAAAATCACTAAATTGTATGAGTCCTTTGCAAGGCCGATGAAGCAACTGGCG
>JBIKRT010000079.1:0-19723 GCA_044349005.1 Cyclobacteriaceae bacterium
CGACAGTGCTCTTGTTTTTTATCAAATAGTTTTTGCAAATCTTCGTATTCAAATCCCAACGCCTCTTTCAAAAGATAGACTGCCTTTTCAAGAGGCTCCAGTTTATGATGAACAATGGCGAGTGCTTTGGAAAGTTCGGCTTCCAAATCCAAATGCGCGAAATCAGATTCCTTTAACTTTAGAAATATTTCAGGTATATGGAAGGAATCCAAGCATTCTTCCTTTTTTGTTTTGAGGGAAGCAAGGTGACTCAATGCATTGTTAGTCACGGATTTAATGAGGTATGCTTTCGTATTTTGGATATGTGTTTTCTCTGAACTTAACCACTTCAAAAAGGTGTCTTGAACTATATCCTCTGCATCCGCTTTACAACGCAATATCTTCATTGCTATTGTCTGCAACAATGGTTGATAAAGAGATATGGCTTGATCTGGGCTCACTTATTTGAGTAAATGTATTGTTAAATAATGTCTAAACAAAAAAAGAGCTGAACACGTTCAGCCCTTTTTTTACGATTTACAAACAAAACAAACCTAGTTGTCTAATCCGAGCGCTTTGATACGTTTATTAACCTTTTCGGCCTTGTCGTCCATTACCAATGCAGAATAGATCTCCGACAATGTATAAAGCACCGTTTCATTGTCTGGTTGTATTTTTTCTGCACGCTCCCAATAAGGCAGTGCAGTCTCATACCGTTTTTGAAGCACCACAAAAAGCTCCTTTCGCTTTGTTAACTCATTTGGCGTTATCCCTAATTTATCACGCTCCGACTTCGTTTTCTTAGCGTCAATCAAGTACATCTTGGCCAAATCAAGTTGCGCTTCAAAATATTGGGGATCAATGTCAACTGCCTTTTGATACGCCATCTTAGCAGAGTCAACATTGTTCAGCTCATTGTGCAACTGAGCAAGTAGGTAATAACTTTCCTTTTCAGTTGGATTTTTTGCTAAAACACCTTTGATGGTTTTTTTAGCTAAATCATACTTCTTTTGAGAAAGATAAACGTTCAATTCATATTTAGGGAAATCCGGATTTTTCGGATACTTCACCCTAGCCTCCTTTATTGCCGAAAGTGCCTTGTCCATATCTTTTTTCTTATCTTGGTAGATGCTGATCAACTGAAGGTAAGCGTCTGAATTTTTACCACCATTAGCAAAGTATTTTTCAATGTACGGTATTGCCTTATCATATTCCTCAGCTGAAGGTCCGAAATACACTCCTGCATTCAATAACATAGTGGTATCAGTAGGTAAAAAGTATACTACCCTTTCTATATAATCGAACGCTTTTTTATACTCTTTTTCTTTTTCATAAAACTGAATGGCTTTTGTCAAATAGCTTTGTGCAAACGTTGCGTTTATCGATTCGTAAGTTATTGGCAAGAGGCCTTGTGCATCTTTAATATCCGAAATCCCTTTTCCAATCGTTTTGTCAATTGACTGGCTTTTTGCAAATGCCTCTACCGCCACTTGGTATGGATTGGGCTCCAAGCTCTTCGCTGCTTGATTTTTAGTTGTATCAATCCCAACGTAAACAAGCCCCTTCATGTACCAAGCTTGCGCAGCATTTTTCGAGGGTTCGCCTTTCTTGTTTACCATAAATTCTTGATTGGCCACAGTAACATCAATAATGGCTTTGGCTTCCTCATATTTACCTGTTCTTAAAGCCTTCTCAGCTTTCGATATGCTGGGCTTTATTTCCTTTTGAGCGATTGCCAACATTGGCAAACACAGACTGACAAGGATTACTACTTTTTTCATTCGGGTTACAGTTTATGGTTATTAATTTTCGGGTTCTGGTTGCTGACTTAAGTTTTCTCCGTTGGTCTCGTTGTTAATGTTATCGCTAGGGCTTTCTTCGTTTGGAATTTCTACCGTATCCATGTTTTGGATTTTCTCCACCGAAGAAATAGCATCGTCTTCATTTAGCTTGATCAATCTTACCCCTTGTGTTGCTCGTCCCATTACGCGCATGCTTTCTACTTTTATGCGAATACTAATGCCAGAGCGGTTGATTATCATGAGTTCATCCTTATCTCCCACTTCCTTTATAGCAACAAGCTTACCAGTTTTTTCTGTAACTGCCAATGCTTTTACTCCTTTTCCACCTCTCCGTGTAATTCGGTAGTCTTCCACAGACGATCGTTTACCATATCCGTTCTCTGTAACCACCAGCAAATTAGCGTCTTCTCTGGTAATACATACCATTCCAATCACTCGATCGTTTTCGGTTTCAAGGTTTACACCCCTCACGCCAGAAGCGGTTCGTCCCATCGGGCGGACGTCTGCTTCATTAAAGTGAACTGCCTTGCCTTCGCTTTTGGCGATGATAATATGATTGCTTCCATTGGTCAAAGCCACATTCAACAGGCGATCTCCCTCATTGATGGTAATCGCGGTAATGCCATTAGCACGAGGCCTTGAGTATGCCTCGAGAGAAGTTTTCTTGATGGTGCCTCGTTCCGTGCAAAGGATCACAAAATTACTAGTCAGATACTCTTCGTCCGTAAGATCTTTTATATTCAAAATTGCTCTTACACTATCGCCACTTTCAATATTTAACAAGTTCTGAATTGCCCTACCCTTCGAAAGTTTATTGCCTTCTGGTATCTCATACGCCTTTTTCCAGTATACTTTTCCTTGAGCAGTAAAGATTAACAGATAGTTGTGCGCGTGGGCAATAAATAATTTTTCAGTGAAATCATCTTCCTTGGTCGATACGCCTTTTGAGCCTACCCCGCCTCTACCTTGCGTTCTGTATTCAGACAATAGCGTGCGTTTAATATATCCTTGGTTAGAAACCGTGATTACCATCTCCTCGTTAGCAATCATGTCTTCCATGGTAATATCATCGTCACTTAACACTACCTCTGTTCTTCGGGCATCGCCATACCGTTCTTTGATTTCCGCCAACTCATCTTTAATGATTCCCATGCGAATGGATTCATCGCCCAAGATCTCCTTTAAGCGGGCAATCAAGGCCATTACTTCATTGTATTCGTTCTGGATTTTCTCTCTTTCTAGGCCTGTAAGCCGCTGTAAGCGCATTTCCAAAATGGCTTTTGCCTGAATTTCGGAGAGGTTAAAACTCTGCATCAAGCCCGCTTTCGCTACTTCCACATCTTTTGACTCACGAATTAAAGCGATTACCGCATCGAGATTATCGAGGGCAATTAAGTAGCCTTCCAAAATGTGCGCTCTCTTCTCCGCTTCCGCTAAATCGTACGTTGTTCTGCGGATTACCACTTCGTGACGATGGTCCACAAAATGGACGATCATGTCTTTTAGGTTCAAGGTTTGAGGCCTTCCTTTCACCAATGCCACGTTGTTTACACCAAATGACGATTGAAGTTGAGTGTATTTAAAGAGGTTATTCAACACCACATTAGGTATGGCATCGCGCTTTAGGTCGTACACTACACGGTAGCCATCGCGATCCGACTCATCGCGTATATCGCTTATGCCCTCTATCTTCTTCTCATTGACAAGTGCCGCGGTTTTTTCAATCATCATTGCCTTGTTCACCATGTAGGGGACTTCGGTAACGATGATCTGATCTTTGCCGGTTGCATTTACTACAATTTCGGCTTTGGCGCGGATGATCACCCGCCCTCTTCCCGTAAGGAAAGCCTCTTGCACCCCGCTGGTGCCGTATATAATTCCACCTGTTGGAAAATCAGGAGCAGTAATAAATTTCATCAACTCAGGAATGGTGATCTCCCGATTGTCGATATAGGCCACAATACCTTCCACCACTTCGGTTAAATTATGGGGCGCCATGTTGGTGGCCATGCCTACCGCTATACCCGAGGAGCCATTAATCAGCAGATTTGGAATTTTACCCGGCAGCACGGTTGGTTCCGTAAGCGAATCGTCAAAGTTGGGTTGAAAATCAACTGTATCTTTGTTAATGTCTGAAAGCAATTCTTCAGCGGTTCTGCGGAGGCGAGCCTCTGTATAACGCATTGCTGCTGGCGAGTCTCCATCAATTGAACCGAAGTTTCCTTGGCCGTCTACGAGGGTGTATCTTAGCGACCAATCTTGCGCCATGCGCACCATGGTATCGTATACCGATGAATCGCCATGCGGGTGATACTTACCCAGCACCTCCCCCACAATTCTGGCCGATTTTTTATATGGTTTGTTATAATTGACGCCCAAGTCGAGCATTCCGTACAATACCCTTCTGTGGACCGGTTTTAGGCCGTCACGCACATCGGGAAGGGCGCGCGAAACAATAACCGACATCGAATAATCGATGTAAGCACCGCGCATTTCGTCTTCAATATTGATTAGGATTACATTCGAGGTATTGGAAGCTCCTTCTTTTTCTTCTGCCACTGATTTTTGAGAATTTATGAGTGGGTAAAGATAAGAAATTTGTTGCTAGGTATAAGTTATTAATAGCAAGATTATTCTTTGAGGAAAAGAAAAACATTGAACAAAAATCGAAGCCTATCCTAAACTGGTATCTTTGCTAATAAGGGTTCAATTTTCTCTTATTTTTTCCTTTGTATTTAATCAGGACCGGATCATTCTCACCATAACCTGGATTTTGGATTTCATAAAACTTATGGTCTCTGCTTCTATATTCTTTGTTTCCATGTGCATGGTTTATTTGAACTCTGCAATATTTGTGGTAACACTTAGGAAGTTCAGGTATGCGATAAGTAACTCCTACGTTTAAATATAACGCGTTCATAGCATGGTCTATGCTTTTGCCACTTTGGTGGTAATGCAATCGAATAGCTTTTAATTTCGATGGAAGGACGAGCAAAAACTTTAAAATATTCCGAAAACTCCCGCTCCACGGTTAGCCCCAAATTGTAATACAAGCCCTTTTCAATCAACGAACTATTGAAGTTAGAGCCAGGCGAAAAGTTTCCTATGTTCGCATCGACAGTCGCGAGGTACTTGTTATATCGATAAAAGGAATAGCCAATAATTCCAAAGTAGCGACTCATAAAACCGAGCGTGCTGCTCGGAGTTACGGAATACTGCTCAGGGATAATAGCCGATGAACCCGTTAAGCTACCCAATAGCATCAATTCATACGAGTAGCCAGCCCCGAACCGAAACTGTTTATATTCATAATGAACAGTAAGTTTTAATGGAATGTTAAGCCCATTACCTCTAAACTTATAGGGCGCGGTGGTAATACTTTGAAAAGTTAGCGGGTTAAAGGTGTTTTCCGAAATGGGACTAGTCAATTGAGTGGCATCAGTTAGCCAATTTGAATAGCGAATTGCCGCTTCCATTCCTTGCGGGAATAGCTGGGGAGGCACTACAGCAAACATAGTTTCTGGTTGGGTGTCAAACAGCGTTGGTGGTTGGCCGTTTAGTTGATAGATGCCAAAGCCCGTAGTCTCGTGGCTAAAGAATGTATTGCCAACACCCGTACTCAGTCCAAAAACAAGTTTATTCAAAAAAGAAGTCTTGTTCTTCTGCCGTTCTACATAAAATTTTTCCAACGGGAATTGAGTTTTCTCTTCATCTTGTGCCGAAAGCACCATTGGAAAAAGAACTAAGAAGAGGAAAAAGATGGGCGACTTCAATATTGAGCTTTAAATATTGTTGCTAAGATAATCGTTTACCTTCAAATTAATAATATCCATAATTTGGAATCTCACTTTCTAACGAACTAAAGGTGTGAAATAGTATCTGGCGCTTTTGAGTTTCATAATTAAATGAGTGCTCTGAAACTTTGCCCTCACGATCTATAAGTTTAAGTTTCACTGAGTTGTGACCTTCGCGCAAGGGAACGCGAGAATAATAAATAGTATGGGGCAACGTTTGCCAATTGCGCGTGTCTGCTTTTTCTGTAAGCGAGTTAATAATACCCAGAACAGATCCTACTACTTTGTCCTCTTTCCTAACTTGATACTCACCGGTTTTCTTTACCGCCAATCTAATCAATGCTTTGCTGAATTCAAGTACCATTCGTTCTTCCAATGCTTTAAAAGCAATCTTGTTTACATCTTCGATGATCTCCAGATTAAAAGTTTGGGCGTCCATTTCTAGAGAAGCAGAACTAAAATAGGTTGGGCGTTCCACGTACTTTGGAAAAACCACTCTGAAAATTCGCAAATTTGCCAATGCATTTTTATCTTTTTCTTCATAGCCTTCCAGCGAAAACGGAAAGGAAAAACCCAACTCATTGTTGGTAAACTGAAGTCTGTTTCCTTGCCGGGCGACTGCAAAGGTAAGCCCCCATTCGGCCTTTACAGGACTTAAGCCGTTATGCCAAAAGAAGATAAGGGTAGCCTCATCTGGCTCATAATGATAGTCTTCCCGATTAAACGCGGTCTTAAAATGCGCCAGCTCATCGGTGAGTCCGCTCAAGTAAGCCGTTCTTAAAATATCTTCTTTCAATTGTTGTGGAGTTTGTAATTGAAATAGGTTGTTATAATCGCTCTGATAAATTTCATACGCATTTTTATAGGCAATAAAAGCATCATTATACTCTTTATTTTTTTCATAGATGATGCCCATCAAAAGATTTGCAAAAGCATCGCGTTTGTATTTGTTGCTTGACTCATACCGATCACTTAGCTGTTGCAATCGAATATTCAGTCTGCGGCATTCCACCAATGCTTCCTCGGTTTTGTCAAGCTTCAAATAATTAAGTGCTTTGTAATAAAGTAAGAGCAGGTGCTCATGATCTTCGCCTTTGTAGCTTGTTACTGTCGGATTGGTCAAATAGGAGGCGGCTTCATTCAAGTAGTTGATTCTATAGTCTTCGCCAAAAATATACGCTTTTTCAAAATAGGCATTACTCTCTTCATACCTACCGAGCATAGAAAGCACTAAGCCATTGTTTACAAAGTATAAGAATTGTTTTTTGCCGCTTGCTTCAGAGGATTGGGATTGCAATGAGCTGAGTGCCTTTGGCAAGTTGCCATTTTCAAATTCTTGATTAAATATAAAATTTGCCTGATAATAAGTGGCGCAAGATTGTATGGTAAGTAATGCAATAATCGCTATGACTTTTATGCAACCAGACCTCCGCTTGCTTTTGGCAACATGCACGCTATTACCTTGCGGGTAGTCAGAGCTCATATTCTGTTTCTAATTCCTGATAAACTTTTTAATCTCCTCTTGCCCGTACCAAACGCGTTTATTTGTGCTCATATCCGTAAGAAAAAGAGTAATTATATAATTCACTACGCGCTTTTTATTGTAAACGTCCGTCTCCGATGTCATTTCGCCAAACAGCATTAGGTTGGCACCTACTTCCTCACCCCATTTTGCCAGGGTAGGCGCAGCAGCAAAATCCTGCTGTTGCGCTCGTTCTTCTCTGAGCTTGTCTCTAAATTTATCTGATTCAACTAAATCGGCAATACCAGAGGTGTAAATAGCAAGCTCCAGTTTTTTGATGTAGTTTTGGGCATCAATATGCTCGCTCGTTTTGTTGAGCACCAAACCCACTATAATCGCTGGTTTTTTATTGAGTTCTTTTGCGTATGCTTTGAATTTATCGCTGGCAAGCAGGTTTGATATCATCTTTTCCGCAACCTGCCGGGAATCGCTGTCGTTCCATCTGCCACTTAGGTCAATTGTTTCCGCGGGCGCTACTCGTGTTACGGTTCTTGCACAACCAAAAAAAGTAAAGAGAATTATGATAGCACAACGAATTTTCATAAAAACAATTGTTCAAAATTCTTGCCAAGAAATCTAGGCTATAGATTTTTTAACTGTTGAATTACATCTTTCGGATTGACAGAGGAAAAAACAAAATTGCCCGCCACAAGAACATCCGCGCCAGCTTCTAACAATGGTTTTGCATTGTGTTGATTTACACCACCGTCAATTTCAATAAGCGCTTTTGATTTTGATTGCGCAATCAACGATTTCAACTGGCTCACTTTCTTGTATGTATTTTCAATAAATGATTGGCCGCCAAAGCCCGGATTTACTGACATTAGGCAGACGACATCGATCGATTCAATAACATTTTCGAGCACTGCAATTTGCGTATGCGGATTCAACGCTACACCTGCTTTTATGCCCAATGCTTTTATTTGCTCAATCACTCGGTGAAGATGAGGAGTTGCTTCTTCATGAACTGAAATTACAGAAGCGCCCGCTTTGTGAAAAGCTTCTATGTATCGCTCTGGTTGGACAATCATCAAATGAACGTCCAGTGGTTTTGCTGCGTGGCGATGAATTGCCTGAACAACGGGAATACCAAAACTAATATTCGGAACAAAAACACCATCCATTATATCTACATGAATCCAATCGGCCTGACTTTCATTTATCATGCGAACTTCTTTTTCAAGATTGGCAAAATCGGCAGCAAGAATAGAGGGTGCAATGATTGATTTCATTTAAAAAAGAGCTTAGGCATAGAATCTAAAATTCAAAATTGTAAAATTAAAACTTAATGATGCGCGAAGTTAATGATTGAGACAATGACTTTATCTGCACTATGTATACACCCGAAGCCAAGTTTGATAAATCATATTCCACCGGATTTTTTTGCCAGTTTAGCGTAGTGCTTTGCGTAAAAAGCGGCTGCCCTAAAACGCTGAATATCGTCATTACGACCTCTTCCTCTTTAGGTTCCTTGAAAGTAACATTCATAGACGTTTGCACAGGATTAGGGCTTATTACAATTGCTTGATCTAGGGCAGCTCTATTCAAATAATTCACAACCGCTTTGAAGTTCGGCAGTCCGAACCCTTTTTTGTTATCAGGATTATAGGCCTGATCGGCAGATTTGATAATTGCGGTATACATTTCCTGAGCCTTTAGATTTGGATACGCTTGCCAAAGGCCTGCCACAAGACACGTTATCAATGGACACGAAAAAGAAGTTCCGCTCCCTTTCACAAGCGAGCCGCTTTGATTGATAAGGGTGGTTGAACTGCCCAACGCTACTACGTCTGGTTTAACCCTTCCGTCCGCAGTAGGTCCTAGGGAACTAAAACCACTCAACAATTTCTCGGTGGTAATAGAACCTACTGATAAAATCCCAGATACATCCGCTGGAGGAGTAATGTATTTCCAAGAACCATTTCCTTCGTTGCCAGCAGAGGTTACCACCATCATTCCTTTCGCCAACGCCTTGGAGGCAGCAATAGAGACGATGGCGTTGTTGCCTGTTAGGTCGCTGATCCGGTAGTTCATAGTGGCATCATCAAAAGTGCTATAACCCAATGATGAGCTAATAATGTCTACCCCCAAACTATCGGCACGCTCGGCCGCAAAAAGCCAATTAAACTCTTCAACTCTATACTCCGTTGGCTTATCTTCGGTCAAAAAAAGGAAATAATTAGCACCCAAGCTACCACCTGCAAAATCTGGTGTTTGGGCAGACAATATCGAAAAGACTTCCGTCCCATGATCGTCATATAGGTAAACGTTTTTACTATTTACAACAAAATTATACTCATATTTTATTTTGGACCTCGCTGCCTGAAACGCGGTCGTTGTATTTACGCCTAAAAAACCTCCATCAAAAATTGCTATGTTAATTCCATCTCCATTATAGCCTTGCGAATTCATCTCGTCAATTCCTAGCTGCTGAAACTGGACGAGAGAAGGCGCTGCGACCTCAGTAACTTTTTGATCAAATTTAGTAGCTACTCTGCCGCCCAACAAGCGATTTCCGGGGGCAACTAATTCGACTTTTGATACCTCCGGAAGCTGAGAAGCAGCAGTTGCTATAGAAGGGGGTGATTCAACCAACACGCAGTTGAGCCAACGAGATGTAAAAAAAACCTTCGCACCGATATCTTTTAATTTATTTACATACGCAGCAGTAACAGGTAGGTCCTCGTCTGTATAACTGATCTGTTGCTTTGTCCTCCGAGCGATACTAGCAGCAGACAAAAATTTATCAGGTTGAGATACGGAATACTGGTTACCTGCCTTATTCTTAAAATAAATGACATATCTGTTTACTTGACCGATTGAATTACCGGATGAAAAAAGCACCAACAAAACGGATAACCTAACTAGCATCACTGGTTTACAAATTGATAGTAGACAGTTAACAGAATTCAGGCACATTTAGATATACTCTTAACAATACTTTTTCAAAGTTATTTTTTCTTTTGGATATTGGGGCGATGGAACTAAAAACAAAAGTTAAGGTAAGCAATATCACCAGTCTTAGCGAAGCACGGTACTGCGCGGGTATGGGTGTAGATTTCTTGGGGTTTCGATTCTGGGATAATGATGAGAATAATTATAAGACTGATTTCAAACACTTTACGGAAATATCATCTTGGGTGTCTGGGCCAAAATTCGTAATTGAATGCCTATACGAAAAAGATTTTGTATGGGTGATAAGCCAAAAGATAGCTGCGCAGTATATTCAAGTGGAGCTGGACTACCTAACTCCAGCAGAATTGGATGGTTATAAGCTCTTCATTTTACTTCCCGATGTGCCTACCACTGAGATGATCGACAAGCTGGTGTCGTACAGCAACCAAAATCATTGTGTTTTATTTACATTGGAAGGCTTTGAAAAAAACAAACATCTCCTTAATGGCTTTTCTGTCTTTATGGAAGAAGGAAAAGAGGAATGGCAACTAGACTTAGACACCCTTTTAGATCTACCCATTGATGGGATATTCATTGAAGGGATTGAAGAAACAGCACCTGGAATTCAGAATTACGATCACCTGTCAGATATCTTAGAAAAGCTGACTGTCAATGAGGATTGAATTTATACTTGCCATTACTCACCTGACTGATCCATTTGCCGCCCAGCTTTTTTGATAAGTTATCCAAATAAACGTCAAGAGATTTGGTGACCGAATAGATATCAGACCCCCAAATATTGCTCAGCAAATTCTCGGTGGTAATTATTTTCTTTGAATTTTGGGCAAAGAAGAAAAGTAAGTCTAATTCAGGCCTCGAAAGTGTAATCTCCTCCCCTTTTATCCGAGCCACGCTGCTTCGCCTGTTTAAGTGGAGCGATCCAATGTCTATTTTGGCAATACTTTTGCGAATAGTAAAATCTTCGCGAAGCACCGTGACTACTTTGTTGGTAAGTGCTCTAAGGCCAATAATCTTTTCAATAAAATCGTCTCCGCCTGTTTCGAAAACGGCTTCCTCATAATAGTGTTCCGATTTCGCAGTTAGAAAAAAGATTGGCGTTTCGGTAAAAAAAGATATTTCCCTCAGTTGTTTACATACTTCAATGCCCGAAAGTTGCGGCATCATAATGTCAAGAATAATCAAGTCAGGCTTAAAACTCAAAGCGATTTTCACTGCCTCGCTACTATTTTCAACGGTCTTTACCTTAAAGCCTTCCTTTTCTAGGTTATAGTCTAGTAAGTCTAAAATATCAGGATCGTCATCAACCGCCAGAATTCTTTGTGCCTTTGCCATGCCTCTAAAACATCGCAAGGTAAAAATCACGTATTACCTAACCTTTATTGAACAATTACAATGGTATTACTAATCGTGCTTTCTATTGAGCGTACTTGCGCATCATTTTTTCAACTGCCAACCCTGCAACATCCGGAAAACTTATGTCCAGCCGCTTATCGCTATCCAACCATTTTTGAATCTTCTTAAGGTGTTTCTTTTTTACTTTTTTAATTACCGGCACACCTAATTTCTTGAGCGCAGCGGCATTGCAATGTTGCTCGTATTGATTTTTCATCGGTACAACCAGTAACTTTTTGTTTAGATGCAATACTTCTGCTGGAGTTTCGAAGCCAGCACCACAAAGAACCCCTGTACCTGACACCGCACTTTCAACAAAATCTTGACCACTAACAGGATACACAGATATCCGACCAACATGGTAAGGACTTTTAGTATGTTTAGAAAAAATATGCCACCGAATTTTATTGGAGATGCGCAAAAATAATTCAACCAGTTTTTTATCATCGTATGCCGGAAGGTAAACCGTATAATGTCCGTCATCTCTTACTTTCGCTTCTCTTATTGCACCGCGGATTACCGGAGTAAAAATATTTTTGTCATACTCCTCAAAGTGAAAGCCAACATACTTTTTTACGGGTGCATAATTCTTTATGAGCCATTCACCAAAAGGGTCTATTGTTTTTGGCCGTGGTGATTTCTTTGAGAGCAGCGCAGCTTGGTGGCTTAATGAAACACAATTAACTTCCTTCTTGCGTGCTGCCCAAGCCGAAATTGGTTCAAAATCATTTACTATCAGATCATAATTCTCTACCGGGAAGTTGTTTATCTCTTTAATAAGTTCTCGTGAGCTATTCTTCTGGAAAGTCTTAATGAAATTGATACCACCTGCTTTTCCAAAATAAAAACTTAGCCCTTTGGATTTATACTTGACAGGATAAGGCAACACAATTTCGGCCTGCGCGCCACTTACAAACAAGTCAAGATTTCCGTACTTCTTTAGTTCTGGAATTATATCAATGGCGCGACTGAGGTGACCATTGCCAGTGCCTTGAATGGCATACAGAATATTCATTTTTTAGGAGCTAAGAATTCATTGACAAGATCTTTAAATATCTCATCATTATCCAAGTTATTCTTGAAGCGCTTCGGGATTTTTATAGATTGAGCAAACAAGTCATCGGCATATCGGTATATTTTCCATTGCCCGGCATTGAATTCAAGGGAGGTGAGGTTTTCAATCCAATCGCCCGAGTTAAGGTACATCACTTCTCCTTGCTCGGTAGTAATTTTTCGCATTTCTGGTTGATGAATATGCCCGCAGATTACATAATCATAGCCATTTGAGATAGCGATGTCGGCAGCCGTTTTTTCAAAATCATTTATGAACTTAATGGCTCCCTTTACACTATCCTTCACTCTTTTTGAAAGCGAAATTTTACCTCTGCCCATCGCCCGCAAAATAAAATTTACAAATGTGTTTATCACAATTAGCGTGTCATACCCTATTGCGCCTAGCTTGGCCAGCCATTTCGAATATTGCATGGTTACATCAAACACATCGCCATGAAAAATCCATGCCGACTTGCCATTGAGTGAAATTACCTTTTTGTTATCGATTTGAAAAGAACCCAATTTGAAGCCTGCAAATTTTCTCAGCATTTCATCATGATTGCCCGTGAGGTAAGTAATCTTAGTTCCCTTCGCCAATAGACCTGTAATGTGTTTAACTATTTGCATGTGTGACTTCGGCCAAAAACGCTTACTAAACTGCCACATATCGATAATATCACCGTTGAGAATTAGCCTTTTGGGCTTGATTGTTTTTAAATAGCGGAGTAGTTCTTCGGAGTGACAACCATAGGTGCCGAGGTGAATGTCTGAGATAATTACTAATTCGACTTCACGTCTTTTTTCACCCATCTAGAAGGGTTATTATAATGTTGTTCTCAAAGATAAGTTATAAATCTTTACTTGATGTAATTATAATGTTACCGTAGTATTAATCAAACTTAATAGACAAACCTAAAACGCAGATACTTGATCGTTTCTCCCTGACTTTCAAACATTTCTTCATACTTCGTTTTGATATCGAAGCACTCTTCTCTCAATTCCGAAGAATATAAATCATGGGTAAACTTAAAATCCTTTATGTCGGAACGCTGATTTAGCTCTTCCAGGGTAAAATCGAAAAGAGCAGTATTGTCCGTTTTGAACCGAAAAAAACCATCCGCTTTTAAAAGCTTTTTATAAATATTGATATAGCGATAGCCGCTCAATCTTCTTTTAATATCGCGTTTTCTAGGCCTAGGATCTGGAAACGTAAGCCAAATCTCACCTACTTCGTTCTCTTCAAAGAAATTCTCGATCACCAAAATTACCGTTCTTAGGAACGCAACGTTGGAAAGGCCCTCGTTATGCGCAATGGTACTGCCCTTCCAAATTCGATCGCCTTTAATGTCTACTCCAATAAAATTTCTTTCTGGAAACCTTTTGGCCAAACCAATAGTGTATTCACCTCGGCCACAAGCTAATTCTACAGTAATTGGATTGTTATTCTTAAAATAGTCTTTTCCCCAGTTGCCTTTTATTTGGCTATAAATCTCCTTTCCTGGCTCTACCACATTGGGCAATTCAGAAATAATTTTAAAACGTTCTAATTTTCTTTTCAAGTGAAGAGTTATAAGTTTTCAATTTCGGCCACCACAAATGTACTACCACCAACAAAAATAAGGTCTTCAGGATCTGCTTTCATGCTGGCCTGGTTGATGGCATTATTTACGTCTGGAACGATTACTCCATCTAAGCCAACAGAAGTTGCTTTCTCTGCTAGTGCTTGCGCATCCATCGCTCTTGGTATTTTGGCTTGGCAGAAATAGTAAGTTGCATCTTTTGGCAGCAAATTTAGTATTGAGTGTATTTCTTTATCTTTTACCATACCCCAGACGATGTGTAATTTTTTGAACGATTGCGCTGAAATCTGGCTTAACACTTCTTTAACGCCTGCCTCATTGTGAGCTGTATCACAAATAGTTAAGGGTGTGCTGTTAATCTTTTGCCACCGGCCTTTCAATCCCGTTAGGGCAATAACGTTTTCTATCCCTTTTTTAATTGACCGGTTACCGATAACAAATCCTTGACTAGTTAATACTTTGCAGACAGCTACTACGCCCAAAATATTCTTTCGCTGATAATTTCCTTTTAATTGGGGAATAATATTTCTGTGTACTAGAAAATCACCTTCGTAAACATCAACTGAAGATGAGTTTCCTTCCAGCCTAAATGAATCAGGAGCAAAAAAGATGGGAGCCTTTTCCGCTTGTGCTTTTACAGAAAAAACTTCTTGAACTTCAGGCTGTTTTTCGCTGATCACAACGGGTATATTTTTTTTTATTATGCCTGCCTTTTCAGCAGCGATTTTAGCCAACGTATCACCGAGTAGTTCTTTGTGGTCCCAACTGATGTTTGTAATGAGCGAAACAAGAGGTGTAATAACGTTTGTTGAATCTAATCTGCCGCCCAGCCCCACCTCAATTACCGCTATGTCAACCTTACTTTTTGAGAAGTAATCAAAAGCCATGGCCACGGTAATCTCAAAGAACGAAGGCTGAATCAATTCAATAGAAAGTTTGATGCGCTCCACAAAATCGCATACAAAGTCTTGTTGAATTTCAATGCCATCAATTTTAATTCGTTCTGTAAATTCTTTTAAATGCGGTGAAGTATAGAGGCCTGTCTTGTATCCCTCGCTTTGCAAAATGGCGGCCAGCATGTGTGAGGAGCTACCTTTTCCGTTGGTACCAGCAACATGGATAGCCTTGAATTTCCTTTCGGGATTACCGATTGCTTTGCATAGCGCAATCGTATTATCTAAATTCTCTTTATAGGCGGCAGTGCCAATGCGCTGAAACATCGGAAGGCTTGCATACAAATACTCTATCGATTGTTGATACGTCATGTAAGAATAACAAAGTGCAAAAATAAAAAAAGCCAATCTCTGAAGATTGGCTCAACGAAAATTTTGGAGGTCGTTATTTTCCCAATCTAATAAAGCGGTAGCCTACTGAAATTTGGACTACCTGGCTTTTTGCTTCAGAGGTTCCCAAAGAGGAAATTGTGCTGTTCCCCACAGAAGGGATGATGCCGCCCGTCTTTTGGTTTATGTCCGACAATCCGATATTATACCGCGCTGTCAAGTTCAACCCAAAGGGCAAATCCCAACCTGCGCCTACCGCCAATGAAACATCAGAGGATTTGACAAAGGTCTTTAGATCTGCCGAGGAAGTAGTAGACGATATTGAACCATTCACTGTATTGATCACGTCACCCGTCGCACTGGATAGAAAACCAAATTGAGGACCAGCTTGTAAATTAAGACCTCCCGCAACATAGAACTTTACCATCACCGGGATATTGATATAATCGAAATTACTAGTAAGATTCGAAGTGCTATTAGGCAATGTATAGTTCTGTCCTTGGCGTGAAAAAATGATCTCAGGCTGTATGGCGAACTTAGTAATTTTTATCATCGCGTAAGCGCCAAAATGGTAACCTGTTCTGTTCTCATAAGAAGCCTTCAAATTAGAAGTGCTTACATTGCTGAGCCCCGCAAAATTGAGCCCTCCCTTTACGCCTAGATCGAAGCGAATTTGGGCGTAAGCTGATTGCGCCAGCATAGCAAACGATACGGTCAACGTTAGAATAATTTTCTTCATGATTTTTTTTTGTGCAAATATACTCATGAAATGTTTCAGGCACGACTAAAAAATGTTAATCGATGGCGTAAAAAGGCATTTTAGCGGATATATTGAGTCCATAGCGCGGGCATCAGTATTATTGGCTTCGAGGTCGGAACAGACCCTTTTGCGGTAGAGATATTTAAGTAAAAATCCTACAAGATTTGGAGAGGAGTTTCTGAACCCCAGAAAAGACAAGTTTTGAGCTGCCGTCCTCCGCAACCTTCCACTGTTAGCCTGCTTTTTGGGCGAGGTCATGCGAAAACGCATGATGAGGCCTGGTTTTGGCTGAAAGCTTCGCTCGGTATTGTTATAATTGTTAGGTTCAGCAAACGTGTCCCAAACCAAGTAGGATTTCTAGTACAAAGGTAAGGAAATACATAGCCCGTTCAACCTTTAAACCGTCTTTTTTGCAACCTTAAACTCTAAGCCGTTACTTTGCACCACTACCTAATTTTATGATCGTTAACTTTACGCCCGGCCCTTCTCAACTATATTTTACAGTCGAAGATCATCTCCGACAAGTCATTCGCAAAAACATCGGCTCGCTGTCGCACCGCAGCAAAGAGTTTGAGATGATCTCAAAAGAAGCTACCGAGGGACTAAAGCAATTACTTTCCATTCCGTCTGATTTTCATGTTTTCTTCACAGGTTCTGCCACGGAAGTGTGGGAACGATCCATCCAAAACCTTGTGGAAGCGAATTCTTTCCATTTTGTAAATGGCGCTTTTTCAAAACGCTATTTCGAAATAGCTGGCCTGCTGGGCAAACATCCCACGAAAGTGGAAGCGCAACTGGGCAACGGCTTTGATTTTGAGGTTGACATTCCGGCAAACACTGAATTGATTGCCGTAACACACAACGAAACAAGCACGGGCGTAAGCATCCCAAAAGACTTCATCAGCCAGTTAAGAGCAAAACAAAAAAATGCCTTGATTGTGGTAGATGCGGTGTCTTCCCTACCCTTTCCTCAATTTGACTATTCAATAGTTGATTCAGTATTCTTTTCGGTGCAAAAAGGCTTCGGCTTGCCAGCTGGCTTAGGAGTTTGGGTTGTAAATGATCGGTGCATTGCCAAGGCAGGGAGTTTACAGCAGAAGGGCATTTCGATCGGTACTTACCATAACTTACCAACACTTCTAGCCAATAGTAAGAAAAATCAAACGCCTGAAACTCCGAACGTATTGGGCATTTATTTACTCAGCAAAATAGTTACAGATTTTCTAGGTCGTGGAATTTCAGCCATTAGAAGCGAAACTGAATACAAAGCGGCATTACTTTACAATAGCCTGGAAAATCATCCTACTATAAAGCCTTTTGTAGAAAACAAAGAGTGGCGTTCGAAAACCGTCATTGTTGCTGATACCGGCTCGAAAACGGAGGCCATTGTAAAGTTGCTCAATGCAAAAGGATATTATCCGGGTGATGGTTATGGCGAACTAAAGAAAACCCAACTTCGATTTGCCAACTTCCCAGCTCATTCGAAAGAACAATATGAAAACTTAGTTGACCTATTAAACCAAATCAATTAACTTCTGTCTAAACGTCATAATTCAAAAACAAAAGCACAGTAAGAGTCATTGACTGATAAGGAACTTCTAGACAAGATTAGAAATCCTGAAACCACCAATTATGGTTTCAATATGCTTGTGCGCACTTACCAGCAAAAAGTGTATTGGCATATCCGTAAAATGGTAATTGATCATGACGATTCGGATGATCTAACCCAAGAAGTATTTATAAAAATTCACAAGGCAGTGCATAATTTTCGTGAGGATTCGCAACTCTTCACTTGGATTTACAGAATTGCTACCAACGAATGCCTAAGTTTTCTAGCCAAGAAAAAGAGGAGATTTTTTCTCCCTTTAGAAGATGTGCAACGAGAACTTGCCTCAAAAATTGACACTTCAGAAGGAATTGGCGGAGACGCGATTCAAAAGAAACTGCAAAAAGCCTTACTTACTTTGCCCGACAAGCAACGGCTAGTTTTCAACATGAAATATTATGAGGAGCTGCAATATGAACAGATGGCGGAAATCACTGGAACTTCGGTAGGCGCGCTGAAGGCAAGCTATCACCATGCTGTTAAGAAAATTGAAGATTTTTTGACAACTGATTAAACTTATTTAATATTAATCAATCAAAGGGATTATGAAATTAGAGGAGATAGAGAAGAAAAACATTTTTGAAATACCCGAGGGGTATTTTGATGCTCTTCCGATGGCTATTCAAAAACGAATAGAAAACAAAGAACAGAAAACATTTTCATTACCCTCATTTTCATTTAGTTTTAAATATGCTTTTCCTTTGCTTTTTGTAACAATTGCTACCGTTTTTATTTACAAAAGCTACTACAGTTCAACCTCGACAACAAACTTGCTTGAAGGAGTAAACACTGAAACCTTGGTAGCCTACTTAAGCGAATCTGAAATCACAGAAGAAGAAATTATAAAGTCCGTGAATCATGCCCAATTTGATTTTCAGTCGGCTCCAGCAAACTCCCTAGAAACGATTGATTTTGAAGAAACTACACTTGATAAACTCTCAAAAGACTTTGAAAATGAATACTTTTAAAAACCTTTTATTATTCCTGCTCTTAAATACCCAACTAATCGCTTTCGCACAGGATGACGAAAAGAGCATTCCGCCTGCAGCACGCCAAAAAATCGAAACTGCAAGAATAGCATTGTTATCCGACCGGCTGGCATTGACGTCTGAACAATCCGAGAAATTCTGGCCTGTGTACAGAGAATATAATAGTAAGAAGACCGAATTGAGAAGAGAGTTTAACCGAGCGAAAAAGTTGATTGATCCTGCAAAGGGTAATGCGAAACAAGAGCAAGAGCTGATTGACTTTGGCTTTGCCATAAAGCAAAAAGAACTTGACTTGGAAAAGGAATATTCTGGCAAAATTCTTCAAATTGTTACACCACAACAGCTTCTTAGTTTGAAAAAGGCAGAACAAGACTTTCGGCAACTTATTTTGGATCAGTTGCAACAACGGAGATTGCAACAGCAGCGTAGGGAAAATTTCAGAGATAAAAATCAACGACTAAAGAAAAATTGAGCATATTTTTAGGATATTGCTCGTTGTGCAGAAACAACTTTTGCTAGTATTGGCAATTTCCCTTTCTTTCGCTTGTGCTTGGTCTCAAGATCGAAAGGACGATTCTTTACACATAAAGTTAAAACGAGTTTACTCGGAACTAGATTCCCTGTTTAACGCTATTGATTCCACTTCAGCAATTGGTTTGATAGAAAACTTTTTAACGGCACCAAAGCCAAAGGATAGCTCTAAATTGCTCGTCAGACTTGGATACAACAGCAATATATCTGCTATGAATCAGACCTTGGGCATTAAGCAATTCGGAATTTCACCTGGCATTTCTTACTATCATAAATCAGGGGTTTATGGTGATGTCTCGTCCTACTGGAGTAAGCAATTTGCGCCTCCCATTTACCTTACTATCTTTTCTGCAGGATATTTAAAAGCCGTGTCCAAAAACTATCTGCTTAATTGGTAATGTACTGAAAAATAGTTGGTGACTTTGATGCGATAATTTGTTAAAATTAGCGCGTCAGCCTGAAGAGGAATCAAGCTCTGCTGGAGAGCAACTTGTCAGCAATAAGGTTGATGCTTAT
>JBIKRT010000016.1:0-60052 GCA_044349005.1 Cyclobacteriaceae bacterium
ACACAATATGGTACTTACAATCATAAGTACTGTGTGATGTTTTTCGATAGTTTTGCATCACACAAATTTATTAAACTAAAGTCTTCGCCTAAAGGCGAGGGATTTTCCCCCTGATACATACATTAATGTAGATTAAGAAGTTTAGTAAACTCAATAACTAATTCCTTCTTCTCCGCAACACACTTAAAAATTCGGGAGTAATTCCTAAATAGGAAGCAATTTGTTTTTGAGTTACCTGCTTCGCAACGTGCGGATACTTTGAAAGAAAATTACGATAGCGTTCATCCGCTGAAAGCGAAAGATTTTGAATGGTTCTCAATTGCTCACGCACATAGGCATTCTGCATGATGATGCGAAAGAATCTCTCAAATTTTGGAACTTCAGCATACAATGTTTCCAAACCAGATTTCGATAAATGAATAACCGTACTGTCTTCAACGGCTTCAATAGTGACCATTGCAGGTAATTCATTCAGGAAACAATACATGTCTGTTATCCACCAATCGGCTACCGCAAACATAATAGTAGCCTGTTTATCATCTTTATCTAGATGGTAAGCGCGCAATGTACCGCTGCAAACAAAACTGATCTGCTGGCAAAGTTGTCCCGCTCGCACCAGAATTGATTTTCTAGGTACTTCTTCAATGGTAAGAAGAGAAAGGAAGTAGTTGATCTCTTTTTTTTCGAGCGAAATATGCTTGGATACATTGTTAAGAATGAGCGCATGTTCCATCAATCGCGTTAACATTAATTCTTTTTCATTTTTTGCTTTTCGGAATTCTCCAGCATTCTAAATTTCACGATGGTTGCAATTAACTTCAACGGCAAAGGTTCATCGATCGGAAACTGAACAGATCCTTTACCCGATTTATAGCCACTCAATTCAGATTTAAATTCCTCAATACCCCGGCCTGTTGGGTAAAAACCAATGTGCTTTTCATAGCCCGCAAAATAGACCAAAATCCCATTCTGTTTATAGGCTGGCATTGCATAGCTAATCACTTCTTCCGCATTTGGCGCAGCCTTTTTAATTGTGGCTCGCATTTGTTGTAAAAGTTTTTGAGTGCTGGCGGGAAACCACGAAATATACTCGTCTACAGAGGTTGGCTTTTTCATTTGGAATTCAATAATTACAGGTTACAAATTACAGATTTTGACTTCTAGTATAAAATTTTTTTGAGCTGATTACTCGCCACTAACAACTATTTTTGCCGCATGATTAATAAAACTGAGCTTGAGGAGCGCGAATACCTGGAAGTAATTAGAGAGAAATTATTGCTTGCCATAAAGCGTGCTGACGACAGCGTAAAACAATTCTCCACCGAACTCAGACAAAACAAAGAATATATTTATGAGCATCAGTCGGGCATGGATGATGCCGACATGGTAGCCGCAGGTCAATCTATTAACCGCATGGCCTTTACAGGCGAAAACTCCGTAGCCAGAAAAAAGAAATTACTTAAGCTTGGGGAATCCCCCTATTTCGGACGAATCGATTTCCTTACCGATGGCGAAACCAGTTCAGTTTACATTGGAATTTATACATTCTCAGATGAAACAATGCAAGCAAACCTGATCTATGACTGGCGAGCCCCCATCTCTTCCCTATTTTATGATTTTGAGTTGGGAGAAGCACAGTATAAAACTCCATCAGGGAACATTCGCGGAGAAATTCTTCTAAAACGCCAGTATAAAATCAGAGAAGGCAAGATGGAATTCATGATAGAAAATGCCGTGAACATTCATGATGACATTCTGCAAAAAGAGTTAAGTAAATCGAGTGACGATAAAATGAAGAACATCGTTGCCACTATTCAGCGCGATCAAAATGCTGTAATTAGAAATGAAACTGCATCGGTAATGATTATCCAAGGCGTGGCTGGTTCAGGAAAAACCTCTATTGCACTTCATCGAATTGCGTTTCTCTTATATCGATTTAAAGATACAATCAGCGCAAAAGACATTCTCATCATTTCACCCAACAAGGTTTTTGCAGACTACATCAGTAATGTTTTGCCCGAACTTGGCGAGGAACAAATTCCTGAAATGGGTATGGAAGAATTGGCGGCCGACTTGCTTGAAAATAAATTTGCTTTTCAAAGTTTCTTTGAACAAGTTTCGCTGCTGCTCGATCAACATGATCCAAACTTTATCGAACGAATCCAATTCAAATCGTCTTTCGAATTTTTAAGTAAGCTCAACCAATACATCATTTACATCGAAAACAATTACTTTACATTCACCGAATTGCAAGTAGGCAAAGTCATTGTTCCATTTCCATTCATTCTAGAACGATTCAAAGCCTACCATCGCATTCCCCTATTGAAACGATTTAACGAAGTCGTTAAGGACGTGCAAAATTATGTACGAGATGCCACAAAACGAAAACTAATGGGCCATGAGAAAGCAGTGATTTGGGAAGCTGTACCGCGCATGTTCAAAATAAACACACTAACTGACCTCTACAAAGATTTCTATGTTTGGATAGGCAAAAGTAATTTATTTAAAATGGACCATGGCGGAAGACTAGAATATGCGGATGTCTTTCCAATGATCTATTTTAAAATCCGACTGGAAGGGATACCCGCTTACCAACACGTAAAACACCTGCTGGTAGATGAAATGCAAGACTATACGCCTGTCCAATATTCCGTTTTATCCAGAATTTTCACCTGCAAAAAGACTATTTTAGGTGATGTAAACCAACCGGTAAATCCATACAGTGCTTCTTCCTCTGAAGGCATTGAACAAGTTTTTCCACAGGCGGAGATAGTCAAACTTTTCAGGAGTTACCGCTCCACGTTCGAGATCACAAATTTCACTTTACAGATTTCAACCAATCCAAATCTAATTGCCATGGAACGACATGGTGAAAAACCCACCTCCAAAGGGTTTGAAAATAATAGGGAAGAGCTAGAAGAAATAAAAAACGTAATCGAACAATTTAAAAAATCAAATCACACCTCGCTGGGTGTTATTTGCAAAACTCAAGAACAGGCAGAATTTGTATTTGAGCAAGTAAAGTCAACAAAGGTTCATCTGCTATCGGCAGACAGCACCTCATTTAAAGAAGGGATTATTATCACCACTGTTCACCTCGCAAAGGGATTGGAATTTGATGAAGTAATTGTGCCCTTTGTATCTGCCAGAAACTATCACACCGCAATGGACAGAAGTATGCTTTACATCGCTTGCACGCGAGCTATGCACCGACTCACTTTAAGTTATACGAAAGAACGAACTCCGTTCGTAAAAGACGTGGCCTAAAAAAAGCCTGGCTTTCACCAGGCTTTTTTCATCATCGCGGAAACATTAGTTCTTTTTAGCCAAATCAATCTTGGTCAACCCTTTCGAATTATCACCGGAATGACGGTCAATTAATTTGTGTAAAGGATCAATACCACCTCTCTTCGGTTTGCTTTTCACTTGAATAGTAAACGTGTTCTCTTTTTGGTTAATCTTGTGTTTTTTCAGATATAGTAGACTGTCTTTACCTGCTCTATTTTTCCCATACACGCCAATGTCAATCCAGTCATTAATACCAATGGGCGACTCGAGTCCAGTGCTGTCGGCTCGCATTTTCTCCGCAGAAACTTTAAGCGTAACTTCAAAGTTATCTTTAGCCAGTTCTTTATAAGTTGCTTCGGTAGTTTTGTTCTCAAACATAGTAATTGTTTCAAACATATCGTGGATGATATATTTCAAGCTGTCGGGTGTAACCTTCTTAATTTCTTTTAATAAATCAGCCGAAGTAGGATAAGGCGCATCCTTGAACTTCCACGTGGCATTGTATCTCCTAAAGGCAGTGTTCACACTGTCTTCGCCAATGTAATCTTGCAGCGCAAAGAATACAAGCGAAGCTTTGTTGTAATGGATGTAACCTTGGCCTTCCACAAACTCCAATGGCTGCTCTTTTTTACTCTCAAACGCACGTCCTCCGAGGTATGTATCCAACTCATACTTCAAATATTTCTCTAAAATTTCTGGAGTAAATTTATGTTTCAATACCATTAATGCAGAATACTGCGACATACTTTCGGAAAGCATAGCATTGCCTTTTACACCCGCTTCGGCCACTTGATGCGCCCACCACTGATGCGCCACTTCATGAGCCGTAACATAATATACATAGTCAATATCTTTTTCTGGATCATCTACTTTTGCAATAAATCCTATTCCTTCGGAAAAGGGAATGGTGTTAGCAAAAGACTGTGCAAAAGTTGCATAGCGTGGGAATTCCATTATGCGCACCTGCCTATACTGATAGGGTGAAAAGTTCTTAGAATAATATGCTAACGCATCTTTTATACCAGTCATCATTTTATCCAAGTTATATTCATGACCCGCATGATAATAAATTTCTAAGTTGATATCGTTCCATTTATCGCGCTTAACTGCATACTTTGCCGAAACCATAGAATAAAAATTTAACATGGGTGCATCCATCTTATAAATAAAATAATTACGCCCGTCTTTCTTCCATTCCTTTTGCAAATAGCCCGGAGCAATTGCAATTTGATCGCCAGAAGTAGACATTTCCATTTCGAATCTGATGCGATCTGCATCATCACCTAAAAGGTTTTGAGCCGTTCCACGCGAGTCGTTGCGTTCCATCATCCTTTCCTTTTCTTTCAGCTTTCGTTTCTTACGCTCGTCATCATCACTAAGTTCAAAATCGGAATTGTAACCCAAGCTGGGAAAGTATTGATTATTAAAAAAAGTACCATTAAATACTACGTTAGTGTTCGATCCACCTTGTTCGAATCCTCTCGTATTAAACGTTGTTTTAAAATTCATTTGAATACTATCTCCAGGCGCAAGAGGCGTGCTTAACTCGTATATGTAATATTTAAAGTTCTCGAATGTTTGCTTCACTTTTGCTTCCTTGCTGAACTTCAAATAATCAATGCTTATTTGTTCATCCGCACTTTGTTGAACGTGAATTTCCGGGATTGGATTGCTTGTTTTGTTCTTTAACCAATAATATCCCTCAGCAATAAAATCAC
Source organism: Cyclobacteriaceae bacterium (assembly GCA_044349005.1). Classification (GTDB taxonomy): domain Bacteria; phylum Bacteroidota; class Bacteroidia; order Cytophagales; family Cyclobacteriaceae; genus ELB16-189. The sequence goes on from JBIKRT010000016.1 coordinate 5,007, forward strand.
GATCATAAGGGTAAATGTCAACTTTCAATTTAGTTTCAACAATTCGAGGCTGCGGAAGGAATTCATACTTCTTCAATTTCAATTCATATTGTTCTTGCTGATCCTCTCTATCATCTGATTTCACAAATTTGTTTACTACGGTAGTATTGTAATAAATATAAAATCCGGAGAAAAGAAATACAGCTGCAACTGCAAAAGCAAAGATGAGCACAGATCTATTAAGTCTTAGCTTCCCCGTCTTCCAGCGCATTTTCATTACTGCTTCCGAACCGCGCACAGAAAACACTACAGCAACTACAAAAAGCAACATCGACAAGGCAAACCAATACAATTTAAACCAAGAGAACGGAGTTACGAAATGACCATACACATTCATGTCGGAAAAAGTACCAAGATTACCGCTGGCAAATCTCCACAAGTTATGTTCAAGTCCAAGTTCACCCAACACACCGCGGATGATGAAAAACACGATGCATAAAGCGAAACCAAGGAACTTATTGTTTACCAAGACTTGAATAAAAAAAGCCAACAAAGTATAAAGCATCAAGAAAGACAATGTGCTTGTGTATAGTGATTCGAAGTAAATGGGTAGCTCGAATTTAAAGTATCCATAGGACGCCTGAATGGTAACGCCACAGAGTATCAAGATAAACAACATTCCAACATAGATAAATACCAAGCCAAAGAATTTTGAAAGCAACGCAACAAAACTAGGCATCGGCATGGCATCTAAAATCAAATTAAAATTTACGGAACGCTCTTTCCAGACCAACTCACCTGAGTAAAAAATAGCTATGATTAGAAAAAAGAGGGTAAAACCATCCAACAAATTAATTACCGAGTAAGTAGTTGGGTAGGAGCTTGTGCCATATATCTTGTTCATGCTAAATGCTTCTACAATTAAAAGCAGCATGCCTGTTAAGAGGATAGCTATAAATGGAATTTCCTTTATAACGGTTTTAAAATAAAATACTGAAAGCTTTATCAGTTGCTTGATATAGGTTACGCTATTTATTACTTGGACAGATTTAGGAATACTGACATCAGTGGATTTAGGCAAGTCCCTAAATAGTGGAGTCGGTTTCCTTCTTAGAAGGGAGTTTCTCACAACATTAAAAGAAAAACCATAATAGGTAACAGCTAACGCCCCAACACCAACACTCAACCAAATTAACCGGTTATAAAGCATTACGCCTTCAAGTGGTAACAATTGAGTATTTTTTTCAGCAGGCGTCCAATAACGAGTTACATACTCAAAGGTTTGAGAACCAAATGGGTCTAATAAAGCAGCTGTTTCTTTCCATTCCACATCTGCCAAAAACGAATCGGCTATACTGTATAAAATCAAGAGAATAATTCCCTGCGTGTAGATAACAATCGATTTTCTTCCTAAAGCACCCGCCATGAAAAATAGCGAGCCCATGATAAACAAATTGGAAACTGTGTAGTACAAAAAAGGTTGGAAGTACGTCCATGCATTAAAAGGAAGAATCTCTTTAGTTTTCCAATCTACCTCCCAGGGCATAAATTTACCAATTGCAAAGCCTGTCATTAATCCTAACCAAATGCCAGAGTAAACGAGAATCAATACGATAAATGAACCACCAAATCTTCCCAATAAATAATGGATTTTTTTCATTGGCGTACTAAACAGGATGGCTTCTGTGTTGTGATCAAAGTCGCGCACAATAGCAACCCCCATAATTGCTGAGGTGATCATCATTAGGGCAAACGACATAATGAGCGTCATTTGAGCAATGACATAAGGCGCATTTGGTTTAATCTGGCCAACGGCACCACCTATGCTAACAATAGGACTAGCTACTGCAAAGTAGCAAAGCAAGAAAATAATAAAGAAGTAAATATAATGAGCCGCTCGTTTCTTGCGATAACTTAATTCAAAGAGGAATATTTCATTTAGCATATTATTACAATTAAACGTTTGCAGTTTCTTTTGTAGAATTAAAAATCTGCGAGAAATAAACATCTTCGAGATCAGCCGTTTGTTGGGTAAATGAAGCATCTGGCTGAACCTCGCTAAGCACCGTTATTTCTGGTCGTCCGGCTATTAATCGTTCTGAAATAATGTTGAAGTTTTTTCTATATTCATCAAGTTCGACCTTAGCAATTCGCTTGCTCCATACTCTGCCTTGAACCTCTGCGATAGCATCGAGTGGTCCACCTTTATAAAGCACTTGGCCTTTGTTGATAATGGCCATATCGGTACAAAGCTCTTTCACATCCTCCACAATATGGGTAGATAAAATCACGATGGTGTTTTCGCCCAATTCAGAAAGTAGATTTAAGAAGCGATTGCGTTCGGCAGGGTCAAGACCAGCTGTTGGTTCATCCACAATAATTAGTTTAGGATTGGCCAACAAGGCCTGAGCTATGCCAAATCGTTGTTTCATACCGCCAGAATAGCCTCCTAGGTTCTTCGTGCGCGCTGCCCACAGGTTGGTTTTTTGCAGCAACGCCTCTACCACCTGCTTCCGCTCACTCTTATTCACTAATCCTTTCAAAACTGCCAGGTGATCCAACAAGGTGAGAGCGTCTACTTTTGGATACACCCCAAACTCTTGTGGTAAGTAACCAAGTGTTTTTCTTACCTCCTCCTTTTGCTTCAACACATCAATATCGCCCAGTTGAATGGAGCCACTGTCCGCTTCTTGCAATGTTGCAATGGTTCGCATGAGTGATGATTTACCGGCACCATTGGGGCCAAGGAGGCCAAACATGCCTTGATTAATGGTCAAGTTTACGCCTTTAAGAGCCTGCACTCCGTTCGAGTATGTTTTGTTTAAATCTTGAATAATTAATTGCATAAAGGAATTGGTTTTATCGTGATAATTAAGATGAGTAGCCTAACTGTCCCATTTGTTACAGGAAAAATAAAGAAAACTGAAAGGATCACAAAGAAAACCCTTCAAAAAGGGTTTCAACTAAATTTAGTCAGTCCTTTTTTAATTACGTTTTTAAGTGCCAGCCTAAAGCGTCTTTCAGATGACGGCCAACAAGGCAAGCAAAAATGACATGATGAAGTTTTGTTATTGGCCCTATCTCACAACTTTAAAAACCGGCCTCCAACAATCATTTTGTATCCACTGGATTTTTTGCGTTCTCGTCTACTACTGTATTTTGCCCTGCCGTAAGAAGCCAACTTTTATTCTTCTTCACAAACACCAAGGTCAACAAATCGTCTGTCTCTGGGCGCTTATTCACGCCTCTATCAACTCCATCGGGCGGAAAAAATGCTCCCACATGAATACGGAGCGTAACCACCGCCACATCGCTCGTAACGAAACGCACTCTAGTGCTTTTCTTTGTGAACGGAAAGTTGTTGAAAATCGCATCAAATATCCGCTGATGCCCCTGTACCATTTCTTCTTGCCCCCGCCAATTCATACCTACAATGTTTATCCACTCGGCATCCTTGGTGGTGTATGTTTTCATGTTTTTGGTGAAGTGGTGGGTAACGCAATCCGATAGGTAGGTATCAATTTGCGCGTTAATTGCTTCTTCGTCCTTTTGACTTTGTGCGTGGCTGTTGCCAATGCCAAAGAGGAGTGCGATTAGGTTTCCCATGATAAATGCGGTTTTTGTTACATGTGTTTTCATAAAAAGAGTGAATGGTTTAATGGAACACAAATCTAGCTCCATCACCCCCGTCCTTTTATGTAAAAAACCGACATTGATTAGGCCGTGAAAAGCCGATCCGGAGAGGCCTTTTCTTTCGCGTGGCGATTAATTTGAAACCCTTACTTGAGAAAGACCTCACTTTTTCACCTCGTTGCTTTCCAGCAATAGAACAGAATACCCTTTCCAAAAATCAGGGTCATAATCATTCGTAATTTTTTTACTTACTACTTCACGTTTGCCAAACACGTCTTCCTTTGGTAGGGGATTGGGTTTTCTGTTTTTAATTTTGGTAATGAGGGTTTCAAAAGATTCATTGACTTCGAAGGAAGCGTCAATTTTGTGTCCTTTTATTTTACGATTAACATCCAAACGGGCTAATCTGCCTTGTCTAATGTAGCTCAGCACCCATCTGTCGGCATCCGGTCTGAATTGAATAGTGCCATATTCGTCCAGCGAGGTAAAACCAATTCCTAACAATTTCATGTGAAAGGCTTTGTCAAGCTTCTTTTTACTGTAGTGAAATTCTATTTCAATGATGGCAGCGGTGGCTGCCTCCAAAATAATGTGACCTGCAAACAAACACCTTTTAACATCGTCTCGCTGATCGAATTCAATTTTCATCGTTGGTTTACCTTGGTAATTGCTAAAAGAGGCGATACGATAGTCATAGTCCTTAAAGGAATCCAAAAAATCTAATTTGTCTGCCTGTCGCAGATCGTATTCCAATGTTTCGTATGGTCCCCCTTTTTGGCCCATGGAAGACATTGAGTTCGACATCAGCGAATCTGATTCGGGGTCGTCTTCTTTCGTTATATTTACCTGCCTGCCTTTGACGAGGTGCAGCATGCTGCTTTTCTTTGCGTCTTTCGCATTGTAAGAGGGGTGATACCCTTCAAAGACGGCCTCCGTTATTTTATAGCCTGTGCCTGCTTTTTTGGGTTGCCCATCTCTCAGCACTTTCTTGGGCACAAATTTATATTGCTCTCGATAGAAGCTCTCCAGACCCAACGGAGCCGCAGAATAGTTTGTAGGTATATTTGCAACGGCTTCTTTGATAAGATCTACAGGTGAAGCTTTTCTTCCCGTCACTTCAACCTCAGCCAGTTTTTTGGGTTCTTCAGCAAGGCGTATTAACTTTTCGGATTGCAAAGCGAATGAGGCAATGGGTACACAGCCAGTAGCATAGCCTATGTAGCTAACCTTTAAGGTATCGTGCTCTGCGCTGCTGACTTCCAATGAGAAATCGCCCTCACCATTGGAGATGGTGCTAACACCACTTTGCACCAAAATAATATGTGCAAAGGGCAATGGCTCAAGTGTAGTGGCATTCACAATCCGGCCTTTTACGCTATTTATGCTTTGGCCAAATAAACATGATGAAAGCACAAAAAGAATTAGGCTTAAAATGGGGGTTACATATATGCTCATTTTTGTTTTTGGTTTCATAACTATTTGTTTAAAAATTTGATGGCTTCTTCCAGAATCGTGTCTTTTCCGATAGCCTCATCTGACTTCAATATATCAACTTTTATATCGGGTTTTACACCCCCTTCCAGTTGTTGGTAATCGGCATTGAACATTTGGGTAGCAGAAAACCGAACTCTCCAGCCAGCTTGTAACTCAGCCGAAATGGGTGCACCACCCCCGCCCCCAGTTTGGTCACCTATGATGGTTACCTCCGCCAGTTGCGACAGTGCCGAGGCAAAGTAATTAGCCGCGCTGTAGACTTGGCGGTTTGTTAGCAGCACAATTTTACGGCCAGTGTAGGTTACACCCTTGGGGTCAAGTTCATTCTTAATGTAATTGGTGAAGGCATCGTGCTCCGGCCCGGATTTATAGCGGGTATAACCAATCAGCGTATTTTGCTTAAGTAAATGCTGTATAAATTCATCTGCGTAAACTAAGGCTCCACCCCCATTGTTACGGATATCGATAATTAACCCTTTTAACGGCAACGAATTTAGCTTTTTGAACAGCAAGTCAATCTTCTTCGGTTCAATTGGAGATTGAAAACTCCTGTAATACATATAGCCAACCTTGCGCAGTGTGTCGGTAACAAAAGGTCCCGCAAGTTGAGAATCTTTACCTAAATAATTCCTATCAATTATATCCCAGTTAAAGTTAGCTGGGTAGTCTTGATACCAACTCCAATTTCTTGAAACATCAAAATCGGAGGCAAGGTTTACGTGTCCATCTTTCAACTCGTTGAGCATCGTGGCCATTACTTGAAAAAGTTCCTTGTCATTCTTTGCCTTTTCAGCCTGTGGGCGATAGGTTGCGCGGGCGGCATTCCAGTCAACATTCTTGTAGGTAAAAAAAGAATACTTTTTATCTACGGTGTTCCACAACAGATCAAAATTTGCCAGATTGGAACTGGCTGGATCCGGAGTAATGAACAGACGATCGCAAGACGTAAGCGCAATTAGTATCAGTAAAACGAAGGGAGTATTTTTATTCACTACTTTCATATTGTTTAATCAGTTTATGTTCAATTTTTAAAAACGTATAATCTTTCCTAAGCTGACGATGAATGAGCCATATTGCAATTCGTTCACTGTATGGATATTGATGTATTCGTAAAGCAAAGAAAGACGCCATGAGTCGCGGCCGATAATTTTCTTTCTGTGTTTTACCTTACTGAAATAGTCAATGGAAAACTGGTTTTTTAGTTCAAAATACGTATTCCAAGATCCCAATCTGATCCCATCCGATAGGTTTCCTTCCGGCTTAAGGTAATACGGTTCAGGCCAGGCAAAAGGCGGGCGCATTGTTGCGCTCAACAGGGGCAAGCTAATCTGTTGGGTCAACATGAGTTCTGAATTTCCCAGTTTCAATTTCTTCTGAGCCAAGCCGGTTATACCAAAAGAAACCACGTAATCAAAAGAAACAACATTATTTACGTTAGTGTTGGCGATTCTATTGTTGACTAGTAGTCCACCATAACCCCCAGCAAAGAAACTAAAGCCACGGGGAGAAACCTTGATGGGCTTCAACATAGCATAGCCATATCTTATGTCCATTTCCTGTATGGCGTTTTCTGTAAAATCATTTAACAAAGCAGGCGCCACGTTAAATTCTAATGTGCTGATAGATAGAAATTTTGGTTTGTACTTTAACCTGCTACCGCTAAATGATAATAGCAAGCCTTGATACCGCAGGGGTGAAATGGCCGGATCTCGTATAGTGGCCGATCCTATGCCGTAGGTTGCAATCTTATATCTCGGAAAAAGAGTTGTATCGATCCGGGATCTTTCCAGTAAGGGTGTCTGTGCTTTGGGATTTACTTGCAATTGGCCAACACCAGGTGTGGCTACCAGAAGTAGATAAAGTAGAGAAGACATCGATATATTCACTTTTTTCATGCGCTTGTTTTTTATTGTGGAATAGTATGATTTAAATTAGACATCGCTGACGGGAGCATGTCTTTTGGAATATGATTTATTGAAGTTAAGTTGCACATAGCAAAAGGGACCATTTCTTTTTGTTCTGGAAACTTCTTACGGCAAACATAGAAAAGGGTATATCGAACTTTTCTCGATTTTGATAACTTGCCTTACAATTTTAATGAACACAGTGCTTTAAGACACTAAGTCTTTTCGTACATGAAATCATTGGTTTTGTATGGAGATATTGGCATTTGGTAAGAATGATTTTTAAGACTTCAATAGATTTAAGAACTTTCAGCATTTTCATATTAAGATGGGGTTACATTCCAATCGGGCGGTTATTTTAGTAAACGTTGCAATTTGGGTTTCATTAGTACTGCTCCTTGTGGTGGTGGGTCAATTTGGTTCGCCAGAATCAGACATAGGTGAAACTTTTATGTGGGCCAGTGCTGGAGTTCTAACCTTTTTCTTTCCTATCACCTTTTTCAATACCCGTTTCCTTATCCCCCGTTTTTTAATGAGGCAAGAATATTTCGCATATATTTTAATGCTACTGATTTATATTCCTGTTTGGACGGTGTGTACTTTAGTGATAGACCATTTCGTTTTTGAGCCACTTGGCATCGGAACTGACGAAAATGCCCTTGACGATGTATTTACCTTCGCCCCCTATTTTGTCATTTTCATTTTTGTCGCAATGTCCACCCTTGTCAATTTGTCTTACCGCTGGTTCTTCCAACTTCAAAAGATACAGGCTTTTGAGAAAGCCCAGATCAGCAACGAACTGGCACTACTAAAAGCACAAATTAATCCGCACTTCTTCTTCAACACGCTCAATAATTTGTACGCACTGGCTTTAGAGAACTCGCCCAAAACACCATCCACCATTCTAGTGCTATCTAATTTGATGCGCTATGTTATTTATGAAGCCAATACCGAGAAAATCGGATTAACGGATGAAGTCAAATACATTGAGAATTATGTAGAACTGCAGAAGATACGATTATTGCGCCCCGAGAATGCAAGTTTTGAAGTCAATGTAAAACTCAACAATGTTAAATTGCCGCCCCTGTTGCTGATTATCTTCATAGAAAATGCTTTTAAGTATTCCATAAGCACAATGGCCGACAAAGCACGAATTCATATCTTTTTAGATGCTGACGAAGAGCAAATAAGTTTTACAATCGAAAATAACTATGACCCTAGTCAAATGAAGTCGACTCACGGCATTGGTTTGGCAAACGCCCGCAAAAGACTTGACTTACTTTATGGGAAAAACTACCAACTTACCATAGAGGACGAATCGAGTACGTATACTGTTAATCTTAAACTTCCTGCCGAATGACTTTAAAAACAATTATTATTGACGATGAGCCGCTGGCGCATCAGGTAATTTTAAATCAGGTAAAGCAACTTACCCAACTTAAAATTATAGCCCAATTTTATAATCCCATACAGGCAATGGAATTCATGAACCGTGAAGCTGTGGATCTCTGCTTGTTAGACATCAATATGCCCAAGCTAAGCGGGTTAGAGTTTTTACAAACTTTAGTGAATCCCCCGTTGGTGATCATTACCACGGCCTATAAAGAGTATGCCTTGGAAGGCTATGAACACAATGTTTGCGATTACCTTGTAAAGCCTATCGAGTTAAAACGCTTTATTAAGGCTATTAACAAAGCAGCTTCTCAACATTCGCTTCTTCAAAAGAGTCATGTGCCAGAGCGGAAAACACCAATTCCCTCTGAAGACAAGACTATATTAATTAAGGGCGATAAAAAAGTGCATAAAGTAGCGTTTGATGAACTAATTTATATTGAAAGCTATGGCAGCTACTTAAAGTACTTTATGGCAAGCGAACAAATTATTGGGCTTGGTAAAATGCAGGACATGGAGAATACATTGCCGCCAACTTCGTTCACACGAATCCACAAATCGTATATCGTAAACCTTTCCAAGATCAGAAGCGTAGCTAAAAATCATGTGGTGATAGCAGGGAAAGAACTTCCGATCGGTAATTTGTATAAAAATGTTTTTATGCATCGGTTTGGTAAGGAATCGTGAATTCGATTCTTGTTTATCGTTAGATGAGCGATGCGCTTTCAGCAAAAGACTTGAGATGAGTGTTTTTTATATTTGTTTTCATACAAAGAGTAAATGGTTTAATGGAACACAAATCTAGCCCCATCACCCCTGTCCTTTTATGTAACCGACATTCATTAGGCCGTGAAAAGCCGATCCGGAGAGACCTTCTCTTGTGCCATTAATAGTGACGGGGTCACTTCACCAAATTGTTTAAAATCGCGCATCAAGTGCGAAAGATCATAATAGTTACATGCTTCGGCTATTGTTAGCCAATTCAAATGAGGCTGAGCCGCTTTCATTTTAAAGGCGCGGTCGAAGCGATTAATTCGCGCAAAAAATTTAGGACTCATGCCCACCCGTTCAAAAAAGGCACGCTCAAATTGGCGTGGACTTAAACAGGCCTCACTCGCCAACCAATCCAACGACACAGGTGCCTTGCTTTCTTTCAAAAATACAATGGCTTTATCTATCGGGCGAGCGTTGATTTTAAGAGAAGCAATTCGGGCCAATAAATATTCTTCTATCAGAACGATCATTTGTCGGTAGTCGGTCGACTCTGCCAAGCGTTGATTCAAGTTTTTTATTTCAGGAGGCGAAAGAAATTCAGCACTGATTTCTTTATGATGAAATTGCGAAATCGGCATCCGATCCAGCAAATGAAATAAGAAACCAGGCCTAAAACATATTTGAATAATCAAATGGTCAATACCAAATTCAATATTGATGCGCGAGGTTTGATTACCCACAAATATGCTTGGCGGAGCAGTACGGGTTTCGCCCGTGCCATTTACGATCGTTTTCACTTCACTTCTCGGGTAGAAAAAAAGCGATTGTGTGGCATCTGGTGGAACTGGTTTTATCTGCTGGCCAGGTAATGCTTGGCGAAGGTTTACATGGAACAGTAAGTAGTTGTTTACGTAGGGCACTAACTGATGCCGAGGCTTGATAAAGGGCATAAAAACCATACTGTAATGTTACTTAACCTATCGCGCATTTAAAACTTCACCAAAAAAATGTCGTTTTTTTACACTTCTGCCTCAAGTAATTCGACTTACGATGAATGCAGGATGAACCGTTCCACGTAAGGAAAACAAGGGTGAGAGGTATTAGTAATTTGCGCTCACTGATTTCAACTGCTGAATGGTCTTTTACAAAACTATCCTATTTTAGCGATACCCTTTTTTGGGTTAATTTCCCTAACATTGTCTTTATCAATTTTTAACACTTTTGCCATTGAGCGTTACCATTATCTTAATCTGCATTACGGTTGGCACAAGCTTTTACGCCTTCAACCGGCCCGAATTGCTCGCACGGCTTATGATGAACCCTCACTTAATAAACACCAGGGGCCAATACTATCGGTTTATCAGCTCAGGTTTCATCCATAAAGATCACACTCACCTGCTTTGGAACATGTTCTCTTTCTATTTTTTTGGCACTGCCGTTGAGGGCGTGTTGGAGGCTTTGTTTGCAGAAGCAGGCATGTATTATTTCCTTGCCTTGTACCTCACTGCCATTGTCGCTTCGGATATCCCAACTTATCTGAAAGAAAAAAACAATGCTAATTACAATTCGTTGGGTGCATCTGGCGGAGTAGGATCAGTCATATTTGTGTTTATCATTTTTCAACCGTTGCAATCGATTTGTTTATACTTTGCGCTCTGCATGCCTGGGTTTGTGTTTGGCGTTGGCTATTTGATCTACACCTATTATCAGGGAAGAAAAGCAAACGATAACATCAACCATGATGCTCATTTATATGGTGCAGTTTATGGATTGCTTTTTTGTGTGGCCGTATATCCATCATCGCTGCCACAATTTTTTGAGCAAACAAAGTACTGGGTGTTGTCGTTTTTTTAATAGGGCTCAGTTGCTTCTTTTGATAGAGGAGTTTTTGTAAAATAATCGTCAAATTTTTTTGCTCAAGACGGTAGTCCATTTTTACGCTTTGTATTTAAATCAAACAAAAGCCTATCTGAATTTCCTCTCTGAGATGATTGTTTTCTGACACCAGGATCATTTAGTTACTTTCATGCCTTTTAAAAATTTTACCTCAACTTCCTTTTGTCCATCGGTTCGCCAACTAGTCCAGGTACCTTCCTTCAAACCTTTACTGAACATTCCTTTTTCGCGAAGCTTTCCGTTGTCATACCATTCTGAGCAAATGCCGTCCTTTTCACCATTTCTAAAGTGCAGCTCGATACGTTTTTGACCGTTTTCATACCACGCCACGGCTATACCTTCTTCTTTTCCTGCAACATATCGTTGTTCGGATTGCCTTCCACCATTCAAAAACCAATGGATGACAACACCTTCAATAAGTCCGTCACGATACTCCTTTTCAAATCGGAGTTGACCGGTCCTATAATTGTCTATTACTGTTCCTGTAAAAACCTTTTCTGGAATACGCTGATACATTCGCCCATCACGAAGCATTGTCTCCTGTATAGTTAACCTCGGTTTTGTTTCGCAACAAAAAAAAAGAGGTAGTGTGAACAAAATCAATTTACATAATAGTAAAGACCGTCTTTTCATTTTTTTGCTACAAGTTATCAAAGAATTTACTTAGAGATGCCATGGTTTTTCGAGGCGACTTGGAAGAAATTCTTTTGAGTTAGCTATCAAATTTCAGAATTGCTCGGACGTAAATCTATCTGGCGGACATAACTGTAACGCTGGTAACTCTACTTCCATCATAACGATAGGCACCATCCCCCGTTCCAAACCAGATATCTCCATCTTGTGTTTCCAAAATCCCGAAAACCATTTTTCTGCTCGAGTATATTTCTGCTACCGTAGGCTTTTGCACGGTACTTTTAGACAACGTTTTACTATCATAGCGCGAAAGTGCCCAACCTCGCGCAGTTTGTGAGCTAGTCCAGATGTTGCCCTTTCTGTCTTCATAGATGTAACCAACAAAATCCGTTGTAACTATGGTAAATATACTTCCATCGTAACGCCAAAGGCCGTCATTTCCACCGAGCCAGATAATCCCTTTTTTATCTTCGATAATGCAACGCACATTGGTAAAAGGTTTGCCGGCATTAGTAAAAACAGTAAATGCTTTTCCCTGCCCGACTTCGCCATTAAGGCGGGTATCAAAAATAAAACCATTACCTCTTGTCCCAAACCAAAACTTGCCCGTTTTGTCTTCTATGATCGAGTTAACTTCATAAGGAGGTCTTTCTTTAAACGTTTTACCCGTGTCGTCTTCGTTCATCACTTCTCCGTTGATGATATAATTCTGGAAGGATTTCCCGTTGTAACAACTGGCTCCTCCAAAAACACCGAACCAGACGTTGCCTCTTTTGTCTTCATAAATGCAATCAACATCATCATTAAGAAGTCCGTCTTTGATGGTGAAATTTTTAAAGAAGTACCCATCGTAATAATAAACGCCCGAGCCAATAGACCCGAACCACAAGTTGCCCTTTCTATCTTCTAAAATAGAAAAGAAACGGGCAGAACTCACTTTGCTCGTCATATTGGTAAACGAATTTCCATCGTATCGAAAAATACCTTGCCACGAAGCCATCCAAATGTTGCCCCTTCTATCTTGAATGATATTCCGAGTTATGCTGGTTGGTCCTGGGAAAGCTGATACATCTTTCAAGTAAGTCTGCGTGTTATCTTTTGGCAGCGCAGCGTTATTCTGCGCCTTGGCGGAAATGCAAAAGGCAAACATAAAGACGACAAGGTAAACGTGATTGTTTTTCATCTTTTCCTTTTTATTTGTTATGCACCGTTTCGTCTCTCGATAAATGGTTATTCACTTTTAATCAATCTTACATTTTTAGCAGCCTCCATTTCTGGCTATGGCATAAATTACGTTGCCTGAAACGAATAGGTTAAAGACTTTGCTTCCGACAGAGGGAAGTAACAGTTTCCATGTTTTTCCCATGTCTGACGATCTAAAAATACCGGCAGGATGACCGCAAAAGAGATCGCCACCCAACTGAACAATAGAAGCAATAGAGGCATCCTCCGGTAAGCCAGCATCAATGGGTTGCCAGTTTTTACCGTTATCATATGACACACGAACTCTCCTGGTTTCTGACTGCGTATTATACGTAATAGCAGCAAAGCCGCCATTAATAGATTCTACAGCAATGCCGACACCGCCTTCATCGATAACCACTTCCCAGTTTTCGCCATTGTCAATAGACCGCAATATACCTTGTTGACTAGTAGCCATTAGCACACCGTTTGCCTCTACTAATTTCATTGCCCAGCCGGCCGTATGGACCTGCTTCCAGGTTATTCCATTATTTGTAGACTTAAAAAGACCCTTGTCGCTGCCAATGAAAAATACACCAGCCGAAGTTTCAAAAACAGTGCGTACCAACTGCTCTTTAAAGTTGGGGAAGATGGGCACCCATGCACTGGATATCTTTTGCACAAATTGGCCATCGTAATTGTATGCAATAATGCCACGCTTGGCAGGAGCAACGCCGCTATACTGACTCGGACAAATTTCCTTGATCCAAAAAGGACCAGTGAAATTTGCATTGCTGCGATATATGCCGTCTCCTGAACGTAAATGCAGCCCACTACTCGTTGAAAATAAGCCGTCACCGATTAATTTATTGGGCAGTCCATCGCTCACGTCTTGCCATGTTTGGCCGCTATCTGTAGATTTAAAAACGGTGTTCTCACCTGCTGGAGTAATTATATTTTGCTTTTGCGGAATAACCGTAGTTCGAGCTGATGGCAGCGCCACCCGAACACTGTCATTTCGTCTCCGACTGATTGAGCTAGGCACCCACTTAGATCTGTCGGCTGCGACTACTTCTTTTGGCTGAACTGTTTTTTTTTGTGGCTGACCAAACGCATTTGGCGTCATTGCGATCAACGAAATAAAAGAAAGAAGCGCAATAATTGTTTTCATCTTGATTGGAAAATTTTGGTTAAACATAAACATTTGCTGGGCGGCAAACGTAAGGACGTAGCCAAGCGCCAGCCAAATTCAGCGTGTAAAAAATTGTAAAATGAATGTAAATTTCGAACGATAACTTTTAAATCAATGAAATCCAGACTTTTTATTGCCCTTTTATTGTTCAGTATTGTGCTATTACTTTCATCCGCTGTTATTATCAGGCAAAATCCGCAAGACGAATTTCTGGAAAAAAGAGCCGCACTAGTAGTTCGACAGATTGGCCATACATTATTACAACATGCGGGTGACTCCACTTCAAGAGTATTACCCGTAAAACGATTAAGCCCCGTTACTTTTCAACTTGAATTTCAAAATGAGTTTTCCTTTGTGCCCGATACACTGGTGAAAATTGTGAGAACTAATCTCACACAAATCGACTTACCCGTGGGTTATATGATAAACGTATTTGACTGCGAGGGCAATAAAGACCTTGTCTATGGATTTGAAATAAGACCCAACTATAAAGAAATTGTTCCCTGCCGGGGCCGGGTGCAGCCAAAAGGTTGTTATTCCATTCAAATTTCGTTTATCGATTTTAAATCGCAGCAAAATGCAAGCAGTCGCTATTTGTGGCTTTTTGTCGGTTTCACAAGCCTGTCGCTAATTGCGTTTACGGGCGGGTATTATTTTAAAAGGGAAAAGAAAAAAGAGACTGATATTCTCACAGACGTTGTTGCTATTGGCAAGTACTCTTTTTCCCTAGGCAGCCGAGTGCTGAAATTCAATTCTGAAACTATTGAACTATCAGATAAAGAAGCCCGGCTACTATCCATCCTGGCAAACCAACAAAACCAACTTATCAACCGTGAAGAGTTACTTAAAAGAGTGTGGGAAGATGATGGCGTTTTTACCGGGCGCAGCCTAGATATGTTCATTTCAAAACTTAGAAAGAAATTAAAGGAAGACTCTAACGTACAAATAACAAATGTGCATGGGAAGGGATATAAACTTGAGATTAAGTCATGAGACGGTTTTTATTTCAAACATCGCTTCTCGAAAGGTGGCTTAATCCTTTTTCGCCCTGTCGGGTGTTATGGGTTGACTGCTTACCTGGGTTTAGTTGACAACAAAAAATAACAGTATGGGAATTAAAAATCCCGCTTGATCTGTTGTTCGACAATGGCTACGCTAACTTGTCGAATAGCTGGTAACAAGGGCTCAAACCAATAACTCCTGCTTTACCTCCACTACTCCAAAAGTCCTTTCAGGTGCTTTGGTATCCAATTCATAAAAACCGGTTGGGGTCATATTAGTAAAATACTTATAATCTTTGACCAAATGCTGGTAATCGTAATACCCACAGGCTAAGGCGATACTCAGCCAATCCAAATGTGGATTAGCATTTTTCATGAAAAAAGCCTTTTCAAAACGGACAACCTTATCAAAAAGCTTGGGGCCGATCCCGGTTCTTTCAGTAAATCTCCGCTGAAACTGCCGGTTGCTAAGACAGGAATCAGCAGCAAGTCTGTCCATGGAAAGTGACCTATTTTGGTTCAATATAACAGCACTCACCTTGTCAATTCCCTGCAAACTGTATTTTGCACGACTGATAAGCTTTTCCAAAAATCCTTCCGAGATACGGATCACTTCTTCCACCCCATTAGTGTTGCACATCTGCTCATGTACATTCCTGATTTCTTTGCCCCAAACGTCCTCCGCATCTATAAAAGAATTGGTTAACTCAAAAGCAGGAATCCCCGTCAGGAGGTACAGTGCGCTAGGCTGTAACACAATCTGAAGTATCCAAGCGTTTCCTTGGACGAATCTTTCTGTTGACATGGTATGTTGTCCATTGATCGTACATTTTGGATGACGCTGAATCTTCGATTCCTTTTGGTAACTGACAACTTGTAAATCTCTCAAATAAAACATGAGGCAGGTTTCGGGACGGGGACAATAAACTTTACAATGAATTGCCGCCCCGATCCCGAATTCAAACCTAATGATCTGATGCTTCCTGACATATTCACGCAATGAAGGACTTGGCAAAAAATCCCTGAGTATCATTTGTGTTTATTTTAATATTAATGGCGGCCCGACATTTTTGATTCCATGAGCCAATGAAATCCTCTGTGCTTCCTCTTCCGAAGGCGGTCTTTCAAGAGCTGTCATGGTTTGGAAAAATTCCTCCATTTTGAAAGCAGGCTGCAGGAAATAAACCAGCTTGCCTTTATCCGAAGTCTGAATCCAGGTATGCGGAATATTTCTTGGTAGAAAAATGGTATCACCAGCTTTGAGTTCGTGCTGACTATCTCCCAATTGGAAGAGGTATTCTCCTTCTACTACATAAAAAATCTCATCCTGCTTCAGGTGGACATGGAGTGAGGGTCCAGTTTTTTCCACACCAGTATACTCAAATACAGACAATTGTCCCCCTGAGTCTTGGGAGGAAATTTTGAGGTCATTGGGATTGATTCCTCTGAAAGGTGTATGCTTACCGTGTCTCGCCTCACCGGATTTGACCAAGAAGCCATTTTTTTCTTCTTTATTTTCAAAAGGGAATGCCATCAGGTCGGACCCAAAGGCAGCAAGCGCTGCTGAAGTGACAATAAATTTTCTCCGTTCCATAATCAATGTGGTTAAAGGTTATCAACAAAAATACCTTTATCCAAAATCATGCTGCTGGTAAAAATCGGACGTTTTTTTAAAAACATCCACCAAAATGACTTCCAATCATCCTGATCAATCATATCCAAAGCATAGAAACTAGTATTTTTTCCTTTGCGCCTTCGCGGGAAAAAAGTATCCATCTTCCGGAAAAGTAGGATAACTTAATAAGTATGATGGCTGAAAGTTAACTGACACTTGGATTTACGACTCTGCGTCTTTACGAGAAACAAGAAAAATCCAGCTTCTAGAGAAGCAGAATATACTGATGAATCGTTTCATATTTGTTTAGTATGTAGCCAACCGTTAGCTTATTGCTGGCGGGCAATTAAAACCAGCGCCCTGTCCAACGAGATAAAGATAAATAAAGAACCGCAAACTTCAATAACGCATAATCCGGCCCGCTTGCAATAAGCTTATGTTATACACGGTGCCCAGTCCACTGTCACTTAGCTGCACGAATGCCAAAGCTTTGGTTATGGATGGAAGTCGTGTGATCTGGCATTGGTGCAGCGATTAGAGACCTCCACCTAATAGTCTGAATACACGTTAAGGATTATTGCTGGTGAGTTATTTTCGAAAGAAAGCGTCCCGAATTCTTCCCCTGGTTCTTGACTGTACAGAAGACCGCTACCTTTCCCCAACGACAAAGTCAATTAATTGACTAGCTAGAAGAATTAATCCAATTACTTCTTCAACCTGTATTTTACAGGTTTTGTGGCTGTTCTTTCAAGTATATTTCTAGCTTCTAAATCTAGCTTAACGGTTTCGCCATACCATTGCACGCCTCCTTCAAAGGTGGCTTTCACTCTTTTGTAAAGGATTTCCATTAAGTCGGTATGGGTTAGCTCTTGTTTTGCCAATATAAAGAGTAGGTTTTCTTTTATGGTGTTATATTTATCCAGCGCAATCTTCTTGTTGGTTTTGGTTGGGACGGGATGCAGCGTTTGTATTTGTTCGTTTTTCATACCTTGCCAGGCGATACAATTACTTGCCCAATAAACATGAGTGTTTTTGTTTGTGGAATCACCACATGCACTTCGCGCATTCCATAGTCGCGATCGACAGGCTCTTTTACCTTTAGGCCTGCCAACTTGTGCTGCATATCATTCCAAACACTTTCAATATCATCTACTTCCAGGTAAAACTCCATCTCACCAATATCATCTCCCGCCATTAAAATATGAACAGTTGATTGCTCTCTATACAAAATAACATAGGTTTTGTCATCGCGACCCACATTAAAACCAAGGACGTCAATAAAAAATCGCACTGTTTCGGGAATATTGTAGGAAGGTATCATAGGACTTAGATACTTTGCTTTGAAGGTTTTAGCCATACGCTGATCAGTCATTGACATGCAGATTAGTACTGAAATATAAATAAATCAAGGTTTCTAAGCAACTGTTTCAGTGGGTGCATTTAACTCGATTTAATTGATCAAAAAGTTATTGATTTTGAGTGATTCAGTTCAAATCAAGCAGATGCTGTGTAAGCTACTTGGCAGTTTGAAAATCTGGTATTGGCAGCAAAGTCAGACAAAATAACTTTGTAACCCAGCAAAGGATCATTGTATTCCAAAAAAATGCCTTTGCTGACATGCAAATTGGAGTCTATTCAATGAACATCCGAACAAAGATGTAACTCAGCGCAACACCTTAATCGCGATGTTTCTATAACGATGGGTGGCGTTTGGTTTCCAGGAGCTCAGTGGCATACCGTTGCTGGCTGCGGGCGAAAAGACGGCCGTCCAATGGCATTGCAGCGCAATCATGCCCTCGGTTTCTTCAGCTAAAAAATCATTCTTGGTTTGCTGCACATCCCACATTTCCACGCCATTAATCCAGAGCGTGAGATGAGGCACCGCTCCTGTCATTCGAATACGAAATGAATTCCAATCATTGGCTTTCCAAACCTGTTCGCGTTTCGTGGCTTGGGCAGGCACACTTACAGGTATTCTCTCGCCTATTAAATCTCCGGTGCCCCCGGGCAATACTAATTCAATTTGGTACGCTGCACCACCCTCATTGGAGCGAAGAAAAATTCCTCCGTTGGCAAAGGAGTCGATCTTTACTTCTATATACAATTCAAAATTTTTGTATTTTTTGTTAGTCATTAACAAGCCTCCCTGGCCAAAGGGGTTTTGCCTCGCTACAATTGCTCCATCTTTTACATTAAAATTTGGAGTTGTTCCTTGATGGGTGCTGCGGCTAAAATGCCATCCCTTCAAATCGTTACCATTAAATATCTTTGTGAAGCCCGATGGAATTTGAGCCGGTAGTGAAAACGTGCTCATAAGCAATAACAGCAAAATGTTTTTCTTTAAGTTCATACAAGTTACTTAGTCGCTTCTATTACAATTCTAAATCCAATATCATAGTTGCTTCCGGGCCCACCAGCATGAGTCATGTACGTAGCGTTTTTAACATCGCCATAAAATGGCGCTCCTTTCATTACATGTTCCTTGCCAACGCGTGGAGGTATGGAGTCTGCGAAAAGTTTTTCATTATAAAAATCGGCAGTCCATTCCCATACATTTCCCAACATATCGTGCAAGCCCCATGAATTGGGTTTCTTCTGCCCAACAGGCGCAGTTGTGAGCACGGCAATCTGAGCAGTTTCTTGAACGGCATCCCATGAAATGTCATCGTCCGCCCCTGCCCTGGCGGCATACTCCCATTCAAACTCGGTGGGCAAACGGTAGGTGTATTTACCCTTTTCCATCTGATTCAATTTCTTAACAAACGCAAGCGCATCGTTCCAAGTCACGCTTTCAACCGGATGCTGATCGGCATTATCTTTTACTTTTGATCCCTGAAAGTAAGAGGGATTATTACCCATTACTTTTTTCCATTGAGCTTGGGTAACTTCAAACTTCCCAATGTAATATGGCTTGTTAACTTTTACTAAAAACCCTTTCGTCCAAGCCTGCCTCGCAAGTTCGTTTGCCTTTTCGTATTCTTGTTCTGAAAAAACGGGCACATCTACTTTATCACCCGGCTTAATGTACTTTTCTATAAATCCGTATTTACTTGCTGTGGGTTGAAATTTCCCCACAGTCATACTCCCCGGTTGAATTAAAATGAACTCCATGTCAATGGAGTTTGTAAACGTTGTAGTCTGTGCCAGCAATTGACTACTTGTTATAAGCAAAACTAAAAGCAACTTTTTCAATCTAAACACCTTTTAAAGAAAATTAAAAACGTATGCCTCCTAAGATTGAAGCTGCAAAAATGGATGACGAGGACGGGTTTTTTATACCTAAATAGCCGTTAGTTGAATCAAACCTTGCTTCGAAAAAGAACTTTTTCTGAACAAATCCGAAAGATGCAAAGTAGCCGAGCATGTTGCTTTTAAACGGAGCGGTAGACGCTAGCGAATAGGGTGCATCATATTTCGGAGTAATGTCAAAGGATATTTCGGTGGTTTTAACTCCGTCACTAGACGATCCTAACACGAGTTCAGATAAGAATCCCACTTTTACATAAGTGCCTTGCGACTGTGTTAGAAAATAGTACTTTAATCCTAACGGAATTTTTAAACTTGTTACACTTAAATTAGCGGAATAGTTATAGTTTGCCAAACTACTTTTAAAAGAAGATTCCCATTTATACGTGTTATGATGAAGCAAAAATTCCGAAATAAATCTAAGATTACTATTGCTCCTTGGCGATCCTAATTCTAGCATTATTCCCAGTATAGGGCTAATACTTTTTGTCATTTTGCCGATTCCTAAATTTGGGAAGTCTTCAGTTAATAAACTTAAATCAGAATAAGCTAAACCAACAGCATATGAATGATTAATCTTTAACCAAGGCTTGTTATTGTTTTCACTAAATTTAGTCCCAACACATTTATTATAATCGACAACCAATTTGTTTAATGATATTCCACGGTATTCGAGTTTCGAAATTCGATTTGAAAGTGACGGACAGTTTGAAAATATTTTTCTCAAAGTATCCTTGTAAGGTGTAACTGAAGACATGAATGCCCGATTATCAACGATTACTTTCCTTTTATAATAATCAAGTAAAATCATCTTGTCGTTCATTCTCAAAAAATACTTCTCTCCGTCAAACAACAAGCCTGGACTACCGTTGACCATAACCTCAAAAAAAATTTCCGAGGAGCCTATCAATACCGACTCAAATTGCTTGCCACCATTTATGCCGTAGCTTTTTAGTTGACCTGAGTTGAATTCCT
This sequence comes from Cyclobacteriaceae bacterium, assembly GCA_044349005.1. Taxonomy (GTDB): domain Bacteria; phylum Bacteroidota; class Bacteroidia; order Cytophagales; family Cyclobacteriaceae; genus ELB16-189. The sequence goes on from JBIKRT010000016.1 coordinate 25,863, forward strand.
CAACAACGCCATCGCGCGTTTTCTTGAACTTAACCAATTGAAATTCTTTCTTCGGTGAGTGACTGTCTAAAAAGCCTTTTAGTGTGTCACCAGATTTAAGAAGTAAGAAACCTTCAACAAAGTTTTTTTTAGCTGCCACCGAAAATGGAATTGATAACAAAACGCAAAATATCATTCGAAGTATCGACATATTCCTTTTTTAAAATTTATTTCTAAATGTATTCATAAACTCAATATAAGCCAACGGAAACAGCGATTCCTCAGGTCTTAATTTATCATTCTTAAAAACAAAATATACATCGTGAAATCCAGTAGTTTTTTTTATGGTGGCAATCGAAGGCAACGTGTACAAACTTTTATCGACTCCAGGTGCAAAGAACTTGGACGCATCTAATTGCGGTAAGCTCATGTCGGGCTTTACACCATTGTACACCTCACCGGGTGGCGGAATGAATAAACCCCTGTACCGTGTGTTAAATTGTTTGTCAGAGAGCGTTGTTTTACCTATCAGCTCGCCTGAAGGCGAATCCAAATGAACTTCAATAGATCCACCTTTAAAGATGTCATACAAATGCCAGTTCGGCTGAAATTTAATTTGAACAACATTCGTGAGATCAATTCCTTTAAACGAAATAAAAGAATTCGGTCGAGCTGTTAAGAATGTGTACTCGTCTAACTGATCACGAATAGCTCCTTTGATAACATCCGCATTTACTGGAATCATTGTAGCACTCTTCAACATAACAATCGATTCGTTTGCCAAGGACGGAATTGCACCATTGCCTTTGTCTGTGTAAGCGGCACGAAGAACATACGTTCCGTGTCCCGCATCATCCTTCGGCACTGTAGTGATAAAACTGCCTTTAGAGGGTTTAACGATTATCTTACCAATCGACAAGATGTAGTTGGCGATAATGCGGGCATTGTTAGGTGTAATGGTTGGGTGAGCAGGCATGGCGGTTTCCATATCCCATTGACCATAACTTCCATTGCGTATTTTAACGGCTAACTTTTCAACAGCTCCGGCATCGGCTGAATAGCGTTCGGCTATTTTTTTAAAGGCAGGCCCTACCCCTTTAACCTCGGGGTGATGGCACGTTTTGCAGTCGCTTTGAGTCATTAAAGACAACGCCACCGAAAACTGAGAAGCCTGCACCTGGCCGTAATTCACCTGGGCATAATCAAACCCTTCGGATATATAATCAATACTTATCGCAACCTCGCTGACTTTGATTTTCCCATTTGATAAGCTCCCATCTTCTTTGTCATCGACAGAGACAGCATAGCTAATTTTTTCTTCAGGGAAAAAGAAAGACTGATTTCCATCCACTTTCATAGCAACAGCGGGCGGCTCATTGCCGGCAATCAATTTCAATGATTTGCTATTCGCCAAGCCCTTACCATCGGTTACTGTTAGCGTGGCGAAGTAAACGCCTGCTTTATTCAATTGCAGCGTGATGGAACCTGTATTAAATTGTTGAACCACTTCGTTAATAGATTCCTTTTTTATTTCCCATTGATACAAAAGCGGATCATCATCAAAATCCTTAGAACCCTCTGCATTCAACTGAAAGATAGACGGTAAACTAGCACCTACCTTGTCTGAGGTGGCATTCACAATTGGTTTTCTGTTTCCTGCATTGAACTCTATCCTCACTAATCGCGATTCAACTGAGCTATTGGCAGTGTTACCGCCATACTCTAGTACATACAGATCGCCTGTTGGTCCAAATTTTATATCTATCGGCTGTCGTGGATGATAGTCAGGAACAAAGCGCTCCATCGAAACATAATCACCGCTTTCATTCATACTGATGGCCATAATCCAAAAGCGCGATAAATCGGCAGCTAGCCATTTACCTTCATAGTAGCTTGGGAATGGCCTTGCGGGATTTATAAAATCATCTAGGTGAAACACTGGGCCACCAATGGCGCAGCGTGAACTAGAACCTACCAACGGAAACTTTTCAGAAGGACGATAGGGATAAGAGATAAATGCAGGCTGCGCTTCGGGCAATTCCGAAAGACCGGTATTATTGACCGAGTGATTGATCGGGTGAAGAGAATCCTGCTTTGCCCCCAGTTTGTCATGAACATAATCATACATAGGGTAGGCATGATTCTCACCAATAAAGTACGGCCAGCCAAAAAAGCCGGGCTTACGGGCTTGGTTTAATTCATCGTAACCCATGGGGCCTTTCTCTGAATCACTATCTGCATCTGGACCAACTTCTCCCCAATACACAAAGCCAGTCTTGCTATCCACGCTGATGCGCCACGGGTTGCGATTGCCCATGGCATATATTTCAGGTCTCGTCTTTTCTGTTCCAACAGGAAAAAGATTTCCTTTCGGGACAGTATAGGTTCCATTTGGTTCAGGATGGATGCGAAGAATTTTTCCTCTTAGATCGTTTGTGTTCGCTGCCCCTCGTTGATCATCAAATTTCTCCCTCCCTTCGCGCTCATCCGTTTGTGAATAGAGCGAATTGCTCGAATTGTTACCAATCGTTAAATACAGATTTCCTGCTTTATCCCAAGTCATTCCCCCACCCGTGTGGCTTGTGTTCGTTCGGTTGCTTGGCACTTCCAGTAATACTTTTTTTGTTGACGGAAGTAGTGTATCATTTTCGAGCGTCCACCTCGTTAACTCAAAGCCCGTAGCTTCAAGGGGCGCATAGTACAAATAAATCCAATGATTGGTTTCAAAGCTGGGATCAAGTGTCATCCCTACCAACCCTTGTTCGCTTTCATTAAAAATAGCCAACTTACCTATTGACTTCATAACCGCGTTGGCTGCATCCCATTTCTTTATAGCACCTTGCCGTTCAATAATGATCACTGACTCATCTCTCAACACTTCAAACACCATGGGTTCATTGAGTGAACCGATTGGCGTGATGACCACTGGCGTAAAACGATTGTCTTCTGGCTTTAAGTTAGCGATAGGTTTGTCTTCGGATTTCTTTGTGCAGCCAAAAGCCATCAGCGAAAGCAGAACTACCGAAAAAAATGATAGGCCACTTCGTTCCTTGCGGGATGGGGAATTTAACCCATAACTTGCACCAAGTAATATGTAATTCATTTTATCATTTCGTCTTATTCTCCGCTGCCCTAATCACCAAACTCATAAACTCACCTGCTCTTTTGTCGTTAAGCCAACGCGAGACGACTACTAAATCATGTTCGTTATCAACAAAAATATAATTCCCACCAAAGCCTTGAGCCGAGTAAACGCTGGTCGGCACACCTGCCAGTTTGTTCTCAGCGTTAGTCCACCAAAGATATCCATACGATTTATTGGGAGTGGAAGGCTGATGGGATTCATTCACCCATTTCTCCGAAATCAACTGTTGATTTTTCCATTTGCCTTTCCGTAAAAACAATAACCCAAACCGAGCCATGTCCAGAGTATTTATAAACATGCCACCACCAAAATGGCCACCGCCACTCACAGATTCAACCATTAATCCATCCATATTAACAAAAGAATTGTTGTATCCATACCAGCGCCAGGTGGTAGATGCATTTATGGGATCCATAATTTTCTCTTTTAGGATTGCTGGTAAAGGTCTGCGCCAAACTTGAAGCAACGAGTAAGCCAGTAAATTCACGCGCACATCGTTGTATTCATACACGGTTCCAGGCTCTAGCAATTTTCTTTTTTTCCAATCATCGATATCACCTTCTTTTGGTGGGCGATCGGCCCAGTCATGAAGTCCAAACTGGCTGCCCGACCAGTCGCTGGATTGGTTCAGCAAATGTTCCCAAGTAATTTTCGAATTATGTTCACCAGAAAAATTACCATCCCAAACATAACTATTGACTTTATCCGTCACATTTCTAATCAATCCCTGATCAAGAGCTAACCCTGCCACCGTTGACAACACGCTTTTGGTAGCACTAAAAGTCATATCCACCCTGTTCACATCGCCCCACTGGGCAATAATGTACCCGCCCTTAATTATTACTCCTGCCGGCCCGCCTCTGGGTTTTGTGTTACCTAGAATTTTAAAATCAGGTTCGTTGGCATATGATTTAAGAATCGCTATTCTCAAGTCTCGATCAACTGAATTCTCATTATGCAGGGCAACGTTCACCGCACTATCTAGCCACACTTTGTTAAGCCCCACCTCTTCCGGCTTTTTTGATTGCCAATCCGATGAGGGAAAGTACTGCTGACACGAGGCTGCCGAAGAAAACAGCATTACGGCAAGTAAGAAAGATAAAGTTAGTTTCGTCATGATCATTTTGTATCAACAAAGGATAACAATTTATCCAAAAAAAGAAAGATAGATTATATATCCGTTACAGTCCATTATTTTAGACGTGTTTATTATTTGGTTGCCATTCTTGCTTTAAAAAGCCTCACCCAGCAAAGCAGATATTCCAAACCCATCTAAACTATACGAAAAGTCTAAGCCGAAATTGGTATTCGATTTCTTATTGATTTTGATACGAACTCCAGTGCCGCCTACTGGTAGTAGTTTTTCAAATTTATGTGAATCTGGTTCTGTGAAAGACTGGGCATTGCAAAAAACCACGCCCCCCAGCAGGCCATTTTTCGAAATATCGAAACGGTATTCGGCTTCTGCATGAAACATTTCCTTACCCCTAAATCTGGCAAAAGCCCAACCTCGGCCTGCTTGTCCGAAAAAATCTGTGGAAGTTGCTGGTAGCAATAAGTAAGGTACATTGCCCATAGTTCGCCAGTAAAAAGCCCAAACTGCAAGTATCCTCCTTTTAGAATGCAAAGAAGTGAGCGGAATATATCTTCGCATGTCGATAGCGAGAGCCGACCAGACCAGTTCATTACCAAACATGGTAGGATTGATACGAAAAACCGTTGATACATAAATCCCCTTTTTAGGATTAAGTGAATTCCTTCTGGTATCATACAGTATGTTGAAGGTCATTCCAGTTGAATGCAGGCTTTCGTTTATTCCTACACCATATTTCTCAAATGAACTCACTTCATCGGTAAGTTGCGGCCTGGCTACTTGATTATAAATCCGATCGTAGCGAAAACCTAGGCCATAGAAAAAAACTCCTGTACCGCGCCAGTCCCTATTTAAGTTGCCATATAAGCGAACATATTTTAACGCGATTTGGTATTTATCAGCAACAGTTGTTTTTCCTCCAAGACCCCAGGTAAATTGGTCCAAATTAGTAATGTTAACATCACCCGGAATATTCCACATGTTATTCTTAGTCCATAAATTAAAGCGATATCCAATTCCATACTTATTACTAAAATTGGTAGAAGGTTCTAGTGAAATATTCGATAGGTACGTTGAATCGGATTTACCCAGATAAAATGCAGAATTCACCGAAGATACGAATGATTTCTTGCCGCCCCTTCGTTGACTAGAAACAGGCACAAAAGAAACATAGACTTTCTTATGAGCCTGTTTTAAATTTTCCAACTTATCCTTCTTTTCCTCTTTGTTGTCTTTCTTAAAAGCATTTTTTATCACCTCCTGAAGGTCGGTCTTTCGGATGTCACTTGGAATCACGTTTCGAACCTGTGGGAATGAGGGCAACGAGATAAATGAAATGAAAACAAAAAAAATGCTAGCCGTAGTTTGACAGCAGATAAATCGTTTCATGATTTTCTATAATAGGAGATTGCCTTTCTGTAAACATACAAAAAGAAAAATTACGCTTTTGTTAAGCAATTTTAGAATTGCCTCACTAAACTCAGTTTATTGAAAAACGCGCACATAGTCCACCACCATGCGCTGCGGGAATACGGTTGTGTTATCTGGGCTACCCGGCCAATTACCACCCACCGCTATATTAAAGATAAAAAAGAACGGAAGGTCAAATGGATAAGGCGAAGAAATGTCTGAACTCTTAGCAGAGAAATAGTTAATATCATCCACTAATATTTTCAAATTGTCCTTATCCCAAATAAGGCTATACACATGAAATTCCTGGTCAAAAGACCCGGAGTTCAGTACATAGCTTCCAGTTCTATTACGAGACGGAGCACTTGTGCCATAATGGATTGTTCCATGAACCTTGTTCGGTTCTTGACCAATTAACTCCATAATGTCAATTTCACCGCAAGCCGGCCAACTCTTTTGATCAATATTAGAACCCAACATCCACAACGCTGGCCAGATTCCTTTGCCTTTAGGAACCTTAGCACGAATATCAATTCTACCGTACGTAAAGCTTCTTTTTCCTTTGGTAATCATTCGTGTTGATGTGTAATTGAAACCACTCAGCGTCTCTTGCCGAGCTTCAATAACTAAGTTACCATTGGAGACAAAAACGTTTTGAGAGCGATCGGTATAATTCTCTAATTCATTATTGCCCCAACCATTATTGTTGCCCTTTTCGAACGTCCAATCACTAGTGTTTACTGCAGTCCCTGAAAATTCATCGCTCCATTTCAGCGTGTATCCCGGATATTCCGTGGGAGTGGTATAACCTTTATTATCGATGTTAAAAATCACACCAGAGTCATTCAAAATCTTACCGACTGCCTTTGTATTCTCTAACGTGCAATTTTTTGGACTATCAAAAATTAGGTCAAATGTTTGATCGTCTTTCCGTTCGTTCCCACTGGTGATAGTAATGTCCAGCGAGGCGGTCTGAGTTCCCGCAGGAATAACCAACGTCCCTGATTTGGTAATGTAATCCTTATCGGCAAGTGCCGTGCCAGGGCTGGTTGAATAGTTAACCGATACCTCTTGCGACACAGCCTTATTCAAAGAGATATTAAATGACATTACAACATTCGAAGATGTTGAGCGGCTTTTACTAGTGCCAAATATTGAAACTTGTGGTATCACAACCTCTTCATTTTTACTGCAATGACTCAGCGTGAGTATTGACAAAAGTGTGAGTGCAAGAATGTTCTTTCTCATATCGATCAAAATTTAAAAGATAAAATTACACACTGGAAGTTAGGATTTCAAACGATTGAAAAATTTAAATCTTTTGTGGCAATATGTTGAAACAAAAAGCCCCGGTACGCACCAGGGCTTTTCAACGGCTTTCAAATTCTATCTACTCTAAAGGAATGTCACCTTCTTGAGGCCCTATGACTTCAACCCTGGGCGGTAAAAGCTTGTACATTACTGGAGTCACCAGTCGCGAAAGCAACGTAGAACTGATCAATCCCCCAATCAACACCAGTGCAAGTGGGGAGTATAGTGGATTACCTTCTATGGCCAAGGGCATCAGTCCACCAATTGCTGTTAACGATGTCAAAACAATTGGAACAAACCGAATTTCACCAGCTCGTTCGATGGCCTCCTCCAATGGTACGCCTCGTTCGCGCAGCTGATTTGTAAAATCCACCAGCAAGATCGAGTTCTTCACTTCAATTCCAACCAAGGCAATCAAGCCAATGACAGCCACAAAAGAGAGCGGATTCCCCGTAAGGTAGAGCATTGTTACCGCACCAATCACACCCAACGGTATTACCGAGAGCACAATCAACGTGCTTTTAAACGTGCCAAATTCCAATACTAAAACAGCAATGAAACCAAACACCGTAATAAGTATTACCGTGCTTATGCCACCAAATGATTCTTGTTTATTTTCCACTTCACCAGCGGCCACGAAGTAGTAGCCGTTAGGAAACTTAAATTCACTCAGTTTTTTAACAACATCATTGTTAATTTTTTCATATAAATAACCGCTCTTCACAAACGCAGTTACCGTGGCGAAGCGTATTTTATCATAATGCCTGATCAGGTTGGGCGAAGTTTCAAATTCAATTGTTGCCAATTGCTTAAGTGGAATTGCGTTGCCTGTGGCCGAATTCACATATAAGTTATTGAACACATCATAGGTTGCAAATTTGCCTTTGGGAAGTGTAACGTTAATGTTGATCTCGTCCTCTCCTTGCGCGGGCGAAAAGGTGCCCACATTTAAACCGGCAATACCCAATCTGACGGTTTTATCAATATCACTGATTTGTACGCCCAACAATCCAGCCTTTTCTTTATTGATCTTCACATGAAGGTCAGTTTTCAAATTCGCCAACGGATTATTAACATAAATTGTTCCTTCGGTCTTCTTTATAATCTGCTCTAGTTGTAAGGAGAGAGTTCTCAACGTATCCAGGTTGTCACCAAAGATTCTGATCGCCACTGGTGCTTCCAAAGGTGGTCCCTGCTCAAAATCTTTCACTTCAATTTTGGCATTCGGGTAGAACCCAAACTGAGCACGCATCGCATCAATAAGCTTTGTTTTCTTTTCCGGACTCACATCATTTAGCTGAACAAAGAACTGAGCAAAGTTGGTTGACTCATTGCGCTGAATCACATTGTAATAAATCCTTGGATTACCCTTGCCAACATTGGTGGTGAAATACTTTACGTCTTTTTCTTTGTTTAAAATACTATCTACATAGCGAGCGGCTTTGTTGGTTTCGTAGATAGTAGTTCCGTTTGGCATTTCTACGTTAATCAAAAACTGTGGTTTCTCCGATTTTGGAAAAAGGCTAAACCCGACTAACGGAAACAATGCCAAACTCCCTGCAAAGAGCGATAAGGCTATTACTAGTGTGATTACAGGGTGTGCTAACGCACGATGCAGGAATACAGAGTAAGAGCCATGAATTCCCTTCTTAAGCGCTCGCATAAAGATGTTGCCTTCAGAAGCTTGATGGTTTTTTAGAATTCTGCTTGCTAAAAATGGAACAATAGTCAGCGACACAAATAGTGAGGCAATCACCGTTGTAATTACGGCCATCGGCAGGCTCCTGATGAAATCACCAGCGGTTTCCGGTAAAAACAAAAGCGGCAAGAAAGCCAGAATTAGTGTAACCGTACAACCTACAACTGCCAACCCAATTTGCTTGGTAGCCTCAATAGCCGCATCCCGTTTTGTTTTTCCAGCACGCAAGTAGCGCTCAATGTTTTCAATTACCACGATCGAATCGTCCACCAAAATTCCCAATGCAACGATAAGCCCTACAATACTTAGCTGGTTAATAGTATAACCCAAGAAATCAAGCATAAATAATCCCGTGAAAATAGAAAGTGGTATAGAAATCATAACCACTATTGCCGATCTAAAGCCCAACGGCAACAATGTAATTGACACCAGCAGAATAGCGATGGCAAAGTCTTTTGAAAATCGCGACAGCCGTTTAGAGACACTTTTCGATTGATCAAAATTCCTCACCAACTTCATGTTGTTTGGTAACTCCTTTTCAAATTTATCAAGCAGTGGATACACCTGCTCACTTACGTTGAAAATATTTTGTTTATCTTTTTGACTTGCTGTTATCAACACAGCGCGATTTCCATTTAATCGGGTAAGGTGAGTCTCTTCTTGATAGCCTTCGTCTACTTGGGCAATGTCTTTGAGGTAGACAATCTTACCTGCTGATGAATACACAATCGTATTTTTGATTTCATCAACCCCTTTATAATCCCCGCTTGTTTTCACGTTAAAACTTCGTGAGTTCATTGTAATACTTCCACCAGGAATATTCACATTTTCACTTTGCAAGGCACCCAATACATAGTTTACGGGTATGTGGTTTTGAGCCATCTTTTCGATGTTCAAGGAAACGCGGACATTCTGTTCTGGATAGCCATAAGTTTCTATCTTCTTTAAACCCTTTATTTTTTCCAGATTATCCTCCAACTTTTCCGCTTGATATTGCAATTCTTTGTAAGAAGCAGTTTCCGAAATCAAGGCCAACTGAAAAATATTCACGTCTGTGGAAGAAAATTTCTTGATGTCGATGGAAAAAATATCGGAGGGTAATATTAATCTAAGTGCATTTACCTCGCGCACAATTTCTTGGTACTTATCATCCACGCTCGACTCGTGTTTATAGTCTACACGAATAACTGCCAATCCATCGTTGATGTCGGTAACTACTTTTTTCAAGTCATCCAACTCGTTGATTTTTTTCTCCATAGGATCCACCACCAGCTTCTCCATATCAGAAGGACTAGTTCCAGGATAAACCACCACAATCACAAACGAGGGAGAAATGGTTTCCGGGTCTTCGCCTCTGGGCATGTTGAATAAAGAATTCAATCCGAGTGCTAAAAGCAATACAAAAATGATCAGTGTAAACTGATAATTCTTAACTGAGAATTCTGCGATCTTCATATTAGCGGGCAATTTTTACGGTAGAAAATTCAGTAAGAAAAGCCGAGCCACCGGTAACAACTTCGGCAATGTCATCCAAGCCTGAGGAGACAAACGCCAGATTATTTTCGAGATAAGCAACCGTTACTTGCTGCTTTTTTACGGTTCTACCATCTTGGTTCACAATAAAGACGAAAGCCTTCTTTCCCTGCCCTTCAATTAACGCTTCCACGGGTACGCTTGCTAATTTTTGTTTCTGGGTTGGATACATTTTCACGTTTGCAAAAAGGCCAGACGCGAATTTCCGTCCGTCTGTTTTTATTTTAACTTCAGTGAGGTAAAGCCCGTTCATTAAGTCGGCACCTTCACCTACCAAACTTATCGTACCTTCAAACTCAAGTCCTGGATAGGCATCGGTTGTAAGTATTGCTTTATCACCCTTTTTAATCCGAACCCAATCCACATCGGCCAGGCCCGTTTTTACGATCCAATCATTCTGGGCCGCTGCGTTAATTAACAATGCCGGAGAACCGGGCGTAATCAATTCACCTTCATTGACAAATTTCTTTAACACTTTTCCGTTGGCTGTGGCTCGGATCTCGGAATATTGGCGGGCAAAAGTTGCAATGGTGTAGGATTCTTTTGCTACGTCATACGCTGTAGTTGCATTTTGAACCTGCTCCAGCGTGGCGGCAGAATCTGCTTGCAAACGCTTTGCACGATCGAGATCGCGCTTCGTTTTATCCAAATTGTTTTTCGCTTGAATTACCTGCGCATTTATCTCTGTCAAATCAAGTGATGCCAGTACTTGACCCTTCACAACAGACTGACCTTCTTCCACAAATATCTTTGAAATAATACCACCCACTTTAAAAGACAACTTAGCTTCTGTGGATGTTGTTATTAAACCAGAACTGGTAATCGGAAGGGCGTATTCTCCTCTTTTTACAGAATCAAGCGTTACAGCAATTGCTGCGTCATCTTGTTGCATTACTTCATTCGCTTTATTTTCTTTCTTACAGGACGCTAGAAAAAGTGAAGTTGCAAACAATAGCAAGGTTGGTAAAATTAGTTTATTCATACTTGATTTGATTTATAATGTGGCAATGTTTTTTTGTAGTTCGGCTTCTTTGCGAAGCAATTCAAATTTGCTAATTGATAAAGTGAGTTGTGAATTTGTAACATTATTTTGAGCCTGAAGAAACTCCAGTAAAATGGCTTGTCCTTCGCTATACTTTGCGTGGATTATTTTGAACGAACGCTCTGCATTCTTCACTGTATTGAGCGAGGCTTCATATGATTTTTGCGCTGACTCTAAATCGTAATACGCTTGAATTACCTGAAGTTCGATCTGTCGTTTAAGTTGCTGGTACCGATTATCCGCCAGTTGATAATCAATTTTAGCTTGTTGTGTTTTAGCTTGTTTCTTTCCGCCCGTAAAAATATCCCACGTCAAATTAAATTGTACTAGCCAGTAGCGTTGGTCGGAGTTAAATTTATACTGAAAACCTTGCGCACCCAAGTCGCCCGCCACGGAAAGGTTCGGTAATGCTGAGTTAGATTTTGAGAGGCTAACCAAATACTCTGTTGCGGTCATTCCGCCTTTGGCTTGAAGTATCTCTTGCCTGTTAGCGATGGCTTGACTTGTTAAATCGTTTAGCTCGTATTTTCTCAACGAAGTGGCAGCAAGTGTGCTATCAATTTGTATTTCGGCATCTACCTCGCGATTCAACAAAAAATTAAAGTATGCTTTTATAGAATGGTAGTTTCGTGCAGCGTTTGCAAGCTCTTTATCTACCTTGCTTAGTTCAACCGAAGCACTGCTTACCACATCGGCCGTTGCCTTATTATTTTTTACCAAGGCTTGATTTACTTTATATAACTCATTAAGCACAACGGATGTCTTCTCGAAAATTTTCACCGCTTGCTCACTTTCAAGAAATTGATAATAGGCAGATGTAATAGAGAACTTTAACTCATTCTCATACGCTTTGCGCTGCGCCTGTTTTACGGAGATTAATTCCTTTTGTGCTTTGTAATTGTAATAGATATCGGAGTTAAAAAGTGGCTGAATAACTCTCACTTTTGTATCGTGAAAATCGTTTGGTAGGAATTGCTCGTTCACATTGCTGATCTGCGGAAACGATTGGCTGGCCGTAAGTTGATTTAAGGTAGCGTAGGCTGGATTTAATAGATCTCCCACCGGAAAATTGATTTTCCTTCCACCTTTGGCAAATGTGTAGGAAGAACTTGCCGTAACGCTGGGCATAAAAAGGGCGTGCGCAATTTTTAGATCCTCAAGGCTTCTTTCATATGCCAGCACTTCTTGCTTAAGCTGTAGATTATTTTTTAAGCCTTCGTCAATATAGCCCTGAAGCACAGGGCTCTGGGCTCGCGCTGACATAAACCCAGCCGCGAGTAAGGCAATTAAATGGATTGTTTTAAAATTGTTCATCGAGTAATTTTTATTTTTGGGTTATACATGTCATCGTTAAAAGAATAAACAGTGTTTAGTGTGGAGGTAAATTTTTTTATCGTTTCCGGATTTTATTCATGAATAGTTCGAATGATTGTTTTTGGATTTGCTCGCGTATCTCTTCAGGGTACATCTTCATTCTGTTTCGGATGATCAGCGAGCATATTCCATGCATGTAGCTCCAAATGGTTAATGCTACTACACGGTGGTCGTCTGCTGCGAGGTATCCTTTTTCCATACATTCCAAAACGGTTTGCTCAAAAAAGGAATGAGCTTTTGCGCCTTCTTCCCATTCGTCAATGCATTCCTTATTCTGCATGGGTGCCTCCATTAAAAACATGATATTATAATACTTCGGGTGGAGGGTCATGAATTCAAAATACTTCTCCCCCATTTTCACAAGCCTGTCAAATGGATCCGTGATAGCTGGCAGTTCAATGTTAAATTGGTTATAAAAACGAAACGCTTCTTGATGCAGGGCATGGAAAATCTCGTTCTTGTCTTTAAAGTACAAATAAATGGTAGCCGGGCTGTACTCAATGGCTTCGGCAATGTTGCGAATACTTACCTCATCGAAGCCTTTGTCGATAAAAAGCTTATGGGCAGAATCCAAAATGAGTGTTCTCATTTCCTCTTTTTCACGCTCTCTTCGCTGTTTTACGGTCATATTGTGAATTGTAACGCAAATTAACTAAACAGTGTTTATTAAAAATACATTATTTATTGAAAAAGTTTTAAAACAGCCGAAATCTTATTTCAATTCGTAAAAATCATATTGCTTAACTTGTTGGCTAAAACCATATACACAATGAACAACAAACGACTTCCTATCATCATTTTAGGTGTAATTGCCTTTTTTGTACTGCTTGCAGTTTCTTCCAGCTTATTTTATACTATTCAAGCGTCAGAGCGTGCCATCGTGTTTTACCCTTTCGGGAAAGGATTGGCCAAAGACCAGGTTATTGAGCCCGGTTTCCATATGAAAGCTCCCTGGAACGATATTTATGTATATACAGTAAACGAGGTTTCTTCGGACGAAAACATGGACGTTCTAGACAAAAGCGGACTTTCTATCCACGTGGATGTCACCGTCCGTTTCTTCCCAATCCCCGAAAAAATTGGCTACATCCATGAAAAATTTACTAAAAGTTATGTGACCGTGCTGGTAATACCAGAGGTAAGGTCAACAGTAAGGCAAGTAATGGGTCGCTTTACAGCGGAAGAAATTTACTCTACCAAACGCGCGGAAGTAGAAAATGCTATCACCACCGAAAGTGAAAAGATTCTAATTGCCAACAATGTAAAAGCAACGGCAGTGCTTATTCGCTCGATTGTTTTACCTGAGCAAATAAAAGGAGCGATCGAAAACAAGTTGCAACAAGAGCAGGAGTCGCTCGCCTACCAATATCGGTTGGACAAAGAAAAGAGCGAGGCAGAACGCAAGCGCATTGCTGCGGAAGGCGAATCGAGAGCAAACAACATTATTAATAATAGTCTTTCCGATAAGCTGTTGAAAATGAGAGGCATCGAAGCCACTTTAGAGCTTTCTAAATCTCCCAATTCGAAAGTGGTGATTATTGGTTCTGGCAAAGACGGACTGCCGATGATCTTGGGCAATAATTAAAATTCAAGTACAGGTGTCAAGACACCTGCGAGGTGTCAGACGCCTTCACGAAAAATTAAATTGTCTTTTTTTTACAAATCGCGAAAGACTATTTTTATCTGAATATTTGAGCAAGTATATTTAGAACTTAAGCTTAAACAACTATGGCAAGAACAGCAGAATTAATTATTGACGGCAAGTCATATACATTCCCGATTGTTGAAGGTACTGAAAACGAAATTGCGATTGACATCAGCGATCTGCGCGATAAGACGGGAGCAATAACGCTTGACTTCGGTTACAAAAACACCGGGGCAACCAAAAGTGCCATTACATTTTTGGATGGCGATCTCGGAATTCTAAGGTATCGGGGGTATAGCATTGAGGAGTTGGCCGAAAAGTCAACCTTCTTGGAAGTCGCTTATCTATTGATCTTCGGAGAACTTCCGCAAACCGACCATTTGGAAAAATTCACCAGCGACATAAAGAACCATACCATGGTTCACGAAGACGTAAAGAAAATTTTGGATGGTTTCCCTTCGTCTTCCCATCCTATGGGCGTGCTGGCTTCTCTGTTCTGTGCTCAAACCGCATTCTACCCGGAATCATTAGATCCAAATCGTTCGGCTGAAGGGGTTTACCTTAGCATTGTTCGCTCATTAGCTAAAATGCCAACTTTCGCAGCTTGGGCGCACAAGAATGCAGTCGGTCATCCTGTAAACTATCCTGACAATTCGCTTAACTATTCTGCGCGCTTTCTTAAAATGATGTTTGGCTTGCCTGCAGAAAATTATGAAGTAGACCCCGTGGTGGCGGATGCCTTGGACAAATTACTGATTCTTCATGCCGACCACGAGCAAAACTGTTCAACATCAACAGTAAGAATAGTTGGTTCGTCAAAAGCAAGCATCTATTCTTCCATAGCGGCTGGTATTAATGCATTATGGGGGCCGTTGCATGGTGGAGCCAATCAAGAAGTAATCACCATGTTGGAAGCAATAAAGCAAGATGGTGGTGATGTAGAAAAATGGATCAACAAAGCAAAAGACAAAAACAGCGGCTTCCGGTTAATGGGCTTTGGCCATAGAATGTATAAAAACTTCGACCCACGCGCTAAAATCATTAAGAAAGCCGCGGATGACGTGTTGGGCAAACTGGGCGTTCATGATCCGGTGCTTGACATCGCCATGAAACTCGAAGAAATTGCGTTGCGCGATCCTTATTTCATCGAAAGAAAATTATATCCAAACGTTGACTTTTACTCTGGTATTATCTACCGCGCCTTAGGCATACCTGTGGATATGTTTACGGTTATGTTTGCAATTGGTCGTTTACCAGGATGGATTGCGCAATGGAAGGAACTTCGTGAAAACAAAGAACCGATTGGCCGTCCCCGCCAAGTTTATACCGGACAAAAAGAAAGAGAATATATCCCACTCACAAAACGATAAAACCTTAACCAAGCCCTTCGCCATGCGAGGGGCTTTTTACTTCCTATGGCACTATTAGAAGATTTTAACACTGCGGTTGCGCAATCAAAGGAACTTACCAAGAGACCTTCGAACGAAGAATTGCTTGACCTTTATGCATTATTCAAACAAGCTACTGAAGGCGATGTAAACGAGCCAAGACCTGGAGGCTTTGATTTTAAAGCCATTGCAAAGCACGATGCGTGGAATTCCAAAAAAGGGAAGACAAAAGATACAGCCATGGAGGAGTATGTGGCGTTAATGAAAAATCTTTATCAGCAATATAAATGATCCTCCGTGTGCCTTTGTGCGTTCTGTGATTGAAAGACGTTGGCGGATAACAATTCAAATGCAGTTGTTTACCAATTGCTTTAATATCTTTTTCGTTAACTTAGCATAAAGGACTTATAAAAAAACATTGAAAATTTAATATTTTTAACATGATCAAAACCTTGGCCACTCCACAAGAAAGCAGCTATACGGTTGACATTCCCAATAACTACATTGGTAAACAGATAGAAATATTGATCTACTCACTAGATGAAATCGCTGACGTGAAACCCGCTGTTACTAAAAAAACAATGGCGAATTTTTGGGGGGTGCTAGGAGATACTACAGCTAATGATTTGCGAGAGAAAACTGAGAAAAGCCGGGCAAGCTGGGAAGATCGATTGAGCAAACAATTTTAAAAGCCATGTATTTGCTAGACACAAATGTTGTTATTGACTTTTGCAATTCTAGGCTTACGCAAAATGCTAAAGATTTATTAGAGGGCATTGAACCTTCCATTTCGGTAATTACTAGTATTGAACTTTTTGCGAGTAGCAAAATAACGGAAAAGGAGAAAAGTGCACTAGAAGATTTTGTGAGGATTTCCAGAGTGTACAATTCAATTGACAACTCTATCGTAGCCACAACTGTTTCAATAAGAAAATTACACAAAACAAAATTGCCTGATGCAATTATCGCGGCCACTGCGTTGGTATATAATTTAACGTTAATAAGCGGAAACTCAGCAGATTTTAAAAACATCTTTGAGCTAAAGGTAATAGATCCTTACAATTTACCTAAATCTTATTAGAAGAGACCTCTTACACAATTCATGCACCTCTTTTACCAAGCGAATATTGCAGATGGCATCAATCAATTTGATGAAGCAGAATCGAAGCACGTTCAACGCGTATTGAGACTTTCAATTGGAGACACGATTCACCTAACCGATGGAAAAGGTTTTTTGTACGAAGCTCAATTAACGCTAACCAAAACGAAAAATTCTTCTTTTAAGATTGTTGACAAAACATACTTTCCTCCACCAAATTATTACATTCATATTGCTATTGCACCCACAAAAAATGCAGATCGAATAGAGTGGTTTGCAGAGAAAGTGATGGAGTTAGGAATTCAACAAATCAGTTTTGTTTTGTGCGATAACTCCGAGCGTAAAACAATCAATTTAGATAGAATTGAAAAAAAAGCAATCAGTGCTATGAAGCAATCAGGACAATACCACCTGCCGATGATTAATGAGCTGATTCCATACAAGCAATTTGTAAAGACAGTAAAGGAAGAAGAACGATTTATTGGTTTTGTGGATGAAGAAAATCCGCACCATTTAAAGAACCTTGCAAAGAAAAAAAGTAATTACGTTATCCTGATTGGCCCCGAAGGAGATTTCTCAAAGGCTGAATTAGATTTAGCGATAGAAAACAAATTCAAAAAGATAAGTCTAGGTTCAACCAGGCTTCGCACCGAAACTGCCGGCATTGCTGCATGCCACATTTTGAATTTAATTAATTCGCATTAGTTCGCTAATTACTCGCAATCTTACTTTTCAACCCACTCAAATATTCTACTAAATCTATAATTTCCTGTTCACTCATAGAAGAATGAAGGTTGGATGGCATTATGGAATTTTCAAGTTTGAGTCGCGAAGTAATGTCTGCTTTCGCAATAATCTGCTTATTGCTCATGTATTGAACCACGATTTGATCTTCCGTCTCGGAGACTATTCTGCCAAATGCTGATGAACCATCTTTCAATTTGATACGATAACCTTCAAACCCGAAACTGATCCCTTGGTCTGGATATAAAATCGAAGAATAAAGTGCATCCTTAGGCAGCTTAGAACCAATCTCACTGAGTGCAGGGCCAAAGTTAACACCTTCGCCATTCACCTGGTGGCAATTGCTACAAAGTGATGCAAAAACTACTTTTCCTTTTACGGCATCTCCGGTCTTATCAGTCAACACCGAAATACTCGGCAACTGTTTGCCTTCTTTGCTTCCAGGAATTTTAATGTACTTAGCGCCTTCATCGCGCAGCGTTGAACGCCAGGCGCTTTGAAAAACACCACCTGCGGCAAGAAAAAGTTCTTCCGGAATTTTTCCTTCTTTTGCCAAATCAAGTAACCTATTTTCTGACTCCCAAGGCCCACCAAAGTTTCTTACCGCTAGCTTGCGTAAATCAATATCGTTGGTAGTATCCATCATAATAGCTTCCATCAAGGCAATTGTCTTAGCGCTCCACATCATGGGCTGCAACGCTTTTACGAGTGCTTGCTGCGCGGCCTTATCATCGCCTTTTAGTACTTTTTCAAAAAGATCAGTACGTTTCCAATCGAGCAGTACTTTGATCGCTTCCTTTCCAAGTGTGCTATCCGGATTAGACAAGCCAAGTGCCAACAAATCAGTTGATTTATTGTACAGCTTAAAAGAGGATACTAGTTCGACATATTCCAATTTTCCTTTTTGCTGATCGAGCACTTTATTTAACGCCACCGTAATAGCTGGAGTCATTTTTAGTTGGGAGGCATTCATGTGCTTGAGTGCAAAAAGCACTTTGTCACCTTGAGTTTGTTGAACCAGCTGTGCAAGCACTTGCTGCTTAGAAGGGTCTGTCTGAAAATCAAACGCACGATAATAGCGCAACATCTCTTGTTCTGTTGAAGACTTGATCAATTCAGCCAGCAACGGCATAGCCGCTTTGCTACGGCTACGCCAAACAATATCACTGTTGGCTGGCGTGGCCCAATCTTTTCCAACTTTGTCCTTCCATGCCGCAAAAAAAGAATCTTCATTGCCTTGAGCGCTAATTCCGAGCGCTTCTAAATACCAGCGGTCTTTCCCATCATATTGTAAGGCAAGCTGAGTCCATAACGCAGCCGCGTCTTGTGTTTTATTTCCGCGCAAAGCGAGCATCACTTCACGTCTTACCTGCGGAGAAGAATCGTTTATTAGCCTCGTTGCAATGGGCATAACATCTCTGCCCAATTGCCTTGCCACGCGAATACCTGTAATTTTGATATTAGCATCCTGATCGCTTAACGCTTGAGTTATGTATTCATCTCCTTTCGGCAAACGCGCCAGCAGCCAAAGTGCTCGTGCCCTATGTCTTTCAGTAGATGAGTTCCAAACTTTTTGCAAAGCCGATTCGGCTTTCGCTCCAAAAGTAGAGGTTGCCGTCCAAGCTAAATACCGCGTGGCCGCATTGGCACTTAACAAACCACTCACCGCTCCTTCTGGAATTGTCATATCTATGGGATCAACTTTATAGGCTGTTTTGGGTGGAGCTACTCGATAAATTCTTCCTCGCTCAAGATCGCCCACTTGATGCCCGCCTACGCCTGGATCATACCAATCGGCAACAAACAGTGAACCATCTGGTGCCACACACACATCGGACGGCCGAAACCATTGATCTTTCTGGCCTTGTAGAACAGGAACTATTTCTGCTTTATAACCTGCTCCATCATTTTTTACAGGGTACGAGCGCACTACATTTGGCCCCGCATCGCTGTGAATCAGTTGGCCTCTGAAAATTTCCGGTAACAAAGTGCCTTCGTACATGGTGATACCGGTAGGCGAGCCAGCATAGGTTTGAAGCAAGTTTGGCACCACGCCCGGGTCGTTCAAATGCCAATGTCTTAACGGGATTTCCTTTTCCATATTGGTTCTACGCGCACCCCAACTTGCGCCTGTCATCTCATCTTTAAAGCCATAGTTGCCATATTCCATAACGTAATTAATGCGAGTGCCTTTGTTGCCATCATCATCGTTATCCGATTGCCAAAGTGTGCCAAACGGATCAATGGTAACTTCATAATTGTTTCTGAAATTGCTGGCCAGCACCTCCACTCGAGAGCCGTCCAATTCACTGCGAAGCACTAATCCATCTCGGAACGGTTTTCCATTTGTAGAGACCTTATGACCGTGAATATCAATCACCGTATCACCTCGCGCTGACACAAGCGATCGTCCCTCGTTACCCATATTAAAATACAATCTACCATCAGGGCCGAAGATGAAGGCATGCATGCCGTGATCATGATCAACACCTTGGATACCTTTAAATAAGATCTCCTTTTTATCTGGCACATCATCGCCATTCTCATCGGTAAACACCAGCACATTGGGGCTGCATGAAACAATCACTTTATTACCCAATACCGAAATTCCTAATGCCGCATTTACATCGGTGCCTTGATAAAATACTTTCGAGTTATCGGCCTTGCCATCACCATCCGTATCTTCAAGAATCAAGATACGGTCACCCTCTTTTTTTTGCGGATTTTTTGAATTGTATTGATTGCGATAGTTATAAGCTTCGCACACCCAAACCCTACCTTTTGAATCAATATCAATGTTGGTGGGATTAGTAAGCATAGGTTCTGATGCAAATAAGGTCACCTCGAGCCCATCATATACTTTTAAATCTGCAAGCGAATTTATAGTTGAATGCTCATCTGCCTTTTCGGCTTTTTGACAAGAAAAACAGATAAACAGCACCAAGGCAATAAAAAGGGACGTTGATTTCATTTTCTCAAAAATATAGCTAGAAATATACATCGGAAATTACGAACAAACAATTTACTTAATCCTTTCAACTGCCTAACTTGGCAACCAATTCCTAATCACACATGAGTGCGTCAGAAGCCGAACTAAAAATCAACGAATTAACTAATAAGGTCAACTATCACAACGATCTATATTACCAAAAAAGCAACCCTGAGATTTCCGATTACGAATTTGATCAATTGCTTGAACAACTAAATACATTAGAAAGACAATTTCCTGAATTAAAATTTCCCGACTCACCCACTCAGCGCGTGGGGGGCACAATCACCAAAGAATTTGAAAACGTGGCGCATCAATATCCAATGCTTTCGCTCGGCAATACGTATTCAATTGAAGAACTAAAAGAGTTTGATGCGCGTGTTGCTAAAGGATTGGATGGTGACCCGTTCGAGTATTTTTGCGAGTTGAAGTTTGACGGTGTTTCGATTAGCATTATCTATGAAAATGGTTTTCTAACCAAAGCAATTACGCGTGGCGATGGTGTAAGAGGCGATGATGTAACTGCCAACGTAAAAACAATTCGTAGCATTCCACTTCGTATTTCAGCAAAAGATATTCCCGTTAAATTTGAAGTCCGTGGAGAAATTTTTCTTTCGAAAATTGCTTTCGCGAAATTGAATAAAGAGCGTGAAGATATTCGCGAAGAAACCTACGCGAACGCTCGTAACACAGCCTCGGGTAGCATAAAAATGCAAGACTCACGCGAGGTGGCCAAGCGCAAATTGGATTGCTATTTATACTACCTATTAGGCGAAAACTTAGGTGTCGATACACACGAGCAGTCTATTGCCAAACTTGAGGCATGGGGTTTTAATGTTTCTCCTACTTATAAAAAATGTAAGACCATAGAAGAGGTAAAAGAGTATATTGATTCCTGGGAAAATGAACGCGCTCAATTGCCTTTAGATACTGATGGCGTGGTGATCAAAGTAAATAACCTTGAACAGCAACAACAACTTGGCTTTACAGCGAAGATTCCGCGATGGGCCATTGCGTTTAAATACAAAGCCCAAAGTTTAAGCACTCGCCTAAACAACATCGTTTACCAAGTTGGAAGAACTGGTGCCATTACACCTGTTGCGGAGCTTGAACCAATCCAATTGGCAGGTACTACCGTGAAGCGTGCTTCGCTGCACAACGCCAATGAAATCAGCCGACTGGATCTTCGGGTTGGCGACTATGTTTTCGTGGAAAAAGGTGGCGAAATTATTCCCAAAGTAACCTCCGTTGATCTTTCGCAACGCACGGCCGATTCAATTCCTGTAGATTACATAACCCACTGCCCTGAATGTGGAACTGAGTTGGTGCGAGTGGAAGGCGAAGCCAATCATTATTGCCCTAACGATAAAGGTTGCCCTCCACAAATCAAAGGAAAGATAGAGCACTTCATTCAGCGCAAAGCAATGGACATTGATTCGCTGGGAGAAAAAACGATCGGGCAACTTTTTGAATTGAATCTCATAAAAACACCAGCCGATTTGTATGATCTCACAAAAGAAAATCTTGCTAAACTGGATGGCTTCAAAGATTTATCCATCAATAATCTCTTATCAGGAATAGAAAAATCAAAGCAAGTTCCTTTTGAATCGGTTTTGTTTGCGATCGGTATTCGATACGTGGGTAAAACGGTAGCAGAGAAATTAGCGAAGCATTTCAAAACAATGGATGCATTGATGGTAGCAAACGATGAGGCATTACTTGCAGCCCCTGAAGTCGGTGAGAAAATCGCCCAAAGCGTGGTTTCTTTTTTTAACAATGAAGAAAACAAAAAGGAAATTGAGCGACTAAAGAATGCCGGGCTTCAAATGGAATCATCTCAGCAAGAACCTGAAAAGTTGAGCAACATTCTTGACGCCAAGACTTTTGTGATCTCAGGTGTATTTCAAAAATATGAGCGCGATCAATTAAAAGATGTCATCATCGCGAATGGTGGAAAGGTGCTGTCTTCCATTTCAGGTAAATTAAATTATTTGCTAGCTGGCGAAAACATGGGGCCGGCAAAACTAGAAAAAGCAGAAAAACTGGGAGTAAAAATAATTTCGGAGGAAGAATTTGATAGGATGCTAAATGCACCCAGTCACTTAGGATTATTTAACAACTCAACTTTATTTTAAATGTATTTGTATCTTTAGATTAAAAAAGAATAATGACCATTGAGAGAACTAAAAACGAAGTGATATTTAGGCTACCCAGTTCTATAAATTTGGATGATTTGCAAAGCATTGCAGACATGCTAGAATTTAAAGAAATCGCAAAGAAATCTAGAGCGACTCAAAAGGAGGTGAACACTCTCGTAAAAACGATTAAGGCTGGGCGATGGATCAAGACCAAGAGTGCTCTTTAAAGGTATGAGGCTAGTGGTGGATACCAATATAGCTTTTAGTGGAATTCTTAATACTGACGGCCGAATAGCAAGGATCTTTCTACAACCGAAATCAAGATTCAATTTTTATTCGACACAACAACTTTTGAACGAGATCGAAGAACATAAAGGCAAAATTAAAAAAATAGCAGGTTATACAGATCAAGATTTAAACAGGGCGATAGCGCTTATCACAAGTAGAACACGATTTATAAATGCGAGCCTTATACCGAAAGAAGTATATCTAAAGGCGGAGGCACTAACTCTAAAAATAGATATTGATGATACTGAATTTGTTGCGTTAGGGGAGCATGCAAAAGCTAAATTATGGAGCGGTGATAAAGCACTTGTAAAGGGGCTGAGAAAAAAATGGGATAAGTTCATTACTACTGAAGAGCTGTACAACCTTTTGACTATTAGAAAGTAAAAATTTCTGCTAATGTTTGTAGGCTTTCTATTCAAACATTTTTTACTAGATTTCGAGCATGTTCAAACTCTATTTCCTGCAATTAAGAACAAAGTCGCTCCTAAAAAGAAATAGGGCAATTCGCGCAAGCATTCCTTATGCGCAGTCTAAAAGTGTAGGCGTTATATTCACAGTGGAAGACCGGAAAAAACACGAAGAAGTAAAAGAATTTGTAAAGCACCTGGAGCAGGATGGAAAGACGGTGCGCGTACTGGAGTTTCTACCAAAGGAAAAAGAGAATTACGATTTTCTCTATAGCTTTTTTACGTTAGATCACTTGAATTTTTGGGGAAATGTTACTTCAAATGAAGTACTCCGATTTGCGGATCAACCATTTGATTATCTCTTTTACATTGATATTGAATCGAATCCACTTTTCAATTACATACTAGCAAAGACAAAAGC
The DNA here is from genome assembly GCA_044349005.1 of Cyclobacteriaceae bacterium. Classification (GTDB taxonomy): domain Bacteria; phylum Bacteroidota; class Bacteroidia; order Cytophagales; family Cyclobacteriaceae; genus ELB16-189. Next base: position 49,568 of record JBIKRT010000016.1, read on the forward strand.
TCATTGCAGAATTGGTAAGTTCAAAGTCAAAGAAAATGCGTTTTATGAATTGATGATTGACAGCAGAGGATCGTATAAAGAGCTTTTAGACGCAGTTTACAAATACACTAAAGAGTTAAGATAGAAAGATGAATCGTTTGAGAGGCACAGGAGTGGCGTTGGTTACCCCTTTTGATGAAAATGGAAATGTCGATTTTAATGGCTTAAGTAAGTTATTAAAACACACCGCAAAAGGGGTAGATTATTATGTAGTGCTTGGAACAACCGGTGAATCTGCTACACTAACTAAAGAAGAAAAAAAGCAAGTACTCAAGTTTGTAAAGGAAAATAATCCATCGAAACTTCCCATTGTTTTTGGTATTGGAGGAAACTCAACACAAGACGTGTTGCATCAAATTGCCGAAACAAAGTGTGAAGGTATCGATGCCATATTGTCGGTAAGCCCGTATTACAACAAACCTACGCAAGAGGGTATTTTTCGTCATTTTACGGCTATTGCCGATGTTTCTCCTGTTCCAATTATTTTATACAATGTACCAGGAAGAACCGCATCAAATATTACTGCATCAACTACCTTAAGACTGGCAAGTCATAGTAATATTGTTGGTATAAAAGAGGCTTCAGGGAATTTTGAGCAATGCCTGCAGATTGCAAAAGAGAAGCCGAAAAACTTCTTACTTATTTCTGGCGATGATATGCTCACGGTTCCTTTGGCAAGCATTGGTGGAGCGGGCGTAATTTCTGTCCTTGCAAATGCCTATCCTGTAATTTTCAAAAAGCTTGATCAGGCAATTCGCGAAAAGGATTTCAGCAAAGCCAGCAAAGAGCTTTTTAAACTGGTAGACATTAATCCGCTCATGTATGAAGAAGCGAATCCTGTTGGTCTTAAGTATCTATTGAGTCAATTAGGTATTTGTTCTTCTGAAGTTAGACTTCCATTGATTAAAGCCAGCGAACCTCTTCAAGGAAAGATTACTCAACTGGCAAAAGGCATAAAGTAAAAAGCCCTGAATCATTGCTGACTCAAGGCGTTTACCTGACCAATCAACTACTATTTGGTGAACGTAAGTACCTGCGCGCCTTTGACGGAGTCTATCCTTCCACCCAACGTGGTCTTCGTCCACGTGTAGGCAAGCTTTAATGAGGTATCGGTAACCTCTACGGTGATAATTAACCCATCATCACGTTTTACGCTCGTGCCATCCGTATTGTTGAATGACCATGTACCGCTTGCTGGCCATACAGTGCCTCCATTGGTCGAATTATAGCCAGAAGCACTGAAACTTAAAGCAAGCCCCTTGTACGTGGCGGTCTGGTCTATGCCATCTACGGTTGCAGTTTGCATTTCCCATGAAGTGGCAGCTATTAACTTTGCTTTCACCGCATCTGAAGCCGAAAGCGTGGGCGTATTGTCTCCCCCTCCTCCACAGCTACTGATTAGGAGTAGCGAGTTAATTAGAGCCATAACGACAAGTAGGTTAAGGAGCACTAATTGAGACCGCTTCGTGCCTCGCGATGACGAATTTGCCTTCGCCAGAGTCTTCGCAATTGGAGTGCAGCTTCTTTCCGAGGGAGGAATGACCGAAGCAATCTCATTCTGGTTTTCTTGTAGGGCGTTTATTCTTGTTTTCATTTTCTTTAAGTTTCAGGTTACAGGATTCAAGTTACAGGTTTAGCTGAGTCCAACTTGCAACCTGTAACTTGTACCTTATTTTATTTTTTAACGAATTTAACTTGCACCACTTTGTTCTCCTGAAGTATCCGTAGCACATAAACCCCTTGGTTGAGATGTTCTACCGAAGCTTGATACACCTCGTTCTTCTTTTCAAGAGTTAAAGGCGTGGCAGTTCTTCCGGTTACATCAAGCACGTGGTTTGATTTTATCTCCCCAACAATTCCGTTCAGTTGCAGCACGTCATCTACCGGGTTTGGAGAAATGGAAATCGTTGATCCATCCAATTTAATGTCCCCTGTAACAAGAATGGTTTGGTCTGCGGAGAACTCACTCGCGCAATCGTCCACTTTTGCCTGTACTTTATAGATTCCAGGCGCGGTTACGGCAAGTGTCGCATTGGTTGCCCCGCTTATGGCCACGCCTGCCAAGTACCATTGATTGCCTGTCGTTGCGCTACTTGTAAGAGTAACCGTTTCAGTATTGTTGTTGGATAACGTAATGATTGGCTTGACTGGTTTGATACAGAAGCTTTGCGTTACCGCGGTGGCTGCATTGAAAGCATCATTGCCCGCTTGGTTGGCCACAATAGAAGCACGCCCTGCCTTTACCAATGTTACCTGACTACCACTAATAGTGATCTTATCGGAAGTGGTAGAATAAGCAACCGTCAAGCCAGAGGACGCAGTGGCCGTAAGTGCAAAGGCTGTCTCGCCCAAGGTCTTGTCTGCCAGTGCAGCAAAGGTGATGGTTTGGTTTTGTTTGGCTGTTACCGTAAGTACTTGCACTACATCCGCTGCAGCGTTGTAATTGGCATTACCTGCTTGACTGGCAGTAATATTAGTTGAGCCTGCACCAATAATGGTTACCGTGCTTCCACTAATAGTAGCCACCGCAGTATTTGAGCTAACAAATGTAACTGGCAAGCCAGAGGCACCTCCCGAAGCGGAAAGCGTAAAAGCTGCATCGGTTACTAACTTTGCTGGCAAAGCAGCAAAGGTGATAACTTGACTAGCTTTGTTAACTGTTAAGGTTTGGGTAACATTACTTGCGGGATTAAATGTATCATTCCCTGCCTGACTGGCAGTAATGATAGAAATACCCGCCCCCACAATGGTAATTGTGTTACCAGATATAGTCGCTACTTCCGTATTGCTAGATGCAAAACTCACGGCCAATTGCGAACTCGAACTTGCCGACAAAGTAAATGCTGCATCCCCAAAGGTTTTAGTAGGCAATGCTGCAAATGTAATGGTTTGGCTTTGCTTCGCGGTTACTGTTAGTGTTTGGGTAACACTTGTTGCCGCATTGTAATTATCGTTGCCAGTCTGGCTAGCTGTTATAGTAGTTGTGCCTGCGCCCACAATGGTGACAGTGCTTCCGTTAATTGTGGCAACTGCTGTATTTGAGCTTGCATAACTAACAGGCAATTGAGAAGTGGCTGTAGCCGTTAGAGCAAACACAGCGTCTGTAACATTTCTGGAGGCGAGTGCGCCAAACGTAATTGACTGGTTAAGTTTTACGCCCGTTCCGGTCAAATTTATAATGTATGGGTTATTCACAGGATCATTACTTAAAATGGAGATCTTGGCCGTTCGTACTCCTGCTCCTGTTGGCGTGAATTTTATTTTTGATTGAAACGAGTTGGTGGTAACAGGCTGGCTCAATGCAGAAAGATCTACTGAGAAATCTGCGGCATTTGTGCCTGTGAGCGTGCTGTTGGCTATGTCTAAATTAAGTACTGCATTACCCAAGTTGGAAACCGTAAAGGCTACATCGCCAGAGTTGGAAAGCATACTCACGTTGCCGAAATTGTAAGTACCATTCGAGGCAATCTTGGTGTTGCCCTGCATTATACTTAAAATAGGATTGACAGTACTTGTCACACTGAGCACTTGCGCCACGTTGGGAGCCACATTGTAGTTGGTGTTACCAGCCTGTGACGCAGTAATATTGGTAGTACCCACACCAACAATAGTAACGGTGTTGCCGCTCACTGTTGCCACACTCGTATTTGAACTGGCAAACGAAACGGATAAACCCGAAGAAGCTGTGGCCGAGATAGTAAATGCCGCATCTCCATTTTTTTTCACAGGCAGTGTGCCGAAGCTAATGGTTTGATCTGCTTTACTTATTGTAAGTGTTTGCTGAACATTTCGTGCAGCGTTATAATTTGAATTGCCAGCTTGAGAGGCTGTAATAGTTGATGAACCTGCTCCAACAATTGTAATTGTATTACCGCTGACTGTTGCAACTGAAGTGTTGGAGCTGGAGTAGCTCACCCCAAGACCTGAAGTGGATGACCCCGAAAGTGTAAATGAAGCTGCTCCGAACGTTGTCGCGGGCAGAGGTGTGAAAGTTATTGTTTGGTCGACCTTAGATACTGTAAGTATTTTTTGTAGACTGGCAGCCGCAGCAAAGCGGGCATTGCCTGATTGAGAAGCTGTGATTGTTGTTGTGCCAGCACCCACAATAGTAATTGTATTGCCGTCTGTAGTTGCAACTGCAGGATTTGAGCTAGAAATAGAAGTTGCTAAACCTGAGGTGGACAAGACATCTGTCGTGAAACTGGCATCACCATAACTTTTGTAAGAAGGAAGTGCGGTATTAAAATACAAGGCTTGGTAGAAAGGGGCAGAGGCATCTATCTTTTTTAGCTTCGTGCCGAATATAGCATAATACACAGTATTTCCTACTAATGCAGGAGGAGTGGCACCATTATTATAAACAAATGCCTGCTCATCAACCGGACCTGTTCCCTGCGTAGTTAAATCGGTCTTGAAGAAGTTTAAAATAATGTCATTAGCATAAGTAGTAGATGAACCCGAAGTGCCGAAGAATAATTGACCACCCACTATAATCGGGTTATAAATTGCAGGAACTGGGGTAGTATTAGTTCCTATGTTTCCTATGGTCTTGATAAGCGTGGTGCCAGCCCTTGTTCCATCGCTTTTCCACAGCTGTATATCAGTTCCAAAAACCCCAGCAATCAAAAGACTTCCATTAACATTTGCTAAGTATTCATTGCCCTGCCAATACCTTAGCCAAGTTGAACCTGTGATACTACTATAAACTAAACTAGTTCCTGCCGATGTACCGTCCGTTCTCCATAAACTCCCAGGACTAACTCCATCATTGCCTATGAAATAATAAAATCCGTTTAAAATTGCAGAAGCTCGTGTGCCGAAACAGCCTGGGCCGTGGTAAGGTTGCCCATTGACTGTTCCATTAACCAATGGAACAGTTCCACCAATAGTACCATCGCTTTTGAAAAGGATTGACTGTTGGTTGGCCGTACGATTATTATTATTAAAGGAGAATGGTTTGGTTATATCATTCAGGCCATTTGCTGAAAAATAAAGATTTCCATTTATCCCCTCGGTCATGTTGTAGATGGAAGTAGAATAACTGTCGGGGTAAAAATAGCCCAACCTAAAAGTACCTAGCTCTGTGCCATCCGTACGCCATAAGTCTCCGCTTTTTTGATAGTATAACAAATTACCAGCCTTAGTGGGTGTGGGATAATTGGTGACAGCAGCATCGATTAGAGAAGTACCAGAAGCAGTTCCATCTGTTTTATATAAAGCTAATGTGGAAGTACCTTCTAAGAAAAATAGTATGCCATTGACGTTGATAAAATTTTGAAGAAAATCTCCTTGAGCAAATTGATACAACTTAATGGTCCCGGCAGATGTTCCGTCACTCTTCCAAAGTTCTGTTGCACTAGATCCATTTACACTATAAAACAGTTTACCGTTTACGTCAGTAAGATTTTTCAGGTTGCCGGAAAATGTTTGAATCTTTCCTGTTCCTGCCACCGTTCCATCGGTCACCCATAGATCATTATACTTTGTATAAAACACATTGCTTCCCGAAGCGGTATGATATTGAGAAAAACCGTTGTCGAGTACCGTAGGTTGTGCAGTTAAAAAAAAAGAAAGAGAAGATAGGAGGATGAGTAGTTTTAGTTTCATTTGGTTGGGGGTAGTTTTCATTCATCACTTTACTGTCGGATTTTGGATATTAGCTTAGTTAGGTGTTATCATTTCTTAATGAAGGATGTATCAAAATGCGTTGGCTCTGTCCTATCAAACTCCTTCAAGAATACTCTTCGAAGTTGTTGCCAATCATTAATTATTTGCTTTCTTGTTAGTGAAGCGTTTGCCACGTTAAAATTTGCGCCATGACCTAAATTTGAAATAGCGTTAAATATATTTTTAACTTTTTCAAAAGGGAAAAGCCCAGTCTCATCTTTTTCCTCATCGATATTTTTAAACAATGCCCTTAACTCATCAATAGATTGACTAATCAGGGCAAGGGTTTCTCCATATTCTTTTTGGCTGGGTGCCGTTTGGTGAGTGTATTGAATTGCGCAACTTATAGCCTTTACTGCATTTCTCCAATACTCACGCAGTTCCTCTAAAAAGCTTGACCTTTGCTGGTAACGGTATGCGATGTAAGCGGCAAATATTGGTATCATCAACTCTTTGACTGTCTTAAAGAGTTCAGATTTGGCACTATTATCTATTTTGACACAATTATCTATTATTAAATAGGCTATTGATATTATTAGGATCATCCCTGAGACCCCAATAATAAAATTCAATCTAAATTTTCTTCTTGTCATTGTATTAAGGGTTAGAATTATAGAATTAGTGGTCAAACTTCTCCGAACACTGTTACACTCACCTCATCGCTCCAGTTGCCGATGGGTTCATCGTCCATCAGGTAAATCATTTTGTATTTCCACAGGGCGGTGGTGCCTGCTTTGGGCAGGTCGGTTTTGTCAATGTAATCGGGTTTCATGTCGCGGTCTAATTTGGCAAAGCCATTGCCGCTGTCTTTCCAAATTTCTACGCCTTCAAACTTGCCTTTCGTCCAACGTAAGTTGGGGTGGCCGCCCGAGCTGGGCTCAATAAAAAATTTGGGTTTGCCTGCTACCAAAGCAGTTTTACTCGCTGCGGCACTGGGTGCTTCGATGCCCAGGCCCTCACCTATCGCAGGTGTATAGGCAGGGTGGTTTACAATTCGCTGCACCAGCTTACGGAAGCGGCTCTCTACATTAGGCGCGGGCATGGGTGGTGGCGTGGGCAATACTGGGCCTAGGGGCACAGAGCCGAGGGCATCGGCACCGCCTTTGCGCAGCAAATCTTTGTAGGCGGTGAATGTGGGCGAAAAGGTTTGAACAGCATCTTGCCCGTCCATCATGTAGCTTAGGGCCAGCGAGTCGGCCTTTACCGAGTTTACCTCAGCCGCAGTAAGGCCAAGGGGGGTGCTGTAGTTGTCAATATTGCCCGCAAATGTTTTTAATTGAGCATTGAAGGCGAGGTCTGATTTTTCGATAAGGGTTGCCATAGGGTAAGGGTTTCAAGGTTTCAAGTTTCGGGCTTCAGGTTACGGGTTCTAGGTTACAGGTTTCAGGTCGAGGGTCAATAGACCATAGTCAATGGTAGTATGCGTAAAAATGCCCTTTTGGGCTTTAAATAAGGTTTTGGCTGTAATATGGGCGATCTTACCAACTGCCAGCACCCTATTTTCCATTGTCTGGATGATCCAGACAGTTGTCGAAATGGTTCGGGCAATTGCCTGAACTATTTTACCAAGAGTTAAAACTGTTTTATCTTTTTGCTGGACACTGCTGGCAGTTGCCAACAGGTTTCGGGGGTTTGTAAGGATGATGTTGAAATCTGTCGGCAATTGGCTGGCAATCGCCCAATCGGTTTTACCTACCATAAGGATATTGTTACCAATAGATGGAAATCCGCTGGCACATTTAAAAATGGATCTAAAAATGACCGTGGCTATTTCGGCAAGCGACAGTATTGTGCTATCTACGGCTAGTAACGTCTGTCTAATTTTAGCTGTCATGCTGAGCGGTTGCTGACTTGTTGTTTTTGTATGCATCAAAATTCTACAATCAACTAGCACTAGTAAATACCCCAAATAGTGTAATTTTCGGCTACCCATTTTAACATTATGATTCTCATTTGTGGCTTTTATCTTCGAGCATTTAGAAAAAATAGTTTTGTTAACCCATTGTTATTTGATAGAAAAACGCCTTGAGCATATACCCTAATTAGTGTATATTGGTTTTTAATTATTGAATTTGCTTGTCTATGCAGCCTGTTAGAATTGCTATTTGCGAAGACCACGATATTACTGCCGATGGCTTACGCGTGCTTATTTCTTATCATCCACAATTTACCGTTGTCGGCCAGGCTAAGAATTGTGCTGATCTGCTTGCCCTATTAAGGGAAAATAGTGTTGATATCTTAATTTTAGACCTTAACCTGGGGGTTGAAGATGGTTTTGGCATTCTCGCAAAAGTGCGCACCACCTACCCTAATTTATTGGTACTTATACTTACCATGTACGATGATGACCACTTGATTGCAAAAGCAAAACTGGCAAAAGCAAATGGCTATTTATTAAAAAATATCAGCAGTGTTGAACTATTCGATGCCTTGAAAAAGTTAAACCACTCATCTTTTTTTGAAGACCCTAAAGCTTTTTTGCAGCGCAACAAAGTGGTTGGCCAACGCGATAGCTTTGTAGAAAAGATGAAGCTAACCAAACGCGAAGCAGAAATTGTTACGCTAGTGGCCAAGGGAAAAGATGCAATGACTATTAGTGAAGAACTTTACCTAAGTGAGAATACGGTGCTCACCCATAAAAAGAACATCATGAAAAAACTGGGGCTTGTAAGTACGGCCGATCTGGTGCGCTTTGCTTTTGAGAACAAGCTTGTTTAGAAATTACCTTAAAAATGGTATCCGGTAGTTACTGGCTTTACTTTAATTTTAAGGTGTTATACCGATGAACTGCCTATTGCTTTGCGTAATAAATTTACCTTTATGCTTTTGATAATATGCTTCTTGGCAAAGGGGCAGGATACCGTTGTTATTAGAAATGGCATTCGTTCACTTGATGTATTTGCTTACACTAAATTCTTTAAAAACAGCTCTATAAAACAAGCCGATTCTGCCTATCATTTTTTTTTGAATCACCCTGAAAAGATAAGTCGACAGAAAGACCCCTTTATCGGCATTGTAAAAGAACCTTATTGGTTTTTGATCTCGCTTAAAAACAATAGTACTGTTTCTGACTTTGTTTTGGAGATAAAGCAGTCGCATTTAAGACATATCGTATTGTACGAAGCTAAAGCAGGTGAGCTAACTTATAAAAGTACTGTTGGAGAATTATATCCATTTACACACAGACCAATGCAACATAGAAATTACTCATTCCCTTTAACAATATCGCAAAACGAGAGGTGCGATTTGTTACTATACCTTGATCACGAGAACTCACTCGCATTGCCCACAGTATTGTGGACGGAAGCTGCATTTCATGAAAACGACTACACGTTTAATCTTGTGGCTGGTGTTGTTATTGGTTTTCTTCTTTTCTGCGCATTCATATCATTAGCATCGTACTTTATCGTAAGTAACGCCATTTTTATTTGGTATGCTCTCTATCTCTTATTTTCAACGCTTTATTTATTTACGGACCTCGGATTTTCCTTTCAATATCTCTTTCTGCAACTAACAAGGTTCGATGGCCCGTTCAGCATTTATACTCCGCTTTTCATGTTTATGGGGCTAGTTAAATTTGTACAAGAATTGCTATCCTTGCGGCAATATCATCCGAAAATTTACTGGTCGCTAACCTTTATCATATTACTTTTTCTTTTTCTCATCCTAGTCGATTTGGTATTTCAAGAATCATGGCGGAAATACAGTTACTACTTCTTACCTCTTGTTTTTTGCATTGTCTTAGCCGGTCTTTGTACATTGTTGATCGCAGGGTTTGTGTCGCTTCGAACAAGAAAGAAAATGGCAATTTATTTTTTCGTGTCTTACGTACCGATGTTATCAATATTGTTATTTGCAATCTTAGGAAACGCTTTTGGTTTGGCTATCTACACATTTCTCAATCCAACATATTTAGGTGTTCTTTTTGAAGTTTCCGTTCTTTCTGTTGCCCTTATTACTCAATATCGAGATGTTCAATTAGAACGCGATAACCTACAATCAAAAGTAGTGGAGCAGCAGAAAGAATATTATCAAACGTATATTGACGGCATAGAAAAAGAAAGGAACCGAATTGCTGGAGATTTACACGATGATGTAGGCAGCAAACTTTCACATTTGAAGAGAGCTGCTTTTAACTCGGAAAACGAGAACTCTAAACTGTTGGACGAAGTAATCCAAGATCTGCGTAATATTTCTCACGACCTTGCGCCAACAATTGCACAGGTAAGCGGGCTGATCCCCTTGCTGGAAAAGCTGATTTCACAACATCAAAAAGAAACAAACATGAAAATCAACCTCAGGGTGTTTGATTTCCGTGAATGCCTTTCGCTAGATCAAATCATTCAACTTTACAGGATATTGCAAGAGGTAATCAATAATGCCATTAAACATTCGGAAGCCACCAAAATAGATATCCAAGTTTTTGGTTATAAAAAGGAAATGAGCGTATCTATTGAAGATAATGGGAAGGGATTTGACATTGCTAAACCAACTAGTGGTTTAGGGCTGAACCAGCTTAAGATTCGGGCTGAAATTTTAAAAGGAAAAATTGAAATCAACAGCCATCCCGACAAGGGCTCGTTGATCTTAGTTCAAGTTCCGTTGGAATAACTCAAAAAAAAACGGTGTTTTATTGAACACCGTTTTTTTTCAAGGCATATTACTGAAAAATGGTTGGTGGATGTTGAAGATTTGTTCTGATAACCAATAAGTTGAAAGGAATTTTTAGGAGTTTAGTGAAACGTGTTTCACTAAACTTTTTTCATTTCATGAAACCTC
>JBIKRT010000080.1:0-19438 GCA_044349005.1 Cyclobacteriaceae bacterium
AAGCATCAACCTTATTGCTGACAAGTTGCTCTCCAGCAGAGCTTGATTCCTCTTCAGGCTGACGCGCTAATTTTAACAAATTATCGCATCAAAGTCACCAACTATTTTTCAGTACATTACCGTTTTTGTACAAATCATCCGTCCATTCAAAGGTGACGATGCCTTGATAATAGTTAGAAATGGCTTCTGAAACCTCTCTATCAGCAATTAGCCTTAATAAACCAGCACTCTGCATTTGATCGAACGTACGTCTGGTAAAAATGGGTATTTTTCTCAAGTAAATAAACGACTCCCGCATCATAATGTAGGCCTCTATTGCATTATCTCCCTTTTTTGCATTCATTAACATATCCGTAAGGCTATCAATTTTTTGGGTTACTCGCTTAGATTTCATCACTTCTAATGATAAAGCGCTTGTGTCATTTTTCAAGTCCTCTATCATGCTTTTCATATAGCCCCGCTCCAATTCACGGTCATTTATTGTGTCTCTCAAGTTATCGGCCATAAAGCCGAAACTTACAGCGATAAAAATCATCAACCCTTCAAAGAAGTATTGTTTGAATTGTTTAGCGGGCCTTACGGAAGTCACTAAGGGTTGCTCAGTGGCCTGAGGCGAAGAAACTTCGTTTTCCATAACTAGTTAAGATTATATTCCCTTTTTATTTGTTGAATTAAGCTGACTACTTCCTGATGGGCTTTGGGCAATACTTGCGTTTGTAATAATGACATCCGCAGTCTAATAGACCAAATTAAATTGTATAATTCAACTCTTTCTTGCGCATTTAATTCTATGTATAAATCTTTATACTTCGTTGGAGGCTTAAACGAACTATCTATAGGAGAGCCTCCATTTCTAATTGAATCCTGACTCATGAAGGTTAACGGCATTCTATTCACATGCTTTACTTCAAATGGTTCTAGTCTATCATACGTGTAATTGTATAGCCACCGCGTTCTATCTTCTACATTTTCCATCGTTCGGTAGTATTTAAGAACAGAAGAAACAAATCGTTTGTCCGTAAAATAAAGCGCGGAGCCAGAACCCTTTAATTGTTCAATCGTTGTGTTAGCAGACAACAGAATGCCGTAAAATCCTGCCTTACGGATCTGGATCAACAGACTTTTTTGATCGTACGTTTCTTTTTTTAACATGTTTAAGATCGAATCATGTACGCTGATATTATAGTTTAAGTTGTCAATTGACTTGGAGATGTTAATTGAGTCTGTTCTTAAATCCTCCAACAGCAATTGTGCAAATTCTTGTTCTTTATCACGGTCGCTATAATATTCCCGCACGTTCTCGGCAAAAAATCCAAGCACTATGGCCGCGAAGACTAACACAAACTCGATCAGGTATTTTCTTATAGACTCGCGTTCTTTAGGTGGTGCAGGCGGCTGTTGCGGATTTTCCATGTTATACTATTTTATGTTGACGATTGTTGTAAACACATACTGCAAGGTGTTATTTATCTGCATCGTTACTATTCTTTAAATGATATTCTTGCTGCAATATTTTCATTAATACTTTGGCTTGCTTTAAAGCATCCGTTGAATAAATTACGTACTGCTTTAAAAATCTTGAACGAATCATTTCCATAAATTGATTGAATTTGACTACATCATTGTCTAATAACGGTGGATTACTTTTAATAAACGCATCTACTTGTGGTGACTCCGTTATTAGCTTTTGAGGTGAATCTTTATTGAGTAATGCGAATATGTTATTAGCCTGCTCTAAATATTTGAAGTTAAACAATAATGCTCTCGCTTTTCTTGTTTCTGTATAAATGCCGAGAAATTGTTCGTCTTTATTTTGTATCAGTCGCAGGCATCGTTCATACTTTGCTACTTCTTCTGCCACGTTCTTCTTAAAATAGCGTATAGAACCGGAACTTATTAATTGTTTTAACGTAGCATCATTAGGTACCAAATATCTGCTGCCGGCCGCAAACAATCCGTACCAATATAGCTTTCCTGAGGGAATATTTTTGGGCTCATTTTCACCCAATAATTTTATTAATGTGTCAGCACAATTATTTGCGTTTATGTAATAGTTATTATAAACAACTAGCGCAGTAGTATCCATTTGCAAATCTTTCAATAGCAAAGCTGCAAAGTCTTTTGCGCGTTCCTGGTCAGAGATATATTCCCTGATATTCTCCGCTAAGAAGCCTAAGACCACCGCCAGAAATATCATTAACCCTTCAAAGAAGTATTGCTTAAATTGTTTTGGTTGGCTAGGAGCTGGCAAGGCGGGTTGCTCAACATTTAGAGTTTCCAGGGCGGGGGGTTGATTTTCCATAGTAACAAAGTAATATAAATCTATTTTTAAATTGCAGTTGTTACTCCTTTTGAAGTTGCTTTATCAACTTAATGAGCTTTATTTCCATTGACTTGATTTTCGATGAATTGTTGAGACAGGCTTCATAAAGACGCTTACTCCAAAAAATTCTCTTATCGCGCAGTAGCAGCACTTTCCTTTTATCTGCCCCTTCATTTAAAAGTAATTTTGCTTCATCGGCCAGCGAACTAAAAGCTTTTTCACAATATAATTTTCCCTCCTCCAGGATAAAAAACTTTGTAGCCTCTACATCATATTCTTGATTTTTCAGATAAGAAACCTGCATTCTATTGAGTTCCTTCAAAAGACTATTTACTGAATCGTTCATCAGTTTAATGTCGGAGGCGGAAAGAAGCGTTTCATACGTTTTGTTATTAAAATTCGCAAAAAGGTTAGCTCTAACTTGCAGCTTATCAGCTTTGGCAAGTAAGCTATCCAGGTTAGATTGAGATTTTGAATATTGTTTAAACGACTCGTACTCGGATAGCACCTTCTTCCAGGCTGCTGATCTTTCGAAAATCATAACTGTGTCCCGCGTCAAATCATGCAACAGGTTTTTGTAGTAGCCCTGGCGCAGTTCCTCTTTATTACGCTCCTCGTTCCAATTGCTTACCTGCAAGGCCAACAAAATACCAATAGCTACCAAAACAATTTCGCCCACTGCATATAATAAGTAGTTTCTTACTTTGTTCAGCTCAATGGATTTAATACGGAAGTTGCCGAAGAATTTGGGCATGATTATTTCTTTTGGAGTTGCTCGATTTCGTCAATTAATGAGGCATTTAGTTCCTGTAACTTGAGGATGTCTATAAGCTGAACACTTAGTATAGAACTTTTAAAATACACTACCTGATTTACAACCAACAGGTTTGCCCCCTTGTCTGTTTTACTAACAAGCTCATTGACCTTCGTTGGATTCGCAAAAGCGCTGAAACGAGGATCAGGAAACCGCATAGCAGTTTCTGTCATCATATTTACCCATACCGCTCCATTGCTAGTTGAAAATGTCAAATATGTCTTTTGTGTATCAATTAACTCATAGAGTGAGGAGACAATTGAATCGTTTATAAGTTTAATATCTCCTGTCGCAATCAGGGTTTCATAGGTAGCTGTTTTGAAACTAGTAATTCGTTTATAGAAAGGAGCAATTTTGTAGAGGTTATTTAACAGACTATCCGTATTAAGTTGTCTCTTTGAATATTCTGTAAAGTCGTTGATGTTTTTCAATTCACCATTCAAATACTCTTTATGGTTTATTATACGATCTGAATCCTTTCTAAGCTCCACCAAAAGGTTTTTATAATACTTTTTCCTCTTTACATCATTGTTCCTTTCCTCATTCCAATTGCTTACCTGCAACGCCAACAAAATACCAATGGCAACTAAGATAATTTCTCCTATCGCATACAGCAAGTAGTTCTTTACTTTGCTTAGCTCAATAGATTTAATTCGGAAGTTGCGGAAGAATTTGGGCATGGTTAATTGCTAATTAGTGTTCATCATTTATTTAATTTCTAGATAACCATTCCTTCTGCCTATTTGCACGCTTCCTAGTGGCTTTTCGTTGTCATCTGTAAAATATAGGTGCCAATTTAAATTTTCAGTTATAAAAGAAATGGTGTGGGGTGGTACACTCATGAAAAATTCCTTTGTTGTTTTATTCCGATAAAAAGAAGGTCCCCATACTTTTACAGACTTTGTCGATGTATTATTCATCATGAGTATTCTAGTTTTAGAAGGAATGTAATTCACCAACGTGTCGACTATTCCATTTAAGTCGCCATTACTCGCTGGCATCAACCGGAGGGTATCAAAATCAAACTTAGTGCATAGATTTTTTACAATGATTTCAAGTTTTTTCTGGCGTTTTTTATGTATAATGATTAGCGCATGAAGTGCCTCAACTTCGAATTCGTTATAAGTGACAACTAAATTTCTCATAGTTGCTGATTCATAGCTTGCTAGTTGATTTTTGTAGTGCCAATCGTGCAAATAAAAGTTAATCTCTTTTTGGGACAAAGCAGTATCCAGCGGTTGCCGACCAGCAAAAAAAGGAAAATTATCTTTCATATAACGGATATTTATGCCTGTCTCCTCCTTCACACGGCTGTTATTGTTTTCAATCTGTTTTCCATGATTAATGTAGATCTTGTTTAATGAAGAAAGTAACGAATCGTCCTTTAATGAAATAGCAGATAAATTTTTAGTCAATGCATCATATCCCAAAGTGGTAATTGACATTGGCCAGTAGGTGACAACCAGATACCTTATATTCAGATTATTTCGTATGTTGCTTTCGTTTAGCTTATCTTGAAGGAGCAAAACGATCAGTGAGTCCTTCCCTTCATAAATTTTTTTTCTTTCTTCAATTTCTAAAATGTCATGCTCCAAATCATTTGCCACTTGAGTAATTGCCTTTTCAACGTCTGCTTCGTTTTTTATGCGCTCGCTTTCTTCGCCAATATATACGGCAATCAAGATACCGGCTACCACCAAAATAATCTCACCCACGGCATACAATAAATAGTTCTTTACTTTGCTTAGCTCAATAGATTTTATGCGGATGTTGCGGAAGAATTTGGGCATGGGTACTCTTTACTTAATGGTAATTGACTGATTGTATTTGGTGTAGGTTGTAGAACCTATACATGCATCTTTTCTAAAAAAATAAAGCTTTGAATTTAATGGCAGCCGTAAAACTTTACTCTCTCTCGGTACTACAATCGCATATTCATTCATGCCCCTGAATCTACTTGCACCCCCGTAAATGTGTAAGGTGTCCTTTGTTTGGTTCTTTACTAGTGTTAGAGATGCCATTCCATAATCCCGCCCCTTTATGATGGATGAAAGATCAATAGCCTTGAGAGGCTCGGGGCAACTTTCCAATGAAATTGGTTTTGGGTTGATGATTTTTTGCAGATAACTAATTCCCGGGGCTTGTTGCTCATCTGATCGTTGTAATTCAAATAATACATTTATAGCTAGCTCTCGATATCTGTTGAGCGCAATCATAAGACTGTGTTGTTTTGTCAAGTGAAAAGCGACCCAGTTTTTATACCGCATATCCTTTTGATAAAATAGGTAGTCTCTTTCAACAGCCTCCGATTGATTTAAGAAGCGCGTCCAATTCCAATGTTGATTGTCGCGCTGAAAAACATAATAATCAGTAGAGATCTCTCGCATATCAGTCTGAAAGTGTTCAATGGCCCCTGCATTCTGATCCATCAATTTGTTGAGTGATTCTAAAATCGCGTCATACCCGGTCGGCTTATTCTCAAGCATTCTGTTGACTGCTTTAAAACCATTGGAATGGATTGCAATTTCATAGCGGAGTAAGATAGCGCGCGTTAACAAAGTACTATCTTGTATCAAGTCTTCCCTCGTTATTTTTCCCTCTAATATCCGGTGAGAAAGAGAATCGCTCCTTCGCCAAGATTCTAAAGCGGAATTAATATTGGTTACATCTTCCTGCAAATCTCTTTCCACTACTTTTAAGGCTGCTTTAAATTCTTGTTCTTTACTTAAGTCCCCCACTTTCACGGCAATCAAGATACCGGCTACCACCAAGACAATCTCACCCACGGCATACAATAAATAGTTCTTTACTTTGCTCAGCTCAATAGATTTGATACGAAAGTTGCGGAAGAATTTGGGCATAAGTAAGCTTTACTGAATTGAAATTAATTGGTTATATTTTGAATGGCTAGTAAAACCAATGCATGAATCTTTTTGGAAGAAATAGAGGTTCATTTTTAACGGAAGTTCTATCACTTTAAAATCCCCTGGATCAACTCGCTCGTATAGAATTGGATCTCTAGTGTTATCCACTCCTGGGTAGATGCTCAGCGTATCTTTTGTATGGTTTTTAACCATTACTAAGGAAGCAAATCCAAGATTTCTGGTCGTGATAATAGAAGACCAATTATCAATAGCCTTAGTAACAATCTTTGGGCAGCTTTTCATCGAAATCGCTTTTGGTTTCACTAACCTCTCCAACGAATCAAAAATAACTGCTTCTTGTTCACCTGTCTGTTGTAATTCAATCAATAAATTAAGTGCTTGCCCCCTAAAATTAGAGAGTGCCCTCATAAGGCTATGTTGCTTTGTAAGGTGAAAGGTTACCCAATTTTTGTACCGCAAATCGTTTTGGTAAAATTGATAATCTTTTTCGACTGCCTTCTGTTTATTTGTTAGGCGCATCCAATTCCAATTTTGATTATCTCGCTGAAAAACATAATACTCGGTTGCCATGTCGCGCATATTCTTTTGAAAATGGTCAATTTCGTCTGCTGTATCTTCCATCAACTCATTGAGTGATTCTAAAACAGCATCGTAGCCAAAAGGCCTGTTTTCTAACATTTTTGTAACCGTCTTGTAACCGTTATAATGAAGAGCAACCTCGGGCCGTAAAATAATGACATGCTGTAACAAAGAGCTATCTGCTGATAGGTCGTCCATTGTTACCTTGTCTTCCAGTATTCTGTAGGAAAGAGAATCTTTTCTTCTCCAAGATTCAAGGATCAAATTGATATCCGTTATATCCGTTTTTAAATCTTTCTCCACCAATTTTAAGGCAGCTTTAAATTCTTGCTCTTTACTTAAGTCCCCCACTTTCACGGCAATCAAGATACCGGCTACCACCAAGACAATCTCACCCACAGCATAAAACAGGTAGTTCTTTACTTTGCTCAGCTCAATAGCTTTAATACGGAAGTTGCGGAAGAATTTGGGCATGGGTATGCTTTACTTTATGGTGATTAATTGATTGTATTTGGTGTGGCTGGTATAGCCAATGCATGAATCTTTTCTAAAAAAGTAAAGCTTTACTCTTAAACGATGCTCTAAAACTTTTAAACTATTAGGGGCAATTGATAGCTGACTTTTTTTGTATATCAAGTCGCCCATGGCGCGGTAAACTTTTACGGTATCGTTGGTGTCGTTATTAACTAAAGAAGAGATAGAATAACTCCTATCTTTTTCATTATAAATTTCAGCCCACTTTTCCAGCGTTAACTTATTCTTGCCATTGCAATTCTCTAAACCAGTTTTCTTTGGCGTAATCAAATTCGTTAATTCCTGATACGTTCTAGACTTTTCGACACTCTTCTGTTGAATGGCAATCAATAAATTATAAGCTTGGGTTCTATAGATGTTTAAGAGGGTCCTTAATGTTTCCTCGTTTCTTAGATAGTAAGCTACCCAATTTTTATATCGGGGGTCGTTCTGATAAAACGTAAAATCCTTCTCAACCCATAGTGCGAAATTAGTATAGCGCAACCAGCTCCAGGTCTGATTGTCGCGTACAAAAACACGATATTCCGTTGTTATGTCTTGCAAATTTTTTTGAGATTTATCCACGCTAGGCACTACACCGCTCATTAAACTAGTTAGTGATTCCAAGATATCATCATACCCCGAGGGTTTGTTTTCCAACATCTTATTTATTGTTGCATAGCCATTGTTATGAAAGGCAACCTCCTTCCTGTAAATTATCGGGCGGATTAACAAAAGGCTGTCTGCAGCAATATCTTCTTTCGAAACCTTATCTTGGAGTATTCTTATGGAAATAGAATCGGCTCTTCGCCAGTATTCAAGGGCTTCATTTACAGAATTTATATCCGCTTGCAAATCTCTTTCTACCACCCTTAAAGCCGCTCTAAATTCCTGCTCCTTTTTCTTTTGTTCATTTATATCGCTCACTTTTACGGCAATCAAAATACCGGCTACCACCAAGACAATCTCACCCACAGCATACAACAGGTAGTTCTTTACTTTGCTTAGCTCAATGGCTTTAATACGGAAGTTGCGGAAGAATTTGGGCATGGTATTTTGTAAATTAAGCGAACCAAACCAAAGATAACGAAGGCGAATGGAAAATTAAAGTGCACTATTGGGCTGAAAAGCGGCAAATAGAGTATTGGTAGTTATTACAAGCATGAAATTTGATCTGAAAATTTTGTGGCAAAAAAAATCGCAGTCAAAAATTTGTCACACCTTGTGGCAAAAAAAATCCCAGAACAAATTTTGCCACAACTTTGTGGCAAAACATATTTCAAAATAGAATTTGCCACATGAGCCTATCGGTAAATAGCCCATTTTCTCAGAATGCAGTTTATTTAAGCGTCCAATCCGAAACGCGAATGCCCTTGAACCGAAATACTGATGGCTCAGGAGATTGCCAACATCTATAACGGTTGCGACCAGTAAGGTAAAAGTTAGCCTTTGCTGTTTGGCAACGTCACTTCGAAGTGAGTATATTTTCCTAGCTCAGAGGTTAAACCAATTGTGCCTTTCATCTTTTCAACAGTTTGTTTTACCAAATACAGGCCAATACCCGAGCCAGAGGTTCTGTCGGTGCCGCGGTAAAACATGTCAAATACTTTTTGTTGATGTTCTGTTGCGATCCCTATTCCGTTATCGCTTGTTTTAAGAACCAACCGTTCGTGGTTTATGTCAATGTCAAACTCAAAGTAAGACTGCTCTTTAGTATAATCTTGAAATTTGATTGCATTTGTAACAAGGTTGTTGACAATAATCGAAAGCCGAACCGGGTCGGAATAAAATTGTGCTGTTTGGTTTAAGGTAACTCGAACAGCAAGCGAATTAAAACCGTTCATGGCCCTTACGCTATCCTTTGCCTCTTCGATTATGCGCTCAATCGAAATCAGGGCGGGTTTAATTTCGGTTCGGGCGTTGCGCGAATAATCTAAGATGCTCTTTATGAAATTATCGAGGTGTTTGACTCTATCGCGAATCAAGCCTAAGTAAGGCAATTCTTTGCTATTGCTTTCCATTTCTGCGACAGAAATAAGGCCTAACATAGAAGAAAGAGGCGCTCGCAAATCGTGGGAAACGCTATACACAAAACGATCTAGCTCATAGTTAACTTTCTGGAGTTCATCATACTGCAAGGCAAGGGCTTCAGAAGCATTTTTTTGCTGGGTGATGTCCGTTGAACTAATAGTTACATATTCTATCGCTCCGTTTATACTCACTGGCTCATACCGAAGAAAGTGAAAAATTTTTCCGGTAGGTAAATTCACTAATGCTTCTTGCTTTACTGGCTTGCCCGAAACCGCCTCAGCAAAGAGCTGCTTCGAAATTTCGGCTCGCTCGGATACTGTTATATCCCAAACGTATTGTCCGATGACTGGCTTTTTTCCTGTGGCCGATTTTATGAACTGTTCGAAGGCACTATTAAAAAACACCGCCCTTCCTTCTTTATCTAACAGCAATATTTCCTCTTCGGTGTTACTGAAAATTATTTCCAAATATTGCTGCGACCGTTTAAGTGCCTCCTCTTTTTGCTTGATAATGAATTCGTCTTGAACTTTTATTGTGGTTAATGCCTCCGCTAATTGCGCGTTTACGAACGACAATTCTTTGTTGGCATTTTGTAACTCTGCGCTGCGTAATTGTATTTTTTCATTCGAGGCAGATAGATCGTTGTTCAACGCTTTCTGCACGCCATTCACGTACGTCAGTTCCTCATTCAATTCGCTTATTTTCTTAGTCGCTTCTGTTCGCTGTAGATCGCGGCTATTGAGCGACAGCACAATGGCAAAAAGTGCTACCATAAAAATCAAAAAATAAAGAAGGGTAACACTGCCTACTCCAAATTCAAAAGAAAAATAGTGTCCGCGATGCATTGCCAACCGTGCAACAGCAATTAACAATGGCACCGTGAAAGTAAACGGAAACAGGTATCGCCCAATTCTAGAACCTTCTAACTCAGTTATCATGAGCCCAACGAGACCCTGTGTCGGCCTGGCAAAAGAAATTGCCCACATAACAAAAAGAAATAGCACACACGTTTGAGAAGCTGGGAAGAGATCAACATTTGTTTTGAATTCGGGCGCATCAAAAAGAAAGCCGAAAAGCATAAAAAGGGAGAACAAAAAACCCACATATATTAGCACCTCAGCTAACCAAAGCAAGCGCTTCTTCACAACCATTGTGTGAGCGGTGCTAGACATAAAAAACAGGGCAGCTGTCGATGGAGCCATATAGTTTACGCCATCATTCTCAGTACCCCAAACGGTACCAAAAAACAGGTGATCAATTCTAAATGGAAGGCCGATAGCAAACTGAGTAAGTCTGCAAAGCGAAACAAAAACAATCGCAAAATGAACCATAAGCACTAGGTATGATCTGTTCGATAATTCATCTTTACTTATCAGCACAGCGGCCGCGCTCAATATAAACAAGACGGCTGCCATTGGGTTCATTGGATTCGAACCTATCAGGGCCGACTTTAAAGCCAGATTGTCTACCAACCAACCAAAAAAGGCGCACGCTGATACAACTATTACCATCCAGCAATAGATATTACAAAATTTGGAAAGTATTCTCGCCCTATCCTCCATAGAAAATTCACACTAACTTATCAAAAATTAACAAACTCACGTTGATTATAGATGACCGAAGTGTCGATTTTAAACAAATATCCAACAAAGTAACCATTAAAATAGGTATAATAAATTGCTCCCTAAAACAACTGCAGGTCAGTTGTATTAGGCAAAATCAAATTACCTTTGCGGGAATCTTAACATAGCAATGGTATCTGTTTCTAATATTTCATACTTCATTGGCGGTCGCCCTTTGTATCAAAATGCATCCATGTTTATTAAACCAGACGATAAAATCGGGTTAATTGGGCTGAACGGACGCGGAAAATCAACCTTGTTAAAAATAATCAATGGCGATTTGCGGGTAGATGAAGGCAGCATCAGTAAAGCTAAGGATTGTACCATTGGCTTTTTAAATCAAGATCTTCTCTCTTATCAATCGGAAGATGCCATCTTAACGGTAGCGATGGAAGCTTTTAAAGAAGCGGTAGACACGCAACGCCAAATTGAAAGGATACTTCACAAACTGGAAACAGAATATTCTGATAGCCTGGTAGAAAAGCTTACTTCGTTGCAAGAACGCTTCGAGGCATTGGATGGGTACACCATGCAGTCGAAAGCAGAAGAAGTATTGGAAGGAATTGGATTCAACACGGCAGACCTGCATCGGCCTTTGAAAGAATTTTCGGGAGGTTGGCGCATGCGCGTGATGCTCGCTCAGCTTCTTTTGTCAAAACCTTCTTTACTGATGTTGGATGAGCCCACCAACCACTTGGACTTACCATCTATTGAATGGGTAGAAAATTATTTGCGTAATTATGAAGGTGCCGTCATCATTGTTTCACACGATAGATCATTTATCGATAATGTGGTCAACAAAACCGTAGACGTTACTCAACAACAATTGGTTACCTATGAAGGCAATTACCAATTCTATTTGAAAGAAAAAGAACTGCGGGAGGAAATTCAGCAAGGCGCATTTGAAAATCAACAAGCGAAGATCAGGCAAACTGAACGATTCATTGAACGCTTCAAAGCAAAAGCAACCAAGGCGCGCCAGGTGCAATCACGCGTAAAGGCGCTCGACCGCATGGACATGATTGAAGAGGTGGTAGACGATACTGCCGCGGTTAACTTCAAATTTACTTTCAATCAGCCTTCGGGCCGCCATGTAGTTACTATCGAAAATGTATCGAAAGCGTATGGAAGTAATGTGATTTTGAAAAACAGCTCAGCAGTAATTGAGCGAGGCGATAAGATTGCGCTCATCGGAGCCAACGGAAAAGGAAAATCTACGCTTTTGCGAATTCTTGCCGCCACAGAACCAGTGGATGGCGAGCGTACCATTGGCTTTAACGTTGTCTACGGATTTTATGCACAGCATCAATTGGAAGCGTTGCATGTGGAAAGCGAAATTTTGGATGAGCTCAAAGGAGCCGGCAGCAAAAAGACGGAGCAAGAACTGCGCAATGTCTTGGGATGCTTTTTGTTCTCTGAAGATGATGTATTTAAAAAAATCAAGGTACTTTCTGGTGGCGAGAAGTCGCGCGTGGCACTAGCAAAAACGTTGATCAGCGAAGCGAACTTTCTATTGTTGGATGAGCCTACCAACCACTTGGATTTTATTTCCGAAAATATTTTGATTCAAGCCCTTCAGCAATACAAAGGCACGTTCGTAACGGTTTCCCACAACCGCCACTTTGTTAGCCAGGTGGCAAATAAAATCTGGTACATTGAAGACAAACAAATAAAGGAATACCCCGGCACCTACGAAGAATATGAATACTGGAAAAAGAAGACGGAAGCCGAATTGAAAGGCGTTCCAGTACCTGTTAAAAAAGCTGAACCGAAACCAAAACAAACACAGGCTGTTCCTTCCAACGAAGATGCTAAGAAACTAAAATCGCTGAACGCAGAACTTAAAAAAGTAGAAGAAGAAATTGCACGACTAGAAAACGAAAAAGCAAAGGCCGAAGCCCAACTAGCTTTACCCGAAGTGTATAGCAATTTTGAAAAGCTGCGCGCGGCTCAACAAATCTTCGATAAAGTGAATGAAAGTCTTTCATCGGCAAACAAAAAATGGGAAAAACTGGCTGTCGAAATTGAACGGGCAGAAGTTAACTAATGCTATCGAATCTGCCGCAATGACTCGTTTTTGTTAAACTTGAAAAGTTCTACCTAGTACTTCACAGCAGCATAGCGTGAGAAAAAGAAAAATTAAGTATTTTAGAGCCTTAAGTCATTTTTATGCAAATGTTTTTAAGGCCCGTTAGTATTTGTACTTGTATCCTCCTTTTTAATGCATTTTTAATAGTTGCCCAAAAAGCTCCAGATGGGAAGGGGAAATCAAAATCCGATAACGGCAAACCTTTTTTTATAAAACCTGCCGAAAACAAAAATCTCCGCGGCACCAATGAAACCTCTTCATACTTAACCCAGCTTTTAAAGCTCTCAAAGCAAGATAAACTTCATTTTTCATCAGAAAAAACAGATCGGGAAGGTTTTGCCAAACAGCAACACCAACAATTTCACGATGGTATAAAAGTTGAATATGGTGTGGTAACGGTACATACTAAAAATAATAAGCTTGAAAGCATTGGGGGAGAGATTTACAATATACCGGATGAACTTAGTTCTACCCCATCCATCACCGAAAAGACTGCTTTGCAAGCAGCACTTGATTTTACAAATGCAAAGAAATACAAATGGGAAAATGCGGATGAAGAAGCTTTTTTAAAGAAAATACAAGGGCAACAAAAATCCTCCTATTTTCCAACTGGTGAACTTGTCTTTATTAAAATCTATATCCCCGGTGGAGGCAAAATGAAGGATGAAATGTCATTAGCCTATAAATTTGACATTTATGCCGAGGAGCCACTCTCTCGAAAATATGTTTATGTAGACGCCCACACGGGCGCTGTTATTCATACTAATTCCATAATCAAACACGCTGATGGTACAGCTGCTACTCGATATAGTGGTACTAGATCAATCTCAACTTCGTTGAACACAGGAGGAAACGCCTACTGGCTTAGAGACAACACTCGTTCAAGCGGAGTAGAGACGTATAATCTTAATAATGGATCAAATTATTTTAATGCGACTGATTTCATTGATACTGACAACAACTGGACGAACGGTGAATTTGACAATTCAAAAAAGGACAATGCGGCCCTAGATGCCCATTGGGGAGCCATGAAAACGTACGACTTTTTCCGTGAAAAATTTAATCGCAATAGCTATGACAATTTAGGTACCAAGCTAAGGAGTTACGTCCATTATGGAACAAATTATGTAAACGCATTTTGGAATGGTGACGTAATGACGTATGGCGATGGTAGTGGATCGATAGGCCCCCTTACATCGATTGACATCTGTGCTCATGAAATTGGCCACGCAGTTTGTAGCAGCACAGCTGACTTGGTTTACGCAAACGAGCCGGGAGCCTTAAACGAAAGTCTCAGCGACATTTGGGGTGCCACTGTTGAACATTATGCTGCTCCTGAAAAAAGCCCGTGGCTACTGGGCGAAGATATCAATCTGGTTATTCGGTCTATGTCAAATCCAAACGAACACAACCAGCCCGATACATACTTAGGTGATTTCTGGGATCCCTATCAAGAGGTTCACGCCAATTCTGGCGTGATGAACCATTGGTATTATATCCTTGTAGAAGGAAAAACTGGCGTGGACGACAATGGCCTTGCTTACTCCGTTCAAGGGATAGGTTTTGAAAGCGCAGCAAAAATTGTTTATCGAATGGAAACCACTTACCTAACCTCCAATTCCCAATATGCCAATGCGCGAGTTGCGGCAATTCAAGCAGCAGTTGATTTGTTCGGAAGTAGTTCAAACGAAGTCCAACAAACCCGAAAGGCCTGGAGCGCGGTAGGTGTTTATGATACAAGTTCCTCCCCTACAGGGCTTGTTGCTACGTCTCTTTCTAATACTTCCGTTAATTTATCGTGGGCTGACAACGCGACCAATGAAAATGGATTTATTGTAGAGAGATCCTTAAGCTTTAACACCGGATTTGATCAAATTGCTTCACTGGGTGCTAACAGCACCTCCTATGTTGATATCGGGCTCGCCACAAACAGTATTTACTACTATCGTGTATCTGCTTCTTTTACAGATTACACATCCTCATTTAGCAACGTTGCCTCGGTTGCCTTGGGCACTCCACCTATTTCAATGTCGAATACTACTATTTCCACGTGCAGTGCGGTATTTCTTGATCCTGGTGGATTAAGTGACTACGGGAATAATCAAAGCATCACAATGCGCGTAAACCCAGCTCAGCTCAATAAAAAAGCAAAAATATCCTTCTCTGGTTTTTCCTTGAGCGTAAGCGACTACCTACTTATATATGATGGCGATGTTACTACTCAAAACTTAGTTGGAACTTTTACTGGGAATTCTATTCCGCCAGACATTAATGCATTAAATTCAACTGGTCATTTGACATTCGTGTTCTATAGCAACGATAATAACACAAGTACAGGCTGGCAAGCGAGTTTGAGCTGTGTAACAATTCCAAATGCACCAACTGCCTTAACATCCACCACCGCAACGGCCACTCGAATCAATTTGACTTGGCAAGACAACTCATCCGATGAAACTGGCTTTTCGATCGAACGTAAGTCCGCATCACCTACATCACCGTTCGTAAGTGTAGCAATGGTACCAGCCAACACGTTGAATTATTCAGATGAAGCCCTGGAAACTGACAACACCTATTCTTATCGCGTAAAGTCTCTAATAGGTACTACCGGTTCATCGTATTCAAACATTGCTACATCTAGCGTTGGGAATCCGCCTTTATTAATTCAAAATGGAATCTACGAAACGTGCAATTCAGTATTCTTGGATCCTGGTGGTTCTGTGAATTATGGGAATAATCAATCATACGTAATGCGAATCAATCCATCTGAGAACGGCAAAAAGGCAAAGGTTTCTTTTTCCAGTTTCAACCTTGAGTCAGGGTATGACTACCTTACAATTTATGACGGAGACCAGCAGCAGGCAAACTTGATTGGCAGCTATTCTGGCAGCAGTTTGCCACCGGATGCTGTTGCGACCAATTCAACAGGTTCACTAACATTTGTTTTCTTTAGTGATGAATCGGTAGTGGGGGCAGGATGGCAAGCCAACTTGAGTTGTGTAAACCCACCTCAGGCACCTAGTAACTTGACCGCGACAAGTGCTTCAATCTCACAAATCAACTTGACCTGGCAGGACAATTCAAGTGATGAAACAACAGTCGTTATTGAGAGAAGATCAGGGCTTACACCAAACTCTGAATTTTCAGCGATTGCTACTTTAGCAGCAAATTCAACTTCATTTTCAGACCAAGGATTAGTTACTAATGAAAAATACTATTATCGTGTGAGAGTATCAAACGGCACGGCCTATTCCCCCTATTCAAATATTGCGGACGCCACATTGGGAACATTAGCTCTTTTAATGCAAAATGGAACTGTGCAAGCCTGCGGGGTAACATTTTTAG
This sequence comes from Cyclobacteriaceae bacterium, assembly GCA_044349005.1. Classification (GTDB taxonomy): domain Bacteria; phylum Bacteroidota; class Bacteroidia; order Cytophagales; family Cyclobacteriaceae; genus ELB16-189. The sequence continues at coordinate 16,199 of JBIKRT010000080.1, forward strand.
ATCCAGGTGGTAATGGGAACTATAACGGCTATCAAAACATTTCTATGCGGGTGAATCCTGAAGAAGGAAAAAAAGTGAAAGTGTCTTTTTCAAGCTTTCGTTTGGGCGCATACGATTATCTTAATGTTTACGATGGCGAAGCGTCTACACAAAATCTGATAGGTAGTTTTACTGGCACAACTCTCCCACCAGATTTAAACGCTCTAAATTCCATGGGTTATCTAACGTTCTTTTTCTACAGTAGTGGAAGTACGCCAAGTGCTGGCTGGCAAGCTACTTTGTCGTGCATAGAAGTTCCAAATGCACCCACTAATCTAATTGCATCTACTAGCTCTGGTAATCAAGTAAATTTAACATGGCAAGATAACTCCACAACGGAAACTAGCTTCGCGATAGAACGAAAAACAATAGTTACAACCGCTCAGTTTATAAACGTGGCAACAGTTGGAGCCAATACTACTGGATATTCAGATCAAGGATTACCGACTAACGAGAGGTACTTGTATCGGATAAAAGCACTTAATGGAACAGCTTATTCTCCCTATTCTAATACCGCTGATGTTCAGCTTGGCAACGCTCCCATTCTTATGAGCAATGGCACTATTAGTACTTGCGATGCTCAGTTTTTCGATTCGGGATACATTAACAATTATTCTAACGGAGAAAATTATACACTTACAGTGAATCCAAGCACAAGTGGTCAAAAAATGCGTATCACTTTCTCTTCATTAAGTCTAGAATCTTGCTGCGATGCACTTTACATTTACGATGGTCCGTCTACAAACTCAAGGCTAATTGGTACTTTCAATGGAAGTGCATTACCTCCTGTAATTACAGCCACAAACTCAGAAGGTAGCTTAACGTTTCGCTTCTATTCTGACGGAAGTGTTACTTCTACAGGCTGGCAGGCAACCTTAGCGTGCATAGTTGTACCCAATCCACCAACTAATCTTATTGCTTCTGTTTTTTCCTCAACACAAATCAACTTGACTTGGCAAGACAATTCGAGTGATGAAACAAGTTTTATTTTAGAGAGAAAGTCAGGACTATCACCTAATGCAGAGTTCTCAACTGTGGCTACTCTATCGGCAAATACAACCACCTATTCAGATCAAGGGTTGCCTACCAACCAGAAATATTACTATCGGGTAAGGGCCTTCAATGGGGCGGCCTACTCATTTTATTCTAATATTTCAGATGCTACTTTAGGAACCCCACCTCTGGTAATGCAAAATGGCGTTGTCCAAGCCTGTGGAATATCATTCTTAGACCCAGGTGGTGAGGGAAACTATAATGGCTATCAATACATTACTATGCGGGTGAATCCTGAAGAAGGAAAAAAAGTAAAGGTATCTTTTTCAAGCTTTAGTTTGGGCGCATACGATTATCTTAATATTTACGATGGCGAAGCATTAACCCAAAATCTGATTGGTAGTTTTACTGGCACAACTCTCCCACCAGATATAAACGCTCTAAATTCCATGGGTTATCTCACGTTCTTTTTCTACAGTGGTGGAAGTACGCCAAGTGCTGGCTGGCAAGCTATTCTTTCCTGCGTGGAAATTCCCAGTGCAGCCACTAATTTAATTGCCTCTGCTAGTTCAGGCACTCAAGTAAATTTAAGCTGGCAAGACAACTCTACCAACGAAACAGGTTTTTCCATCGAGCGAAAGTTAACGCTTGGCAATTCACAATTCGTGTCCATCGCAACCGTTGCATCTAATGTTACTTCGTATTCCGATCAAGCATTGCCGACTGACACAAGATATTCATACCGAATAAGAGCGCGAAATGGTTCTGATTATTCTTCCTACTCAAATACCGCTGATGTTCAACTCGGCAACGCCCCAATTATTATGGGAAATGGGACACTTAGTACTTGCAATGCGCTATTTTTCGATTCAGGACATGCCAGCAATTACTCTAACAACGAAAATTATACACTTACTATAAACCCAAGTACAATCGGGGGAAAGGTAAAAGTCACGTTCACCTCCTTCAGTCTGGAGTCGGGCTTCGATGCCCTTTACATCTACGATGGGCCGTCCACTAACTCAACGTTAATTGGCACCTACACTGGAGGTACGATTCCCCCGGTCATTACGGCCACAAATTCCCAAGGAAACTTAACTTTTAGATTCTATTCTGACGGGAGTGTTACCTTTAGCGGGTGGCAGGCAGGTTTTACTTGCGTTACACCAACTCCAGTAATCACATTCAATGATATTAATAAAGTGTTTGGTGATTCGCCATTTGATTTGAATGCTACAGCTTACCCAGGGGCAAATTTCATTTACACGATTGCAGATGATAATTCTAATACTGGCGAGGTAAGTTTTTCTGGTGTTGGTAATAAAACAGTATCAATCTTGAAATCAGGAACAATCAAAATAAGGGCTTTTCTTCCGGCTGTCGATGGATACTCAAATGCTGAGAAAATTGCCACACTGAACGTCACGAAGGGTCTACCCTCGATCACTTTTAATGATTTAACAAAGACTTTTGGAGACGCTCCATTTAACTTAAGTGCTACGGCTTACACAGGAGCAGTTTTTTCTTACAGCACTGTAAGCGATCCTACCAACACTGCACAGGTAAGTCTAAGCGGAGTTGACAACAAAACCGTCACCATCACAAAAGCCGGAATCATTAAACTAAAAGCCAGTTTGACGGAAACAGATAACTATTCTGCTTCAGAAAAAGTGATCACCTTAACAATAGGAAAGGCAACGCCCGTTATTGCCTTCAATGATTTAACAAAGACTTTTGGAGACGCTCCATTTAACTTAAATGCTACGGCTTACACAGGAGCAGTTTTTTCTTACAGCACTGTAAGCGATCCTACCAACACTGCACAGGTAAGTCTAAGTGGAATTGACAACAAAACCGTCACCATCACAAAAGCCGGAATCATTAAACTAAAAGCCAGTTTGACGGAAACAGATAACTATTCTGCTTCAGAAAAAGTGATCACCTTAACAATCGGAAAGGTAACGCCCGTTATTGCCTTCAATGATTTAACAAAGACTTTTGGAGACGCTCCATTTAACTTAAGTGCTACGGCTTACACAGGAGCAGTTTTTTCTTACAGCACTGTAAGCGATCCTACCAATACTGCACAGGTAAGTCTAAGCGGAGTTGACAACAAAACCGTCACCATCACAAAAGCCGGAATCATTAAACTAAAAGCCAGTTTGACGGAAACAGATAACTATTCTGCTTCAGAAAAAGTGATCACCT
>JBIKRT010000017.1:0-59773 GCA_044349005.1 Cyclobacteriaceae bacterium
TTTTTTTGTCTTTTCCATAAACAAAAAAAGTTTAGTGAAACCACTTTCACTAAACTCCTTGTAACTATATGATTGTCAATGCCCCCAACGGGGTGTCACCAACTATTTTTCAGTAATATGCCCAAAATACCACATTGGCAAGCATTGACTCTACAACAAAAATAATTATTTGGCCAGAAGGCTCAACCAGCACTAAAGTAAGCGAAAAAAAAATGTATGCTAAAAACTCCTTTCTGAAAATAAAAATGGATGCAAATACTTGGAAAAGAACATGGGTAATTGGCAGTATTCTTTATGACTCTCAAAAGCGATATTATAATTCTGCACTGATCTTTTCACCAAATAAAAAGCCAGCCTATTATAACAAGAAATATTTAGTTCCATTTGTTGAATATATTCCTGATTTCAAATTTACAAGAACATCTTTTATTTTGGAAAATAACGAGTTTTTTTTGACTTCAGGGGCGAACGCTAATGTGAACCCAGACATGGAGATTTCAATTGCTATATGCTATGAAACTTTGTTTGGTGAATGGATTGCAAAAAGAAAGAAACTAAATCCACATATGATTGCCATTTTATCAAATGAATCTTGGTGTATGGGAATATCTAACGAGTTATTACAGATCACTTCTTTAAGAGCCATCGAAACACGAAAATATATCGCTAGGTCAACGATCAACGGAATTCCAGCAATAATTGATTCCAATGGTAGGATAACCAGAACTAGTTTCACAGTGGACAATACTGCTAAGATCAGTTGTCATAAAGGATTTGTTTTATTAAATAATTATCAAAGTTTTTATTCTAAACACGGTGATTATTTAGGAGAAGCAGCAACGTTAATTGGTATATTCATGATCTTAATGCTATCCATTAAAGACATCTTTCATAAATAGCGATCCCTTAGCTTACTGCTTAATTCGCTACGTCAATTTTTGCTTTTACTTTTTTAAGTTTTTCGTCTTTAATATTAGCGAGCAGTCTTTTTACTGAATCGCGCTTGACGGAAACGTAAGAAGAGAAATCGAGCGTTGTGATTAGTCCAATGTCATCCGACTGAAGCTGGCCTTTTTTAGTAAGCAAGCCAACAATATCTCCCTTGCTAATCTTATCTTTTTTGCCAGCACTGATATAGAGGCAAACGTAAAGTGGGGGAGGAGGTAACGTTAATTTATGACTCACCTTGATTTCTTCGACCGCTTTATCAATATAAGGTGGAAGAGTTTCGTCATTCGCCAGTACTAAGTATGCTTGGCCTTCGGCTTGCATGCGCGCAGTGCGCCCATTGCGATGGGTAAAAGCCTCTTGCTGCGGAGGCAGTTGGTAATGCACTACATGTTTTATCTCAGGAATGTCCAATCCACGCGAAGCAAGATCAGTAGCGATCAATACATTGTGAGCACCCCCTCTAAATTTGATAAGATTTTTTTCGCGATCAATTTGCTCTAGCGCCCCGTGCAAGGTTCCATGGGCAAAATTATGCTGATCAAACAAGGCACTGATTCGATCGACCGCATCGCGATGATTACAGAAGACTAAACACACCTCTTGATTAAAACTAGCCACCAATCGCATCAGGGTTTCTACCTTGTCAGTACTGTTAGTATGGATGAGTTTCAGTGATAGTTTTGAATCGGCTTCATCATTTAAATAGTTTAACAAACTGGGATTGGTAAACGGCAAAAACGCAGGCCATACCGCTAGCTTTGTAGCTGATGTAAGCAAATGTTGCTGCCTTCCCGATAAGGCTTTAAAAATTATCTCCAATTGTTCTTGAAATCCGAGTTGCAACGATTTATCAAATTCATCCAGCACAACCACTTTAATTGTTTTTGCATCGAACGATTTTCTAAAAATGTGGTCAGCCAATCTACCGGGGGTTCCAATGATTACTGCGGGTGCTTCACTCAGGCTATTTTGTTCTACTTTAAAGTCGTGCCCACCATAGCAGCAACTCACCTTGTAATTCGTTTTCATTGCCCTCAACACGCTTTCAATCTGCAATGAAAGCTCCCTCGAAGGTGCTACGATCAAGGCTTGAACACCTGTTGTTTCAGGATTGATTTTGTCGATGAGAGGAAGCAAAAAGGAAATCGTTTTTCCAGAGCCTGTCGGGGCCAATAGCATTAAGTTTTGCTCTGATACAGCTTTTTCAATGAAAGCGAGTTGCATTTCATTGAGCTGGCTAATGGATAAATTCTTTAAGAACTCGCCATAAATTAAATTTAAATCTTCTTGCATCGCGCAAAGGTAATGTTATTGTACTTTCGGCTTAAAAATAAGTTTTTACAGCAAATTCAAATTGATCGATAAAAATTTTCTTAAACGTATGCTTCAATCCGTTGTGAATTTCTTTGGATGTGCACAATGGATTGGATAAAACTGACCATGAGGGCCATCGTATCTTTTGTAGTTTTTTTCATTCGCACTGATAAAGCTCATAAAGATATGATTTGCAGCTCCAAAATCAACAGAAAATGAGCTTTATTACGTTGACTAATGAGCTTGAAATAGCGAAAGTGTAAGAAACGCGGCTGTTTTAAGCAAAATGCTGAATATCCTTTCCAATGGCTAAACTACCTTTCTGATTGATCTTAGCTGTTTGGAAGAGAGCCAAAATCAATACCTACCAACGGAAGATTTGTTTGATGAAATTCGGATATCCATGAAAAACAATTCCGATACGAAACCTCAGTATGGAGAAATCCAAAAGGTAGGAGACGAAGGAGGCAACTTTGTGTTTATTAGGCGGGATAATTAATGATGCTTCAATTCAATACCCAGCTTACTCAACTCCTTCAAAATGGGCTCGTAAATTTCTTTTGACGTAGGAATTACAACCCCTCGGTTCTTCAGCGTTCGCTGGATGAGCAATTTTGCAGCGATTGCCAGCGGTAGTCCAACTGTTTTTGCCATTGCTGTTTGCACTGAGTCGTCACCAATCACTGACATAGAAGCCTGGATTTCATGAGTCTTTTCATCTAACGTGTAAGTGAACCGATGCCACATTACCACACGATCTTTATCGCCTTCGCTGAGTTTCCATTTTTTATTTAAGATATGCTCGAGAATTTGAGCGGGTGTTCCTTTCTCTAAACCAATCAACTCGTCCGAAAAGAAGCCAGACCATTCTAAGCAACGTAATTGGTTACTCGCGGCATCTAGGTGAAGTGTACTCAATAATTTCTTGGCTATGTTTATTTTATCGTCTTCATGCAAAAACAATTCAATAAAATCCTGATGAGTCATTTTTTGCAGTCCCGTCAGTTCGTAGGTATCATCGGTGCAGCCTAATTGGACGAAGATATCCCAAGCGGCACAATACCCTTTGTTTCGGAGCGTTCCTCGAATCATGGTGTTGACAGATTGCAAGCCGTACAATTCCATGTAGTTAAGTGAGTCGCGATTTGCGTAGCCTTCAAAGTCGCCTAAATTAGGAAGTGTAATAGAGGTTGTTCTCTTGAAAAGCTGCTGATATGGAATGTATTTTTGTTTTCTATTTTGAAGAAACTTGGCAGTGCCTTGCCCAGCCACAACTACGTTTCTTGGATTCCAAGTGAATTTGTAACGCCAAGGGTTTTCTATATCTGTGGTGGGTGCTATTAATCCTCCGGTAAACGATTCAAAGCTTTCAATGATGCCACCCTTTTGCTTAATGTCGTCAATCAATTCCATGGCGGTCATATGGTCGAGTCCTGGGTCAAGGCCGCACTCATTTAAAAAAAGCAAATCAAGTTCTTTTGCTTTTTCATCCATGCCTTTCATTTTTTCCGAAACGTAACTTGCTGTGAGCAAATGCCTTTTTAGTTCTATGCACAACTCTGCTACTTGCGGATGTAAGGCCGCGGGCAGTAGTGAAATTACTATATCGTTGTTTCGTATGATTTCACGACTTACTTGTTTATCCGAAATATCAAACTGGATGGCCTTAGCAAAGGCACCCGCTTTTTCTTGAGCCGATAAAAGCGACACATCTCCGATTGTTATCAATAAGTCTAAACTCTTGTGATGGTCGATCAGATAAGAGATCAAAGAGGAAGAGGACCGTCCTGCACCTAAAATGAGAATGGAATGTGGCATGTTTTAAAATTGAGCTAAGGTGCAAAATTATCCGATTTTAGCAATCCGAATTTTTTGATCAACTTACTTTCTTAATTTGATATTTTGATATGGAGGGATTTGCTCTTTTTGAATTCGATCAATTGACTGAGGGGGAAAGGAAATTAATAGATGCGGCTCAACATGCTACCAAGTTATCGTACGCTCCTTATTCAAATTTTTTAGTAGGCACTTCGTTGCTGTTAGAGGATGGCTCTATTGTTTATGGTGCGAATCAGGAAAATGCATCCTATCCGCTTTGCATGTGTTCGGAGCGCGTTGCCTTGTACACAAAATCAATTCAATCACCTGACCAGAAGATATTAATGATGGTGGTTGCCGCAAAAAAAGAAGGTGTTTTTGTGCCGGCTGCATGTTGCGGTGCTTGCCGCCAGGTAATGATTGAATATGAGCAACGGCAAAACTTAGAATTCGGGGTAATTATGCAGATAAAGCCGCAAAAATGGCTGAAATGTCGGTCGGCATCTGTTTTAGTCCCTTTTCAATTTGAGTTTTCAAGTTAATATTGTTCTCCTTAATTAAAAATATACTTACTTTTAGTCGGATTGACGAATCGAAGTAGAAAGATTAATAACTATCAAGTGGTACAGGACATAGATATAGCTGATTTAAAAAGGATAACAGAGCTGATACATACAAAGTATGGCTATGACTTCCGCAATTATGCAATGTCTTCATTTAAAAGAAGGATGTTGCGCATTTTGGAATTGAAGAACCTTTCGGTGGAGGTGATGCTCAAGAAGTTAGACGAACAGCCAGTGTTTATCAACGAGTTTTTAGATGAGCTGACGGTAAACGTAACCGAGATGTTTCGCGATCCTGGTTTCTGGAGGGTGATGCGGGAAGAGATAATACCTGGTATTCTTCTAAACCATAAACAGTTTAAAATTTGGCATGCTGGCTGTTCTTCTGGTGAAGAGGTATTCTCGATGGCTATCCTGTTAAGTGAAATGGGAATCCAAAAAGATGTAACACTAATTGCTACCGATCTTGATGTAAATATTTTGGAAAAAGCAAAGTCAGGAGCATTTCCGATAAAGAATATGGAGTTGAACGAAAAAAACTACATCCGTTTTCAAGACAGCTCCGAATCGTTAAAAAAATATTACAGAGAGGAAGGCGGAAAGGCAGTATTGAATAAAGAGCTGCTCGAAAATGTTTCGTTTAGGAAACACGACCTAGTTACAGGCGAGATTTTCAACAAGTTTGATCTTATTCTTTGCCGAAATGTGATGATCTATTTCAATCAAACATTGCAAAATGATGTGCTAAAGAAATTCCACGAAAGTCTGTTTAAATATGGCTATTTGGCAATAGGTTCTAAAGAATCTTTGATTTGGTGTGATATCGCAAGCAAGTTTCTTGTGGTAAATAATGAGGAAAAGGTGTATAAAAAAATTAAGGATTAGGGACTGACCCATGAGCAAGTATAACTTAAATAACAGCTACAAGGCCGTTGTTATAGGAGGGTCAGCCGGGAGTTTTCAAGGGATCGTGAAAATTCTGGCGCAACTCCCGAAAGACTTTCCTTTGCCCATCATAATGGCGTTGCACAGATTGAAACACGTGCGAAATGGATTTGTTGAAGCCTTGTCCATAAAAAGTGTGGCGCAAGTGTTGGAACCACATGATAAAGAGCCGATTAAAAAAGGTCTTATCTATTTGGCCCCATCCAATTATCACCTTTCGGTTGAGTTGGGCAATCACTTTGCCTTGTCCACGGAAGAAATGATGAACAATTCAAGGCCAGCGATAGATATAACGCTGGGAAGTTCGGCCTTTGTTTATCGCGAGAAATTAGTTGGCATTCTGCTTTCAGGTGCCAACCGAGATGGGGGATTAGGGATGAAGCACATAAAAGATAAAGGAGGGCTTACCATTGTTCAAGAGCCCACCGAATGTATGATTGATACAATGCCTAAGGCAGCGTTGGCCTTAACGAAAATCGATTATACATTGAAGATTGACGAGATAATAGTGTTTTTGAAAGAGCTAGACAAACAATACCGATGATTAAAAATCTTATTAATTCATACAAAGAATCAAGCAATCAAACGATCGTATTGACACTCGTTTTCTGTGCTGGCGTGCTATTGTCAGCCTACCAATTGTTCATGCTTCCGCACGATTTGCTTTACTACGGAAATGTTGCAAACGTTTCGTTGGCAACAACCGTTTTTGTTAAACTGAGCGCAGTTGTTATCGGCACACTTCTAATCGGCATTTTCACCGTGGCAATCGCCATTAAAACAAAAAAGGAAACAATCGTTTACTTGGAAAAACAGAAGATCGATGAAACCCAACAAGAAAACCAGCGCAATGACTCAGAAGAACAGAATAAAATAGATATAGAACTATTTGCATCTATGATAAACGAGAATGAGGAGCAGTTTCTGCAGCAAGCGCTCAACAAAGTTTGTGGTCTCATACAAGCTGGTCAAGGTGCGATCTATCGGGCAGAAAATAATGAAGGCAAAAGAGAACTCGAATTAAGATACGGTTTTGCATTGGCCGTGGCTGAAACTGCGGCACCGCGCTTCGAGTTCGGAGAAGGCCTGTTGGGGCAAGTGGCGGCATCTGGTAAAAGTGTTTATTTGGACGAAGTACCGGAAGGTTATATTACTATTGTCTCTGGATTAGGAGCATCCTACCCACGTTATTTGTTTATTTTCCCATTAATTGAGGATGAAAAAGTAAAGGCTGTAATGGAGTTGGCCACGTTTAAGCCCATGTTGGAGAATCTGCGTTCGCAACTGGAGCAAGTGGGTAGTTTTCTTGCTTCAAAATTAGACTAAAGAAAAGATTGCTATGCTTAAAAACATTACCATTAGAACAAAGATTACGCTCTTAATTGTCGTTATCTCTTTTTTGGTGCTTATCGCAGCCAGCCTATTTACCTATCAAACAAATATTGCTTCAAGTAAAGAAGAGAACAGCGCTACAATCAATGCGCTAGCAGATTCTAAAACAGAATTAGCGGCCAATTTCTTTGATAGAATTGTAACCACCATGAAGCTGATTCAAGCGAATGCCACCGTGGAGGCATCACAAGTTCCAGCTACTTACTCGGTAGATGCTTTTTTAAAAACAGACAGAAAAGGTGGCATTCTATTTTCATCTGACAGCTCCTACCAAGTTGGCAGCAATTTTATTCCAGATGGTTCATTTGTTGAAAAAGCAAGTGATGGCATTCACTTCAGCCTTATTAAGAAGAAAGATAGTTCCTACTATTTGTTTGTTGGTGCACCGCTTGATTCTACCATAGTAGTAACCAAGATTTTCCTCAATCCACTTTTTAAATATCTCTCAGATGTGCGTGGATTAAAGAGAACGGGTGAGGTATTCCTTGCTCAATTTGATGAAAACCTAAAGCAATTTATCATCGCAAGTCCTTTGCGCAGCGATCCAGCGGCTTATTTAAAAACAATTCCGCGGTCAGATAAAGCCGCAAAAGAGTTTGAATTAGCGTTGAATGGTAAACAAGGATCAGGGTTAAGTTCAGACTATAGACACAAAGAAGTGTTTCAGGCTTGGCGGAAAGTAAACAATACGAATTTTATCCTGATTGCTAAAATTGATGCGGAAGAAGCACTTGCTTCTGGAAGTTCATTGTTTCAATTGTATGCTTATCTAGGGCTCGTTACATTATTACTGGCAGTAGCCGTTTCTTTTGTGTTTTCGAATACAATTACTGCTCCGCTCACCGAAATGCGCAATACGCTTGAAATGGTATCCAAAGGCGTACTTCCTGAAAACACAGGTGTTCGAGGTAAGGATGAGTTTGGACAAATGGCGTTGAAAGTGGATGACCTGGTAACTACCATCAAAGGAAACGCGGAGTTTGCCCAGAAAGTAGGAGAGGGGAAATTTGATGCATCTTTTAAACCTGCCAGTGAAAACGACATTTTAGGATTGGCGCTGTTAGGCATGCGCGATAACCTGATCGAAAACGAGAAAAGGGAGAACGAACGAAACTGGATCATAAGGGGCCTTGCGGAGGCGGGCGAAATACTTCGATCTCATGACAATCTCGATGCGCTGGGTGAGGAAATGATCACCTTTGTGCTCCCTAAAATTGGAGCTGTTCAGGGTGCATTTTATTTGGTAAATGACGATAAATCAATTGAATTAAGAACTACTTACGCCTTTAACCGAAAAAAATATATAAAGCGAAAATTTCGTTTTGCAGAAGGCCTGGTCGGTCAAGCAGTGGCTGAGCAAGACACTATTATTCGTACAGAAATTCCCGATGACTACATAAGCATTACCTCTGGCTTAATAGGGGATAACAAACCTACCTGCCTGCTCATTAGTCCTCAAATTGCGAATGAAGAGGTATATGGAGTAATGGAATTTGCTGGGTTTAAAAAGTTTGACGCTTCGCACGCAAAATTCGTACAAGAGCTAAGTATGATAATGGCTCGGACAATCTTCAATATTAGAGTGAACGAGCGCACCCGCAGGCTTTTGTCAGAGTCTCAAGAATTAAGCAATGAGTTAAAGGAAAAAACGGAAGTGCTGCGGCAAAATGCAGAAGAAATGCAAGCCACTCAAGAAGAGTTGCGAAGGTCAAATTTATTGTTGGAAGAGCAAGTTGAAGAGGTAAACAAAAGTCAGAAAAGGCAACAACTACTTTTAGAGAATGCTTCTGAGGTAATTACCATTTATGAAGAAGACGGAGTGATTCGGTATATAAGCCCTTCGGTGGAATCTATTTTAGGATATAGCCAACGCGAAATGCAAGGGACAAAGGACATCGATTTGGTTCATCCCGATAGGAAGGAAATTTATACCTCCATGTTTGCGCAATTGGTTAAAGAACCTGCTCAGAAAGTAACTGTTCAGTTTGAATATCGAACCAAAGAAGGAAATTTCATTTGGCTGGAGGCTACAGGTACAAACTTCATGTCAAACCCCGTTATCCACGGATTTATTTTAAATTCACGAGACATTACAGAAAGAAGAAGGGCAGAGCAAGAACAGCGCATGCGCAGCAAAATGCAAGCATTGTCAGAAAACTCCCCTGATTTAATTGCTCGCTTAGAGCATGATTCGATCAGCTATATTAACCCTGTCATCGAATCGTATACTGGAAAACAGCCTCATTCCTACCTAAATAGAAATGTTCGTGAAACAGAATTAGACACCAGTATTTTGGAGTCTTGGTTGAATATTGTTGAACGCGTTAACCAATCGAGCGATACCATTTCCACTGAAATGGATTTCCCCTCGACAATGGGGGCTCGTGTAATGCAAGTAAATGCCATTCCTGAGTACGATGAAAATGAAAATATTGAATCGGTCTTGGTGGTATCGCACGATATTACTGAACGCAAATTGATTGAACTTGAAATTCAGAATAAGAATAAAAAAATCAACGATTCAATTAACTACGCTAAACGAATTCAAAATGCCATTCTTCCAAGCTCAAGATTGATCAGCAAAGCATTAAAAGACTCCTTTATTCTCTACAAACCAAGAGACGTGGTCAGTGGCGACTTCCCATGGTTTGTTCAAATAAAAGACGATATTTTTATTGCAGCAGTAGATTGCACAGGTCATGGAGTTCCTGGTGCGTTACTCTCATTAATTGGTTATTTCCTTCTAAATGATATCGTCAGAAGTAGAAAAGTGACGGATCCAGGTAAGATTTTAGATTTATTGGATGAGGGTGTTACCCAAACACTAAGGCAAGATCAGGATGACTCTGCCACCAAGGACGGGATGGATATCGCACTTTGCCGGATTCAAGTTGCTACGAGAGAATTGGAATACTCAGGTGCCCACAGGCCGCTCTATATCATGAAAGCTGGGGTTATGGATGAAGTAAAAGGAAATAAATTTCCAATAGGTGGAGGGATTTTCAAAAATCAAACGAACTTCACCACTACAAAAATCCAGCTCGAACATGGTGATTCGGTATATTTTAGCTCAGATGGGTTTCCTGATCAGTTTGGAGGGCCTGAGAATAGAAAGTTTGGCCCCAAAAAGGTTAGGGAAATTGTGGAAAGGGTTCATAATCAATCAATGGCGGAAGCAGAAAAGGTGTTTGACCTCGAATGGGAGACTTGGAGAGGGGAGACAAAGCAGACGGATGACGTGTTATTAATAGGAATTAAATTTTAAAGGATTTCGCCAGATACCAAATTATTACTGATAATCTTCTAAATTAGGACTTTCAAACAATACGCAAGTGAGATCGCCATTCACAAAACAAACGCAAAAAAATAGACTTGGCGATTCCATGTGGCTGCTAAAAACAAAAATTAATAACCCATGAATTATATCTACGACCTGCACCGCATGATGATGGAGCAGAAGTTAATTTTGGTCTACGAGGGTGACTTTACCCAAGAAACCACCAAGTCAATTTTGGCAATGGCCGAGCGTAATCTGGATTCGTCAGCGGAAGAATCAAGCACCAAACGCAAGGTTTTTAATGTGATGGTAGAGGCATTGCAAAATATCGTGAAACATAGCAGTGAGCAAGGCCTAAAGGCAGGATCGCTAATCAGCAAAAGCGCGATATTTATGATTTCCAAAACCGATTCGCACTATTGCGTAATGACAGGAAACCCAATTCCTAAAAATCATAAAGAAGGATTAATTGATACACTCAACTTGTTAAACAGCAAGGACAAAGATGGGTTAAAAGAGATGTATAAAGATATTATCAAGAATTCGCAGATTTCTGATAAGGGCGGAGCAGGCCTTGGTTTCGTGGATATGGCGCGGAAGTCTGGAGAGAAGTTGGAATTTCTTTTCGCTGAAATGAATGAAGAATATTATTTCTTTTGTTTGAAGGTGAACGTGCCAAGAGATAAAGAATAAAAATTAAAAACATTAAAACTGGATAGAACATGGATATTTTAAACCTGGAGGGAGCTGAGGATACACCAAAAATCATCCTCGATAAAAAAAACGGAATCTTTGAAATTTCAGGAAGATCGCTTCCTGAAGATTCTGCTGAATTTTATAGACCGGTTTTAGAGTGGATAGAGGCGTATCAAGCCTCGCCAAATGCTACGACTGAATTTGTATTTAAACTCGAATACTTTAATACCGCATCTTCAAAGTTGATTTTAGATGTTCTTTCTGCATTAGAAGATATAAAAGGCATTAAAGTTATTTGGTGTTTTCATGAAGATGACGAGGACATGGAGGAGGCGGGCGAAGAGTTCTCAGAGCTCGTAGAAATTCCATTTGAGTTTAAAACTTATTAAAAAAAATCGGAGTTTGCCTATTTTAGTAAACTTCGAATTTCAAATTACTAGCAAATGAGTGAAGAGATACTCAAGGCCCTTACCCAGTTATTTGCCATTATTACCAAGCAAGATGGGGGGGTAACAGAGAATGAGCGTCAGTTTGTAATCAACTTTTTTCAACAAGAGTTAGATCAGGATACCATAAAGGAATACCTCGAACTCTATGATAATTATTCAGGGTACAACAAGCAAGGCACTGCCGAAGAAGAGGAGAAGAATAAACTCACCTCCGTTAAGGATTCAGTAAAAACACTCGGCATTTGCAAGAAGATCAACAAAACATTAACCCAAAAGCAAAAGGTAGTTGTACTAATTAAACTGCTTGAGTTAATTGGCTCAGATAAAAATTTTACCTCGCAGCGGGTCGAGATCATAAACACGGTTTCAACTGTGTTTAATATCGTAAAGGAGGAATATAAATTGATTGAGAGTTTTGTCACGGAGTCGACTACAAAAGCACTCGACTTTACTGACGTCCTTGTGGCCGATAACCAAGAAGGCAAATCCACCGACCTGCAAAAACATGTACACGCTCATATCTCCGGTCACTTGATCTTTATGCGGGTACGAAGTGTGGATTTGTACTTTACAAAATATTTAGGTGAAGAATCCAATGTGTTGAATGGATTTATTATGCAGCCTAATAAAGTGTATCTTTTTTCACACGGCAGCACAATCAAAACTCAATCCGGAGATGCACATTACTACAGCGATTTAGTTTCAAATTTCAACGAAGAACTTAAAACCACTAAGTTATCATTCAATGCTAATGTGGAGGAATTTAAGTTTCCTAACGGAGCTATTGGTCTAAGGAATGTAAAAATCTCGGAGGGACCCGGTAAGTTGTTGGGTATTATGGGAGCGAGCGGAGCTGGCAAAACTACGTTGCTGAATGTGCTCGCTGGCCTTGAATCGCCCAGCAAAGGGGATATTCGAATTAATGGTATTAATATCCATACTGAAAAAGATAAAGTTCAAGGTGTTATTGGTTATGTGTCTCAGGACGATCTGTTGATCGAAGAGTTAACAGTGTATCAAAACCTTTACTATAACGCTAAACTTTGTTTTGCTAATTTTTCGGAGGAGGAACTGAACAAACGTGTTTTAGAAGTACTCACTAACCTTGGCCTTGATCAACGAAAGGATCTTAAAGTTGGTAATCCGCTTGAAAAAACGATTAGCGGAGGCCAAAGGAAGCGATTGAATATTGCCTTGGAATTGATAAGAGAGCCTGCCGTACTATTTTTAGATGAGCCCACCTCGGGACTTTCCTCACGGGATTCAGAAAATGTAATAGACTTATTAAAGGAACTTTCTTTAAAGGGTAAATTGATATTTGTGGTTATCCATCAGCCTTCATCCGACATTTATAAAATGTTTGATAAGATGATTATAATGGATACTGGAGGCTATCAAAGTTATTATGGTACCCCAGTCGAGGCAGTATCTTATTTCAAAAAGGCGACTCACCAAGTAGATAGCAATAGAGGCCAGTGCGAAACGTGCGGCAATGTTAATCCAGAGCAGATTTTCAATATCATAGAAGCAAAAGTTGTAGACGAGTACGGCCAGCCAACTAGTAAGCGTAAAATAACCCCGCCCCAATGGTTTGAGATGTATTCCGAGCGCTTCAAGCCCAATCGCGTTGAAGACGTAAAAGAGTTGCCACCGAATAATTTAAGGATACCAAATAAACTAAAGCAATCCGTAATTTTTACAACTCGCGATTTTTTATCCAAGCTTAGTAATATGCAATATTTATTGATCAATTTACTAGAGGCTCCGCTCCTTGCTTTTATCCTCACATTTATAATTAAGTATAAGAGTGCGCCCGGGGGTAAGGAATACATTTTTAGATTTAACGATAATTTCCCGGCTTTTTTGTTAATGAGTATTATCGTGGCTTTATTTATGGGCTTGACGGTAAGTGCCGAGGAGATTATTAGGGACAGAAAAATACTGAGACGAGAGTCTTTTTTGAATCTCAGTTGGAACAGTTACCTGTTCTCTAAACTTGCCATATTATTTTTATTGTCAGCAATACAGACGCTGTCTTTTGTCATAATTGCTCACCTTGTTCTCGAAATTCATGGAATGACCTTTGCGTTTTGGTTTATTCTGTTCACAACCTCTTGTTTTGCCAATGTGTTAGGGTTGAATATATCTTCTGCTTTCAATTCTGCAGTTACCGTTTATGTTATGATTCCGCTGTTACTCATCCCGCAGATGATTTTAAGTGGAGTCTTGTTCAGTTTTGATAAACTAAATAATGTAATCAGCACAAAAGGAAAAGTTCCCTTGATTGCGGATGTGATGGCTTCGCGGTGGGCATATGAAGCAATGGCGGTTTACCAATTTGTAAATAATGATTACGAGGCGCCTTACTATGAATATGAGAAACAAGCAGCTATAGCCGATTTTAAGGCAGAGTTTATTATGAATGACCTTAAGGCTCGGAATAAATTCATTATTGATAACATAGGCTCAAAAGATCAAGAAAAGGTAAAGGAGATTGAAAAAGACTTAAAGATTTTACGCGATAATCTTAGAAACGAGAAATTCAAACTTGGCATAGAAAAAATAGAGATCGATTCGGAAATATCAATTACCAAATTCAGCAGCGAACTTGGTGAAAAATTGGATGGATATTTTGATGAATACCAAAAGCATTATCGGAAAATTTATAATCAAAATACGGCCAAGATTGAGAAAAGAATGGCCAAGAACGAGAGGAAAGGAATAAAAATCAATGATGAGAAGAATCGTTATTTAAATGAAAGCCTTTCCGATCTCGTAAAAAATACAACAACAAAAAGTCGTTTATTGGAATATAATGGTGAATTAATTCAACAAATCAACCCAGTTTTTCAGAATCCAGGAAAAAACGGAGTTTTTGATTACCGCACCCAGTTTTTTGCACCTAAAAAGAATCTACTTGGCTTAGAAATCAGTACCTTTTGGTTTAATTCTCTGATAATTTGGTTTATGACTGTATTATTCTATATTTTTCTATACTTTGAGCTTTTGAAAAAGGGAATTGATTCATTTGGTAAAGTGAATCTTCCTAAAAAGAAGTAATAGACGAATTTTGGTATAGCGTACTTAAATTTATATTTTTGTAAACAAACATATGGTTATGAGAGTTTTAATGATAGGTTTTATGACCGCATTTATGCTAAGCTTTATCGGCTGCGGTTCAAGTAATAAGGAGGCGGAAAATGATGACACAGAGGATTCGGTTGAAGCCCAAGGCCCATCAATAGATGATCAAACCATCAGCGCAATTTTGGAATCTATTCCAAGTCCCCTTGAAATTTCAGTTCTTCTCAAAGAATCGGGAACGAAGTATTCTTCATCGATTCTTAACTCAGCAGACAATCTATCCAAATATAATAACAACTATAAAAAGGCATTGAATTTAGGCATTTATGGGACCGATTTAGGATATACTAACATTTATCAGCAGAATCAGGATGGCATAAAATATCTTACTTCTATTAAGTCTCTGGCTGATGGATTAAATATTGGCCAGTTTTTTGACGTGGAGACGATCGGCCGTTTAGCCACTAATAGCAAAAACTTAGATTCACTTCTTCTGATCACGACTCAAAATTTTAATAGCATTAACAAATATTTACAGACTCAAAGCAGAGCCAATTTGAGCGTTTTATTGCTAACCGGAGGGTGGTTAGAAGCCATGGAAATTACATGCCAAGTTGCATCCAGTAATCCTAAAAATAAAGAACTGCAGGAAAAGATAGGCGAGCAAAAAATTATTCTGGAGAATATTGTGCTTTTGTTGGGATTCTATAAAGACACCGATGAGAATATGGCATCGCTTTTGAAGGACATGGAAGAATTAAAAGCAGCTTTTGATAAGATCAACATCGTATATACTTACAAAGAATCTACGATGGAGGTTGTTAATGGAGTGGCGGTTATTAAAGACAACAGTACCACCACAATCCAAATAACACCAGAAGATGTAGAGAATATTAAAAAGGCAACTCAATTGATTCGTACAAAAATTATTAGTTAACCCATTTTTTAAACTTATGAAAAGAATAATTTTATCGTTGTTTATCATCTTGTTGATTGGTTTAGGTTCAGTAAACAAGTTAGTTGGCCAATGTAATTCTGATAATTTTAGCAATGCGTGCATTCCTAAATTAGCAGGAGGTTTCAATTTTTTAAAGAGTTATAAAATCGATGGCGAGGGTGGAAAGGAAAAGGTTGAATACTCCTATGTGTTTACAAAAGGGACTCAATACATGATCAATTTGTGTGCAGATGGGCAGGCAACAGACGGCATTGTTGTTAGCATTTTTGATTCTGGAAGAAACAAAGTGGCGACAAGTAAGATTAATGGTCAGTTTATTTCTGCCATTGCCTATCCTTGTAACGCAACTGGTATTTATTATATCCAATATACCTTTGATGGTTCTACCGCAAAATGCGGAGGTAGCGCTCTTGGTTTTAAAAGATAGAAAAATGAGAATTAAGTTAAGAAGCCTCGGAAGTCCGAGGCTTTTTTTTTAAGAGTTATCCGCTCTAATAACTACCCGAAATTGTTTTACAAATGTTTTTGAAATTTATCCATTACTCAATATCATCATGCCAAATAATAAAAGTAGTTTAGTTAGTAGAAGGCAATTTATAGTTAAGAGCTCTCTTGCGTCTGCAGGGCTATGGTTAGGTTTCAATCGTCCACTTGTAGGAAATGTTGTAAGTGCGATTGAAAAGCCGAATTCTAAGATAGCTGGCGTACAACTTGGTGTAATCACATATTCATTTCGCAGTATGCCTGGAAATGCAGTGCAATTGCTTCAGTATTGTATTGATAGTAATATCAATGCCATAGAATTGATTGGTGATGCCGTTGAAGAGTATGCGGGAAAACCAGTAAGTCCAATAAAATTTGTGCCCGGGCAGCAACTTACGGATGAGCAAAAGGAACAGATGGCCGCTTATCGAAAACAAGTAGCGGAATGGCGAGCTACTGTTTCAATGGATAAATTTGAAGCCTTTAGAAAGCTTTACAACAATTCGGGAATTACTATTTACGCATTTAAACCGCGCGTATGTTTGGAGCCAACAAGTAGCGATGCAGAAATTGAATATGCTATGCGAGGGGCAAAGGCACTTGGTGCAAATTGCGTAACTGTGGAATTGCCTACTGACGTGGCTCATTGTCAACGGCTAGGAGATGTTGGATCGAAACATAAAATATATGTCGGCTACCACGCCCATACGCAAGCAACGGACACGTCTTGGGATATTGCGTTATCTCAGTCTTCTTATAATTCGATTAATTTGGACTGTGGGCATTACATCGCAGCGGGCGGCAATAATACAAGTGAATCATTGCTTGCATTGATTGAAAAAAGGGCAGATCGAATAACGAGCCTTCATATGAAAGACAGAAAATCGAAATCAAATGGAGAAACCAATTTGCCTTGGGGCGAGGGAGATACACCAATTAAAGAGGTACTTAATCTAATTAAGAACAAGAAGTTTAAATTCCCCGTAGCCATCGAATTGGAGTATGATATTCCATTTGGTTCAGATGCAGTTAAGGAAACGCGCAGGTGTCTTGACTTCGCAAAAAAGATATTATTGGGCTAGGGATTAGTCTATGTTACAATGATTGCGTAACTCGATTCATTCAATTGCTATTCTGACTTTATAGTCAACTCCAAATTCTTTTACCGTTAGCAAAATAGCCTTAACTGTTCTTTGTATTTTAAGTTCAACGTTTGGTGAAGATCATAAACTTGTCTTTGGCCACTATCCCCGGAAGCTAAAAGGCATACAGTACCGCCACTGCCGCCACCAGTTATTTTGGCTCCAGCTATTTCTGGATACTGTTTTGATAGATGTATGATTTCATCGGTTCTTTCAGAGCCCAAGCCACAAACTGAATAACTTTCATGAGATTGATACATCAACTGACCAAGCTTTTCGGAGTTGATTTTTTGCTCCGAATTTCCAAGTGATCTATAGTCTTCCATGATTTTTTTAAACTTTCTAACTCGATCGTTTTCATAAACGGGATGCTCCGTGCATACTCGAACATTGTATTGCTTCAATAAATCAATTTTAGTGAGTTGGTCTATTGATACGCCATATCGTGTAAGAAACTCCTTTCCTGATAATCGAACAGGTAGTTCTTCTTTAAATCGTTTGTCAAATTCGTCAACTGAAATATTGCATAAGTAACCTGAATAAGGTAATGTCGAGAAATCGTTTAGATGAATAGCATTTTTGATTTCGTCAGCCGTTGCACCAGCTAATTGAGCGACTATGGTATAACCCATAAAGGCAGCACATCTAACATCTGTATAAGATGAAGCTCCAACAAAATGGCGTACACCGCTGTCTATCCCAACAAAATGTAAATCTTCAGGAATGGCAATTGCGTCTTGCAGTTTATCGGGCTGGCAAAGGATCGGCAAAAGTGTTTTTGGCTTGGCAAAGTAACAGCTTAGTTGATCCATCAACCCGCATGGTGCGCCTACAATTAAATTTTCGACTCGCTGAGCAAGTCTGGGAAGTTCGGTTCCAGAAAATTTTAGGTCAAACGCTTTTTGTAGTGCTTTCATTGTGGCTATCTCAATTGACGCTGACGATGAAACCCCTTTGCCTAAAGGGATGCTCGATTGGATAATGAAATCGGCACCTTTGAAATCTAACTGTTTCTCTTTTTGTAAAACTAAAGCACAACCTAATACGTATGCGATCCAAGAATTTTCTTTAAGTTCTTTGAGTCGCTCTTGGGCAAAAGTATAATTGATGATTCCATCTAAAAAAAAATCTTTAAAATTCGCATTCGCATTTAAAACCTCTCCTGACTCAGTCGTGCTCGTGAAAGTTGAAATATAATCTGAGCGTAGTTTAAGACGCACTATTGTTTTCTCTTGAATCGGCATTTGCAACACAAGTGATCCAGAATAATCAGCGATTCCGCCCATTACGTCAAGCCGGCCGTGTGCGGAGCCCTCAAAAAGCAAATCATCGTTCATATTTATAGTCTGCAAGATTAAGTTGATTAAGCTCAAAGGCTTTTTCTTCAGGCATCGTATCGGCCATAAAATTACCTGCACCGATTTCTGGCCCTGCCAGATATTTTATCAAACCTGGTTGGCGAAAGGGGGGTTGCAACCACAGATGCATTCTGAAATCTGGATATTCTTGTCCATCGACAGGAGCTTGCATAATTGACATGACATAAGGGAAATTCATGTCGTAATTCATGTCCAGCTTGCGCACCACTTGGTGAAATACGGAAACCAGATCAATTAACTCTTCGGAGCTTAACGTATTGAGCTTGCTATGTTTAGCTTTTGGAAAAATCATCACTTCGTAGGCATACCTTGCGAAGAACGGGATGAATGCGATGGCATTTTTATTTTCTGCTATAATCCGGAGATTATCTTTTTTTTCTGATTCTATGACGCTTTCGAAAATAGTTTTCCCCGTTTTGATTTTGTGTTGTTGAGAAATTCCAAATTGTTGTTCTACGAACTTAAAATGGAAATCAACCGCGTAAATCTGGCAATGTGGGTGAGGGTTACTCACTCCCACAGCTTCGCCTTTATTTTCAAAAATTAATACAGATTTTATGTTAGGGTCTTTTTCAAACAGTATCATCTCTTTTTTGAATGCTTCAAAAACAGCGATGACTTTATCTAATTTCATCTTAGAGAGAGTGACATCGTGGCGAGGATCATAGCAAACAACTTTTGCAATGCCCGTTGCTTTTTGTTTTTTGTAAAATCCATGTGAGAACACATCCGGTGCATCCATCCCAACCACTGGATGATCATTTTCGAAAATAAATACATCGGAATAATTAGGATTTAGTTCACCATTTACGCGTTTATTTTTAGGGCACAGATAACAAGTTGGATCATAAAGAGGCGCAGCAATCGGCTTAATTTTATCTGCCCCTTGCCATGGCCTGTTGTTGCGATGTGCTGAATATACAATCCATTCTTCACGAAGCGGATGCCAGCGCTTTTCCCATTTTCCTGCAGTTACTTTTCGATCCACGAATCTGAATTTGGTAACCTAGTTGGGTAACAAAACGATTTGTCCGAGATGGTAGGCCTTGTGAGTTACTCGGCTCAATAATACATTCAGCTTATTTCGCTGCGGTTCTTTCTTAAAGTCTTCTTCAGAAACAGCAGTGTGTCTGCTCAACCAGTCTGCCTCGCTCATGGTGGCAAAGGAATGATTAAGAGTATCAACTATTGTTTTCCATCTAGCAATGAGGTCGCTTTTGCTTAAATGACCTGATTGGTTTGTACCCTTTTCATGATGGTATATATTTTTTAATTCAGGATACAGACGTGTTCTAATCCCAATTAACTCAATGAGCATATCATCTGTATCCGCTAAATGACCGAATAGCCAAGATGGAGAATTGCCATTGGGAACAATTTGACGGTGAAAATTTTCATCAGCAAATGATTCGAGCGTTTTTAATGTTCTTTTGGTATTAGTATGCCATTGTAATAATGCGATTTCGAGAGTTGTCATATTTTTTAAACTTATTAGTTATCGATGAGCAGTCAATAAAAGTTTTAGCTTCTATCAAGTCTTTCTTATTTCTGAAAGATAATCTTTTACAACTTACAATCAATGGTCTTTTGAAGTCGCAAGTTTATCCTGTTTTAATCATCCAGAAGTAAAGTGGCTGCTACTTTAGTTGCATAATCGCAGCCATTGTTTCAATTCCTTCCCAAAGGTATTCTAGTTTTACGTTTTCGTTTTCGGCATGTTGATTATTGTCGTAATTCACAATGGGCACGGTTATTGGTTTTCCGTCAATCAATTGTTCAAATAAGAACAAGGGTAGACTGCCTCCGGCGAAGGCACTTTCACTACCTCATAGGGTATAGTTGTTTCGATTGCTTTGGCGACTTTTTGTGCTAGCGGTAAGTCCATGGTAGTGCGCTGCGTGTTGTAGCCGCCTTTACGCTTCGTTAACTTAGTCAATAACGGAAATTGCTTTCGCTCTGCATCCGTTGGTTCATGATCAATTACGGTATATCCTTGAAGCGCAACATGGTCTGCTACTTTTTGCACCTGCCTATTCACTTCATTGCCAAGAACCAGACGAAGGTCTAATACAGCCGAGGCCTCCGTGGGTATAACATTACTGGCCATCGTTCCTACATTTCCACTTTGCATTCCATTGATATTTAACGTGGGTAGGGTAAGCAACTCAATAAACGACTTGCCGCCTCCGTCAGGCTTCGCCAGAAGAAGATCTTCTTTTAGAATTGTTTCTACCTCGGGTATTTTTGCGATCGCTTGCTTTTTTATGGCTGTAAGTGGGGCAACATCATCATAAAATCCTTTTATCAAAACGTTACCTTGGGCATCTTTCATACTGCTTAAAAGTTGTGCTAACCTCATGGCAGGATTAGGAGCCCAATTGCCGTAGTTGCCACTGTGCAAGGGTCTTTTCGAAGCGTACACTTTTAGGTCCACATTCACATCCCCACGTACGCCAAACACAATCTGCTTTTTTCCTGATATGTGTCTCGGGCCATCGCAAATCACCCATAAATCAGCATTTAATTTTTCTTTGTTTCTCTTGAATATCTCGTCTAAGTTGATTGAACCTGCCTCTTCTTCGCCTTCGAAAAAGAATTTCATATTTACGGTTGGCTTGCTTCCTGTTTTAAGTAACGCTTCGTACGCAGTTATGATCGCAAACACGCCCGCTTTATCGTCAGACGAAGCGCGCCCATACAAACGCCATTGAGGATTGATTTTTTCGGCCGCGGTTGGGAAAGCTATTTTCTTGCCGCCTTGGTCAAGCCGATCGGTAAACAACGCAGGCGTAAAAGGTGCTAGCCCTTCTGCTCATTGCTTCGGATTTACTGGTTGCCCATCATAATGGGCATAGAACGCAATAGTAGTGGTTGCCCCAGGCACTTTTATTTCCCCAAAGACAGAAGGTGCTGATTTGTATTTTCCTGAATAAAGTAATTCGCTTTTTATCCCAAGTTTAGAAAGCATTTCGCTTATGCGATTAGCATTTCGCAACATATTTATCGAGTCGCCCAGCACATTTGGTATGGATAGAAATTCAGCATATTCATTTAGCCAGCGATGTTGGTTGTCTTGATTTGAAACGAAGGTTTTAATTGGGGAATTCTGTGCAAATGCAACACCGCAAATAAGAATAAACGCGAAAGATAATAGCTTCATAATAAGACTTGATTTGTTAACTGTTTGATTTGTAATGGAGTTCAAAGTACAGTTTTATTTTTGAATCGCTTCCGATTTTTGGTTGGAATATTAATTTCATCTTTCGCTTTGACTACCATATTCAAACGCTATTTTTGCGCCTCATTATTTTTACACTTTCGTTCTACATCATGGAAAAAAATACGCTGCGAATTGCTTCCGAGTTAAACATCACCCCTCATCAAGTTGAAGTAGTAGTGGGCCTTCTGGGTGAAGGAGCTACGATACCTTTTATGGCGCGCTATCGGAAAGAAGTTACGGGCAGCTTAGACGAAGTGCAGTTGGCAGCTATTCGCGATCGCAACGAACAGTTGATTGAATTAGACGCGAGGCGGGATGCTATTCTTAAATCAATCGAAAAGCAGGAAAAGCTTACACCTGAGTTAACAAAGTTGCTCGAAGCGGCAACAACACTTGCCGAATTAGAAGATATTTATTTACCCTATAAACCAAAAAGGAAAACACGCGCCAGCATAGCAAAAGAGAAGGGATTGGAGCCATTGGCTTTGCAGCTATTTGAGCAGAGCAAGTTAAATCTCGAAGAAACAGCTAGCACTTTCGTAAATACCGAGCTGGGAGTTGCAAGCATCCAAGAAGCATTAGACGGTGCACGCGACATTATAGCGGAATGGATAAGTGAGAATCAAGAAGCGCGCAAGAAAATCCGCGAAATTTTCTGGCAAGATGGCGTGATACAAACTACCGTGGTGAAGTCAAAGGCAGAGAGTGACGAGGCGCAGAAGTTTAAAGACTACTTCGATTGGAAAGAAC
Organism: Cyclobacteriaceae bacterium; assembly: GCA_044349005.1. Taxonomy (GTDB): domain Bacteria; phylum Bacteroidota; class Bacteroidia; order Cytophagales; family Cyclobacteriaceae; genus ELB16-189. The sequence goes on from JBIKRT010000017.1 coordinate 22,422, forward strand.
CTATTAAGAAAACCCCATCGCATCGATTGCTCGCCATGCGAAGAGCAGAGAAGGAAGGATTTATTTTTCTTGATATTGCTCCTTCAGAGGAGTTAGCCATTCAAGAATTAGAGAAACAATTTGTGAAATCAAGCTCTGCTGCCTCGGAGCAAGTCACGCTGGCGGTGAAAGATGCTTATAAGAGATTGTTGAAGCCTACGCTAGAAACTGAGATAAGAGTGGAGTCGAAAATTCAGGCGGATGCGGAAGCCATAAAAGTATTTGCGAGTAATCTTAAGAAATTATTGTTGGCCTCACCCCTTGGTCAAAAGAAAGTGCTTGCGCTTGATCCAGGTTTTAGAAGCGGCATTAAAACAGTATGTCTGGGTTCGCAGGGTGAGCTGCTATTTGATACCGTGATCTACCCTTTGGAGCCGCAGCGAGAAACAGCAAAAGCCTCGACTATTGTACTAGGGTTATGCGATCGTTTCAACATCGAAGCCATTGCCATTGGCAATGGAACTGCTAGCCGCGAAACAGAAGCTTTTGTGAAAGCAATCGGCTTGCCCAAAGAGATTATCGTGGTAATGGTAAATGAAAGCGGTGCTTCTGTTTACTCAGCATCGGAAGTAGCGCGTGAGGAATTTCCTAATCATGACGTGACGGTACGAGGTGCGGTTTCCATTGGAAGGAGACTCACGGATCCGTTGGCAGAGTTGGTAAAGATTGATGCTAAGTCAATAGGAGTGGGGCAATACCAGCACGATGTAGACCAACATAAACTAAAGGCTGGTTTGGATGATGTGGTAATGAGTTGTGTGAATTCGGTAGGTGTAGAAGTAAATACCGCAAGTAAGGAATTGCTTAGCTATGTGTCGGGTCTAGGCCCCAGTCTGGCAAAAAGTATTGTAGAGTATCGCAATCAGCATGGCGCATTTAAAGATAGAAAAGAGTTGAATAAAGTGCCGCGTTTAGGCGATAAGGCATTCGAGCAATGCGCAGGTTTTTTGCGTATACGCGATTCTAAAAACCCGTTGGATGCAAGTGCCGTTCACCCCGAGCGGTACGAGCTGGTAGAGAAGTTTGCTAAAGATCTCGGTTGTACGATAACCGATTTGATGACCAGTGCGGAGTTGCGAAAGAAACTCGATCTGAGGAAATATGTAACCGATTCGGTTGGGTTACCAACACTTACAGATATATTATTAGAGTTAGAGAAACCGGGTCGCGACCCGCGCGAAAAATTTGAAGTGTTTAACTTTGAAGAAGGCGTTCACGAAATCAAGGATTTAAAGGTGGGCATGGTGTTGCCCGGCATTGTTACGAACGTAACGAACTTTGGGGCTTTTGTAGATGTTGGCGTTCACCAAGATGGACTAGTACACATAAGTCACCTTTCTGATAAATTTGTGAAAGACCCTGCTCAAGTGGTGGCAGTGCAGCAGAAGGTGAAGGTAACCGTGGTGGAAGTAGATGTGCCCCGCAAGCGGATTGCACTCTCCATGAAGAGCGATCCTTTCGGCAATGCGCCCGCCCAGCACGAAGCACGCGACAAGCCAAGAGCCAATCAGGCGTACAATCAACGTCAGGAGCAGGGCAGGCCGCAACAAAAAAGCACACCAGCAAAGGAAGAGAGCCTGGAGGATAAGCTAGCACAACTGAGAGATAAGTTTAAGAGGTAACTGCTTCTTTAAAATCCTTTGAGCGCACGGTAAGCAAATTTGAGGTCGCAACCGATATTTCTTGAGGTTTTTGCCCGCACGCTAGTGCGGCAGCTATTTCCTTTTGGATTATTGGCCTCTGCACTAGTGCGGCAGCCATTCCTTTTTGTAGTATTTGCTCTTGCATTAGTGCGACATCCATTCTCTTTTGCAGTATTTGCTCCTGCAAGTTGCAGGGCTAAAACCCCCTTGGGGTAATTGCCCCTGCACTAGTGCTGCAGGCATTCCCGCGGGTAATTAAATGAAACCTGCGACAATTTGAGATACCCCTCGATCTTGATACTGTAAATCGCGTAACTTGCCTCATTAATTTAATCTAAAATGAGCGTTGATTCGGCAAATGGGCAATCTTTTCAACTAAAAGTAGATCAACAGTTTTATGCTAATCGCAAGGACCTATTTCAACAGCAAGTAAATCAACTCGGTAGTATTATAAATCGATATTCGCTCCTGCGGGTTGCCGTGGCATTGGGTTTTGTTGTATCGGTTTACATGGCCTTCATTAATTCAACCTATTCCATAATTCTGCCGGTGTGGATCGTTCTTTTCTTTTGGCTTGTGAAACTGCAATCCCGCAAGGAAAGCGATCGGAATATTTTGCTTCGCCTAGTTAATCTTAACCAATGGGAGGCCGAGGCATTAAATTTTAGATTCTCTCATTTTCCTGTGGGCGAGATTTTTATAAGCCCAACTCATCCGTTTACACACGATCTCGATATTTTCGGGCTTGGATCATTATTTCAATATATCAATCGCTGTGCAACGCGGCTGGGTGAAATTAACTTGGCAAAAGGTCTATCGCACCCTTCCTTCAGCAAATTAGAGATTCAGCAGCGACAGGCAGCAATAAGAGAATTGTCAGGCCTAGTAGAGTTTCGGCAACAATGTTGGGCCATTGGCCGACAAATCAACGATTCGAAGGTTAACTTAGATTCGTTGTTTGGTTGGTTAAAAGAGCAAAACTTATTCTACGGTAAGCCACTATTTAATATTGTAAAATGGGTGTTACCTACTCTTACTTGTCTTTGCATTCCAGCGATGTATTTTGACAGTATTTTTCAAACAGTTTTTGTATTGATGATGATTCTGCAAATGACTATTGCAGGTAGTTACAATAAAAAGATTTCATTGTTGCAAACGAGCCTGTCATCGTACAAGACTATTTTGGAGAATTACGCTTCGATATTGCGATGGATGAAGGAACAGCAATTTGCCGCTGCGTGGCTAAAGAACCATCATGCGAACGCCACCGCAGCGCATGAACATGTGAAGAAATTTTCGCGCTTGGTGAATGCAGTGGAAGGACGCATGAATTTCTTTGCGCGAGTGTTTGGCAATGGCTTGTTTCTAACGGATTTTCATAATGTAAGTAATTTAGAGAAGTGGCGTGAGCACCATGCTGATGAACTTCCTGGCTGGCTTCAATCATTGGCAGAGTGGGATGCACTTTTGTCATTTGCTACGCTGCACTTTAATCAACCACACTATGCGTTTGCGGAGATCGATGATAAATTATCCATACAAGCTGAAGAGTTGGGTCATCCGCTGATACCTTCGGCACATCGTGTAACCAATCCGTTTCAATTAGGAAGTCCAGCAGGCGTAATGTTGGTTACTGGAGCCAACATGGCCGGCAAGAGTACATTTCTGCGCGCGGTGGGTGTAAACTATATTTTGGCCGTCAATGGTTCGCCTGTTTGTGCGCGGGCTTGGCGTGGGCCGTTGCTGGAACTTCGCACAGGTATGCGAACGTCCGATTCGCTTCAGGAAAATCAATCCTACTTTTTTGCGGAGTTGAATAGGCTTCAGTCTATTATTCAAGAATTGCGATTGGGTAAACCGATGCTCATTCTCTTAGATGAAATTTTGAAGGGAACAAACTCCACGGATAAACAAACCGGATCGCGCGAGTTGATAAAACAATTGATGGTGCAACCTGCTTTAGTAATGATTGCCACCCACGATATCGCGCTGGGTGATATGGAACAACACTATCCCGATAAGGTTTTTAATGCATGTTTCGAAGGCAACATTCAAAACGATCAACTTACATTTAATTACAAACTCAACCAAGGCGTTGCCACGAAGGCCAATGCAACATTCTTAATGAGAAAAATGGGGATTATTCCTTGAATCTTTTGCGCTTGTCGAAAACTGACTTCGATAAGCCTAGTCTTCCATTACCCTACTGGATGAACCCTACTTCCAAACCTCTTAATAATTTCTATCTCTAAATTTTCGCGATGGTCGGGGTGAGCAACTTTTAAAATCTCATAAGCACGCTGTCGCAAGTTTTTTCCATACAGATAGGCTATTCCGTACTCGGTAACCAGATAATGCATGTGCGCGCGGGTGGTTACAATGCCTGCGCCAGACTTTATTTCAGTAACAATTTTTGAGGCTCGTTTTTTGGTTGCAGAGGGTAGCGCAATAATTGGTTTCCCCCCGTCCGACAAGGCTGCACCACGAATGAAATCCATTTGGCCACCTACGCCCGAGTATTGATACGTTCCAATAGAATCGGCACAGACTTGGCCAGTAATATCCACTTCAATGGCACTGTTAATGGCTACCACTTTGGGATTGGCTCTAATCACCCGCGTGTCGTTCACATAACTTGCTTCCAGAAAAGCAAACTGTGGATTGTCATCCAGAAATTCATACAGTGCCTTTGATCCAATAGTAAAGCCAGACACCACTTTGCCAGGATGTTTCTTTTTATAAGAATTTGTAATTACTCCTTTCGTTATCAATTCCATTACGCCATCCGAAAACATCTCCGTGTGCACGCCTAAATCTTTGCAATGGCCCATTGCTTTCAAAGCTGCATCGGGTATCGAGCCAATGCCCATTTGCAATGTAGAACGATCGTCTACCAGCGATGCTACATGCCGACCGATGGTAAGATCTTCCTGAGAAAGATTATTCGAGTAGGATACTTCTGGCAACGGGTCATTGCATTCCACCAACGCATGGAACTTACTTACGTGAATAAATCCATCGCCATGAGTTCGCGGCATATTTGGGTTTACCTGTGCTACCAAAATTTTCGCGCAATGGGCGGCCGATCGCACCACATCCACGGAAGTGCCGAGCGAGCAAAAGCCATGTTTGTCGGGTGCCGATACATGAAGTAAGGCCACATCGATTGGTAAAATATTTTTTTCAAAAAGACGCGAGATCTCACTCAAAAAAATCGGAATATAATCGCCTCGACCATCGTGGATCGCCTCTCGAATGGAAGCAGAGACGAATAGTGAGTTAAAGTAAAAGCTATCGCGATAAATAGGCTTGGCGATTTCAAGTTCAGTAAGCAAGCTAATGGCTACCAATTCAACCTCTTTAAGTTCTGAAGCGCGGTCGGCCAGTGCGTTCAATAACTTTATGGGCGTGGCAGCACTTCCATGGACAAATACGCGGTCGCCTGAATGGATTAATTTTACTGCGTCTTGGGCTGACATAAACTGCGGCATCGGAAAAAAAGTTTAGGTATGAAAGGTAACGTCATCGATCGGCTTTAAAACTGATAAAACTCATTTGGTTCATTGATTTCAATGCGCACAAAATACCAATTGTCTGTAAGGCAATTATTTAGTACTTTCGTTCAAACAGAAATACTTGTGAAAAGCCATTTATATTTCTTTTTTATTTTTTTCGCGTTGGTAGCGCAAGCTCAAATTGGGGCAAAAATAAAGCAAACTCAAAACAGTATTGTTGGCATATGGCAAAATTCGCAACTTGGTTTTCAAATGACGCTGATGTTGAACAATGATTATTCCGGAGAGTTCGATGGCGAGTCGATTACTTATTCCGCTATTGGAAACAAACTATCCATCAAATCAGCTTCTGAGACTACTGTTTATAATTATGTCCTTCAGAATAATACGTTAACTCTTTCAGGTGGCGATTTAGATAAGCCACTTAACTTTACAAAAGCAGGTGGCAATGATCAACCTGCAATTGTTAAAAAAGAAATCGAAGAACCAATCGCTAAGTCCAATAACATAATTGGCCTTTGGTCTGGTAATGGTGAATCCATAGAATTTACCAAAGAAGGCAAGTGTAATTACTTAGGTCAAACCTACCAATATGAATTGGCGAGTGGGCATGTTACACTCATCACCAGCCAAGGGAATATTATGATGGCTTATGCAATATCCAATAGTCAATTGACTTTAACGGTCAACGGAAAAAAGTTGATTTATTCAAAAGGTGGAGCTATCGAGAATCAAATAGGAAACAGCAACGGATCAGGTGCTGAGGAATTGGTTGGCAAATGGTGTTATGTTAATGTTTATAACAATTCAACTGGGGGAAGCTCTTCTGAAAACTGCATCACATTAAATGCAGATGGCACCTATGAATACTATGGAGAGAGCAGCCGCAGCGTGAATACTTCAACCTTTTATGGCGGCACTTCTTCTCAATCCGAAGACCGTGGCACGTGGTCTGTTCAAGGCAATACTATTTTTTATAATTCACAAACACGAGGAAAAGGTTCATATCAATTTCAAAAACAAAATCACCCTAAAAATGGCGACCCGATGATTGTAATTGATGGGCAAACCTATGTTACCTTTTATAATAAAACACCTTGGCGATAACTTAAAATTCTAAAAATGAAAACAAACTTTAGCAGGAGAGATTGGTTTAAATCAGCACTTACGTTAACCGGAGGCATGGCGTTCAGTTCGTCTCTCACCAATCAGTTAATGGCTGCGCCTATGAGCGAAGCTGAAGAAGCATTCTTTAATTCGAAGGTTTCGGCCAATCAAAAAGTGAGGTTGAATTCAAATGAAAATCCCTACGGGCCGTCCGAGAAAGCCAAGAAGGCAGTAATGGAATCGCTTACGCAAGGGAACCGCTATGCGTTCAATGAATTGGAAGAATTGAAGAAAATAATCGCTGCTAAAGAAGGTGTGGATGCCAACTATATTTTAATGGGAGCTGGTTCAGGCGAATTGCTTTGCCAAACAGGAATTGCCTACGGATTGCAAGGTGGCCGAGTGTTGTCGGCTTATCCTACATTTCCGTTGTTGATGAATTACGCACAATCGATGAAGGCCGCTTGGGATAAAGTTGACTTGAACGATAAGTTAGAGCATAATTACAATGCGTTGGCTTCAGCCATTAAGAGTGATACGAAGTTGGTGTTCTCCTGCAATCCAAATAATCCTACCGGAACTATTGTTAAAGATTCGGTTGTGAAATCATTTTGTGAGGAGGTCTCCAAGAAAATGTTAGTGTATGCTGATGAGGCGTACCTTGAATTTTTAGAGCCAGCACAACAAAAATCGATGGTCGGGTTGGTACAAAATAATCCTAACATTGTTGTTTCTAAAACATTTTCTAAAATTTACGGCCTTGCGGGATTGCGGATAGGTTATGTAGTAGGCCATCCCGATACCTTAAAGAAAATTGGCCAGTATGGCGACACCATCTCACCAAGCCAGACTGCAATAGCTGCGGCAAAGGCTAGTCTTGGAGATGAAGATTTTATGAAGTTGACACGTGAAAAAAATGCGATAGCAAGAAAAGTGCTTACCGATTACTTAGATCAAAAGAAGATATTTTACGGTAACTCAACGACAAACGTGGTGCTTTTCCCTGCTCCTAAAGATGGTAAGAAAATACTTTCCCAATTAGATGAAAAAGGTTTCCTGATTCGCGTTTGGGATTATCAGCAAAAAGAATGGTGCCGTGTCAGTATCGGTACGCAGGATGAAATGAAGGCATTTGTGAAAGTATTTGATGAGGTAGTGGCCTAACCATTTAATACAGAATTCTAATCTTATTTATATGCTAATTAATAAAACCTCTATGCGCGGTTCCATTCAATTGTTTTGCTTCTTCATCTTTACGTTGCTATTCACCTCGGCAATTGCTCAACCTAAACAGCCCGATTGGGTAAAGCTGCAAGAAGAAACGCTCAAGCATTTTCAAGCAATTTTAAAAATCAATTCGAGTGTAGCGAATGGTTACGAAGCACCCGTGGTAGAATACCTTAAATCGGTGTTGGATAAAGAAGGCATTACTAACAATGTTTATTCGAACGACCCAAAGCACCCCAATTTGGTGGCGCGGATAAAAGGCAACGGAAGTAAAAAGCCGGTGTTGATTATGGCGCACACGGATGTAGTGAGTGTAGATTCTTCTAAGTGGGTACATCCTCCTTTTTCGGCTACGCGTGATGGCGGCTATGTGTATGCGCGTGGTGCCATAGACGACAAAGACAATGTAGTGGCAGCGTTGATGGTAATGCTGCAATTAAAACGGATGAACATTCCACTAGATCGTGACGTGATTTTTTTAGCAGAAGCGGGCGAAGAATCAAATACAAAAGTGGGAATTGACTTTATGGTAAGTGAACATTGGACCGAGATCGAGTCTGAATTTTGTTTTGCCGAAGGCGGTGGTGTTACGCGCAAAGAAGGTAAAATAATATATGCCGCGGTTTCTACCACAGAAAAAGTGCCGAGAGGTGTAAAATTAATAGCCCGAGGCACGGCAGGCCACGGCTCGGTACCTTTGCAAGACAACGCCATTGTGCATTTGTCTCAAGCGATTTCAAAAATTGCTGCGTGGCAAACTCCCATGCGCCTGAATGAAACTACGCGTGCATTCTTTACTCGTTTGGCAGCTGTAAGTATGCCAGCCGATGCAACTCGCTACCTCGCTGTCGTAAATGGAAAAGAAGCCGATAAAGCACAGGAATATTTTGCAGCCAAAGAACCCCGCATGTACTCTACGCTGCGAACTTCTATTTCGCCCAATATTTTTAAAGGAGGTTATTTGAGCAACGTAATCCCTAGCGAAGCAGAAGCCACGTTAGATGTTCGCGCATTGCCCGATGAAGACATGCCAGCCTTGTTGGCAGAAATGAAACGAGTGATCAACGACTCGCAAATTGAGATTGTGGCAAACACAAAAAATCTGCGTCCCTCTGCCAGGCCTTCCCGGTTGGAGTCGGATGCTTTTAAGGTAACAGAAGCCGCCATTAAGAAAACATACAATACAGTCACGATCCCAACCATGCCCACCGGTGCCACCGATATGGCTTTTTTACGCGCAAAAGGTGTAGAGTGCTATGGCATTGGCCCGATGACAGACGTGGAAGATGGACCTAAAGGTTTTGGTGCGCACAGCGACCAGGAGCGTATCTTAGAAGAATCGTTATATAAGTTTGTACAGTTTAATTGGGAGGTGATTGTGAATTTGGCTAAAAGCAACTAAAAACTCATAACCACTCCGAAATAGATTGTACGCAGCGAGAAATACTCGGCTGTCTTTAATGTGTAATCAAAATTGTACGTATAGTCGCGGACGTTTTTGAAATTGGGCATGTTACTGAATCCGCAAAAGGCAACCGCTGATGCGTCTTTTCCAACCGCAAACAATTTAGAGAAACTAAAATCAACTAAGCTGTAATTCGGTAGTCGTGCTTGTCTATCATAAATGGGTTCATAAGCGCCTACGCTTGAATTGAAATTAGCAGCCACAACGGGCAGGTAGAAACTTCCTTCACGAAACAGGAAAACGAACGTGGCAGTCCATGTACCGGCAAACTTGTATTCTGCATTGCCACGAATAAAATAGCGGATATCAAAAGGAGAGGAGATTGTTTCTCCCTTGAGCGCTTGCCTCGCACGCAAAGAAGTAAGTGATAGTTGCGTTCGAAGATTTCTATGGATGCGATAGCGGCCATAAAGCTCTAGTCCTCGCACATGTGTTTGTTGATCGGCTTGTTGGCCATTTTTTACGAATAACGAAAGAGAGCTTTCGAGATGCTGTTTTGTATAACTCACGTCCAGTGAGTATTGATCGGTTTGAATTTGAGTGCTTTGCGTTGCAATATCCTGAGGAATTACCATTTTGTTGTAGCGCCCCATCGATAAGATAAAATTCCAAGGCTTAGTTGGCCGAAAGTTTACATTTAATTGACTGCTCAGAAAACCGGATTGTTCATTCGTGCTGATTCCCTTTCTCACGCCCCCGCCTGCTATCCATTTTGGCGTAAGATTGATTTTACTATACAGATATAATTCGGGCAGTCGGATAGCTTGACGCGAAGCCGTGCTATCTACAGGAAATTGTTCGCCCAAAGCATAGCGATAGCGCGGAAATTTTCCCACAAAGTTTGAACCACGATAATCATAACTCAAACCTGTTTTCATTTCCCATTTTGTGCTGAAGTATTGATAGTTTAGGGATGAATAGAAGTCAGTTAGGTCGAGTTGCGCATCGAGCGTGCTTTGAGAGAACCGCGCACGTGAAAAACTGAGCCCTTGGTTGAAAGACAATTCACTATTGCGAAAACGATGCCTTATATTAGTGACTGTGTAGCTTCTTGCTTTTTCTTGATTGAAGTTTCCCCGATAGGTAGGTGTTCGAGAGTCAAACAGAAGAGACTCACGATTGGCATAGGTAAAGATCTTGAGAGCGGTGCGTTCGCTCAGGCGACTAAAGAAATGAACGCCAAGATCTGCTGTGTTGAATCGTTTGATCCGCTCTAGAGCAACAGGATTAAACCAGCGAAGCAAGCTTGAGGGTTGGTAATTGGTGAACGCGGTAAGTGCTGCTTCTTTTCCGACTTTACGTGATGTATAATAGCCCACGCTCGCAAGAGATGCCGATACGGTATGGATTGCTTTTGTGGGAATCATTTCATCGGTAGTCAATGCAATGAGGCCGGAGGCAGTATTACCAAACTCAAGAGGTGGATTACCTGGGTAGACTTGAACCTGACTGATAAGTGCCGTATTGAAAATACTAAAGGTACCAATTCCATTAAGTTGCCCGTAGCGAACCGCATCGTTGATGGGCACATTGTTTAGAAAAATTCCTGTTTCGTTCGGGCTTCCGCCTCGAAGGCTTATGTTGGCTGATTCATCGGTGGTGGTAGCCGAGGGTAGGGCGTTCACCGCCAATAACGGATCTGCTTTGGCACTCGGGTTAGTATAGATCTCTAACTTCTTTATCTTACTCATAGTAAACTCTTCTGCAATCAATCGCTCGGCTTTTATAACAATTTCGGCTAACCCGATAGAGCCAGGTAAAAGTTTCACTTCTATTTCGCACGTTTGGCCAAGCACCACGATAGTATCTTCGTATCCCACAAAACTGATTCGAACGGAATCGCCACCATCTGTTCTCCATAAAAATTTTCCGTTCACGTCAGTTGACATTCCATAAGTCGGACTTTTTATCGAACGCAACGTGGCGGCTGGCAAGGCCTCACCGGTTACGGCATCTTTTACGAAACCACTAACGCTATTGCATTGTGCAAAAAGTTGCTTACTACCCAACAGTAGGATAAGAAAGCATAAAATTGACCAACGCATTACTTTGTGGCCCTCGCATCTGGTAACAGTTTGTATTTCACCCAACCAAAATTGGGCTCTGCCTTTAGGGCTTTTTCGTACGTGTCGATGGCTTTTACTCGGTCACCTTTTTTAAGAAGAGCTTGACCCAGAAACGCCATTGTGTCAAGATACATCCAGTTATTTTTTAACGTTTCAGGCTTACTTTCGTATAGCTGAATGGCTTTCTCATATCCTACAATTGCTTCATCAAGATCACCACCCCACATTTCGGGAGTAAAAAATTTTGCATTGGAGTATACTTTCCAAGCGAGTGCCGAATTAGGGTCCAGACGCTTTGCCTTTTCAACAAGGTTGTTACTTTTGCTGCCCAGAATCATGCCCTGCATCGGGCTGTAGCCCATCTTTACTCCGTATGCAGCAGACTGTATCGCGTAAGGTTCTGCCCAATTTTTTTCTGCTTCTGTAATTTTCTTGATGTTTTCCAATAAAGGATTGTAGTATTCGTCAAACAAATCTTCATCGCGGTTACGCATGGTTGATGATACCAATGCGAACTGAGCGAGCGCTAATTGGTAGCGAGCCTTTACGTCCTTCGGGTTTTTATTTACATCGGCTTCGTTTATTTTTATTGCTTCTTTCCACGGTGTTGCGTCATACTTTTGACTGAGGTAGGCTTGATAGATTATTTGGTTTGGATCCTGACCAAATAGAGCCGATCCACTGAAGATGGCAATGAGGAATAAAGTGTACTTTTTCATAGTTTTTTAGTTTTATTTTATCGACTAGCTGTAGGTTGAAACTTTTCTATTTAAGAACGAAGCCAATGCTCAAACTCAATTGGAATGAGCTGAATGAGTCGCTTACTGAATTGGTAAGCCCAGTTGTTTTCCATTCACGATTGCCACTAAGTCCCATATTGTATGAGGCCTTGATACCAATGAACATAGCTTCTGAGATGTTACGCTCAATACCGAGTGAAGTGTGAATGATGCCATCGCCCAGGGAAACGGTACTACTGTTGGCAGCATTGCCGATTAGCTCTCCAATTGAATTGGCCGAGCTTGCACGCGTAGCGTTTAGTGTTAAGCCGCCAAAGCCAATGCCTGCCGCAGGTATAACGTTCCATTTTTTGCTTTGCCATACGTATGCCCCGTAGAAATAACCCAGACCGCCAGAGAGCGAAGTTACGGTCGTTCCACGCGAAGCATCTCCCGAGAAATAAGTTCCTTCACCGCCAACGCGCCAGTTGCCTATTGAGCCGAAGCCGCCCGCTCCGCTTCCGAATGTCATGGGTGTTTCCGGTAAACCGGCTCTTGCTAAAGCGTTATTTATATTACCAAAAGAAAACAGTTGAGTTGCGGGCATTAGATAAAGAGTACTGCCCACGTTTTGGGCTTTCAGTTGAATTGTCAAACCAAAAGCGATTGTGAAAATGAGTAGCTTTTTCATAATTGTAAACTGGTTTATATTGTAAACTAAATAGATAAAAAATTTTAATTTTGATATAAGTCTTCAACGAGTGCACATAATCCTCAAAAGCTTTGATTCCCTTTTTGGTAATCCTACACGTGGTTAATGGCTTCTTTCCATTAAATGATTTCTCGATACTGATGTAGCCTGCATCCGACAGTTTGTCTAACTGCACACTGATATTGCCCGCTGTGGAATTTGTTTTTTCTTTCAGAAAGGTAAAGTCTGCCGAGTCCAGTCCTAGAAGAAGAGACATAATTGCCAACCTGAGTTGCGAGTGAAGTAGGGGATCAAGTTCTTTAAACATGGCGTACTACTTTTGTGACTTTAGCAAGTAGCCCGGCACAAGGTAGCCAATAGCAATAGTAAAAGCTGAAGCTAATGATTGCATTTCGTTTGACATAAGAAAGCACAGCAAGCCACCCACAAAAAACACAACTCCTCCCACCATTAAAGGACGGAATTTTAAGATTGTACCAGAGGTAACAGTGGCCATGCTGCCCACCAAAAGAATAATCGGGTTGATTTGGTAGTTAATGTATCCACCAAAAAAAGGTATAACAACTGCTAACGTTCCGAAAGTGATCCACAAAGTAATGTTTACTCTTTCTAAATGTGTGGTAGTGCGATTTTCTTTTTTTGATTTGTTCGAACCATAGAGGAACGATACGATCCAAGCAGGAATTACAATAAGCCACACCACAAATGGGTAGTCAAAGTCAATCCAGTTTAAAACGAAACTTCCAAGGTGAGCCACAATTAGAACCCAGCCCCAAAAGAGATAGTAAAATGAATTATTGCGCACATTGCCCTTTGCCTCGTTGATCATCGCGGTGATCAAGTCCAGGCTCTGCTGCGGGCTCAGCTTTTCGGTTTCTTTGTTCATATTGCTATTAACGGAACAAATATAAAGTAGTTTATAATATAAACCAAAATTACCATTATTTTTTACATAGTTTTTATCATTCTACAAATGTTTAGTATTTGCGTCCGAGCTTAGGCAGGAAGTTTGGCATCAATGCGACAGATACTTAAAACTACTTTCTAAAGATTTTTGTTAGGTAAATAGACTGGTTTTTTACTTTTTTTTGTAATAGGATTATTTGAAAACTAACCACTCTATCTGCATCTAAATGTCATTTTTGTTTCGTGCGAGTTGCTCTTGTGTTGCCTGCATTTCTTCTAAATTTTGTCTTAGCTCTTCTTCTTGAGATCGCAACCGCTCTGCTTGTTCTTGAGTTTCCGCTAGAATATTTTTCATTTCTTGCGCAGTGGTCACATTGTTTATAACCGAGGCCACAAAACCGCCAGCTTTTTCTAAAAATTCAATTTCGTGGTCTTTCCACTTATGAAAACCAGCCAGTTCTATCATCGCCTCTATCTCATCGTTAAACTTCATTGGTACGATGATCAGGCAGTTTGGGGTTGCTTCGCCAAGCCCTGAGGTAATGGCAGTGTAATTAGTTGGTAAGTTGGTAAGCAGGGTAGTTTGCCCTTCCAAGTAGGCTTGGCCCAGTAAACCCTCGCCAACGGGAATGGATTTGGAGACGTATTTCTTGCGGTCGTAAGCATAGCAAGCCGCCAATTCAAGCCACTTTTTCTCAGCCTCTTCTTTAACAATAAAGAGGCTACCCTGGGTGGCGTTCATGTATCGACACAAGAACAATACCGTTTGATAAGAAAGGTCAGTCATTGAGTTTTGATGGTTTCGCACCACCTCATTGAACTTGGCAAGCCCAACATTCAACCAATTTCTTTTTTCGTCCTCTTGCTTTAATATACTTAGTTGATTTCTAAGCGCTGTTAACTTTCCCGCAAGGTTAGTGCTGTTAAGTGATGCATTATGGTTGTTTAAACCGCGCCATTCCACATCAAATTTTCCTTTGGTTAGATCAGCAACAAATTCAGCGGCATCTTTGAAACTTGAGATGGAGCGGTCGATATAATGCGCCTCGGCCGCTGAACTAATTTCGTTGCCATCATCAAATAAATAGGTTCTGTTGCTTCTGTCAAACTCAAGCAATAGTGCCTTTCGTTGCTTGGCCTCCTTGGCCAAACGCATTACAATAAAAATAAGCGTGGGTATGCCCGTCAAGAGCAAGAGTGCTTGTATCCAACTGGTGCGTGTCATAGCATCTTGATACCGAGACTGCGCAATGTGATTGAGCTCATCCTGATGGGCAACGATCTCTTTAGCTATGGCATCGTACACGTACCATAATGCCGTGCCACGGTCTTCTTTAAACATGGCACGAAAAGTATTCATACTATCCTGCTTAATTTCCTCTATCATTTTTCCAGAAAACTCAAGGTAGTTGGCCACTTCTGTTTTAATTTTCGACACCCCATCCAGTGCCACTCCCTGCGCACCCAGTTGCTCGTTGAGATCGTCAAAAGTCTTTGGGAATACCTCTTTTGCTATTTGATAGGGTTTGAGCAGACGTTCGTCTTTGTCAACTGAAAAGCCGCGCACGCTCACATCAGCGCGCTGCACGATGCCACGTATAATGAAGTTCATATTTTCCTTAATGGAGGCGGTTTCTTCTTTGATTTTTACGGTGGAGACCATCACCAGATTATTGTAATAAACCGCTGTTGCGCTTACCACAATTAATAAACCGAGAAAAGAAATAGGTAAGAATATGGAGTTCCTTTTCAGAAAGGAAGCTAGCTTTTCCATCATCGTTTTGCTTTGTTTTTTGGAATCGGCAAATAAACTAATTTAATTATTCTTTAAACCCAAATTATGCACTAGACTATGTTGATAACTTTCTTCTCCAAGAGAATCAATGATTTAAATTCTTATGCATAGCACTAGAAAGGTTTGGAATAATCTTGATACAAGGCGCTCATTTTCATCAATTTACAGGGTGATTGAAATTCCCTAATGCATAATCTGGGTTAAAAAGCGGCAATGAGTAAGTGAAAAAAATGGCTGCCCCCTGCGAGACAGCCATTCAACCAAACAACCAATTAAAAAGTACTAGTTTGCTGGGTCAGCAGGAGTATTGGGATTATTATCTCTTTCGGAAAACGGATAAGGAAGAAAATTACGCGTGCGTTCCGATGCTGGGCGGTTAAACCTTCTGCTGTCTTCTAATCTCATCCCAGTTAAATAGAGTTCTATGCATCGTTGTTTGTAGATCTCTGTTAAAATCGCATCCTGAGTATTTGCTCCTGCGTACGCAGGTTGGTTTGCGCCAATAAGATAGGCGTCAGCAGCGGCAGCTTTCTGAAGGATTTTATTTAACTCAACGGTAGCATTTGTGAGGTCATTTTTGCGTGCAAAGGCCTCTGCCTTGATGAGGGTAACTTCACCTGGCCTGTAAACGGGTAGCACACTAGAATTAGATGTAAAGAAGCTGGCGCGGCCCAAATTTAGCGTTCCTCCAGCGCTATAAAAGAACCCTATCCGTCCATCGGTAGCGGGTGTTTGCAACGCCAGTGGCAGGCTAAATAATCTGTCGAAGGGCTCTGAAACATTTTTGTTTCCGAAACTACTTTCAAACAATGCATTTCGGGTTAGGTCGTCATGACGAAATTCTGATTTAACGGTGGTTGCAAGCGAAACTAGATTTGCAGCTGCCAGTGCCTTGTCATTATTCCCAGCCATCAACGCGTATCTTGCGATGAGCGCATTAATCGTGTTTGCATAGTCGATGCCTGCCACAATACGCGAAGAAAAAGCGGCTGAAATTGGCGCCTTTGCAAGTTCTGCTCGAGCAGCTTCTAGAATTGATATTGCTTCATTAAAAACAGCGATTCTGTCTACAAACGGAGCGGCAGAAGCTGTGACTATTGGTGCTTGCTGCCAAAACATCGCAAGATTGCCTAGCGCTAGTGCTTTAAAGATAGAGGCATGCGCCTGAAGTGCACCCTTCGTTCCCTGATCCGTTACGATTCCTAAATTATTCAAAATCAAATCGGCATTCGATTTTGTCAGGTTGCTTTGATTCCAGAGATTCGTAATGACACCGTTGTTACCAATCACGCTAGCACCCCCCTGGAAGAGATTTTGCTCATCCGTATTACCAGCGTTTAGCACCACAAGTTCCCTCGTAAGAAGGCCACTGGTAGTGGGAAGCGTATAATTTGGCGATACCCGCGTGATCGAGTATTTGAAAGATAATCCGTTGGCTAATGTAATTAAGCCGGTTACATCAGAAACAACTTGGGTCTGACTGGCTGAGCTCGGGTTGAGATATTCTTCGGTGCATGATCCCAGTAGCAAGACCGACACCAAAAAGAATGTGTTAATTATTTTTTTCATATCATCTGAAAATTTACGTGTTAGAATGAAAGTGTAATCTGTGCTTTGTAGGTTCTTGGAATTGGCACATTACCAAAATCTACGCCCCTTACGCGGTCACTGTTACCACCTGCGTTTGTTTCAGGATCATATCCGTTGTAGCTATCCCAAGAAATAAGGTTTCTCCCAGACAAGCCAATGTTAACATTATTGATTCCTTTGATCGGGCTCTTTAGATTGTAAGACAAACCTATCTCGCGAAGTTTTGCAAACGCCCCATTGTCTACCCGCCACTCTTCGATAGGGCCGATCGCAAAGATGTAGCCTCTTACAATTTCGCCTTTCAATTCTTGTTCAGAAATAGAGCCGATACCCACGTTTTCACGCGTTCTTTTATCTGCATTGAATACACTTACACCCTGCACAAAATCTACTAGGAAATTAAAATTAAAATTTTTGTAGGCTACGTTGCTCATGAATGAACCCGTCCAATCTGGGTTTGGATCACCAATTATTGTTCTTACGCTGGAGGTTCCAGCAATAACAGGTTGACCAGTTGTTGCATCTCGCACTGGAGAATATGTTAAAGGGGTAGCAGAGCTTTGTGTACCGCGTTCACTTTGTAAGAAACCTTGTGAAGTCAATAGTGGATTACCGTTCGCATCTCTGGCAATGGTAGTTCCATAGAACACACTCGCAGGCGCTCCTTCTATCAAAAATACAGGCGCTCCCGCTGAGTTTGAAATTGAAATTGTTGGGCTTCCAAGTTTTGTAACCTTGTTTCGATTTTGATTGTAGATAAAGGTAACATCCCAAGTCAAGTCTTTTGTTTTAACGGGAACAAGGTTAAGAGAAATTTCAAAACCTTTGTTTTCCATAGTGCCCACATTATTTACTATGCTCAAGCCACCTTCAGAGGAGGCAGTGCCTCGGCTCACAATTAAATCCGTAATATTCTGATTATAGAAAGTAGCGCCAAGGTTTATTTTGTTTTCCCACAAGGCGATATCTGTTCCAAATTCAAATTCGCTCATACGCTCTGGCCGCACATTTGGGTTCGCCAATTGGGAACTAGGAACAATTGTATTTCTTCCTAAATAAGGTGTGGGCTGAAATTGCCAGAAACGTGAAAATGGATCCAAGCCAACCAAATTACCGGCTTGCCCCCAAGAACCCCTTAGTTTTAGGGAGCTTACGATCTTTGATGGTACTGCGCTTTGCCAGAATTCAAGGTCGGATAGAATCAAACTTCCGCTCACCTTAGGGTATGTTTGAGTTCTCTCAGCTTCCGAAAAAATGGATGATTGATCTCTTCGAACGGCTCCTGTAAGAAACGCTAGATTTTTGTAGCCTAACGTTGTTTGAGCGAAATATCCGCTCAAACTAAATTGCGGCAAACCGTAACCTGCGGTCACTGCTGATCCCGCTCCGCTTACGGTTTCAATAAATGGAGCTAACCCTTCACCACTGGCTCGTTGGAACTCAGTGCGTTGATATTGATAGCTACCACCAATAATGGCGTTTAACTTCAAGTCCTTGGTCAATTGATTCTCATACGAGATGTTTAAATCAGTATTGAACTGAAGCACTGAATTACTTGCGTTTGATGCATAACCGGTGGGATATCGTTCAGCAGGTAAACCAGCAATAGCTTGGTAAGGATAGGGTTTAATAATGCCGCGACCGTTCTGTGTAAACGCATCCACTCCCACAATCCAGTCGATACCTAAACCTTTTAAAGGGGTAAGATTTAGTTGAAGATCATTAATTGTTCGGTTGATCGATTGAGTAAAATTCATGTCTTCGATAGTGGAAAGCGGATTCACACGAGTCGGTTCAACTGCTAGAAGTTTGCCAGCCCCATCGCGAAGATTAATGTCGTAGATATTGTTTGTTATATTGACAGAGTTGATCGGACTATAGAACACATTGCCGTTTGCCTTTTCATTGCCAAATGAATTGGCATACGAAAGGCCAACACTCATTTTTGCCCAATCGGCTAGCCTTTGTTCAATTCTTGCCCTGAGGTTATAGCGAGTAAAATCGGTACCCCGAATGATGCCTTCATTGCGCGAGTAAGACAGGGAAGTAAAGTATTGAGTTTTATCGTTGCCTCCGTTAATGGAGAGGTTATTGTCAGTGCCATACCCTTTTTGGAAGATCTGATCTTGATAGTCGTATCGGGTAACGTCAACTTGATTTGTTCTTAAGTTAGTAACCACCCCATCTCTTGTTACAGCTGTAAATGTTTCACCCGGTTGAGCTACGTAGGTGGGTAGCTGAGCATTTGTAAGGCCTCCGATCGGGTGCAATCGCAGCGCTGCAAAACCAAATTGTTTTCCATAGGTACTGATTGGAACTTTCTTTCGAAGTTCATTAACAGTAAAACTCGTGGAAAAAGTAATTTTTGGAGCTCCTGCCTTGCCTTTCTTGGTGGTAATTAACACCACACCATTGGAAGCACGTGAGCCATATTGCGCAGCCGCGGCAGCACCATTTATTACGTTTAAAGATTCAATATCGGCTGGGTTAATGTCAACCAATCGGTTATTGCCAACCGCTGCTTCACCCACCTGATTACCTAAAGCTGTTTGAGATACATTGACGGTAGAGTTACTTACAATAACACCATCTATTACGTAAAGAGGGTCAGAAGGACCAGAAAGTGATTTTACTCCCCGCAAACGCACGGTGATACCACCGGCAGGATCACCCGAATTTTGGGTAATTTGAGCACCAGGCAATTTACCCTGTAAAGCACCAAACAAATTATTAGAACCCGAGCGCTCGATGGCATCCGAATTTACGGAGGTTATGTTATTTCCTAATTCACGCTTGGCTGTCTTAATGGTTGAGCCAGTAACCACTACCTCATCGAGACTGGTGATTGCGTCTGTTAAAGAGAAATCAATTATGGAACGTTGCCCAACTAATGCTTCACCAGTTTGATATCCGATAAAAGAAGCCACAACATAATCAGTTGATAAAGCACTGATCTTATAGTTACCATCCGCATCGGTAATTGTGCCCTTGTTACCGTTCTTGATCGTTACACTTACCCCTGGCAAAGGCGACCCATCTTTGGCGTCCGTAACTTTACCAGAAACCGAAATCTCTTGCGCGTAAAGAGATACGCACATTGAACATGAAAGCAACCAAATCGATAGAAATCGAATGAATTTTGTGCCCTCCCCTGACCCTTGAAAGCCCCTCCAAAATAGTTTTGAAGAAAGATAGTTGTTCCTCATAGGCATTGAATTGTTTAAAGTTTTTTAAATAAATTTTACGAGTTCTCGCTAAATGATAAAACTGCAAATAGCAGCAAAACACGGGTTAAACTTGCGATTTTTTTCGGGATAATCAAAAATATTTCAATTAAATTTTGTATAATCGTGCATTCCAAAAGTAAAAAACATGTTAAGAGAAGAGCGCCTAAACTATATAACAAACGAAGTAAGAATCCGAAATCGAGTTCTTTTGACGGACATTTCTAAAAAGCTCGAGGTTTCAGAAGATACAATCAGGCGAGACTTGAACCACTTAGACGATCAAGGAAAAATCAAGAAGGTTCACGGAGGTGCCATTTCAAACTCTTTTCATGTTTACGCCTATAAGGAAGAGCAGATCTACGCACATGAAAGCAAAGTAATTATAGCGACAAAGGCGCATCGGTTGATTCAGGGTGGTGAGGTGATCATTATGACGGGCGGTACCACTAATTTAGAAGTGGCGAGACTGTTCCCTAAAGAGATAAACGCAACTGTTTTTACTCCAAGCCTACCCATTGCGATGCAGCTTTTGGAGCATCCTTTAATTGAAACCATTTTTATAGGGGGAAAGCTTTCGCACGATGCACAAATAGCTATCGGAGGGGATGCCATCCGCACGATTATGAGTATTAAAGCAGATTTGTGCTTTCTTGGAATGGGCAATCTAGATAGCCAATTTGGCTTGACTGAATTTGATTGGGAAGTGGTGCAGATGAAGAAGGCAATAGTTGAATCATCTAAAAAAGTGGTTGCGCTTACCATTTCAGAGAAACTAAATTCTTCGCAGCGGTTTAAAGTCTGCGCGGCCACGGAAATTCACACGCTAATTACCGAATTAACTCCTCACGATCCGTTACTAGAGCCATTTAAGTTAAAAGGCCTAGATATAATTTAACCCGGAAACGAGATCTTACCCATTGACACTGTTGGAATTCCGTTTCTGCCTGATCCATATTTTATGCCACCGCCACAGACACATTCATTGGCGAGGGTTGCAAATAAGACTGCTTCTTTAGCATCTGGATTTATTCCTAAATCAGATGTTGTTTTAAAAGTGGCGTGAGGCAACTGACTTTTCAAGTTTTCCATCAGCAATGGGTTGTGCATACCACCACCACTGGAATAAATCTTAAAATGATCGTTGCTGGTAAAGCCACTTCGAAGTGCCTTTACAATCATATCCGCTGTAAAGCGATTGAGGGTTGCCATTAGGTCTGGCAAGGTGAGATGCTGCGTGGTTGATTTTTGTTGAGCTAAATTCAGATACTCCAGATTGAACAATTCTGGCCCGGTTGTTTTTGGAAAGTGTTGATCGAAAAATGGATTTTCTTTTAACGCCATTAACAGCGATTCACTAATCTTCCCAGCCCTGGCAACCGCTGCATTTTCATCGAAGAATTTTCCAGGGAAGTTTTTTTGAATTAATGCATCCATTAGAGTATTGCCAGGGCCAACATCACTGCAAAAAACTTTATCGGCATCGAGAGAACCCGGCAAATAAGTGAAGTTGGCAATGCCGCCTATGTTGAGCATAATGCGGTCTTCATCTGGTTTGGAGAAAATCAAAAAATCGCCATAGCTGGCAAGGGGCGCGCCCTCGCCACCAGCGGCAATGTGCTTTTGCCTGAAATCGCTTAGCGTAATAATGCCTGTGCCTACTGAAATGTGATCACCATCGCCAATTTGCAGTGTAGCATTTTCAAACTTCTCGTGTTTATGCAACGACTTTGGAGCATGATAAATAGTTTGCCCGTGACTGGCCACAAGATCAACATCACTTGCTTTTATTTTCCAATCCGCCAGGCACCGAAGAATCATGTTAGCATGAGTGGTGCCTATCCACTCGTTTAACAGGCACACCTTCTCCAGATTTACCTGCTGTTTGCTAAATACTGATTTCACCTCGTCCTTAAATGATGGGTCGTAGGAAACGGTTGTAAATTCGAGCAATTCAATTTTGGTTTCTCGACCCGATCCGCTGTATTTACAGAGTGCCACGTCCAGGCCATCAAGCGAAGTACCAGACATGAGACCAATAATTAGCCTTTCCGATTTGTTAGCTACGGAATAAAGGTGATGGATTTGGGGATTCATAAGGTGCAAAAATTTGGTGTTGATCGCAAAATAATTTCATTTCGACTTTGCCTTGTTGGTCATCGGCTTTGCGTGACCTTCAGACCGTTTATCTTACCTAAAAAGAGGTTCGTAAATAAAACATAAATTTTTCAATTGATTTTGTTTACTTTCCAACGTTTATCAATGAAATGGTAAAACGTAAAAAATGAAAAGACGAGATTTTGTTCAGTTGGCAGGGCTGGGTTTGGGTGGCTTGGCGATTCCGTTCCCGATGATGGGAAATCCTGTATCGGTAGAAGCGCTCTTAGAGATACCCTTGACGGTCAGCCAGAAAAAACAATTGGCCGATGTGGCACTTAACACCGCCAAGAGTGCTGGTGCTTCCTATGCCGATGTGCGGATAGGTCGCTACCTCAACCAATTTATCAACACCCGAGAAACCCGTGTGCAAGGCATCCAAAGTTCTGAGTCATTTGGTGTTGGTGTGCGTGTGATAGCAAAAGGCACCTGGGGTTTTGCGTCTACCAATGATGTGTCGACTGATGGAATAAAAAAAGCTACCGAACGCGCCATCGCCATCGCGAAAGCAAATAGTAAATTCCAGACAGAGCCAGTTAAGCTTGCGCCTGTCCAAGGTTATGGAGAGGTATCCTGGAATACACCCATTCAGAAAAATGCATTTGAAGTTCCTGTGTCTGAAAAGGTTGAATTGTTGTTAAGTACCAACGCTGCTGCACAAAAGGGCGGTGCCAATTTTGCCAGTTCCAATCTCTTTCAGGTAAACGAACAGAAATATTTTGCCTCTACTGATGGTTCTTATATTGATCAAGATATCCATCGCATTTGGCCCACTTTTACAGTGAATGTAATTGATCGTGCATCAGGCAAATTCAAATCGCGTGATGCTATGAGTGCGCCTATGGGCATGGGGTATGAGTACATGATCCCGAAAGCAGAAGACAAACTTTTAACACCCACGGGCATGGTGTTGTATCGCAATAGCTACGACATGATTGAGGACGCTACTACGGCAGCACGTCAAGCAAAGGAAATGATTTCAGCGAAATCAGTTGAGCCCGGAAAATATGATTTAGTGTTGGAGCCAAACCATTTGGGCTTAACGATCCACGAAAGCGTTGGTCACCCTTTAGAGTTAGATCGCATTCTTGGGTACGAAGCCAACTACGCAGGAACAAGTTTTGCGAGCATCGATAAATTGAAGTCTGGCACATTTAATTATGGTAGCAAGCAGGTAAACATCTTTGCAGATAAAACGCAACCAGGTTCGTTAGGTGCGGTGGGTTATGACGATGAAGGCGTGAAATGCAAAAGGTGGGATTTAATCAATGCTGGAATTCTCGTGAACTTTCAGGCCATTCGCGATCAAGTTCACATGCTCGGACAAAATGAATCACATGGATGCGCGTATTCACAAAGTTGGAGCGATGTTCAATTTCAGCGCATGCCTAATGTATCGCTGGCGCCAGGCAAAGAACCTTACTCTATAGATCAAATGATAAAAGATGTAGAGAAAGGGATTTATATTGCAGGAAGAGGTTCTTATTCGATAGACCAACAACGGTACAACTTTCAGTTTGGCGGTACTGTATTTTATGAAATCAAAAACGGGCAAGTTGTTGGCATCATCAATGATGTTGCTTATCAATCTAATACGCAAGAGTTTTGGAATAGCTGTGTGAAAGTATGTGACGAAAAAGATTACCGCATGTTTGGTTCTTTCTTTGATGGGAAAGGGCAGCCATCGCAAGTAAGCGCGGTTTCGCATGGAAGTTCAACTGCTCGATTTAATGGAGTAAATGTGATAAACACGGGAAGAACGATATAGACATAAGATATAAGTAGCAAGACATAAGTATTAAGAGATAAGTAGCAAGATGTAAGTAGTAAGACAAAAGAAATAAGATATTAATAATGCGTTTTCTTAATTATCACTTCTTAAAATACAAACTCAATGGTTACCGTTTTTTTTATACTTACTACTTGATACCTAATACTTACTACTAACTATGAAAAGAAGAGATTTTATTCAACTGGCGGGACTTAGTGCGGGAGCGATGGCATTGCCGTTCTCTGGCTTTGCGCAAGAGGTAGACATCGCACACATGTTAACTCCTTTGCTGGACACTGCGAAGAAAAAACAACTGGCGGATGTAGCATTAAACACTGCGAAAGGGTTAGGTGCTTCCTATACCGATGTGCGAATTGGCCGGTATTTAAATCAATTTGTCACCACCCGCGAGAAGAAAGTGCAGGGCGTCACCAACACCGAATCATTTGGTGTGGGTATTCGGGTAATAGCCAACGGAACGTGGGGCTTTGCTGCCAGCAACAACGTAACTCCCGATGGCATCAAGCGAACAACTGAAAAAGCCGTGGCCATCGCAAAAGCAAATTCGAAATTTCAAAAAGAGCCGGTGAAATTGGCCGCCACACCTTCCTATGGCGAAGTAAGTTGGAAGACACCTATCGTAAAAAATGGATTTGAAGTTCCTGTTAAAGAGAAAGTTGACTTGCTGCTTGCCGCGAACGCAAAGGCGTTGGAAAAAGGTGCGAGTTTCGTCAACAGCATTATGTTTTTGGTGAACGAACAAAAGTATTTTGCGTCTAGTGAGGGTTCTTACATTGATCAAGACGTGCACCGCACATGGCCGAATTTTCAAGTATCGATGGTAGATCGGCAATCCGGACAATTTAAAACACGTGCTGCTTTTAGCGCACCTGTTGGAATGGGTTATGAATACTTAGATGGTAGGAGCGAAGATAAAATTCAAGGACCGGGTGGAATCATCTTATACAACAAGTCATATGACATGATCGAAGATGCTACCATGGCAGCTGAGCAAGCCAAGCAAATGATTGCTGCCAAATCGGTAGAGCCGGGCAAATATGATTTAATGTTAGAGCCATCGCATCTTTGGCTGACGATCCACGAAAGTGTGGGTCACCCAACAGAACTGGATCGTGTGCTTGGCTATGAAGCTAATTTTGCAGGAACTAGTTTCTTAACCCTCGATAAATGGCAATCAAAGAAATTCAAATTTGGAAGTGATATCGTCAACTTCATGGCCGACAAAACTCAAGTTGGTTCATTGGGTAACGTTGGATATGATGATGAAGGCGTGAAGTGTAAGTCGTGGGAATTGATTAAAGATGGTGTGCTGGTTAACTACCAAGCTATTCGCGATCAGGCGAATATTATTGGACAAAAGGAATCACATGGCTGCTGTTATTCGCAAAGCTGGAGCGATGTGCAATTCCAACGCATGGCGAATGTTTCACTGCAACCGGGTCAGCAGCCGCTTACACCCGATCAAATGGTGGCAGGCATTGAAAAGGGAATCTATATCGTGAAAGACGGTTCGTTCTCCATCGATCAGCAACGCTACAATTTTCAATTTGGCGGAGTGTTGTTCTTTGAGATCAAAAACGGAAAGATTGAGGGAATGCTGAAAGATGTAGCTTATCAAGCAAACACGAATGAATTCTGGAATTCGTGCACCCAAATTTGTGATGAGCGCGACTACCGCTTGAATGGAGCCTTCAACGATGGCAAAGGGCAGCCAAGCCAGTCAAACGCAGTTTCACATGGATCAGCTACGGCACGCTTCAATGGAGTAAATGTAATTAACACGGGAAGAACAATTTAGGTGCAGTCAATTTTAAATTTTGAATTTTAAATCTTGAATTAACATGGCCATATTATCAAAAGAAGAAGCAAAAAAGATACTGGAAAAAGTAGTAGGCTTTTCTAAAGCAGATGGAATTGAAGCGAATCTCAACGGCAATGACGGGGGCAACATTCGCTATGCGCGAAACAGTGTGTCAACGTCTGGTGAGGACAGTAACGTGAGTTTAAATGTACAATCCTATGTAGGTAAAAAAGTAGGGTCGGCTTCCATCAACGAGTTTGATGATGCTTCGTTGGAAAAAGTGGTGAGACGTGCCGAAGAGCTGTCGCGATTAGCGCCTGAGAATTCGGAGTTCATGGAACCTCTTCCTCAACAAACCTATGGAGTTGAATCAAAAACATTTATTGAATCGACTGCTAACATCACTCCCGACTATCGTGCTCAAGCGGCTGCAGACAGTATTTTGCCAGCTTCCAAAAAAGATATTACCGCTGCAGGGTTTCTTGAGGACAGCCGCGGCTTTAGCTCGCTGATGAATAGCAAGGGAGCGTTTGCCTATAACAAATCTACTGGTGTCGATTTTACAGTTACTATGCGCTCAAATGATGGAACGGGCTCGGGCTGGGTAGCAAGAAATTTTAATGATGTAAGTAAACTAAATACGGCTGAAGCCTCTGCCATTGCCATGGAAAAGGCGTTGCAATCGCGCAATGCAAAAGCGATTGAACCTGGCAAATACACGGTGATACTGGAGCCAAACGCGGCCGCGGATTTATTGGGCTTGATGCTTTTCGCCATGAACGCACGCCAGGCCGATGAAGGCAGAAGTTTCCTTTCTAAAAAAGGGGGTGGCACGAAGTTAGGTGAAAAGATTGTAGACGAGCGTGTGAATATTTATACCGATCCCTGGAATGAAGAAGTGCCTACGGGCAACTGGGCGGGCAATGGGTTGCCCCGAAAGAAAATGGATTTGATTAAAAATGGCTCGGTGGCCAATATGATTTACGATCGTTATTGGGCTTCCTTAAAAAATGCTGAGCCTACTCCTTTTCCTGGTAACAGAATTATGGATGGTGGTACAGCGTCTATCGAAGATATGATCAAAGACACTAAGAAAGGGGTGTTAGTAACTCGTTTCTGGTACATCCGCGCGGTGGATCCACAAACGCTGTTGTATACTGGGTTAACCCGAGATGGCACCTTTTACATTGAAAATGGAAAAATTAAGCACCCTATCAAGAATTTCCGGTTCAATGAAAGTCCGGTTATTATGCTGAACAACTTGGAGACATTGGGCAAGCAGCTGCGTGTAGCCAGTGGGGGTGGCCCTGGTGGAGGTGGAAGTTCATTGATACCAGCGATGAAGATCAGAGATTTTACGTTCTCGAGTTTGTCGGATGCGGTGTAGAAAATAGATTTGAGACATTAGTCTTGAGATTTGAGAAAATTCCCAACTGAAAGGCTGAGGATTTTTTTGTTTGAATTGTTTGATTACTTTAGATGAAAAGTACGACTATGAACACTATCCTTTTATTCGGAATGCCCGGCTCGACAGAGATAACTATTTTAGCTTTGTTTTTCGGAATTGCAATATTAACTTTGCTTATCCCTATATTGGCCATTGTTGACATTGTAAGAAGTCAATTTAAGGCCGAGAATGATAAGCTAATTTGGATTATAGTTGTTGTTTTCTTGCCGTTGGTAGGCTCCCTTCTTTACTTCTCCATGGGGCGAGCCCAAAGATTAGTTCAGTGATTTTTTCTTTCTGAAATGATAAATAAAGCCTTTATCGTAACACGAGGGATTTTTATTTGCAGTGGTTCACGTTTGGTTTAGGATGTTTCTTCGCTGGCCATTACTGATGCTTGTTTCGTTAATGCGGATATATTTCTGATATTGATGTGCATTTTGCTTTGATCACTAGTTCCGCAGTTTATGAATCCAAGACCGATATTTTTAGTATGCATCCTACTTGCTGGTTGTGCCGCCCCGGAAACAAAGAACAGCCCCGGTTTTTACAAGGAAATCTCGGCACTTGAGTCGATAAAGGGTAAATCCCAATACGTAGCCTCGCCTTTCGTA
The DNA here is from genome assembly GCA_044349005.1 of Cyclobacteriaceae bacterium. Lineage (GTDB taxonomy): Bacteria > Bacteroidota > Bacteroidia > Cytophagales > Cyclobacteriaceae > ELB16-189. Next base: position 50,241 of record JBIKRT010000017.1, read on the forward strand.
GCGGCTGGCGATCGCGTGTATATGGTGGGTCATCAAGATGGCAGTTTCCCCGATATTGGTTGGCATATTACTGGTGAGATGGGCGGAATCTGGGACCATCCCATTAAACTAATGGACGGATTTACATCGGCCATTAAAACAAAGGATAGTAAGGAAGTGTACTGTCTCAATAATGCAGATCAGTTTACCAATTTCCCGGTTGGGAATAGCCACCATTTTACATGGAAAGAAGAGAATATTGAGATTGATAGAGTACAATTTATACCTGATGGAGTTGAAGGTGCTATTGTTGAATTTACAATCCATAATCGCGGCCAACAAAACAAGGAGTTGATTTTTTCTTTTACTGGAATGATCGATCTGAGACCTACGTGGCTGGGGGAGCGCACCAACATGGTGGATGCCGAAGATCAGGTAACTTTTGATAACAATTTATCGGCAGTGGTCGCAAAAGACAAAGACAACCCTTGGCATGTTGTGTTTGGGTCATCTGGGCGAGCAACTGTTGGGCAAGCGGAAGATTTATGCCCAAAGCAGCTCAGGAAAGGTTTAGGCAAAGATGCTACGCTTTCTTATTCCGTTATCGTTAATGCCAACGATGAAGTAGTCATTCCATTTTATATTGCAGGGTCTTATCAATCGGAAGATGCACTTCGAGCCAACTACGATGTTTTGAAAACGCAAGGGCAAGCATTGCTTGAAAAAAAGATGGACCGCTTTAAAAAAATAGATGAAGCTTCTCATCTCACAATTCCCGACAAGGAAGTGCAGCGAATGTACGAATGGCTTAAGTATAATACGGACTGGCTTACACGCAATGTGCCAGAACAAGGCCGCGGACTTAGCGCTGGCCTTCCGGATTATCCTTGGTGGTTTGGTGCCGATGCCACTTATGCACTTCAAGGTGCGTTAGTTACAGGTGACCATCAGCTAGCCAAAAGCACTATTCTTCTTCTCCATCAACTATCAAAAAAAACAAATAGTAATGGTCGGATTGTCCATGAGGTGTCTACCAATGGGTCAGTTTATAATGCAGGCAATGTGAACGAAACAGCGCAATTCATAACGTTGGTGAACACCTATTATGCCTGGACGGGCGACAAAGAGCTGGTATCACAACTTTTTCCGGATTTAAAAAAGGGAATACAATGGCTACTTGGAGAAAAAGATCCTGACGGCAATCGCTACCCTAATGGCAGTGGTATGATGGAGATACCAGGCCTTGAATCAGAGTTGGAAATGATTGATGTAGCAGTTTACACACAACAAGCAGTTGCCAGTGCAGCGTCTCTTGCCACCGCGCTGGGAGATATTGCGACTGCTTCTGAGTATCAAAAAATAGCAGATGAATTGAAAGTCAAAATAGATACGGAATGGTGGCAGCCAAAAGAAAGTTCTTTTGGCGATTTCAGAGGAACGGTAGCGGAGGCGATGCCAGTTCTAAATGCTGCGTTGGTTAGAAGTGATACGCTTGGTAAAACTTGGGCTGTAAAAGAGCTAGAAACTACAAAGAAGAACATGGCCAGTTATTCGGTAGGCAAGCGCATTCCTCATGTAATTTATCACAATTGGGTGGTCAACACTCCTATGGAAACAGGCATTGCAGATTCTGTTAAGGCACGTGCTGCGTTGACAAAGGCAAAAGCCTATGAGAATGCGTTCGGTGCTTTTGTTACAGGTATCGACCGAACCGAGGAAGCCGATAGTGTAGTGCTGAAATCGAGAAGGAAAGTTTTCTCCTACACTGGAGCAGTGATGACGCTGCCAACAAGCGTGCTGGCCGTTGGCGCTGCACGTTATGCAGGTGCAGATGAGGCACTGCATTATGTAAAGAAACTCCAACAATCTTTTAGCTATGCGTTGCCAGGATCTATGTATGAAGTTTCCCCCGACTTTGGAATGATGACACAAGCCTGGAATATTTATGGCGTGGCCGTGCCGTTGATTAACTATATTTTCGGTATTCAACCAAAGGCCTTTGACAAAAGTATCTACCTTTCTCCGCAGCTCCCTGTTTCTTGGAAGGATGCTTCCATTGAAAATGTAAAGATGGGAGCCAATTCATTGAGTCTGACAATCAACCTAAAGAATGACTATAAAGAATATCGTATTAGCCAAACGATCGCTGATTGGAATATTTTTATTGACGTCAAAAAGGCGAAAAAAATCCTTGTGAATGACAAAGAAGTTGCAGTTAAATCGATTTCAAACAATTGGCTTAAAATCAGTGGTAAGGAGTTGGTTGTAAAGATTTATTGAAAATAGAGTGACGTTACCGATCAAATAAAGTTGGTAACTTTTTATGAGTTGTTTCCGTCTTAAGGCGAACTATTTACTAAGTTAAATTGTCGGTATAACAATCATTAGGGAATTAAGAAAGAGTCTACATTTACCAGTACAATTAGAGTTTAAAAAACAATTACTAACACGTGAAATCGTCATTAAGATTCTCTACACCCAGCGGCATGATAATCTCAGCGATTCCCCCGCTAAGGCTGGACAGGCAATGTGACACCTAAAAAACAAATTACTAACAAATGAAACGCAGAGAGTTTATTTACTTATCGGGCCTGGGAGCAGCAGCGAGTATGTTGCCCGGAATTCCGTTGATGGGAAACCCGATAGATCTGAGCCGCGCGCTGGAGACAGTGGATGTGGCGTTGAAAAAGCAATTGGCCGATGTGGCACTCAATGCCGCCCGAAGCAAAGGCGCTACTTACACCGATGTCCGCATCGGTAGATACCTCAATCAGTTTGTGGTAACCCGCGAAGACAAAGTGCAGAACATTGTCAACACGGAATCGTATGGCATGGGTATCCGCGTAATTGCCAACGGCAGTTGGGGTTTTGCAGCCATCGACAAAATGGACAAAGACAACATTGCAAAAGCGGCAGAACAAGCGGTAGCCATCGCCAAAGAAAATGCCCGCCTGCTCACAGAGCCAGTTCGTCTTGCTCCACAAAAGGGATATGGTGAAGTAAGTTGGAAAGCCCCTATCGAGAAAAATTCGTTTCAAGTGCCGATCAAAGAAAAAGTCGATTTGCTCTTGAGTGTGAACGATGCTGCCATGAAAGCCGGTGCTGACTACATCAATTCCATATTGTTTATGGTGAATGAGCAGAAGTATTTTGCTTCTACCGATGGTTCATATATTGATCAGGATGTTCATCGTATATGGCCAGCTTTTTTTGCTACCAAAATTGATAAGACTACAGGAAAATTTGAAACCAGAAATTCATTGAGCGCGCCAATGGGCATGGGTTATGAGTACTTGTATGCTCGTCCACAAGATAAGATTGCTGGTGTAACAACGCTATACAAAGGTCGCTATGATATGCTGGAAGATGCAAAAGCGGCTGGAGCACAAGCAGGTGAAAAACTGAAAGCCAAATCAGTAGAACCGGGCAAGTATGATCTGATTTTAGATCCTTCTCATTTATGGCTTACCATTCATGAATCTACCGGTCACCCAACGGAATTGGATCGCGTGCTTGGCTACGAGGCCAACTTTGCGGGCACCAGTTTCTTAACACTCGATAAATGGGCATCGAAGAATTTCCAATATGGGAATAAACTAGTAAATATTGTAGCAGACAAAACTCAAGTAGGATCTCTTGGAGCTGTAGGTTATGACGATGAGGGTGTCGGCTGCGGGCAATGGGATATCGTGAAAGAAGGAATTTTGGTAAACTACCAAACCATTCGCGATCAAGCACACATGCTGGGTCTCACTGCATCACAAGGTTGCTGTTATGCCGATAATTGGAGTAGCGTAAAATTTCAACGTATGCCAAACATATCGTTGCAACCGGGCAAGGAAAAGAGAAGTATTGACGACATTATTAAAGGGGTGGAGAAAGGAATTTATATTATTGGTGATGGCTCTTTCTCCATCGATCAACAGCGATACAATTTCCAATTTGGTGGTCAGTTGTACTACGAAATCAAGAATGGCAAAATCGTTGGCATGTTACGCGATGTTGCTTACCAAGCAAACACAAAAGAGTTTTGGAATTCATGCACTGCCATAGCCGACCAAAGTGACTATCGCTTGGGCGGATCATTCTTTGATGGAAAGGGGCAGCCTTCACAAAGCAGTGCAGTTTCGCACGGATCTTCTACTGCACGTTTTAATGGTGTGAATGTGATTAACACAGGAAGAACTATTTAATCGTTGTTCGGTGCTGGTTGTTCGTTATTCGAACGACCGGGGCGAACAACCAATAACTAATAACTATTAACGAATTATGCCAATACTAACAAAAGACGAAGCTTTCGCTTTACTAAAAAAAGTGCTGAGCTATTCCAAAGCAGACGAATGTGAAGTAAACCTCAATGGAACCGATAGCGGAAATATTCGCTACGCGCGCAATTCCGTTTCTACTAGTGGCAAGATCAGTCAAACACAATTGGTGGTATCTTCTTCTTATGGAAAGAAATCGGGCGTTGCAACGATCAACGAATTTGACGATGCCTCATTGGAAAAAGTAGTGCGCAGATCGGAGGAGCTTGCCATGCTTGCTCCAGAAAATCCAGAATATGTATCTTTTCTTGGACCGCAGAAATATGCAGAGCCAATCACGTTCGTTCCCGCTACAGCGGCCATCACCCCCAAGTTAAGGTCCGACTTAGTGGCGGCTAGTCTGCAAGTGGCAAAAGAAGCCAAGGCTGTGGCGGCAGGGTTCTTGGAAGACAATAACGGCTATTCTGCCATGATGAATTCCAAAGGACTGTTTGCCTACAACACATCTACGAATACAAATTTTTCGATTACGGTAAGAACAGAAGATGGTCGAGGGTCTGGTTATGCAACCCGGGGCTACAATGACGTAACAAAACTTGATACCAAGAGGGCCACACAAATCGCTACTGAGAAGGCCGTAAAATCTGCGGAAGCGAAAGCCATAGAGCCAGGGAAATATACAGTGATTTTAGAACCAGCTGCAGTTGCCGTTTTATTGGAACGCCTATTTTTTGGATTAGATGCACGCCAAGCCGATGAAGGTCGCAGCTTTTTAAGCAAAGCAGGAGGTGGAACCAAGTTGGGCGACAAGCTAGTGGACGAACGCGTAAACATTTATTCCGATCCATTGAATCCTGAACTTCCCACCAGTACATGGAATGGCGATGGCCGCCCGCAAGAAAAAGTATCATGGATAGAAAAAGGTGTAGTAAAAAACTTAACCTATTCGCGATATTGGGCTGAGAAGAAAGGGGTAAAAGCAATACCAGGGCCAGATGGTGCGATTATGGAAGGTGGAGCAAAATCATTGGAGGGATTAATTGCTGGAACAAAGAAAGGAGTACTTGTGACGCGTCTTTGGTATATACGCGATGTTGATCCTCAAACGCTATTGCTTACCGGGTTAACGCGCGATGGTACTTTCTATATTGAAAATGGCAAGATTCAATACCCAATTAAAAATTTCCGTTTTAACGAAAGCCCGGTAATCATGTTAAACAACCTGGAAGAGTTGGGTAAAGTTGAAAGAACAGTGAGTGTGGAATCAAATGCAAATTACTTATTACCTCCGCTGAAAATCAGAGACTTTACGTTCTCAAGTTTATCGGATGCGGTGTAGAAGCTAGACGAGTGATTTTAGACATAAGAATCCCTGACTGAACGTTGGGGATTTTTTTTAACATTATGGTTGGTAACTGCGCAGTTTAAGAATGGGCAGCGATCCCTAAGACCCACTTTCGCGCGGCCACTTGTTTACAGTTAATGGTTATTTTTTTGCCTCCTAAAATAATCTTTGTTCCAGTTCGTTCGGTGATGGAATATCTTGTATTTTAGAATTTACAGTACGAATAAAACGACCAACTAGTATGCTAAAATCTATCCTACTCACTGCATGCATCTTTGTCACGATCAGTGCTTCATCACAATCTACAACATTAATTTCGGGAGTTGTTTTCAACATTGAAGACAGTAAGCCGCTTCCTTTTGCGTATGTTATGCTTAAAAATGTAAAACTTGGAACGGTAACTGATGAGAACGGAAAGTTTCATATTTCGATACCCGAGCAGCATAAAACGGGCATATTGCAGTTTTCCTATGTTGGCTTTAAGACCTTTGAACTATCGCTTTCAACCTTACAAAATGCAAATAATGTAGAGGTAAAACTCACCCCTGATATAAATCAACTGGGCGAAGTAACAGTAAGAGCGCAACGGGAGTATAAGCCAAAAGAGCTGCTTAGAAAAGTACTGGATCGAGTTCCTAAAAACTATGGAAATACAGCTGTTAACATGGACGGATACTATCGGGAAACACTGAGGGAAAATAATGGATATATTAAGTATGCCGATGCAGTTTGTGAATTTTACTACACTCCCTATACAGGCGATAATTATAAGTGGCGTGATTTTATTAACCCGTACTTTGTTCGCGGTTCGCTCAGCAATCTTTCTGGTTATTGGGGAGAAAGGCTGCACCGTGGACATTTTTCGCACAAAACATTGAAAGATGATGGCGTTAAGATTGTTGATTCGAGAGCGAGTGCCAACCTCACGAAAAAGAACATGAATGCGAATATTGAAGGCGGACCTATGAGCGTGTTAGGAAATGACCTGATAAAAATACAAGAATACTTTTTGAAGAATAAGAACTTCGCAAAATATGAATATACGCTTACGGAGGAACTGGATTCAAAACTAAATGAATGGCTTTATGTTTTGGGTTTCGAACGAAGAGTAGATCTTGCGAAACTGAGTTTGTTGGAGAAAAAGAAGAAGTTTGGTCGGTACATGTTAAACGTAAAGGAAAATATGTTGAGTGGAAAGATGTATATAGATAGAAATTCTCTGGCAGTACGCAAAATAGAATACGTTGTTCCACCCAATCTGAAGAAATACATCTGTGGTTATGACGCAATGGCGATAAAGCATTTTGATTACAAAGTAACCCTAGCATATCAGGAGTATAAAGGGAAGTGGTATCCGTATCACTTTCGCCAAGAGGATGAGTTTATCATCAATGATACGATTAAGGGAACTGTTACTCCTTACAATGCGGTGACTGAACTATTTATAAACAGAGTAAGTACTGATTCGGTAAGGAAAATCAAACCAGAGGAATTGTTTTCGAACGTAGACCATAATCAGTTGTATGATTACCCTTTAGAATATGATTCCACTTTTTGGGACAACTATATACGTGCTTTTCCGAACTATTCAGTTCCGCAAGATGTGCGCTTGGATATGGAATCGACAAAAAAACTTGAACGTCAGTTTGCGGATAAGCAGAAAAAAGATGAGAGCCTCCTGCCCCCGATAGCCCTCAAAGAAAACTATCAATTCAAAATACATGGAGAGTTGACTACTGACGAGTACGCATGGCTAAAGGACACTAAAGCGCCAAAGAACAATAAACCAGTAATGGATTATCTTACTGCTGAAAATGAGTATACCGATAACTACTTCATACCGTTGAGAAAAAACCAACGTGCTATTTTTTCTGAGCTCACTAGTAGGATGGAAAAAAGTTTCGAATCTCTGCCTACCCAAGAAGATGGATTTTCATACTACTATAGGTATCAACCTGATGACGAACATCCAAGATTTTATCGAAAGCAAAAAGAAGGTGGTAAGGAAGAACTCTTGCTTGATGTTAATGAAATGGCCGTAGGTAAAGAGTTTTACACTGCCGGTGTAGCGGCTGTGAGCCCGAATACAAACGTGATGGCGTTTTACGAAAACGCGGATGGAACAAATGATTACACAATTAAATTTAAAGAGTTAGCCACCAGCAAAATCTTTTCTGACAGCCTGACTCAGGTGGGCGATGTAGTTTGGGCTAGTAATGAAATTCTCTACTATACCCTTCAGGAGCCGAAAACCGATCGGTCTTATCGCGTAATGAAACATCGACTTGGGCTTCCGCAATCTACAGACAAGCTTATCGTAGAAGAAAAAGACAACCGTTTTTCGCTTTCGCTCAGTCGGTCAAAGTCGAAACAGTTTATTTTTCTCACATCGCGAAGCAAAACGGCTAGCGAAACGAGTTTCCTTTTATTGAGAAACCCTGAAAGTAGTTTTCGGTCGATTCTTCCGCGGGAAGAAAAACATATCTACGATGTATATCATGTCAACGATAAGTTTTACATCCAGACCAATAAAAATGCTTCCAATTTTAAGATAATGGTAGTGGATACAGCAAAGTACTCCCCGCGTAACTGGAAAGAGTTCATTCCACATAGAACCGATATTTTCTTACAAAGCATAGAATTCTTCGACAATTACTATGTATTGAGTGAAAAATCGAATGCGCAAACCCAGCTTCGAGTAGTTGAGCTAGCCACCCGTAGGGAAGACATCGTAAAAACAAATGAATCTATCTGTCATGTGGCCTTGGGCTATAACCCCGAGATGACCACCGACACACTCCAGTATTCATATTCGTCATTCACTGAGCCTGTTAAAGTATTCAATTACGATATGAAGACAGGTAAACAAAAGTTGGTAAAAAAGCAGACGGTTCCTAATATGCCTTGGACTCGCGCGATAAAAGTGGAACGACTATGGGTAACTACAAAAGATGGTAAAAAAGTGCCTCTTACATTAGTGTACAATAAATATCTTCAAAGCAATAAAAAAATGGATGGCAAGCGCGTGTTCCTAACTTCGTATGGTGCCTATGGCTACCCCATGGAAGTTGGATTTAACAGCTCTATTTTTTCTTGGATTGACCGTGGATTCGTCTATGCTATTGCGCATGTTCGTGGAGGAAGTGACTTGGGTATGCAATGGTATGACGATGGTAAGTTGCTCAACAAAAAGAATACGTTTTCGGATTTTATTGCATGTGCCGAACATTTAGTAGCACAGGGATATGTGCAAACTGGCAACATTGTTGCACAAGGTGGAAGCGCTGGTGGCCTGTTGATGGGGGCGATCGCCAATATGCGTCCCGACCTGTTTAAAGCAGTCATTCTTGATGTGCCTTTTGTGGATGCGGTCAACTCCATGCTTGATGAATCGCTTCCTTTGACCACTGTTGAATATGAAGAGTGGGGCGACCCCAAGCAAAAGAAGTTTTATGAATACATGAAGTCCTACTCGCCATACGATAATGTTCGGCAGCAGAGCTATCCTAATATGTTTTTCTTCACGGGCCTCAACGATCGAAATGTTTCTTATTGGGAGGCGGCAAAAATGGTAGCCAAACTCAGAGCAAACAATACGAGTAAAAACACCATTTTGTTAAAAACAGATTTTAATTCTGGACACGGTGGAGGTTCGGGACGCTATGATCAATACCGAGAGTTATCGTACAAAATGGCTTTGGTTTTCGATCTGTTTGATACAAGCAAGATATTGACAAACCTGCCCAAACCTTGATTAAATTATACCTTATCAATCTATTTTATATTTTTTGATAAGATCTCAATTAGTTCACTTCTATATCTAGTCACTCCTTAAAAAGCCCAATGGGATTAGTTTTTGAATAAAATCGATCGAATTGAGTTGAAACAATCTGCAAGAAAGTCGGGTTTTATCTTTAAAACCTTGCAGATTTTTTATGCTTACA
>JBIKRT010000081.1:0-19312 GCA_044349005.1 Cyclobacteriaceae bacterium
CCTTGTTCTTGCTGTTTGAGGATGCCCACGATTTGGCTCTCATTGAATTTTGTTGTTTTCATTTCTTCCCAATTTTAACGATTAAACTCTATTTATAATCGCTACTGTTTTTGGGGAAGCTTTCACCATCATACACACTTATTAAAGTATTTTGATAGGGTAATAACTTTAGAAAATGGCGTTTTGCTTGAAAATCATACTTAGTTTTAATTACCGGCTAAGAACTTTATAATGGAGCTGGATCAACAATTGCCAATAGTAAATTAAGTTCTCACATATAACTCAGAGATACTGCTAACAGTCCAACCGATAGGATGACTCAAAGCCCATTGCTTTGCATTATTTCTAGTTTCAATAATTTTTTCTGGTTCATTTATAAGTTGAATTACCCGTTGAGCCAATTCTTGAAAATTTCCAATAGGCACTGAAACACAGCAAAAAGGCAAATCAAAAATCAAACCGACTGACGTTCCACAAACGACCACCCCACTGCTCATTGCCTCAATAAGCACTACACCCTGACCCTCGGAGAGAGAGGTGTGCAATAGCATGTCGGCACTTCGATAGTGTAAAGGAAGTTCTGCATTTGGCATCAAGCCTTTAAAAACAATCTTTCGATCCAAATGCAATTCCCTCGCCAAAGCTTTAATGGATTGTTCTAAAACACCTTCGCCTATAATGGTCAAGACAGAAGGAACTGCATCGCTTATTATTTTAAACGCCCGAAGTAAAGTGACTTGATCCTTTACAGGGCTTAGGTTACCAATATGAAGAAACCTAACTGGCTTTGACAGTGTTTTCTCGAAAAAGGTAAAACGCGAAGTATCAATTCCCCAAGGGATTATCTTAACCTCCTTTTTTTGAAGTCCAGCATTCTTAAGGTTTTGAAAAAGGTAGTCTGTAAGGCAAATGACTTCATCCGCTTGATTCAACGTCCATAAGACCATCTTACGCGGCAACCATTTTCGCAATTGTCCATACTGTATTTGTGGGAGAGCAATCGCATCTCCACCCAACACACTTACAATACTTTTAATTCTAAAAACTTTGCCAGACAACACTGCCAAAAGGCCAGAGGGGAAAGCCCAAAATCCATGTACAATACGGAATTTTTTTATTCGATGTTGATTTCTAAAAATAGAGAAAAACTTCAATGCCTTTGCCACACCATTGAGAGCACTTATCTCGATCAGTTCAAAGCCGACTGGAGTGTAATCTTTGTTGATTTTAAAAAGTGAAAATACTGTGATGCTAAATTTCTGGGAAAGGAGCCTAACCAACTGATCTAACACAGGCACCCCAATATTGTTATGACCTGTTCCAATCCCGCCAGGGACGATTATGGCAATCTCAATTTTCCTATTCTCCATCAGTTTATAAATTTCGCAAAACTTTAATCATTTTTTTCGCGATCGCCTCTGCCGAAAGAGCTCGTTCGTATTGTATAAATACTTTTTCTCTTTCTTTTTCAATGTCTATAGATACGCTTTTTTGGAGAGCCAAGTGTAGACTTTCGCTATCACCCGCTTTATAAAGCTGACCACAAGTACCATCACCCGTCATCATTCGGAAGGACGGTATATCTGTTAAAATGGGAATACAACCACACGACATGCCTTCACATACTGCGATACCGCTGCCTTCATAATGCGAAGTAGACACAATAAAATCAACGCTGTTATACCAGAAAACCAATTCATCATGTTCAACCTTTCCAATCAATGATATTTGTTCAGTTGATTCATGGGTTTGACTAACTATACTCTTCACTTCTCCTATTAACTCATTGCTTTGAAACACTACGTATAGATGAACCTTTGGGTTTGATTTGGAAAACCTAACAAATGCTTTAACCAACGTAATTGGGTCTTTGTTTGACTCCAACCGGCCAACCCAAAGGTAGTTTTTCGAATGACCTACCTGCGTCTTTGCCCGAGCGGCCTCTCGATTCATAGGGGAGAATAATGAAGGCACTTCCATTACTTCCGTTACTTTTTTTTCATCCCTTATTTGACCTTCGTTTATCCACACTTTTGCTTGATAATTTGATGTAAAAAAATAGGCAGAAATAAAATTGTCGGCTAGTTTCTGAAGGATTTTTTTATGGTGTCGGAGCGGTTTTTCCGCATGGTTTTGCAATACAATTTTTGCCTTTGTGCCCAGCTGCCATCTAAGCAAGAGCACTTGAAGAGGGAAATGAAATCCGTGAACCAGAACTACATTAGGTTTAAGCTGTTTAACATAGTTGTTGAGGCGAAAAAGAAACACCATTTGAAGTCTATTAAGCTTTAAAAAATGATATTCCGCATTGTTCATCGCCAAGACACCAGAGTAGTTAATACAATGAACACTTTTTACATCCGCCATTGTACCCATCTCTTCTAAAAGAAATACGTAATAGTTGATTTTCTTTAACCACTTTTCGGGATTACTATATTTATTAACCTGAGCATACGAAAGATGAACTATTCTCATAAATGATTAATGGTTTATACCCTAAAAACAGATGTGAGGATGTGACATTGGTAAAGTATTTTGATTTTCAGATGCAAGTATCACCGACAACGGTTTTTGAAAACCCTCAAGTTCTACACAAACATATTCTTGCGGAACGGTGAGTCCTGTTATAATTTTTTTATTTTTTCTTTTAAAGTCAAAGAGTTTGATTTGATATTTTATAGTATAAAGCAATAAAGCTACAAATTTAAGTCACTACATTCGTCTAAGTTATCTTTGAATTATAGCGAGTATCTTTCTTTAAAAGCAATGAGCAAAATCATTCTCTTCAACCCTCGAAGTGCAAGAGCCAGGCACCGAATACCTAACTCAATCTTGCAAGTGGGTGCTTCAATTCATGGAAAATTTGATTATGTTTTAGTAGATGGAAATCTGGAAAAAGACCCTTGGTTGACCATTCAAAACCATTTGAAAACTGGTCAGTTTGGATATTTCGGCTGCACTGTAATGCCTGGGCCGCAGCTTAAGCAAGCAATACCGATTACAAAAAAAATAAAAGATATATACCCTAATGTAATTACTGTTTGGGGTGGATACTTTCCTGCTAATCAATACAAGTCAGTGATAAATTCTTCTTACGTAGACTATATTGTTAACGGTCCCGGGGACGAGACTTTTCCTCAACTTTTAGATGCTCTGGAAGCAAATTCGTCAGTTGATTCAATTCAAAATTTAATCTTCAAACGAGGTGATGAAATCATCAAGACGCCATTGGCAGTGCTCATGGATCAAGATAGGTTGCCGCAGCTTCCGTATGAATACTTGAATCAACTCTACCCGCTTTCGAGTTACTTAGGAAAAACATTTCTTGGTAAGAAAACGGCCGCTTATCATTCTAGTATGGGCTGTCCATTCACCTGTTCATTTTGTGCAGTAGTACCCATCTACAATGCACGATGGAAAGGAAAGTCTGCCGACTTGATTTATAAAGACATTAAATACCTGATTGATGAGCATGGTGCAGACGCGGTGGAGTTTCACGACAATAATTTTTTCGTCAGTGAAAAAAGAACAGTCGAATTTGCCAATCTCATTAAAGACGAAAAGATAATTTGGTGGGGTGAAGGGCGCATTGATACTATTGATAAATACAAGGACGAATCGTTGATAAAAATGCGCGAGGCTGGGTGCCGCATGATTTTTTTTGGAGCTGAAACAAGTAATGATGATTTACTTAAAAAAATGGATAAGGGCGGCACGCAGACAACTGCGCAAATGAAAAAATTTGCAGCCCGAATGAAAAAATTTGATATCATTCCTGAGTATTCTTTTGTATTGGGATTTCCGGCTGAGACACCTGAAAAAGTAATGCAACAGATCAATCAAGACATCAGCTATATCAAACAGATAAAAGAAATCAATCCCGACACGGAGATCATTATTTATGTTTACAGCCCGGTAGCAACGGAAGGATCTGAATTATATAAACAAGTAACGGCCTCTGGTTTTAGATTTCCTGAACAATTAGAAGACTGGCTTGACCCCGTATGGCAAAATTTTGATTTGCGAAAAAACCCTCTTACGCCCTGGCTAACACCATCTATGATTGATAAAATCCGTGATTTCGAAACTGTGCTCAATGCACAATACCCAACGGTTTCTGATTTTCGTTTAACACCAACGAAACGAAAAGCGTTGCGTATTTTATCCGAGTTACGCTACCAAAACAATATTTTTAAGTTTCCTTATGAACTTAAAATATTGCAGCGCCTTTGGAAATATCGGCAGCCAGAAATTGAAGGCTTCGTGATGGAATAGCATGAGAAGAGCATTCAAACGAGCTGTATCATTTTTTCTAATCCCCCTTACTCGTTTGTATCTGCGGAAGGAAAGAAGGTATTCGTACAAGGGAGTTAGCATATCGATATTGCCAGGTGTTTTCCATCCAGGCCTTTTTTACAGTACGAAATTTCTCGTTGATTACCTCTATACACAATCTATCCATAATAAATCTCTTCTCGAACTTGGCTGCGGTACTGGTTTAATTTCTATCATCAGTGCGAAAAGAGGGGCTAGTGTTATTGCTTCGGATATTAGTGAACGTGCACTTAAAAATGCAACTATCAATGCAAATGTAAATCAGGTTTCTATTGCAACGGTTCACTCAGATGTATTCGGAAATATTACGGAAAAAATCTTCGACTACATTATTATTAACCCGCCTTATTATGCAAGAGCTCCGCAAAATGAAGAAGAGTTTGCTTGGCATTGCGGTGAAAACTTTGAATACTTCCATAAACTCTTCAAGTTTCTCGGCAACTACATGAACTCCGCTACCCAGGTTATTATGGTGCTTACGTTAGGTAGCGAATTGGAAAAGATTTTTAATGTCGGAAAAAAAGAAGGCTTCCAATTTAACTTATTGAAAGAGCGAGCCGTACTTTTTGATGGAAAAGATTTCCTCTATCAAATTAAAAAGCCATTCTAAAAAACGCTTTGAGTTAAACCAACTCGCAAAGAGCAAACACATCTTTTGCATATTGGATTCTTCTTGACATCTAGGCTTTTCCGAAAAGCAATGGCCTTTGGTGAATTGATCACTTCTTGAAAACTCCCTGCGCTCAAGTTTCCATACGAACTATGGAAAAAACAAGGCATTACGCTGCCGTCAGATTCTAGCACTGCCGAAACCCAAGGCGCGTTACATTTCCTTTGTGGAAAATCGGTCTTTCCCAAAATTGCCAAATAATACTGAGCTATAGCAAGTATTTTGCTTTGGCTCTCAGAAATGAATTTTGTCTCATACTCAGCATTAAAATCAGTGAACGACTTATTGAAAATGACGATTAGTTCTTGAATTTCATTTTCATTTAACGCAACCTCAGAAACCCTTTCATCTTGCCACGGATTGGCTCGATTAAAAGCTTCGGAAGAAACGTCAGCGGCAAGAAACGAAATTTGATCTAATCCAAGAGTCTTTGACGTTGAGATTATATTAGGAAAGTCCCGAAAATTTTGTCTTTGTAAAACACTACGGCCAGTTATCCGAAACCTTGGCTTACTTGCCCTGATAGCTTTTACGCCCGCCTCTAGTTTCTCAAAAGCTGATGGTATGTTGCGTATGCGATTGTGAACTTGAAGACTTCCATCTAGCGACACAATAAGGTCATCGCATTTTGTTGCCACATTCTCGGCATGATGGGCCAAGGTAATACCAGTAGATAACAAACTTATTTTGATACCTATTGAATGAAGCAAATCGCAAAATTTCCATAAGTTAGAGTGCATTAACGCCTCGCCACCAGAAAGAGCAACGCGTTTTACACCCAACTTTTTAAAAGCAGAAAGATGCTTTTCAAGTTCTCCAATTGAAATCTCTGTTTTATTTTGATTTGCTTTCCAAATATCACACATCACACAGCGGCAATTGCAATTACTGTGAGGCATTAAAACTAAAATTGGAAGCTCATGAATTTTATGAGTAGTAAATGTGAGAATTCGATTTAATACTCTTATCATAATAATATCAATGGGCAATGAATAAGATCTATCTAATTTTTTCTCTCACTCCACCTCCACATCAAACGCACTATTCAATATTTTTCCATTTCGTTTCATTTGTATCCAGATGCGGTAGCTGCCCGCAGTGGGGAATGAATAAGGGAAGGTGACGGTGGCGTGGTCTGGATGATCAGGGTCTGCAGTATGGGGCATATTTCCCATAAGTTTTTTATTTCGGTCGTCTTCGCTCAACGCATCTAACGAAGCAACCAACTGATTGACACTGTCCATGAAAACAGATGCTTTGGTAAGCTTGCTCCAATTTACTGGACCAGTTTCTTTATCAAGTCGTTGCTGAATGGTAGCTTGTGATGCCATCGAGTAGCTACCTACCGGATGAAGATGGATATACACACTTCCATCGGTTTTCATAACCACCGCATGGCCCATCATACCCAAGTAGGGCTGTAGATCGGCTGGCTTTCCATTTTCATCTAAAATCGAAAACGACAATTCGTATAACTTACCCGCTAAGTACGATTCATTTACTCCCTTCTCCCAAATAGCGGTGGAGCCATCAGCCAACGGAGTCTTTATTCCAGGCTTACCGCAAACTACTATGTTGCTTGCAAGAAGTGGGTCATTCAGGTTTTTATTGATTGGGTTGGTGATGAAATACGTATCGTCCCGATTTAATGATGTCGAATCTGCAGAAGCACTAACTACCGGTATTTTATTTTCGATTAGTAGTGTGTCGGGTATGGTTTCAGAAAATCCACTCAAGCGAGTGATGTCGCCAAAAAGTAGATAAGTTCCATTTGGCAATTGGGGCAATGGTGAAATGAACGTGGAAGAATCTTGCCGTTGTGGATGCAGATGGGCAAACACATCCATGCTTCCAGCACGCACCAAAAACATGTGCATTAACTTGCCGTGGTCTGGCACAATTGCAGAAAGTTTGCGTGTAAAATTTAGATTGGCGTGACGGGTAGTATCAATTTTAAATTCAAGAAAATTCTTTCCTTTCTTTTGGATAACCGATGATGTAGCGCGAAGGGGTTTATAGAGAAATCGTTTATAATTGGCAGCCCAACTATCCCACCAGGTTTTGCCTCCCCATAACATTAATAGCAGCAGGACAGCGCTGATGCTTGCGCCTATCCAACGCTTTCGGTTTACCCAAGGGCTTATCTGTTCTTCCGGTTTTACTAAACCATCGCTCACGCTGGCACCAATAATAGTGATCATCAACACTACGAGTAATACACACAAGCCAAACAATATCCAGCCGAGTGAGGCAGGCATTACCTTCTGCGTTGTTGAAATAGCCATCACCGGAACGAGTATTTGACCTGTGCCACTTGCCCCCCGCACTTCTAAGTTAATACCGGAGGTGCCTGAATCCATCAACCAAACTAAACCTTGATAATGGCCCGGCTCATTTGGCACCGGTTTCATTTCGTCAGCCGAGGGAGTGCCTTTACTGCCGGCATACCAATAGATCGGTTTCGCCCAAATTGATTCTACTCCAATTCCTTTTGTATAAATATTAATAATGGCTGTGCCCGGAATAACGTCAGGAGGAGTAATCAGCACCAACAGACCATACGCACCTGCCTTCCCTTCAAAGGTTACGCCAGGGCTGCCGATATGAGAGTCTGCCAAGAACGACAGGCAAAGCAGAAGAGTGACTAAAATTAGTTTTCGCATGGGAATTTTTTATCGAACAATTTTTTTCATCCAGTTGCCCCACGAGAGGCCAACAAAAGCTGAAACTATTGCCAAGCCAAGAGCAATGGATAAACCGATTACTAAATCCATTCCTGAGCTGATCATCCAATCCGCAAAAGCGTATCTAAATTCCCACGTAGGTTCATTACCAAAATACCACCGCGAGGTAGCAAAAAACCAATGCCCTTTTGATGCCATCAATACATTTGCAAAAGGCCATTGAACAAGTAAAAAGACGACCAAGAAAGCGAATCCGTAAAGCAGTGATTTTACCCACCGATTTTTATCGATGCGATGGGTGATCAAATCAATAGCAATAGCCGGAAACAGCAGTAACAACGGAAATTCAAAAGGTTGAAATGTAGTAATTGGATTTAGGACAGGGCCTAGCCTTGGTGTGGCGGGAAAGAGTGGAAGAATCCAACTCATTAACAGAAGAAAAACGGAGTAGAGAATGGCAGCAGAAGTAGCACCCCATTTTGATTTTGATGCCATAGAAAACGCTACCATAAAAATTGTAAACAGAACCGAGGCTACTTGGTAAAAGCTAACGTTGTGCATGTCGTGGCGATCAAACGAATCAGAGGCAATCGTAAAAATCATGGCGAGCACAAAACCTGCCGACAGCGTGAATAACAATGTGTACGTTTTCTGGGTTGCCGCGGCAATTTGCTTTTGAGCGTTCTGGTAGGCCAACACGCTAATAATAGCACCAAACTGGATCATGATCATGCCCAACAATAAAATAGTGTGTGGTGGCGAAAGGATCGTAACATCCAATCCATAAGTGTTGTGCCACCAATCGTCAAAAGGCGCAGAGGTAAGCATGGCAATAGCTCCCCAAATACAAAAAAGGTTTCCTAGGCTACCGCGAAAAATGCCCCAAAATTTTACCGTGTTGGTAGTCTCTGCCAAAGAAGGTGAAAACGTCATTTTCAATACACGATAGCCCGAAAACAATCCTGCCACCACTCCGCCAAAATAAATCGCTAAGTGCGGTGAAGAGAACAATCCATCGCGCCCAATACTGGTGTGCCATGAAATATCCCAAATTAATCCAATCATGATACTTAGTGAACAAAGCACGGTGGCGTATAAGTAAACAGGAACAGATGATTTAGTTGCTACCGTCTCGCTTTTTAGCGAGTCGGCAGAAATAGATAGCGTATTCATAAAAGAGTAATCTTGATCAAATATATTTTATTCTTTATTCAATGTGAATTTTATACTCCTCAAACCTATTGAGTACTTCCTTTACATAGACGATAGGACCGTAGCATCGGCAATAGCCAGCTGCCACTACTTTATCGCGATAGTATTTCGGATTTGATTTTTGGCTCAACATGTATTCTACGTTATTGTCCCATTTAACGGGGCTCCTTCCGTATTTGTTAGCCAGGTTTCGTGCATCCAAAATATGCGATAAGCCAACATTGTAAGATGCCAGCACAAACTTTACTCGCTCGGTAGAATCCGTCACCGTCTTAGCCCATTCATTATCAAGAAACTTTAGGAATCGCACGCCCACTTTTATGTTTTGACTGGGATCTTCAATATTAGAAACGCCAAAGTATTCGCCCGTTTCGGGCATCACCTGCATAAGTCCAACCGCTCCGGCCCATGATTTTATCGAAGGATTAAAATTAGATTCCTGGTACACCACAGACGCAAGCAACCGCCAGTCCCAGCTTAGAATTTCAGCCCCTTCTTTGATTTGATCATCGTATGGAGAAAGTTTATTTCCTGACAGCGAAGAATAATCACTCGAATTAGTGATAATCGAAAACCTCGGACTATTGAAGTACTTATTGTAGATCACTTGATAAATAGCACTCGATTTAATTCCCTTTAGCCAAGAATTTGTGGCCTTCACGAGCTGGGGACTATTTTTACGAAGTGCCCATCCTATTTGTTGAGGTAGGCTGATGGGCATATTAATGTCAAGGTTGGGATAATACCATGAGTTTACCACTGCAATTGTTCGGTCTGCCACAGTAAACTTTATCTTGCCATCCGCCACGCCCTGTATCAACGATTCCGTTTCACCATCAATTGTATCTTCTTTAACGATG
Organism: Cyclobacteriaceae bacterium; assembly: GCA_044349005.1. GTDB lineage: Bacteria > Bacteroidota > Bacteroidia > Cytophagales > Cyclobacteriaceae > ELB16-189. The sequence goes on from JBIKRT010000081.1 coordinate 9,762, forward strand.
ATTTCACCGCCAATTTCCTCCGATAAATTCATTAATCTAGTTTTGAAAGACGATCCGTTTTTCACAAACACTTCTTGTCCTATGAGGTCAAAAGGTGTCTCTACAATTTTTTTACTCTGTTTATTCTGCACTAATACTTGTGTGGTTACATAATGGGCATCGGTAAAGGCGAAGTAGTTCGTTCGGTCTTTTGTAATGGATAGGGGAAAAGCAACAATATCGGTTTCGCCTGTGTTGAGAAGAGTAAACGCTTCATCAATACTTGAAATAACTTTGATTTTTAAGTTTACTTTTAAGTGTTTGGCAAGCCGTTGGAGCAATTCGTATTCATAGCCCATGGGGTTGCCTTTGTAAATAAAATAGCTCACCGAATTATTATCCAATACAACATTTAATTCTCCCCGCTGCTGGATTGCCTTTAGATCAAGTTCGACCGTGGGCTCGGTGACAAAGTTTGGCTCGTCATGTGGCGCTTTGCAAGCGAAACCTATTAATACCCACAAAAAAAACAAACTTACTTTCCGATTCATAGTTGAAATTAACAAAAATCATTAAATTATAAAATAGGATTGCCCATTGCTTTGTGAATGAACCTGTACCTTGTAGCTGTAATTATCGATTGAAGAATGAAGTTTTACACCACTGCCGTATTTGTATTGGCTTTTTCAATTGCCGTATCCCAAGTGCTACCCACGTGGAAAAAAGGCTTTCTTGACATCCATCATATTAATACAGGTTCTGGTAATTCTACTTTTATTATTTTTCCTGACGGAACAACACTTCTCGTAGATGCGGGTGATACGCAACGTAATCAAAGTGCGAAGAATCCGCTTAAAATAGCGCCCCAGTTCCCGGCAGATTCTGTTACTGCCGCTGAATGTATTACCTTTTACATAAAGAAATTACTTCCAGCCATTCAACATCTTGATTATGCACTGATCACGCATTTTCATGGCGATCATTTTGGAACCATCAGCCTAAATTCCAAAACTTCAGCAAGGGGCAATTATAAACTTTCAGGCATCACCGAAGTCAACGAATACTTGCCTATTGCTAACTTATTCGATAGAAATTATCCGAGCTATGACTTCCCGCTTGATCTTTTAACAAACAATTACGACTCCACTTCTTTCAAGAATTATTTACAGTTTATTCGAAGTGAAACTGCTTCGCGTAAGCTGAAGGTAGCATCAATTATTTCAGGTAGTTCAATTCAGCTTGTGCCTGTTGTAGATCAAAAGTTGTTTCCAGAACTTAAAATCAGAAACCTGGCAGTTAACGGAAAAGTATGGAGTGGCGAGGGCGAGGCGAGCGTTTCCGTCATGCCCAATCAAATCGCAAAAAAAGACTTCAATGAAAATCCGCTCAGTATCGCATTAAAGATAACCTATGGCGATTTTGATTATTTTACCGGAGGGGATTTAACAGGTCTACACGGATTCGGATTACCATCTTGGTTTGATATGGAAACCCCCTTATCAAAAGTAGTAGGGAAAGTGGAAGCACTTTCCCTCAATCATCATGGTGTGCGAGATGCGACCAACGAGGCGTTTCTCAAAGCTACAGACCCACAAGTGATTGTCCAACAATCATGGAGTTCAAATCATCCCGGGGAAGAAGTTCTTCATCGAATTATTTCACCTTTTCTGGGGAAATCCAAAAGGGATATCTTCGCAACGTATGTGCACCCAGAAACCATTGTAACCTACGGAAGGTGGCTAACGGACAACTACAAAGCAATTGAAGGGCATATTGCAATAAGAGTAAGCCCCGGAGGAAAAGAGTTTTTTGTGCACGTAATTGACGATCGGACAATAGACTTAAAAATAAAGCAAACCTTTGGACCCTACCCCACTTCAAAATGAACAATCTATTTGTTGAAAAATGTGGATACAGTACTCGGGAAATCGGTAATTAATATGCCCAACTTTTGACTCAAAACCCGATCGAGATAATACTGTTTCTGGAATAGCTTGCCTTCGTTTCTACTAAACTCACTCATATCGGCCATGATTAAAACTCCAGCACTGCTAAGTTCTTGGATGCGTTCTTTCGTGGTTTTAGAAGTTATATAAGCTACTCTTTTGTTTAGAGGTATAGTTGCTGCCGCATCTCTTTCATCAGGATCGTCATCCAAATACGAAATCCTAGCTTCAGGCAGCAATTTAAATGCTTTGCTAGTATGTTGAGAATTGAACGTAAGTACCACACAGTTGCGTTGCATTCCTTTCTCTTTCACAAGAGCTAAGGCTTCATCCCAAACATCGTCCTTTATGTCCAGCATCAATACTATTTTCCGAGTGGACGCATACTCCAACAATCGCTCAAATGTGGGGATTCTTTCAGCAGTCAATTGTCCTTTTGCATTTTTCAAAAATAAATACGACATGTAGTTGTCCGCTTTTTCACTAATCGCTCCGGAGCCGTTCGTGGTTCTGTCAAGAGTGTTATCGTGCATGATGAACAACGTTCCTTGGCTGCTTTTGCGAAGATCAAATTCAATTATTATTGGCAAGCCACTTGCGTGCGAAAATGTGTAGTCAAAGGCAGCCATTGAATTTTCCGGGTAATCGGAATAAAATCCACCCCTATGGCCACAAATTAGAAGTGGTCGACCTGGCGAGGTAAGTAGAGGCTGAGCCAACAATTCATATCCTTTAAAAAAGGAAAATGAGATGACTAGAATTAATAAGTATTGTCTACCCATAGAGCGAAGTAATTTGTAAGAAACAAAAAAGGCGATCTTTTTACGGATCGCCTTTTTTCAAACATATCTAACGAGTTTAGTTGAAGATGTATCGTAAGCCCAATTGAGCTTGCCATACGCTTCCAACTGCGATACTTTTTACATAAGCATCTCTTAATAGTATAACCGAACTTGTGCCATCTGGATTTGTGATTGTTTGAGTAGCCAATCTATAAATTGGTTTACCCGTTGCATCAAAACCAGAAGGGGTACTGCCCGTTCCACTAGTCGCAAGATTCAGGGGAGCCGGTTGACCATTTACCGCTGCTGTAGGAGTCCAGTTTACACCCCATTGGTCATTCAATAAATTGGCAACGTTAAGTATATCAAGCCTTATCTGAATCGTGTGCTTCTTAGCATTAGGGCCATTCTTATAGTTGAACTCCTGTAGAACTGTAAAATCCCAACTATTTAACCAAGGCAATGCATCCCCGTTGCGCTCTGCGAAAGAACCTCTTCTAGAATTTAGGTAGTCGTTCCCTTGAATGTACTTTTCAAAAGCAGCTACTTGATCTACCGATGAATAAGTAACTGCTGAGGCTCCAGAACCAACAGTAAGTGGAGCAAAAGTTAATTCACTGGCACTTTTCGGAACATAGATCAAATCGTTTCCTTGACCATCGCCATTTAAGTCAGTATTACCCAACGTGTACGATAATTTTCTTCCACTTAACGCTGAAAGCCCAAGGGTAAACATAGTAGATCCACCAACGCCACCGGCAATATCATAATTAAGGCGATAGTTGGCATAACCAATAATCTTATGACGAAGGTCATTATCTGCGAATGCATTGAATAGATAGTTTTGACCAACTACCGTTGGCATATTCGCCTGAACTGTGCTACCCACAGATTGCACATCGCGTGCTAGGCCGTAGGTGTAGGCCAAGAAACCACCGAAACCTTTTACGGTTGGTTTCTCCACTTTGAATGTCAACGTATAAGAATCTCCACGCTGGTAGTTTTTAAGCACAAAAACATTTGTAACTGCTGGGTTAATGAAACGAGCAACGTTCTGAGGACTTGTAGCAGTTCCAGAACCGGAAACGCCAGAACCTGGGAAGCGATCGCGGTCATCTGAACCGGCAAAAATACGATTTGGAGCTTTCAAGTTGGCATCGATGTAACGCAACGCTTGAATGTTTTTATTGTAGATAAGCTCTACTGTACCAACCAAGCCAAAGGGGAGCTTTTGGTCAACTGCAATATCTGTCTTCCAAACGGTCGGATATTTTAGATCTGGATCAGTGGCGTTGATAGCGTATGGTAATAATTTGCTCAAGTCTGTGCTTGCAGGAGGACGAACAGCAGCAGGCAAAGTAGCTGGATCAGTTCGGAAAGGATAGGCCGTTCCAGTTCCAGAAATAACGGCAGTATTTACACCATTGTTACCTAATTGATTCGATACCAGTACTTGAGGAATTCGAGATACGAAGATCCCCGAACCACCGCGAATTTGGGTCGTCTGATCGCCTTTTAAATCATAGTTGAAACCAACGCGAGGAGAAAGTAGCAAATTGGCAGAAGGGAAAGCTCCGGTATTAACTTTATAATCGTTGTTATTTTCGTCTTTAAAAGTTAATGCACTTACAATAGGATTTGTGAAATCAACAGCAGTGGAATTATCGTAAGAGAAAACATCACCGCGAAGACCCACCGTTAGCTTAAACTTATCGGTAGCTTGATACTCATCTTGTGCATAGAAGCTGTAGGTACTTACGTTAAGAATTTGCCAAGGTTCCGCTCCACCAGGTAACAATGAATACCTAAGGTTGTAGCGCGGCACGCTTACGGGCGAAGTAGTAGCATTTGGATTTAACAAGAAATCATCCACAGCTCTCTTGTAGTCCGCAATTGAGCTATAAACATATAAGCCATTTGACACCGGAAAGAATAAGTTGTCCGACTTGTACTTTTCGTAAGCCAACCCACCTGTAATGATATGTTTGCCAGAATAATAGGTAAAATTATCAGTTAAATTCAACGTGGAATAACGAAGCTTATTAGAAGGTGTGAATGGGTCAAAACCAAGACTTGTATAAGTCGATCCACCGCTCTGTATTTCAATTGTTGGGAACAAGCTTGTTCTATATCTTCTATCTTCGCTTTGGTAGTTGTAAGTAGCAATAAATTTATTTGAAAACTTACCACCAAAGTTGGAGTTTAATTCTGCCGCCAAAGAGCGCGTGTTATCTTCAATTATATAACCTGTATTTTGAGGCGACAGTGCCGTCACCGAGTTAGTTCTGTTACCAAAACCTGCAGTATTACTGCTATTACTTCCGCTTATTAAAATCTCAGCATCTGAATCATGCTGTGAATATCTAACAGCCAACTTGTGGTTATCGTTGATGTTATAATCTAAACGCACCAATGCTTTTTTGCTATTGGTTTGATTGTTAAATCCGTACAGTAGCCCTGCATCCCAGCCCAATTTTGAAAGGGTAAAGCTTGCTAGGTCTTGTAGATCCGCTAACGTGGTCCTAGAAAGGTTTGAGGTAGATTCTGACCCAGTTGGAAAGAAAGACAATGCTGGAACAGAACTCTTAAAGGCTTCGTAGTTACCAAAAATGAATAACTTATTTTTGATAATCGGAGCACCGATTCTGAAACCCCATGTGCTCTCGTCCACAGTAAAGGGAGCTAATTTAATTCCATCAGCTGATTTACCAACTAAATCATTGTTTCTAGAAAGGCTGTATATAGAGCCCGATACTTCATTTGTACCCGAGCGTGTAACTGCATTCAAAGCAGCTCCCGCAAAACCAGATTGGCGCACATCAAAAGGAGCAACGTTTACCTGCAATTCGTCAAAAGCGTCTAATGAAATTGGAGTGGTTCCAGTACGACCACCAGCTTGGGCAGAACCTCCTAAACCAAAACCATTATTAAAAACAGCACCATCGACAGTAAAGTTATTCAAGCGGCTATCTTGGCCACCAAAAGACTGTCCGTTACTGTAGGCATTATACTTTACGATATCATTGATCGTACGGCCAATGGTAGGTAAACTATTAATTGCATTTCTATCGAAAGAGGCGGCAGCACCTGTGCGGTCTGCGCTGAAGATATCGTTTCTGTTCGCTGAAACAACAACTTCTTGCAATTGAGTGCTTTCGTCAACTAAGCTTACATTTAGATTTGCAGACGTACCCAAATTCAAGAAAAGGCCTTCAAACACCTGCTCCTTGTAGCCTATGAAAGAAACTTTCACAGTATAAGGGCCACCAACGCGCATACCTTGAATAACAAAACGACCGTCTGCCTGGCTTAGTGTTCCGTAGTTTGAACCAGAAGGAACATGCGTAGCAACAATGTTTGCGCCAGGAAGTTCTTCCACAGCACCTGTATTGCCAGATTTCGTTCCAACTACCTTTCCCGTTAAGGAAGCAGTAGTAACCTGAGCCATCGAACCCGAAAAGGCCGCTAGCAGCAGTACTAAGGTTAATTGTAAAATTTTTCTCATAAGATAGTTTTAATAGATTGAGTTTAATTAACTGCAAAAGTACGCTTTGAATTTTCTCAATCGAGTGTCTAAGCTTTACCCTTTTTAGAACATTAAAAAGAAATTGGTAACAATAACTTAATAAACAATCTCAGGAAATTCTTCATTTTTCGTAGATTTCAGCAATTTTCGCGCAAAATATATGTTTACAAATATTAAACCTAACATCAAATGAGACAGAAATTTTACTTGGCATTTTTTTACTCTTTGTTAACGTTTGCAACCGCTTTTTCTCAAGCAGATTTGTCTTATTATTTATCAGAAAAAATTTCCTACGATCAATCCATCCCAACGCCAAAATCAATTATTGGCCACGAAGTAGGTGAATGGCATGTGAGTCACGATCGCCTTGTAAGCTACATGTACGCACTTGACAATGCGTCCGACCGGGTAAGCCTTGAACAAACCGGATCGACCTACGAAGGCAGGCCGCTCCTACTTTTAACCATCACCTCGGCCAAAAACCATAAGAATATTGAGGCGATCAGAACACAACATTTAAAATTAAGCGATCCCAACCAATCGGGAAGTGCAGATATAAAATCAATGCCTGTAGTTTTTTACTTAGGATGCAGCATCCATGGCAATGAACCTAGCGGATCGAATGCCGGGCTTCTAATGGCCTACCACTTGGCCGCAGCGCAAGGACCAGAAATCGAAAAATACCTCGAAAACACCGTCATTCTGTTCGATCCGAGCTTCAACCCAGATGGCCTCCACCGTTTTTCTACTTGGGCAAATTCAAGAAGGAGTAAGCTAATTTCTACCGACCCCAATGACATGGAGCATAACGAAGCATGGCCGGGTGGCCGCACCAACCATTATTGGTTTGATCTTAACAGGGATTGGTTGGTGGCACAACTACCTGAAAGTCAAGCGCGCATCAAAAAGTTTCATGAATGGAAACCCAATCTATTAACTGATCACCACGAGCAAGGAACTAATGCCACGTTCTTTTTTATGCCGGGCGAGCCTACGCGGGTCAATCCAATCACCCCTCAAAAAAATCAGGACATCACCCGCAAAATGGGTGAATATCATGCGAAAGCATTGGACGAAATTGGCTCTTTGTATTTTAGTCAGGAAGGATACGATGACTTCTACTATGGCAAGGGATCGACCTTCCCTGATGCAAATGGAGCTATAGGCATTTTATTCGAGCAAGCTAGCTCACGCGGCCATGCACAAGAAAGCGTTAATGGTGTGCTGCGATTTCCGTTTACCATCCGCAATCATTTCACCACCATGCTTAGCTCACTGAAAGCGGCCAATGAAATGCGCGAAGAGCTGCTAAACTACCAACGGGATTTTTATAGAAACGCTGTCGCGGATGCAGCCAAAGATCCCATCAAAGCATATATTTTCGGAAGCAAAGACAAAGCGAGAAGTTTTCATTTGGCCGAGATCATGAATCGCCAGAAAATTGATTTGTACCGACCCAATTCTAACCAGACGATCAACGGCAAAAATTTTGAGGCAGAATCCAGTTTTGTAGTGCCTATGAACCAAACTCAATACAAACTCATAAAAGGCATGTTTGATAAACAATTAAAATTTACAGACAGTCTTTTTTACGATATCTCCAGTTGGGTATTGCCGGTGGCAGCTGGCGTAGATTATGAAGAACTTAAAACAGCACCGACACTGGGCGAAAAAATTAATGAACTTTCAATGCCTAAAGGTAAACTGATTGGCAAGGGAGATTATGCTTATGTAATTGAACCTTATGGTTTCTACACACCAAAAGTGCTTTATCGATTATTGAAAAGTGGGGCAAGGGTAAAGGTAGCTACAGAACCATTTTATAATCCTGAAGGCAAGAAATTTGACAGGGGTTCACTGCTCATTTCTGTTGACAATCAAGAAGCATTTCCTCAAGCCTTGGAAGTAATGATGAAAGAAATAAACCAGAAAGATGGTATCGATGTGTATGCCTTTAGTACTGGCCTCGACTACAAAGGCGTTAGCCTTGGAAGCAGTTCATTTGTTACGCTAAAAAAACCTGAGATTGCCATTTTGGTGGAAGGTGGTGTTTCTGCCAATGATGCGGGTGAACTCTGGCATTTGCTGGATCAGCGATACGAGATACCAGTAACAATGTTGCCCTTGAATCAATTCAATACCGCGAACTTGAATCGATACACTACGATCGTTTTCCCGGCAGGAAATTATGCCGCCATCTCTGACGGAGCTAAAGAGAAATTAAGAACCTGGTTGCAAAACGGTGGCGTTGCCATTGGTTTTGAAAATGCACTTACCTGGTTTCAAGCGGCAGGGTTGGGCAAGTTTGATATGAAGAAAGACGATGACAAAAAAGAGACAGCGGCAAAAGCAAAACCTTATGGCGACATTCAAAAAAATGCGGGTGCCCAAGAAACTAGCGGATTGATAATAGAAGCGGATGTTGACTTAACTCATCCATTGCTTTACGGCTATTACACCTCTAAAATTCCAATGTTCAAATCGAACAACTTATACATGGAAAAGGGAAAAGGTGCTTATACCAATCCGCTTACCTACGAAAACAATCCATTAATTAGCGGCTATATTTCAAAGCCTAACTATACAAAGCTGAAGCAAACTTCTGGGATTGGCGTTTCTATACAAGGTAAAGGCAGAGTGATTGGGTTTACCGAAGATTTGGCATTCCGTGCATTCTGGTTTGGCACTAACAAGATGGCCATGAATGCTATTTTTTATGGAGGATTGATTAGTGCCGAAGCGGGAAGGTAGAAGACAATCATAGCAAACCCCAAACCTGGTCGGATTGGCATTAAAGGTTTCCCAAATTGAAACACTTTATCACTTTCAATCTTTAAAAAATCCATTTTAGCTCATTTTTAGAGTTTGGCATAAGTATGGCTAAACCATCAAAAACAAAATTTATGAACCATTTCGATTTACTGCTTGAAAGGAAACAAACTCTTGAAGATGCACTTAAAAAAGAGAGACAACGCCTTCACCAAATGGCCGAATCTGTTGATTGGTTGGCGGGCATCAACAAGCCTGCCGACAAACCCATATTTAAATTCGAAAAAAAATTATTAGAAGAATTAAGAGTTGTTGAAGAACAGATGAGTTCCTTAAAGTCATAACCGCAATTATACTTGCTGCTATCTGTACTAAAAAGCTTAGCTAACTGTCCATAACTTTCTGTTAGAAAATAAAAAAGGTTACCTAGTCACTCCTTAAAAAGCCCAATGGGATTAGTTTTTGAATAAAATCGATCGAATTGAGTTGAAACAATCTGCAAGAAAGTCGGGTTTTATCTTTAAAACCTTGCAGATTTTTTATGCTTAC
>JBIKRT010000082.1:0-19255 GCA_044349005.1 Cyclobacteriaceae bacterium
GTAAGCATAAAAAATCTGCAAGGTTTTAAAGATAAAACCCGACTTTCTTGCAGATTGTTTCAACTCAATTCGATCGATTTTATTCAAAAACTAATCCCATTGGGCTTTTTAAGGAGTGACTAAATAAACATGCAATGGAAGCCTCTAACCTAAAAGTTTCAGGTTCATTAACATCCATGGCGATTGTAATATAACAATGGGAGTTTGTTTTGTGTGGGTAAGCCTTCCGGATTTCCGGAGGGCTTTTTTTATGGCTCTATTTTTAGCCCCACCGATTCGCAATCTTGCCAAAAACCAGGATAGGATTTGTTGATCACTGTAGCATCATCAAACGTCACATCCATTAAAGTTGCTAGTGGAGCCAAGCCCATAGCCATTCGATGATCGTGGTAGGTGGCGAAATCTGCTTTTGCAGGAAGAAAGCCACTTGCACAAGGGATTAGCGTCCACATGTTTTCTTTTTCGATAACGGCCGAGCCAATTTTAGCCAACTCATTTTGCAAAGCCGCAATTCGGTCTGTTTCTTTTATCCTTAAACTCTCGAGTCCTGTAAAAACGCCTCTGATGTTTTTGGCTGCACAAACGGGCAATACAGTTTGCGCTAAATCAGGGCAGTCATTAAAATCCCATTCAATGGACGATGCACTTGATTTCTTGGTTAGAATTAGCGAGTTGTTTTCATAGGCTGACTGCACACCTAGTTTTTCCATCGCCTCTACAATTACCCGATCGCCCTGCAAAGATTGCATCGAAACGTTTTTTAGCGTGATACTTGCTTCTTCGGCCAACGCCACAAAAGCAAACCAATAGCTTGCTGCCGACCAGTCGGCTTCAATAGTTAACTCTGTGGAGGTATAACTTCCATTTGGGATTTTTATACTGTCCGACTCGAATTCGCAAGCCACACCAAATTGCGCCATTAACGAACCTGTCATTTTAATGTAGGGCCAACTGCCTACTTTGCCGGCAAGCTCAATGGTTAAGCCCTCAGCCAATTTGGGTGCTATCATCATCAACGCGGAGATATACTGGCTACTCACATTTCCAGGGATTTGAACACTTTTGGCCTTTTGACATGCAAAACCTTTTACCTCAATGGAGGGAAACCCTTCGATTTCAAGATAATCGATAGCTGCCCCAATTTCCTGCAAGGCCTCAACGAGCAGTTTAATGGGTCGCTGTTTCATCCTATCTGTTCCCGTAAGGATTTTGTGTTGGTTGGTAATAGCAAAATAGGCCGTAAGAAAACGCATGGTGGTGCCAGCGTCTAACACGTTGATTGTCGTGTCGGGGCTATTAATTAACGCCTGCATTAGTTTTGTATCGCGTGCCTCTGACAAATTTCGGAGCACCGAAGGGGTGCTATTACCAGAAAGAGCATTTAACACCAATGCACGGTTGCTGATGCTTTTTGAAGAAGGTAGCTGAAAAGGAGTGCCACTGATTTTGCTTGTTTTTTGGATGCGGATAGATGAATTCAAAGGATAAAATAATTTAAGGCGAATAGCGTCGTTAATAATATTTTAAAAATGGAACATTTTCTTCTAATTTGTGGTTAAATATTACATGAATACAACACGAAAAATAGCAATTGGACTTGGGATAGCGGGCGGTGCTGCATTGGCTGCTTGGCTTTTAACAGGTACACGTAAGAAAAAAACCAAAGAGTTTATTGCCAAAGGCGCGCAAACAATCAAAAACACCTTGAATAAAGAAGATAAAGCACCAACTGATCCTTCTGACATTCATTATGTGTAAATGGATTGGTAATACGTTAGCGATTCAGCAATCTCTTCTTGGGTGACTTCTACATCCCAAACCGCCTTCCCAATTGAATTGGGTAAGGCTATTTTTATTTTTGCCCCTCTGTTCTTTTTGTCTTGCCCTGCAAGGTTAATAATTTCATCAAACGCCTGTGGTAACTTTTCCTTCCCAAATAGGTGAATTAGGTAACTGCTTATTTGACTTAATTCGCTTTGAGTTAACAATTCTTTTTTTGCTGCAATAAACGCTTCGGCAATCATGCCCATTGCAATGGCCTCGCCATGAAACAATTTGTTTTCAGTTTTAAGAAAATAGGTTTCTAACGCGTGGCCAATGGTGTGCCCAAAGTTTAAAATCTTACGCAAGCCTTTTTCACGCGGATCTTCGGTAATTATTTGGTATTTGATTTTTACGGAATGAGTAACCAAGGCTTCCCAGTGTTGGTTTTCTAAAGGTTCCGTTTGTATTACCTCCCACATTTCTTTATCGGCAATTAGGCAATGCTTTACAATTTCGGCAAAACCGGAACGCAACTCGCGGTTGGATAAGGTAGATAAAAATTCGGTGGCTATGAGGGTGCAAACAGGTTCTTGAAATACACCAATATGGTTTTTGAAAAGATGAAAATCGATGCCTAGCTTACCGCCTACACTGGCATCCACTTGGCTGAGCAGCGTGGTGGGCATGAGCACGAAATCAATGCCGCGCTTGTAGGTGGCAGCGCAGAAGCCCCCCATGTCGCCCAGCACCCCGCCTCCTAAAATGATCAACACAGAGTGCCTGTCGAAGCGATGGTCTGTTAACTGTTGCCAGATAAGTTCGCACGTAGCAAGTGTTTTGTATTCTTCGCCCGAAGGAACTTGAAACAATGCATGATCGGGCAGTAATGCTTTAATTTTTGGGTAGCAGAGCGAGGTGGTGTGCTCGTCCACCAAAACGCCTACTTGCGAATAGTCCTTGTCTTTTAGGAAAGACTGAACCAGATGGGAGGCCGACCCGACACGTACTTTATCTGAAAACATAAGTTGAAACAAGTTTCAAATTTTGGTCAAAAATGTGGAATTATCATTACAAAACCTCGAAGCTTTTTAAAACCAAGGCGGTTTGATTCTTGTTCCATTTATATTTGTGGGCTTAATTTTTCTCATGACAACCGACCCTACCATTTCGTTTGACAATACCGCCAATGCTTTTTCGTACAAAACGGACAAGGAATTACGCAAGGCCAATTTCATTTTTACGTTGGTAAATAACCCCTTGGTTTCTAGCCTCGCTACTTCGGCAGTAAAGACAGCTTTGTCGCTCCACCTTCCCGTAAAGGGTATGATACGCGCTACGGTGTTCGACCACTTTTGTGGAGGCGAAACCATTAACCAATGCGAGCAAACCATTGCCAAAATTTACAAGCATAAAGTAGGTGCTATTTTGGATTACTCGGTGGAGGGCGCCAAAACCGAGGCGGGTTTTGATGACACCTTACGGGAATTGTTGTTAACGTTCGACAAAGCAAAGGGCAACTCTGCTATTCCGTTTTGTGTATTTAAAGTTACTGGCATTGCCGAAATGGCGCTGCTTGAGAAAGTACAAGCAAAGGAAAGGTTAAGTGACCAAGAGGTGAAGGCGTTTGATCGCGTAAAAGAACGCATTGAAAAAATCTGCCAAAAGGCGTTTGATTTTGACGTGCCCGTGCTGATAGATGCCGAAGACAGCTGGATACAAAACGTTATTGACGAGATTGCGTACACCATGATGCAAAAATTCAACGGTAAAAAGGCGATTGTTTTCAATACACTCCAGTTATACCGTGCCGATATGTTAGACAATTTGAAAAAGGCGCACGAAATAGCTAACGAGCAAAACTACTTTCTTGGGTTTAAGTTGGTGCGAGGTGCTTATATGGAAAAGGAAAGGGAGCGCGCGTTGAAAATGAATTATCCCGACCCGATTAACGTCTCGAAACAGGCAACAGACGATTTATTTAATAGCGCACTCCATTTTTGTGTTCATCACCTCGATTTGATAAGCATTGTTTGTGGCTCGCACAACGAATACTCTAACCGATTACTTTGTGAATTGATGGCCAAGCAAGGTATTAAACATGATGATGCCCGCATTTGGTTTGCACAGTTGCTCGGCATGAGCGATAACATTTCTTTTAACCTCGCCAAAGAAGGCTACAATGTGGCCAAGTATGTGCCCTATGGGCCGGTGGAGGCGGTTATGCCCTACCTGTTAAGAAGAGCCTCAGAGAATACTTCAGTGGCCGGCCAAAGCAGCAGGGAGCTGGTGTTGATAAGAAAAGAGTTGGGGAGGAGGAAAGGGGTTAATTAACTAATATTTATTGACTACTCAAGGAGTAACTAGACGAATATTAATGGAGCTAAAGCTAATTATAAATATGAAAAAAGCATTTATTTTTATATTCTTCGTTTCAACCTATGCTTATGCTCAGCAAGATGCAAAAATAAAAGTAGATGGAGATGGGAATAAGATTGATATTGGCCAAGACCAGCTGAATTCTACTTCTCAGAAAACGGATTTAGACATTAAAGGAGATAGTAACAAAACTAAAGTTAGACAAAAAATAACCGTAAAAGGTGATTCCACTGTTGAAACCCAAAAAGCACCCATTGGGCTTCATGAAATTGTCGAAAACACGAATAGCTTGGTCACATTACTAATTTCGATAGGCTCGCTTATTGCAGCTTGGCGAGGTATTGTGTTTTTCAGAAAACGCAAAAGGAAATGAAGCAATTCTTCTTTTTATTCTTAATGATTACTTGTACAGCATTTAGCCAGGGAATAGCACCTTCTCCAAAATTTAATTGGCAAAATAGTACTAATGATGTCAAAGGAAATAACAACATTGTTAAAGTAATTCAGGCGGGCATTGTAAATGAATATAACTTAAGCTCTGATGAAGGAATAGAGAAGTTTGTATCCTACATCCAAACTCTTCCTGGTATTAAGAAGGATGTTGACAAGATCTTAAGGAATACCAATGAAATTAAAGAATTGCTTTATCAATTGGCCAATAGGTCAAAAAAGGAAAGCGTGCTTGAAACCGATGCTTTCGGTAGAATCTTGAAAGACTATATAAACGAAACAAAAAGCCTAAGAGAAGAAAATGAAAAGTTAAGAAGGGAAGCAACAGATGCCAATTTTGAAAAGACCCTTCGCGAAGCTGAGAGAAAACTGGATGCATTTGATAACGAAGGTTACCAACAGGTTTTGGAGGATTATAAGGTTAATGTAAAAAAGGAATTTGCAAAAGCTTCGTATTTGCAGGCAAAGAATAGTCAAACAAATTACAGATATGAGAAAGCTTTGAAGCAGGTAACAGAGGCTTTGGTGCTAGATAACAATAATACTGATTACCTTTTTTTGAAGGCAGAACTTCTTTACAGTATCGGAAACTATGATGAATGTAGAAAACACTATTCGAGAATAATAAATCTCACCAATGAGCTGTCGTTATTAGCGCATTGCAATAACAATATAGGATTGGCATGGAATGCCGAAGGTAATCTAGATAAGGCAATCGAGTATCTTGAAAAGGCATTAAACATTAGTTTGAAAATATTCGGAGAACAAAGCACTGATGTAGCTACCCAATACAGCAATCTCGGTTTAGCGTGGCAGGACAAAGGCGATCTTGATAAAGCTATTGAATATATTGAAAAAGCGTTGGTCGTTGATTTAAGATTATTGGGAGAACAAAGCCCTTCGGTTGCAATCATTTATAACAACCTCGGTATGCTCTGGGAGGATAAAGGCAATCTTGACAAAGCCTTTGATTTTATTGAAAAGGCATTGGACATTAATTTAAAACTATTCGGGGAACAAAGCCCAATTGTGGCTTCTTGTTACGGAAATCTCGGCACTATATGGCAGGCAAAAGGCAATTTCGAAAAAGCTATTGATTACCTTGAACGGGCATTTAACATCGATTTAAAATTATTTGGTGAACAAAACCCCATTCTTGCAACTCGCAATAACAATCTTGGCCTCGCTTGGAATGCCAAAGGCAATCTAGATAAAGCCCTTGAGTATTTTGAGAAGGCGTTGGCCATTGGTTTAAGATCATTTGCGGAAGAGAGTCCGTCAATTGCTACATATTACAACAACTTAGGCCCGATCTGGCTGTACAAGGGCAATCCAGATAAAGCAATTTACTTCCTTGAAAAAGCATTGGCAATTGATTTAAGATTATTCGGGGAACAAGGCTCTTCCGCAGCTACATGTTACAATAATTTAGGCCTTGCTTGGCAGACCAAGGGGAATTTAAATGAGGCCGTTGAGAACTTCGAAAAATCTTTGAGCATTCACTTGAGATTATTTGGTGAAGAAAATCCGAAAACTAAACAGATTTATCAAAATGCAGGATGGGGAATAATTGAAAAAGGAGATAAACAAAAAGGTCTAGCATATTTACGAAAAACTTGTTTTGTAGGGTTCTCACTTTATGAAGAAGCGCAGTTTTTCAACTTAAAGGGGGCAAGTAAATTTATGGCTAATCAATATGGGTCAGCGGTGAATGATTATCAAACAGCGCTTTATTTGTTAGAACAGAGTAAAACGGAAAAAACACATACTCTTTGGGCAACTTTATATCAGAATATGGCAAAGGCGTACTGCCAGAGTGGTAGTAAAAAAAAGGCTTTGCACTTATTTAGAAAGGCCTTGTTGTTTGCTAAAAGTGTTAAAAAAGGTGAAATAGAAATTGAGAAAATTGAAAAGAACTATGCGGATTGCAAAAACAAATAGTTTGTGACCGTGCGATTTTAAGTTAATCAAACATGTAATTCTTCAATAAAGGTTTTCTGTTCCATACTTTTTGCCTTCCAATTTTATCAAGTTAATTGTATACGCGGCTCGAAGGAGACCAACTTGTAACTTGCCCCCCGTATCCCTACTTTTGCCGTTCAATTTTTAATTAACATGGCGCTTAGCGAACAAGAACTGCTCCGCAGAAAAAGTTTAGACGAACTGAATAAACTCGGCATTAACCCTTATCCTGCTGATTTATTTGAAGTAAATGTTACCACCAAGCATATTCTGGAGAATTATCCCGCCAAGGAGTTTAAAGATGTTTCAATTGCTGGGCGGCTAATGAACCGCAGAATTATGGGCAATGCCTCGTTTGCTGAACTGCAAGACGAAGCGGGCCGCATTCAGATTTATTTGCGCAGAGACGACCTCTGCCCTGACGAAGACAAGACTTTTTACAATACTGTTTTTAAAAAACTGTTGGACATTGGCGATATAGTGGGCGTAAAAGGGTTTGTGTTTACTACACAAACGGGCGAAGTGTCCATTCATGCCACAGAATTTAAGCTTCTTTCTAAGTCGCTAAAGCCGTTGCCAATTGTGAAAGAAACCACCGATGAACAAGGTAATGTAACCCTGCACGATGCCTTTACTGACCCGGAGCAACGATATCGCCAACGGTATGTGGATTTGGTAGTAAACCCCCACGTGCGCGAGACTTTTATAAAACGCACCAAGCTGGTAAACTCCATGCGCGAGTACTTAAACCAGAAGGGATATTTGGAAGTAGAAACTCCCATACTGCAACCGCTTTACGGAGGTGCTGCTGCTAGGCCATTTACTACGCATCATAATACGCTGGACATGACGCTCTATTTGCGCATTGCCAATGAGCTCTATTTAAAGCGTTTGATTGTTGGGGGTTTTAATGGCGTGTATGAATTTTCGAAAGATTTTAGAAACGAGGGCATGTCGCGTTTTCACAACCCCGAGTTCACGCAGGTGGAATTGTACGTGGCCTATAAGGATTATAATTGGATGATGAGTTTGGTGGAGGAAATGTTGGAGAAAGCGGCCATCGACCTTCACGGCACCACTCAAATTCAAGTGGGCGAAAACCTGATTGATTTCAAGCGTCCTTGGAAGCGTTATACTATGAGCGAGGCAATAGAACACTTTACGGGCGTGGATATTTCGGCCATGGACGAAAACGCGTTGCGCGATGCCTGCAAACAATTAGATGTGCCGGCCGATGCTACCATGGGCAAAGGCAAATTGATCGATCAGATTTTTGGGGAGAAGTGTGAGCTCAATTTAATCCAGCCTACTTTTATTACCGATTACCCTGTGGAAATGTCACCGTTGGCTAAGAAACATAGAAGCAAACCTGGTTTGGTAGAACGGTTTGAAGCTATTTGTAACCGAAAGGAGATTTGTAATTCGTTCACCGAATTGAACGACCCCATCGATCAGCGCAAGCGTTTTGAAGAGCAATTGGAATTAGGTAAGCGTGGCGATGATGAGGCGATGACGCTCGATGAAGATTTTTTGAGAGCGCTTGAATATGGGATGCCCCCAACAGCCGGACTAGGGATTGGTATCGATCGCTTGTCCATGATCATGACCAATTCGCCTTCTATTCAAGAAGTGATTTTCTTCCCACAAATGAAGCCAGAGGTAGCTTCTGCAATAGCTGAAGAGTTAGACTATGCTGCTTTAGGAATACGAGAAGACCTGATCCCCGTTTTTCAAAAAATTGGCATTACTACACATGCGCAACTTATGGAAGCCAAAGCATCGAAGCTTTTTAACGATGTGTGTGGCATGCGCAAGAAAATGAAGCTCGAAAATGTACAGAATCCTACCATGGCTGAAGTAGAAGGGTGGTTGCGTTAAAGCAGATTATGAGAAAAGCATTTTTTCTTTTAGCGGTGAGCATGGTGATAACTCAGTTAGCCTATTCGCAGAAACTCCCTTTGTTTGATGTACAAGGCCATCGTGGTGCGCGCGGTATAAAACCTGAGAACACAATTCCTGCTTTTATTGCCGCATTAGAGTTGGGTGTCACAACCTTAGAGATGGATTTGGCCGTTACCAAAGACAATCAAGTGGTTGTTTCTCATGAACCGTGGATGAGTGCCGCCTACTGCTTAGATCCGTCAGGAAAAGTGATTGACGAGAAGGTGGAGATGAAGTACAACATCTATAAAATGAATTATGATGAGGTAAAGCGATGGGATTGCGGCTCAAAAGTGAACGCACGTTTTCCGGAGCAAGAAAAAATGAAAGTGACCAAACCGTTGCTAAGCGAGGTAATGGTAGCAACAGAAAACTATATTAAGAACTATACACGCTACGAAGTCGACTATAATATGGAAATTAAGTCGATGCCTCAAGGAGATACTAAATTTCATCCCACGCCAGAAGTTTTTTCTGACCTTGTTTACAATTTGGTGGACCAGTATTTGCCACTCGATAGAGTTATCATTCAATCTTTTGACTTCAGGGTGTTGAAGTACTGGCATGCAAAATATCCTCACGTGCGGTTGGCAGCCTTAGTAGAAAACCTTAAAACAATAGACGAGAACCTGAAAGAGTTGGGCTTCGTGCCAGCTATCTATAGCCCCGATTATAAATTGCTCTCAAAATCTGAGATAAAGCATTGTCACGAGTTGGGGATGAAGGTCATTCCTTGGACAGTAAATGACAAAACAGAAATGCTAGAGTTAAAGGCGTGGAATGTAGACGGGTTTATCACAGACTATCCTAATCGCGCCAAAGAGTATAAGATGACGTTGAACATCAAAAGATAATCACTATGCACGTTCGCTGTCAGTCATACTTAATTAAGTTTCCGTATTTCAGCAATTGTAAATTTTCAACTAGTAACCTCTAAAACTTAACTTTCAAATTTATGTATGATGTTTATGCCATAGGCAACGCAATAGTAGATATTGTTACCGAAGTTGAATATGACTTTTTTGAAAAGAACGAGGTAGAAAAAGGTGTTATGACGCTGGTCGATGAAAAGCGTCAGCAGCAGTTGATGAAGGGCATTGATATGGAAAGGAGCAAACTTACAGGCGGAGGTTCTGCTGGTAATACCATTACTGCCATCAGTCAATTTGGAGGTAAGGGATTTTATTCGTGTGCTGTTGCCAAAGATGAACTCGGTAAATTTTTTATCGATGATTTGAGAAACAATGGCGTTGAAACAAATTTGGTGTATGACCAACTTCCGTTGGACCATACCGGTCGCTGTTTGGTGATGACCAGCCCTGACGCGGAACGAACCATGAATACTTTTTTGGGTGTGAATTCTTTTTTCTCACCTGAATTTCTGGACGAAGAGGCCTTGAAGGCTTCCAAGTATTTATATATGGAAGGCTACTTGGTTCCTAGCCCTAAAGGATTGGAAGCTATGAAAGCAGCGAAGAAATTGGCAGAGCATCATAAAGTTTCTACTGCCTTAACTTTCTCTGACCCCAGCATGGTTAAATATTTTTCCAAGCAAATGGAAGAAATTGTAGGCGCTAGTGTCGACCTTCTTTTTTGCAATGAAGAAGAAGCCATGATCTTTACAGGCACCAATGATATTTTAGAAGCCCGTGAAAAACTAAAGCAAGTGGCCAAGCGTTTTGTAATGACACTCGGAAAAAACGGAGCGTTGGTTTTTGATGGCGATACGTTTATTCAAATAGAACCATATAAAGTTACGGCAATAGACTCAAATGGTGCGGGCGATATGTTTGCCGGGGCATTTATGTATGCCATAACGCACGGACATAGTTTTGCAGAGGCAGGCAAGTTAGCTTCGCTGGCTTCCTCTAAAGTGGTGGGGCAATGGGGGCCAAGGTTAACTACGGCTGTGCTTCAAAACCTGCTAAGTGAGTTAACACAGTAAAATTTCTAAGGCAGCCTAAAAAATAGGTATAGATCGGCAAAGGATTATTGTTCTAGCAAGAAAAGGAACTTGTTAAGTAAAATAGAGTAGTCGGCACGCGTTAACGCGCGCCAGCAAAGGTCTACTAGCATCTCTTTTAAGGTATCTATGTCGAAAAACCAATCTAAAAAATGGTATAAAAAAGTTAACTTTGAAAAGACAAAAAAATACGGACATGGACATTCAGGCAGAAAAACTACTATTGATTGAACAACTCCTTCGCGTAAGAGACGTTCGTATAATGGAACAGGTACGGGAAATACTGAATAAAGAAAATAATCCGATCGTAGGTTATGAAGCAGATGGGCGAGCCATTACGCATCTTGACTTTATTAAGACAATTGAACAGGCAGAGAACGAGTACGAGTCTGGAAAGTATCTGACCATAGACGAACTTGAAAAGGAATCAGAGGCTTGGTGATGAAGAAGCACTATCGGGTAGTAATACCGCCTTCGGCCAAAGAATCCCTTCACGATATTATAGAGCACATAAAGAAGGATTCACCAACAGCAGCGACCAAAGTTCGCAAGAAACTCATTGACACAGCTAAGAGTCTAAAGGAATTGCACGAGCGATTTTAAAGGGAGGAATACCTATTGGGGAAGCCAGGAAATTATCGTTCAGTTACATTGTGGCATTACAAAATCGTTTACAAAGTTCTGGATGATGAAGTCGTCCTCCTAAGTTTTATCCATACCAGCAGAGACCCAGACCTGATCAGAAAGATAGACTAAAAAGACCTCCGCTTGGCGTAGTCTCAGACGGTCAGAGACTCCGCCCAGCGAGGGAGCAAGTTATATTGGGTTAATTAAAAAATGAGAGCACTAATCTTTACTATGTTCCTGGCAATCGCGCAATTTGTCGTTGCCCAGAAAAAAGAAATGAATTTGATCACTGTGGGAATCGACAAAGATTCTCTACAGTTTAACAGTATAAAGAAATCCGTGTTGATTCCATTCACTTTTCACAATGATAATGATGAAATTATTGTTTACGGCTTTGTCAGGCTTTCCCCATCCATTACCTTTTGACTTACGAAAGTTGTATAATACAAAAGACACCGGAACAGGGGTGGCATTTGCAGTATACCAACCAGATGGAAGGCAGGAGACCTGACAAGAAGGTGGGTGCTTTTGAAAAGGAGTTGTCGTACTTTTCGGGGCAGGAACTTTCGGCTGGCTCTTGGACTTAGCCGAGTTGTACGGAGTTGAAACCAAACAGCTAAAAAGAGCAGTTAGAAGAAATGAAGGCTATCTCTAAAAACCCACTCGTCATTGCGACCGGTAGCGAAGTAATCCCCGATTCGGAGTCAAGAAGGCAGATTGCTTCGGTCGTGCCTCCCTCGCAATGACGAAACTTTGAGGTTTTTAGAGATACCCTGATGTTCGATTCCCCGATGATTTTATGTTTGAGTTGAGCAGAGAGGAGTTAGAAATGTTGAGGAGCGAAATTGGCACCTCAAGTTGGGATGGTGTGTGTTATGCACCGATGGCATTTATAGAACAAGGAGTTCCTATGCTATCCGGTGTATTAAAGAGTGAACGTGCTGTGAGTAAAAGGGGTAAGTCACTGTTTTGTGCCCTGCCGGGTGTTTACACTTGTTCCAGATTGTTGGAGCGCGTTTGCAACGTGCGCGGCTTGGATTTCTCCGGAGCTACCCTGTTATCCTCGAGCAATGGTACGGGTCTGTCTATAGTGATAGTTGTTCTAACGCCTCTAAAACCAGAACGTATTGTTAAGGCTGCACCTATTTTCTTTGCACGGGTTTTTAACGTTTGTTGCCCAAGGCCTTTTCTTGTTCCTATAAAGCCATGGCCATTATCTTCAATGGTAATCACCAAGTCTTTCGTCCATACAAGGGTAATGTTTATTGTGTCGCCCAACCCATGCGAAAAAGAATTTTGAATGGTTTGCTGTGCAATCTTGTAGAGTTCCTGTTTGGTAGTTGCGTCCAGCAAAAACTCTTTTTCGGGGGTTTTATTTTCGAAATGTAGTTTCCAACCCATCAGGCCGTCCATGGAGGTAAAGAACTCCTCCAGCATCGCACTTAGCGACTGCTCCAGCAGGTGGCTAGTCGATGTATTGTAAATAATATGCCTAAGGCCTTTTATTTCCCTGATAACCTCACGTTTAGCCTGGCTTACATCGTCTACAACTTCTTGGCGAAGATTATAAAGTAAAATCCTTTCTAATCTCATGCGGGCGGCTTGTAACCCTTGCAGTGTGCTATCGTGCAGTTCTAGCGCAATTCTGGTTCGTTCGGCAGTAATCGCCTCGCTCAACAGTTCACGTTTTTTTTCGTTGAATTGTCGTGTTAGTTTTCTATTTACCAACAGGTAGGTAAGCAGTGCCGAAACAATTGCAGAAAGAACGTACTGCATACTAATAAAGGGAGGTAGCCATTAAGATCATGTTGCGCAAATTTTTAGCCTTTGTCATGACCTGTTTTAAAGGCAAATGAAATTAATTCAGCCACATTTTTTACTTTCAACTTTTTAAGCAACCGCTCACGATACGTCTCCACCGTTTTTGGTGTTACCTCCATTTGCTGCGCTATTTCTTTGCTCGAAAGCCCTTCGGTAAGTTTGACAATTAAGTTTTTCTCTTGTTTACTCATCTCTATAGAAAACCGATTTGGCAAATTTCCTTCCATCAGGCCAGGCTCAATAAATTGCCCCCCCGCTAAAGTTACCGCTATCGCTTCATTAATTTGTTCAATGCTGGCATCTTTGGTTAAAAAAGACAACCCCAATGCCACAAAATGGCTAACGGACGCGGCCTCGATAACTCCGGTAAGTACTATGATCGGTGGGTGGTTTGGCAATTCAACAATTTTCTTACATGTTTCATAGCCATTCATGTGCGGCATACAAACATCCAGAAAGACAAGGTCAACATTAATTTCTTGCAAACAGGCAAGTGCCTCTGCGCCATTTTTGGCCTCCAGGTAGACGGTATCCGGATTTAGCGAGGCCTTTAAAAGGCTTATCATAGCAGCTCTAAAAGTCCGATGATCGTCTGTAATTAAAATAGTCATGTTGAAATGTATTTAAAGGTAACGGTACAAATGGGAAGATAAAAAATTTATACAAAAAATTAGTTAGAAAGTCAATATCGTGAAAATACGACATTGATATTTGTGCTCAGATAAATTAATTAGCATCCTTTTAGGCCGATAAACAATTTTCTTAACACGAGATTTTTGCTTATTAATTATTCGAGCAGGTGAGTGAATTGATTTTGAGGGAAGACGAAAGCCCCTAAAAGAAATAGAAAGGTTATGAAGAACCAAATTAAACTACGACTCCTGTTTACAATAAGTGTAATTGCCCTGGGCAGTAATACCATGGCGCAACCTACCATTAAAGATGTTTTGCCCAAGTCGCCCAACGTAGCTTCCTTGGGTAAGTATGGCGATGTGCCCGTTTCATTAAGCAAGGGACAACTCAATTTGTCTATTCCGCTATACACTATTTCCTACGGAGATGTTGAAATTCCAATTTCGCTATCTTACAATAACCGTGGGCTCAAAGTTGCGGAAGTTCCCACATGGGTAGGCCATGGATGGGATTTAATGGTAGGCGGTGCTATTATAAGGCAGGTTAATGGATTACCCGATGATTGCTCAGTTGGGATATTTTATCAAACCGATAAATTAAATAAATTCTACAGTAATCAATTTGCATCGACTGCCGATCGAAATGCCTTTCTTAACGAAGCTGCTGAAAACGAAATTGACACCCAACCAGATTTTTATTCCTACAATATTAATGGTCGTTCTGGCAAATTTTATTTCGATAAGAACCGTACTATTAAACTTATGCCAGCGGCACCACTAAAGGTGTTAGTTGATTACGAACCCAATAGCCTTCAATTGAAATCATTTAGAATTATTGATGAGAAGGGGTTTAACTATTACTTTGAATTGGGGGTATCATCCCAATCTAGTTATTCATCAAATTTCCCCGCTACCACAACCACTTCAGATGTAAATCAGGGTGGGCTTAGCTCGTGGTTGCTAACGAAGATGTTAACGCCAACAAATCGTCAGGTAGATTTCGTTTATCAGAGCAACGGTCAGATTGATAAACAAGATGTGTCCAAGGTAATTTCACTAAAGCAAATTACGCCCTATGACAATGCGGGTATGTATTTTTGCCCACTTTCCAGTTTTGAACCAAGTTCTAGATTCGTAACAATGAACGAGACCGTAATTAAGCAAGTAAACTTTGACCTCGGGCGCGTTGAATTTGAGCGAGGTGCTGTAAGAGCAGACATTCAGAATGCTTACGGTGCAACCGACATGAGGTCATTGGCCAGTATTAAAGTTTTTAATAAGAATAACGAACTAATCAAGAAAATAGGATTTGATTACGAATACTTTGGAAGTTCAGTTCGCCTTAAGTTGAAGCGGATTAATTTTCCTGATACTGATCAGTTGTTGAATAACTTCTATGAGTTTTCATATATTAACGAGTTGTCATCATATCCTAGCTTTCATCATAATCAGCCCGGTTTCTATTCACAAGATTATTGGGGGTTTTATAATGGTAAACGGAATAATTCGCTAAATCCAACTGACAATATTCCAGATGCATATACGGGCTATTATGCAGCGCCTTATTCCAATTGGCTAGCGGACAGGCATACAGACCCAGAATACGCTAAAATTGGATTGCTCAACAAGATAAAATACCCAACTGGAGGTGAGTCTTTATTTGAATACCAGCCAAACCAAGTAACCTATGGAAGTGTCTCGGAAGGAGAGATGCCGCAAATGTTTAAGAACTCCATCAATAATCCATTAATTTCAGCAGTAGATGAAAACATAGCACCAGACCAAACCAAAACCGTTTCATTTACTTTGCCTTATGATACTGATATTGTTGTTAGTAGCATTGTTTCAACAAATGACTACTTGGGTTGGTATCCTCCAACCGTAACAATTACTGGCCCGTCTGATCTGCAATCTAAATTTAATCTAAATGCAGTTTCGGAGAGCCAAGGAGTGACGGTCCATAACTTTACATTTCGAGGTGCAAAAGCGGGTACTTACACAGTTAGTTTCTCAACAATACCCTATCAGCCGCAGTATTCGTCAATGATCTATTTTAATTTGAATTATGCCGGAAATGCATCAAATAGAATTGCATTTGTGGACGGCCTACGCATAGCGAAAATCAGCGATTGCGTAGGGCCTCTTAATTGTAAAACACGAAAATTTGTCTACACCGATCCTCGCGGAATTGAATTACCTAAATTCTTAGGGTCATCTTCAAGGGTTGTTACTTCTCGGCTTGAAAGTAATCAAATGGCCGTTGGGGTTTGTGATTTCATTTATTTATATGACTCGCCCCTAAATTCTCCGTTGGGTGTTGAGTATGAATTTGTTTCAGAGATGTTTGGGGAGAATGGAGAGAATGGAAAAACGGATTATAAATTCTTAACCGTTAATCAGGAAGGTTTTTCAGCCGATCCATATCCTATTCCCACTTATAATACCTGGGTTTCAGGTCGTATAAAAGAGCAGAAAATTTATTCGAAGGAAAACAGCGTCTATAAATTACTGGAGCAAACCACTACTAATTACACATCGAGTTGGATCAACAATGCGCAAGCCGTATCTCAAATAACAGACAATGGGCTTAAAGTTAGTTGTTATTATAGAGGGGATGCTGGATTTGGATACAATTCATCTTTTAATACCGGTCTTACGCCACTGTATAGCGAGTTTTTCAGACCAGTATCAACTACGTCAGTCAAGTATTTTTATAACGCTACGGGCACTTCTACTCAATCCACAGAGTCTGTTACGTATGATTATGAAAATCTAAATCACCTACAAGTTACTAAGACCACGAAAACAACGAGTGATGGAAAAATAAAAGAAATTAGACAGAGGTATGCACAAGACAGCGTTGCCAATCTTACAGCCCTAGCAACACAAGCTAAAGCAGAGATGGCTGCAAGAAATATGATTGCAAATGAGATTGAAAGAATCGAATTGTTAAACGGTAGCATTACGCATGGAACAAGGACAAATTATGACATCAGAAATTCATTGGTGATACCCTCAAATTTTCAGGATAAAGTTGGAAATAATGCTTACTTAACTAAAGCTGAAATTAATAAACATGACAATAAGGGTAATTTTTTGCAGCTTACTGAGATAAATGGAATTTCAAATGTCATTCTATGGTCGCACAATTCTAATCTAGTAATTGCTTCTATAACAGGAGTAACATTTTCCCAGGCCTTGTCAGCATTAGGCCTTACAGAAAACGAATACCTCACTGAGTCTTCGTTAGTACACCCGTCCACAAACTACATGAGTAGGATAAACAATCTTCGAACACAACTTCCAACAGCCCAAATTGTAACATATACGCAAAAGCCATTAGTTGGGCAAGCCCAAATAAATGATATCAATAATAAACCAACTTATTACGAATATGATAGTTACGGTCGTCTAAAGTTTGTTAGAGACAATGATAATAGCTTGACTAAAAAATACCAATACAACATAAAACAATAGAAGGAAATTGGAATTCCATTTAGCTGTTTATGATAAAAAGTGAATATCTAAATGGGGTGGAAACTTTCGTCTCGCTTATTTAGTCTTTTGATTTTTTTAAACTTAAAGGTAACTTGATATTATTTTCGGTGGAGCAGATTTTCTATTGACGTTTATAACAAATCACAACTTGAATATGAGGATTACATTTGTCGCTTTATCTTTTTTGTTCATGCTGCATACTGTTAAAGTTCATGCTCAGTGTAATCGGCTCAATCAAAATCAAAACCCCCAATTCGTATGTGGGTCGGGTTCATTCTCGTTTTCGTTAGGGGATAATGTGGATACGCCCTTTGGAGTATACACTTGGTATAATTCATCGGGTCCTATTTCTGGGGCATATTCCCAATCTTATACAACACCTATTCTCTCCTTAACAGAAAGTTACTATGTAGTTGTAGATTTGAATAATGGTTGTAATGCAGAGACATATTTCTTCACAGCAGATGTCGTGCCTTCATCTAGCTCTGATCCGGTTGGTTCGAATACTAATGCTTGTGCTGGTGACAACGCAGTTTTAAAAATTACTCCAGTGTCTGGTTATACCTATGAATGGTATGAATTGGGAAGTTCAGTTAAGTTGCGCGGTGACGATGCTTTGGGTGATATGTTAAGCACAGGTGAATCTTATACAATTAACTATCCACTGGGCACAGAGTTAACGATCAATGGCCTTTTTGCAAACAGGTCCTTCACTGTTTTGTCGAGACCCCCAACCAATAGCACCTGCGCGGGTACAGGAAGCACAACCGTAGCAGCCTTTGTCTTACCTCTGCCCTCTGTATCGGGTGGGGCATCCCTAACAACATGTCATGATTCTCCTAGTTTTGTGTTGGGGGGAGCACCATCAGGCGGAAGCTGGAGTGGTTCTGGGGTATTGAACAATAGCTTTAATCCTTCTTCGGTATCGGTGGGCAACCACCTACTAACCTATAACTACACTGATGGTGTTACGGGTTGCTCAGCAAAAGCAACTAAGACCGTTTCTGTTTTTGCGAAACCTATGTTAAATAGTAATTTGATGCCATCTCCAATTTGCAGTGGTACAGAGTTTTCTTATAACCCAACTAGTTCTATTGTGGGATCCACATTTAATTGGTCAAGAGCTGCTATATCGGGCATAAGCGAGCCCTCCAGTTCTGGTTCAGCAAGAATAAGTGAAAATTTGACTAATAATTTGGATGCCCCAGTCAATGTTACCTATACGGTGTCTGCAACCTCAAATGCATGCCTAAGTGCATCCGTATCGGTGGTGGTGGCTGTTAACCCTTCTCCAGCATTGAATAGTTCAAGAAATGTTGGTCCAATTGCAAGTAGCTCTTCATTTGATTATGCACCTACGAGTGCCACCATTGGAACAACATTTACATGGTCACGAGCCTTGATTTCGGGTATTACCCAGCAGGCCAATGGTGGGACGGGAAATGTTAATGAAGTGTTAACCAATACTACGGCAAACCCCCTCAATGTAACTTATCTATTTTCAGGAACAGCAAATGGGTGCACAGGGCCAACCTCGTCAGTAATTGTCACAGTAAACCCAATACCCAATAACTACAATTATATAATCACCCGCGACATGCAAAGCGATAAGAAGGCGGATGGATCTGTTATTACTGTGGCTGATGTTGCTTCCCTGCCAGTCCATTTAAAAGCAGAAAATATAACCTACTTCGATGGCCTCGGCCGCCCCATACAATCTGTGGCCACCCAGGCTTCACCGAATAGATTGGACATCGTTACCCCAGTTGTATACGATGCGTTTGGGAGAGAAAGATTTAAATTCCTTCCGATAGTTACTGGATCAGATGGTTACTACAAACCGAACGAGACGATGGTAGACCCTGTGAATGTGGGCTATATTAATGCGGCTGCTAGTTTTTACGGACAGGCTAATTCTACAATCGCTTCAGATCCACGCCCTTTTTCCGAAACCGTTTTTGAACCTTCACCATTAAACCGCCCAGCCAAACAATTTGGGCCAGGTGTTGCCTGGAAAGATCACAGAGACCCCAATAACCCAATTGAGAAGCCGGTAATTCGCAATTACCTCATCAATGCATTAAACGAAGTGTACGGTACTAGGCTGATTTTTTTGAACAGGTTAAAAGTAGAGTTTTTTTAATTTTAACCTAACAAAACAGTCAAATGAAAAAGATGCGCTTTACCGAGGCCCAGATTATTGGGATACTCAACGAACAGT
>JBIKRT010000083.1:0-19200 GCA_044349005.1 Cyclobacteriaceae bacterium
CACGCCTTATTCAAAGCTAAAGGAATCAAGATTATATCTGCCTAACACCGAACAACAAAACCTGTTAAAATTATTCAACATCTAAAACCGTTGACGGGTGTCCCAGCGAGGAACTCAGGTGTATTGTTGTTGGTGTATTTAATGGCAGCAGTTACAACGCGACACCATAACCGCTCAATTACAAAAAATGGGGCGTACTAAAGAAGTTTTCAAACCCATTTCCGATAACTACTTGAAGTTTCTGGTTACCGAGCTCAAGCCTTTCATCGACAAAAACTTTTCGACAAAGAAAGATGTGAAGAATACATTCGTTGCTGGGTCAAGTATGGGCGGATTGATTTCAATGTATGCCATTTGCGAATATCCGAATGTCTTTGGTGGTGCTGCTTGTTTGAGCACGCATTGGCCAGGTATTTTCTCGATGCAAAATAATCCTATCCCAGATGCATTCGTAACTTATCTGAAAACCAATTTGCCCAATCCAGAGAAACATAAACTTTATTTTGATTATGGAACCGCAACACTCGATGCACTTTACGAACCTGCACAACTAAAAGCAGACGCGGTTATGAAAGAGAAAGGCTGGACTTCTAAAAATTGGCTAACGAAAAAATTCGAAGGCGCTGATCACAGCGAAAAGTCATGGAGAAAGAGGTTGAATATTCCCTTTGAGTTTCTTCTGACTAAGTAAAAGCATCTCAGAACTGCTATTCCTAAAAATCCTCTCAGAAAAAATAATTATAACTAAAGTTTGCTTTTTATAACTAATTATTTAGTTTTAAACCTAAATAGATAGTTCATCAGAAAGTAAAGGCTTGCAAAAGCCCATCGAAATTGGATTGTCAAAAAATGAATGATTTTAAATACTTACGTCTCACGTCTAGCATCTTAATATGAAAGAACTCACCAAAGCCGAAGATCAGGTAATGCAAATTCTATGGAAACTGGAGAAAGCGTTCGTGAAAGATATTATCGATCACATGCCCAAACCTAAGCCTGCTTACAACACGGTATCAACTATTATTAGAATACTTGAGCGCAAAGGCTTCGTAGGTTATAAAGCATACGGAAAAACGCATGAGTATTTTCCGTTGATCCCTAAAGAAAAGTACAGCAAGTTTTATCTCAATAACTTTTTGAGTGGCTACTTCAATGGGTCGTTTCAAAATCTGGTCTCCTTTTTTGCTCAAGATGACAAATTACATGTAAACGATATAGATGCCCTTTTAAAACAATTAGAAGAACTTAAAAATAAGAAGCCATGAACGCAACTATCAATTATATGCTTGAAACCAATGTAGGCTTGATTCTCTTCATGTTTATTTATTGGTTATTCCTGAAAAATGAAAACCAATTTTCAATAAAACGCTTATATCTCATCTCCTCAATTTTGTTAGCGTTTGTATTTCCGCTCTTTCACTTTAACGCAATTTCATTAACACAAAACATTCCTGCTGTCGGAACCATAATTCCAGGCAATTGGTTACCAGAAATTATTGTATCAGGCAATACTTCCTTCACGTCTCAAAAGGCATCGCTAAGTGTGGGTGTTTGGGATGTCATAGGGAA
Organism: Cyclobacteriaceae bacterium; assembly: GCA_044349005.1. Lineage (GTDB taxonomy): Bacteria > Bacteroidota > Bacteroidia > Cytophagales > Cyclobacteriaceae > ELB16-189. The sequence goes on from JBIKRT010000083.1 coordinate 1,570, forward strand.
GCTATATCTGGCAACCTTTGCCTTTCTCTTTATTATACTTCTCTATCGAATCACTTCAATAGTAAGATTGTTTTTCTATTCAAACACTTACCGTTGGCATAATTGCTACGTTGCTGAATCAGAAGAACAACAACCTACCTTCTCATTCTTCAATTTCATTTTCATTGGTCAAAGCAATAATCTTAGGAATGATGAAAAGGAAGAAATATTGAAACATGAGCAAGTTCACGCGAGTCAATTTCACTCACTCGATATCGTTTTAATTAGTATTGTGGGAATCATATGCTGGTTCAATCCGATCGTTAAACTCTATAAAAAGACACTCGTTCAACTTCACGAATTTGATGCCGATGCGCGCTCGGTTGCAAACAACGATGTTGATCAGTACTGCGGCTTGCTGGCGAAAGTTGCTTTACAATCTGTTCACTACCCTATCGCCAACCACTTTAATAGTTCACTAACAATTAAACGCATCGAAATGATGAAAACTATGAAACGCAAAATCACTCCTTGGAAAATTACCACTATTGTCGCTGTTGTTCCGGTATTTTTTTACTTGATAGCATGTCAGGATCAAGTATCTACGATGAAAGAAATTTCTCAAAATTCATCTACTGCTATTGACATTCCAAAAGATATTCAAAGTCAAGTGGACCAGCTTAAAAAGGATAACCCTAAAAACACTTACTCAGTTCTTGAAACGTATGAAAAGGGACAAAATGCCGTACTTGAACTTGCCAAGAAAGGCTATAATCTGGACGAATCCATCGGTACTCAAATAGTTAATTCGGGAGATAGAACATTTGTTATTGTAACAAAGAATGCCGAGTCGATAAAATTTGCAGAGGCTACAAAATCCGGAGATGTGTACACGTTTGTGGAAGAAATGGCAACACCAAAAATTGGAATGGATGCTTTTCAGAAATTCATTGTTGAAAATCTCAAGTACCCAACCCATGCTAAAAATTCAAAAATTGAAGGAAAAGTATTTATTAAGTTCATTGTAAACTTAGATGGAACTCTCTCAGATTTCCTTGTGATGAAAGGGATTGATGAAGAATGTGATCAAGAAGCAATACGAGTGCTAAAGGCAAGCGGTGAGTGGAATCCAGGGAAGCAAACTGGCAAACCAGTAAGGGTTGCATTCATAATGCCATTTAATTTTCAATTGAATCAACAGCAAGTTATTGAAACAGCTTCGCAACGGCAATCTGATGAGAAGAAAATGAACATCTCTCTTATTAGTTCAACTGAAAATGGTCAGAAAGTTTTAACAGGAAAAGTTGATGATTCTGGTGGCCTTCCTATTCCAGGGGTTGCGATAATAATAAAAAATGGAACTAAAGGGACTGTCACCGATTCGAATGGTGCATTTAGTTTTAATCCTTTCTCAGACCACGGAACTCTTGTGTTTTCTTTTGCTGGCTTTAAAACCCTAGAAGCGAATTTCTGACAAAAAAAAGAATCGGATTTATCTAAATTTAATCGGAAAGGCCATCCGTTGTACATTTACAAATAAGTAAAAGAAATGGTATTGCGTAAGTTTCCATTGTCGCTCGCGGTGTTTATGTGCATCACATACAGCATTGCGGGGCAAACCAACGATAAATCTGATCAAAGGCAGGTAAATGATAGTCTTGTAAACGAAGAGAATACCTATGCTTTTGTTGAGAAAATGCCTGAGTTTGTTGGGGGAAAAGACTCGTTAAAAGCTTACCTAAAAAGAGCCGTTGGTATGCTTGAATTGAACTCAAAAAATAAGTTAAAAGGAAGGGTGTACGTAAGCTTTATCATAACTCGAACCGGGCATGTTTATCGGCCTAGGATTATGAGTGGGGCCTCTAAAGAATCAAACGAAGCAGCTATTCAAATCGTCTCGTCATTTCCGTTGTGGAAACCCGGCAAACAAAACGGAGAACCTTTGAATGTAATACTTCATTTACCAATTGATTTTTAGGGCAAAAAAAGAGAGGCTGAATACAGCCTCTCTTAATTATTTTCGAAAAATTATCAATTCCCCAGCACCTCACTCAACTTCTTCTCCAACGCTGCACCTCTTAAATTCTTAGCGATGATCTTACCTGTTTTATCCAACAAAATCGAGAAGGGAATCGCATTGATGTTATAATCTCTAGCTGCTACCGATTCAAAGTATTTTAGGTCGGAGACGTGTGTCCAAGTTAAATTGTCCTGCTGAATTGCTTGTACCCAGTCTTCTTTCGTTCTATCTAATGACACACCATACACTTCAAATCCTTTATCTTTAAACCGAGCGTAAGCCTTTACTACATTCGGGTTTTCTGCTCTACATGGACCACACCACTTCGCCCAGAAATCGATGAGTACATATTTTCCGCGAAGGGATGACAATTTAACTATTTCTCCTTTGGGATTGGGCAGATTTATTTCGGGAGCTAATTCACCAACCGCTGTTTTCTTTGCTTTTTCAACAAAGGCAGAAAACTCTTTTGCATAACTGAGAGCAGGATATTCTTTGATCAACTTTGCTGAAGCATCAATGAACACATTCAAATAATTATCTATATCCAATGCGTTATTCTGAAGAAGATTAACCACCGCCAACGAGGCGGGTTGCTCAAGAAAGAGAGTTGAAATTGATTTATTCATTTTTGGTATTAAGTCACTTGACACTGCCGCATACTTTTTTTGAATTTCGGCAATCTTTGCTTCATTTTTTGCTTCCACTGCGTTGTTGAATTCATTCTGAAGTGCAGTGAGTTCTGGTGGGTTTTGTAATTCTCCTACTTTTCTTACCAAATCCATCTCAGGCGAGCCATTCATGGTCACTCCACCTTGAGGATTATTACCATCCAACACCAAATCAATATTCGACTTATTCAGAATCAAATTAAGAATCTGTTTTCCATAAAAGTTTAATTGATAAAATCCAGGCTCAGTGAGGTGAACCTTTTTACTGAACTTCTTATTAGCCTTTAACTTGATGGTATCTTTTTTTGAATTCGTTTGATCTTTTAGATTGCGTAAAGAAATCTCTCCTGCCAGTGGAAAATTGACCGTGCCGGAAATAACAATATCCCAACCTGCCGCAGCATCTTTTTCTTTATCCGTGGCGCAACCTAACAAGGCTATCACAAGTAACATAGTCGACATCATACTCTTCATAGTTTTTATTGTAGTTTCTTTAACAGTAGTTCGCTTAATACTTTCGGATCAGCTTTCCCTTTACTTCTCTTCATCACTTCGCCAATAAACATGGCAAGTAGTGCCTTCTTTCCTTTTTTATATTCAGTCACCTTTTCGGGAAAGGCCTCGATTACTTCCTCCACTAACGGTAACAATGAATCAACGTTGCTATCTTGAATTAGATTCAAGTGCTTTGCAAGCTCCACGACTTTCTTATCACTATTCGCAAGCAGCGCAGGAAATAATTGTTTTGACGCAATCGAGAAATTTATTTTGCCTTCATCAATTAAACCAATCATATCTGCTATCGCACTAGGCTTTATTAAAAATTGATCCGCTTCAACTCCGCTTTCATTTAAGAAGGATTTTATCGGCCCCATCATCCAGTTAGAAGCTGCTTTAAAATTCTTTGTGTGCAAACAGACCGCTTCAAAATAGTCTGCTATTTCTTTCGTTTCGGTAAGCACCGAGGCATCATACTCAGAAAGGTCTAGCTCGTTTATGTACCGCTCGCTTCGTTGAGCAGGCAATGCTGGCATGCTCGATTTGATAGACTCAAGCCATGAGTCGGAAATTTTCAATGGACTTAAATCGGGATCGGGAAAATAGCGGTAGTCATTCAGTTCTTCTTTGGTGCGCATGCTATGAGTAAGCCCCGTGTTGGCATCAAACGTTCTGGTTTCGGAAATTACTTTCTCGCCTTTCTCAAGCAATTCAATCTGGCGAACAATTTCACGATCAATAGCGCGCTGAACATTGCGCATGGAGTTCATGTTTTTCACTTCTACTTTCTTACCAAGTTCGGAAGCATCTTTCAATTTAACCGAAACGTTGGCATCGCAGCGCATGGAACCTTCCTCCATATTGCCATCGCATATTTCAAGATAGCGTACAAGTTGGCGCACTTCTGCAAGAAATGCACTGGCGTCCTCCGATGTATGAATGACGGGCTCAGTAACTATTTCAATAAGCGCCACGCCTGCGCGGTTTAAATCGATTAGCGTATCCACCTCGTTTTCTAAATGAATGGACTTACCAGCATCTTCCTCTAGGTGGATGCGGTTCAACACAATGTTTAGCTTTTCGCCTGATGAAGTTTTTATTGTTACATATCCGCCTTTGCAGATGGGTGTTTTGTCTTGCGTGATTTGGTAGCCTTTCGGCAGATCGGGGTAGAAATAATTTTTACGATCAAAAATCTGCCAACGAGAAATCTCGCTGTTGCACGCCAATCCCATTTTAATGGCAAACTCAACCGCCTTTTTGTTCAGCTTAGGTAAGGTGCCCGGATGCGCCAAGGTAATAACGCTCACATTGGAGTTGGGTGCATCGCCAAACATAGCAGAGTCGCCCGCGAAAATCTTACTTAGCGTTGATAGTTGCGCATGGACCTCAAGGCCAATAACGGGAGTGTATTTAGTGGGATCTACCATTTAATTAAATGCATTTCTACTCTTTAATTCTTCGATATCGCGTTTATCTATTTCACGTGCCACTTTCTCTTTGTTCTTGATCAAATCTTTATATGAAATGATGTAAAGAAGGTTTCCATCGAGCTCAACCTTACTCGCATTTTTTTTGCTTTCTAAAAAAGAAGGCACGCCTGAAATCTCGGGCAAAAATTCTGCCTTAAATGTATCAAAAGGGATTCTTAGGTAGGTTTTTTTAGGGTCAAATACAATTTGTTTGAGTTGTTGTGTATCGATGTTTAGCTCATCGAGACAGGCAACTAGTTTCGTATAGTTACTGGCACTTGGGTTATACCAAAAATCAATATCATGGGTAATTTCAGGTATGCCTATGTAACCACCTCCAGAAATTCGTTGGTAACCATAAAAGCCAACGGCAACACCTCCGATAATTAGATAGTCTACTTCATTTCGATTTAATGATGAGCAAATCTTTTGCAGCGAACTTCTAATCTCGTTTGTTATCATTTTTTGAGCAAAGTCAGTTCTATCCACTCAACTTGATTGGTGTTACAAATATCCTTTTTTGACTCTCTATTTTTTGACAATGCCGCGTTGAAGTCCATCAAATCCAATGTTCGAGCCAGGCAGTCTTCTCGCGAAAGCGTTGCCGAATCCTGCGGGTTTTTCTTATCAGAGATATCTGAGTATACTATTGCCTTTATCACCTTGCTAATTTTACCTTACTAAGTTACGCGCTTTTTCCAACACAGCATCTAACCCATTAATATTCTTACCTCCTGCAGTTGCAAAGAAAGGTTGACCTCCGCCACCACCATCAATTTCTTTGGCAAGTTCTTTCACCATGTTACCCGCATGAAATTTTTTCGTGGCTTCTAACTTCGCTCCCACCATCACAGTCACTTGCGGTTTTCCTTCCACATCGGCAGCCAATATCAACAATAAATCATCAAGCTGATTGCGCAATGCATAAGCAATATTTTTTAACGATTCCGCAGTTGGCACTGATACTTTTTCAATGATCAAACTCAATCCACTCGAGTTGATAACTTTCTTTGCTAGTTCATCTTTCAAAATATTAGCTTGTTGCTGATAAACGACTTCTAGCTTTTTTTCCAACGCATGCTTTTCCTCTACCAAATTCATAGTAGATGCAAGAATATCTTTCGGGTTTTTAAGTATTGATTTTACTTCGTGCAACAGCGCCAATTCATTATTGATAAATGCCTCTGCGCCATCAGCTGTAACAGCTTCAATTCTGCGCACGCCAGCAGCTACCGAACTTTCAGAGATAATTTTCAACAAACCGATTTTACCTGTTGAAGAAACATGCGTACCTCCGCACAATTCAACTGAAAAGTTGCGATCAAAAGTAATCACGCGAACAAACTCGCCATATTTTTCCCCAAACAACGCCATCGCGCCAAGCGACTTTGCTTTGTCAATCGGCACGTTGCGCTGTTCATTCAACTCTATGTTCTCTCGAATTTTTTGATTCACAATGGTTTCCACTTTTACCACTTCTTCGCGCGTCATAGCTGCAAAATGAGAAAAGTCAAAACGCAACAGTTGATCATTTACCAACGAACCTTTTTGTTCTACATGTTTGCCCAACACTTGGCGCAACGCGGCATGAAGTAAATGCGTTGCGGAGTGATTGTTCATAGAAAGCTTCCGCTGATGAACGTTTATTTGGGAATGTCCGGCCGCATCAACACTTGCCGGCAGTTTCTCTACCCAATGCACAATCAAATCATTCTCTTTTTTGGTGTCGATGACTTGAATTTTTTCACCCGCAAATTCAATCACGCCAGTATCGCCCACTTGCCCTCCGCTTTCCGCATAAAACGGTGTTTTATCCAACACGAGTTGAAACAGTTCTTTGTTCTTTTGCTTTACTTTTCGGTAGCGCAGTATTTTGGAAGCTGACTCATAATGGTCGTAGCCAATGAACTCGGGTTTATCGCCTTCCGATACGATTACCCAATCGCCAGTTTCTTTTGCTGCATCGGCTTTGGACCGGGCCTTTTGCTTTTGCATTTCTTCGTTGAAACCCTTTTCGTCAACAGTCCTTCCATTTTCTCTTGAGATCAATGAAGTCAAATCAAAAGGAAATCCAAAAGTGTCATAAAGCTCAAAGGCAAACTCACCATCAACAATTTTACTTTCCTTTTCAACTGCAACTGGATCAAGTATTCTTGCGGTTGTTCGTTTCGTAAATATTCCAATAGGATTTAAGTATTGCTCAAATCTGATCAATCCATTCTCCAACGTCCTCAAAAAAGAAATTTCTTCTTCATGAACCACCTTTGTTACATAATCCAATTGATGGTGAAGTTCTGGGAACACGTTCCTAAACTGCATTGCCAACAAAGGTACCAGCCGATGCATAAAAGGCTCTTTAATATCTAGATAGGAATAGCCATAACGAACTGCTCTTCTTAAAATTCTCCTTATCACATAACCTGCACCTGTGTTGCTTGGCAATTGTCCGTCAGAAATAGCAAACGAAACCGCACGAATGTGATCGGCCATTACCCGCATGGCAATGTCTTTCTTAATTTCAACTCCATACTTAAAATTCGCGTGAAGCGCAATGAAATCGATCAACGGGCGGAAAATATCCGTATCATAATTAGAAGTCTTACCTTGAATGGCCATGCACAAGCGTTCAAAGCCCATGCCTGTATCTACATGTTTATTTGGCAGTGGCTCCAACTTTCCAGAAGCCAATCGATTGAACTGCATAAACACTAAATTCCAAATCTCTACAACTTGCGGATGGTCGCCATTGACAAGCTCCTTCCCCGGCTTCAATTTTATTTCTGCTTCCGATCGTAAGTCGATATGAATTTCGGAGCAAGGCCCACATGGACCGCTCTCACCCATCTCCCAAAAATTATCTTTTTTACTTCCGTGAAGAATTCTGTCTTCCGCGATTACCGACTTCCAAAGTGCTTTGGCTTCCTCATCCACTGGCAGGTTATCTTTCGCATCGCCACCGAAAACGGTCACGTACAATCTGTCTTTAGGTAATTTATACACTTCCGTGAGCAGCTCCCACGCCCATGTAATTGCTTCCTTTTTAAAATAATCACCAAAACTCCAGTTGCCGAGCATCTCGAACATGGTGTGATGGTAGGTGTCCAACCCCACATCTTCAAGGTCATTGTGCTTTCCGCTTACGCGAAGGCATTTTTGAGTGTCCGCTACCCTGGAATATTTTGAAATGGCGTTGCCGAGAAAAAAATCTTTGAACTGAACCATGCCCGAGTTGGTAAAAAGTAGACTTGGGTCGTTTTTCAACACCAGCGGAGCTGAAGGCACGATTTGGTGGCTTTTACTGGCAAAAAAATCAAGGAATTTCTGTCGAATTGTGCTGCTATCCATCTCTATATTAAGTAGTTTGAACGGTCAGTTCAAGTATTGTTTGTTGGCGTGTAATAAAAATTTAGTTACTTTAGCTTCTTAAATTTCCAAAAATAGCCCTAGAAATGGTGATAACGAAGAGAAAAACTCAATTTGAGAATCGAAAAGGGTTAATCTTGTCGCAAATTTCTATACTCTTTATATAATGGAGCCGTCAAAGTTTACATATAATACCAAAACACTCCGCTTTGAGAAGGTCAAGTTTAATTGGCTTAACTTGGTTTTTAACGCAGTAGGGCTGGCTTTGACAGCAATTTCGTTTTTTGTGTGCATCGTTTACCTGCAAAATAAATTGTTTGAGACCGATTTAGAAGTAAGCCTCCGAAATGAAAACGAAGCACTTGCCAAGCATAAAGTAATAGTCGCATCAGAAATAAACCAAGCTAACTTACGTTTATCAGAACTATCTGACGCTGACAAGGCACTTCACAAACGGATATTGCTAACAGATGACGAGGCACCAAAAAAGAAAAATGAATATACAAAAGAATCACTTATTGCCAATGTTTCTGCCTTCGATGATTTAGTTGCCAGTCTAACAGATGTTACTGCAAATGCATTTAGTAAATCAAAAATGACCAGTTATGAGTTCTCCAAATTATATTGGCCTGTAAAGGGCGATGTTGGCGAACTGACTTATTATCCTACCATGCCCCCTATTTCCAACTTCAAGGCAGACGCACTGGTTTGTGGTTATGGAAATCAGATTAACCCGTTCAATAAACTTTTATATAGGCACACCGGAGTTGATCTTTCTGCTGAAAAAGGGTCGGATGTTTTATCCGCTGGGTCTGGAAGGGTATTGATAATATCAAAAAGCACACTGCCAACAGGATTGGGAAACCATATTGTAGTTGACCATGGAAATGGCTATAAAACCACTTACGCTCATCTTCAGGAGATAAAGGTGTATCAGGGACAAAAAGTTGGACAAGGCCAAGTGATAGGAACCGTTGGTATTAGCGGGGGAGTAATTGCTCCGCACCTTCATTTCGAAATTGCAAAGAATAACAAGCCTTGTAACCCGATACAATTCTTGATTAAACAGACCGATGTTGCCACTTTTATTGCGATGGCTTCAACCAATAAGTTAACCAAACAGGCACTTGATTGATGGCTAAACCGAAGTACATATATAATGCCGAGACGTGTGCTTATGAGCCGTTTTTTCTAACGGGCAAGCAAAGGCTCAATAAGTCTATACGCTTTGTTGGTATTGCCTTTAGCTGCTCAATAATTGCTGCATTATGGTTTAATTTTAATTTTAAAAACTGGGATGAAATTAGGCTTCAGCAAAAAAATCAATCATTAAAGGCCGAATGGGAAATACTAGAAGACAAAATTCATAACACAGATTCTCAACTTTCAATTATTGAATCAAATGATGATGACAGTTACCGCATTCTATTAGATATGCCACGATTAGACGAAGCTGTCAGGAAAGGGGGAACGGGAGGTAGTGAAAAATTCCCTTTATTATCTAATGAAAGGGTTACACTTATTGAAAAGGTTTACGGTCAATTGTCAAAGTTGAAAAACCGACTGACCGTGGAACGGCAATCAATAGCTGAAATTAATAAGGAAGTAAATGTTAAAGAAGAAATGATGGTTACGCGACCAGCCATGCAGCCGATTGACAATCGAAACCTAACAACATTGCATACTATTTTCGGATTGAGGTTACATCCAATCCACCATGAATGGAAGAATCATAATGGGTTGGATTTGGTTGCTCCTTATGGAACTCCAGTTTATGCTTCAGGTAACGGAAATGTGAGTGTTGCCAAAATGATGGGAACCTACGGTAATGTTATCTTCTTAAATCATGGTTTTGGATTTGAAACAAGATATGCTCATCTATCTAAATTTAATGTCAGCGAAGGCCAGCGAGTAAAAAGAGGTGAATTAATTGGATTTGTAGGCAGCACAGGACTATCAGAGGCTCCTCATTTGCATTATGAAATCAGATATAAAGACAAATTCGTTAATCCAGTCACTTTTCTCTACACCGATACCAAACAATCGGAATACAACAAACTTCTTCAACCAAATTAATCCACATCGCCTCGTTGATACATTGTAGATTAAAAAAACATCTACACCCTTGCGCTAAGTTAAAGAATTGTTACTTTGCGTAACGTTCGTTACAACGAAGATAATCTAGCTCCAGTTCATGGCGTATAAAGAAAAAGAAATAGAAAAAGTATATTATTCAATCGGAGAAGTCTCCGAGATGTTTAGTGTAGCTCCTTCTCTTATTCGTTTCTGGGAATCAGAATTTGAACTTATTCAGCCAAAGAAAAACCGTAAAGGCAATCGGCAGTTCACAAAAGAAGATATCAATAACGTAAAAATCATTTATCATTTAGTAAAAGAAAAGGGATTTACCCTACAAGGCGCTAAAGAGATACTTAAAAGCGATGTTCAAACGGTAAATCAAAAAATTGAGCTTATTGAAAGCCTCAAAAACATTCGGCATTTTTTACTTGAGGTAAAAGATAAACTTTAATCCGATTTCAAATTAAGATGGAACAAGATCGGCTTGCTTTTCTTGCGTTGCATTTTGTTCCTGGAATTGGCCCTCTCCTTTTAAAACAGTTGATTAGTTATTGCGGCTCCGCTGAGAGCGTGTTTGCATCAAAGAAAACTCAGCTTTTAAAAATTCCAGGCATTGGTTCTGTTGCTGCAGATTTAATACTAGCAAAAGAAACATTTGCTTTAGCAGAAAAAGAGCTAAACAAAGCGGAAAAAGAAGAAGTAAACCTGCTGCTTTACACAGATAAGAATTTTCCAAGTCGCCTCAAGGTAATAGAAGATGCCCCGTCCATATTATACACTAAGGGCAACCTCAATTTGAATGCTCCAAAGACAGTGGCGATCGTTGGCACCCGACAAGCTACTGCGTATGGAAAAGCGTGTGTTGAAAAAATAATTGAAGATCTGATTACCCACCAAGTACCAATCGTCAGCGGCTTAGCCTATGGAATTGACATACATGCACATAAAAATGCCGTAAAAGCTGGCTTACCTACTATTGCCGTGTTGGGTAGTGGCATCGATGTTATCTATCCTGATTCGCATAAAGACGTGGCGAAAAAAATGCTCAGCAATGGTGGCATAATCACCGAAAATGTTTTTGGCACAAAACCCGATGCTTATAATTTCCCGGCAAGAAATCGAATTATTGCCGGATTGTGTGATGCCATTATTGTCATTGAGGCCGCTGAAAAAGGAGGCGCGCTGATTACCGCTGAAATTGCCAACAGCTACAACAAAGATGTATTCGCTGTGCCCGGCAATCTGGGAAACACCTATTCTGCTGGTTGCAACTTCCTAATCAAAACAAATAAGGCGAACTTGTTCACTTCCGTGAAAGACCTCGAGTACATCATGAATTGGAATGCAAATTCATCAAACTCAAAAAATATCAGTTCATCCATCGCGCAAAGTAACCTTACTGATGAAGAGAAATTGATTGTGGAATGTCTTAGGAAAAGAGAAGTTCCAATCATGATTGACCAGCTCAGCATAGAATCTGAGATACCCCTAGGTAAGCTATCTTCTTTACTTTTGTCATTAGAGTTTTCAGGATTCGTAACCTCACTGCCAGGAAAAAGATATGGCCTCTCTCACAGAAACTATCGGTAGTCATTTATCAATAGCTGGGAAAAATTTCATCTGCCATTTGCATTGCCTTCAAGAGTTCATCTTGGTGCAAGTTCAATTCAATATTCTTCGACTTCAGAAAATCGATAATTTTCTCAGTAGCCAAATTGCCGATCAACTCATCATCTGCCATTGGGCAACCTCCCCAACCTTTTAGGGCACCGTCAAAGCGATGACAACCAGCTTCAAATGCGGCTTCTAACTTTTCAACAAGTGTTGAAGGAGAAGAATGTAAATGCGCCCCAAATTCTATCGCTGGAAATTCTTTTGTTAACTTCGGAAACAGATAACTAATTTGATGCGGTGTCGATACACCTATCGTATCAGCCAAGGAAATTATAGTAACACCCATGTTTGCCAATCTTTCTACAAATTCCTTTACAACTGTTAAAGAATAAGGATCGGAATATGGATTACCAAAGCCCATACTGATATAAGTTACTAGTTGTTGATTGCTGCCTCGGCAAATACCCAATATCGTTTCCACTGCTTTTAGAGCTTCGGATATGGTTGAATTCGTATTTCTCTTTTGAAATGTTTCTGAAATAGAAAGTGGAAACCCAACAAACTTTACAGCGGCAAACTCACTGGCTTCTTCAGCCCCTCTTATATTCGCCACTATGGCAAGTAACTTTGACGAGGAGACCTGCCAATCAAGTTTAGCCAGCACCTCTTTAGTATCTCTTAACTGGGGAATCGCTTTTGGCGAAACAAAACTTCCAAAATCAATAGTATCAAAACCAATCTTTAGCAGCTGATTTATATAAGTGATCTTCTTTTCAGTCGGAATAAACTGTGTTAATCCTTGCATTGCATCTCGCGGACATTCAATTATTTTCATTTTGGCATTTTAGATTGGTTGCGACAGCATTTAATCTTAAAGTAAGTACACTTTTTTTAGCTCAGTCAATAAAGTTATTTAAAAATTGCTTAGGAATATTCTTTCTTTGTCCACTTATATGATACACGTTCAAAAAAACATTCAACTAAAATCGTTCAATACATTTGGAATTAAAGCGCATGCGCGCTACTTCTGCGTCATCCATTCGGAGCAAGACCTTGAAGAACTGAATAAACTTTCAGTTTTTAGGAATGAAAAGCGACTATTTCTTGGTGGCGGCAGTAATATTCTTTTCACCAAAGACTTTGATGGGTTGATTATAAAGAATGAATTAACTGGAAAGTCAATCGTTGAACAAAATGAAGATAGACTTTTATTAAATGTAAAGTCAGGAGAAAACTGGCACGACCTGGTGATGTTTTGTTTGAAGAACGATTGGGGAGGAATTGAAAATTTATCTCTCATACCTGGTACTGTTGGTGCAGCACCTATTCAAAACATAGGAGCGTATGGTGTTGAAATGAAAGATGTAATTGAAAATGTAGAAGTAATTAATGTAACATCAGGATCGAAAACGATATTCAACAACACAGCGTGTTGCTTCGGATACAGAGAAAGTATCTTTAAAACTCAACTGAAAGAAAAATATTTTATCTCAAGTGTTACTTTAAGTCTAACGAAAAAAAATCATCTACTGAACATAAATTACGGTGCGATAAAAGACACATTGCAGCAGCAACAAGTTAGTACGATAACGATCCAATCAATAAGCGATGCAATAGTTATGATAAGGAAAAGTAAGCTGCCCGATCCTACTCTGATAGGCAACGCAGGAAGCTTCTTTAAGAACCCAACTTTAACACACGATGAGTTCACGCGTATTCAAAAGATTGATACAAGTATGCCTTATTATACAACTGAAAATCAGTCTGTTAAAATTCCTGCAGGATGGCTGATTGAACAGTGTGGATGGAAAGGAAAACGAGTAAACAACATTGGGGTTCACCAGCATCAAGCACTAGTGTTAGTGAATTATGGTGATGGAAATGGAGAAGATATTTTTGAGTTATCAACTCAAATAGCATCGTCAGTAAAAGATAAATTTGATATCATATTATCAACTGAAGTAAACATCGTGTAACATCTGAATGATGACTGTAACATGAGTGATAAAAATTATTTTATTGATGAAAAGTTTATGCTGTTAAAAAAAAATGTTCTCAAAATTTTTGCATACTAAAATTTTATCATACCTTTCGCATACGTTTAACATATTAATAAACTTAAATTCATTAAACGCTATGGCAAAAAAACCCGCAAAGAAAGCAGCTAAGAAAGTAAAAAAAGCTGCTAAGAAAAAAAAGTAATTAGGTAATCCTAATCTTTTTGTGAAGGGAAGTAATCTAGGATTACTTCCCTTCTTCATTTATTAGATCATCGCTTTTTGTTGAATACATTTTTAATTTTATACGCTGCTGCTCTTACTTGAAATCCTTTAGCTGCTCTTGCAGCATGCATCCTGAATTAATTGTTACTCTCTTTGGGTTAAGCTGACATATCAAACTAGAATTGGATAGGTAAAAATTCATTAGAACTCTTACGAACGATAACTAAGGTTTCAAAAATTCTAAACCGAAAGCACTTTCGAAACCAATTGCTAGATAATAACTACGCCAACGGTTGCGTAAATTTTTGTCTATCAAGTACTTGCTTACCGAATTAATTGTCGCTTACCTTTGTAAAACCAAATCAAAAAAAGTAATGGCAAAAGCATCTTCTAAACCTGCAGCAAAGGTTGAAACCAAACCAGCAGCGAAGGCTCCTGCAAAAAAAGCGACCGTAAAAGTAAAAGCATCGCCTGATCTTGAATCAGTATCGAAAGCAGTTCTTGAAAAATTGATTGCACTCAAGTTAGATGTTCAACTTCAAGCCGACATTGAATGGTGTCTTGGAAGCTACAGTCATGACAAAAATCCTGTGGGCTTGATTGAGTCGTTGAATCGTGCTGCTCAAGTGTTCAAAGCAGAACTTATTAAGAAGAGTAAGGGAGTTACTGCAAAGTTCGTGACTGAAATCGAAGAAGCAGCGAAAGGTTAGTGCATATTAACTTTTCTAAATCTCAAGAAGCCGACAGTCGTTGGCTTTTTTTATATCATGTGAGTAACATTGGTGAGCGTTCCCTCATAGCGCACGCACTCTAAGCCAAACTTTCTTAACAATTCTACGCCTTCATCTGCCGCTAATCCTTTGTACTCCGCGTACGATTTTAAGTAAATCACTTTTTTTATACCCATGCTGTAGATTATCCGAGCACAAGCCATGCAAGGCGAGAGTGTAACATACAATGTTGCGCCCTCCACAGAAGTATTATTCTTAACCGCATAAAGTATGGCGTTCTGTTCGGCATGAATTGCCAGGGAACAACTGCCTTTTGAGTCGCGAGGGCATCCTGTCTGCGGCCACTCCTCATCGCAGTTGTGTGTACCTTTTGGTGGACCATTGTATCCGATCGAGATGATGCGGGTATCTTTAGTAAGCACCGCACCTACATGTCGTTTTATGCAATGTGACCGAGTCGCAAGATTTACTGCAAGCTCCATGTATATATCGTCAAACGCTGGTCGAATCATAACGCAAAAGTAATTATTGTAACGAAATCACAACGCAATTGCCGCAAACAAAGAACCAAGTCAATCGCAAAGTGAATAAAATGAAACCAATAATTCATGAAATTCTTATATTCGCCCACCTTTGAACCTGACGAGACTTTAATTGATTTACTTTTTCTATGAGAATCATTATATCCCTTATGCTTTTACAAAGCGTAGTTACTGTGAGAGCACAAAATTCCACAGAACTCGACAAAAGAAACGGATTCAAAAACATCAAACTTGGTTACCCGATTGATAGTGTGAAGGGTTACGTTTTCAAAAAGGACTTAAAAGAAAAGGGCGAATTTCCCGTAAAACAATATACTGTCGACCATGAGGATTATAAAAAGATTGGGGATGTGGCAGTTCAAGATATTCAACTGCTTACTTATCAAAATCTGATTTACAAGATCTTTGTTACCACCGATAAGGATCCCCGGTTGATGAAAGCCTTAGAAAAAGCGTTTGGCAAAGCAACTTTTGTAGTGCGTTCGAGCACCTACAATTGGAAGGGCGAAAATCTAAGTCTTTATTTTCTTGCCGGGAAGAGCAGTATCGAACTTACTTATCGTTCTTATCCGCTCATCGCGAAGATGAAAGCGGATAAGAACAAGAAGATTGAAATTATTGCTGACGATTTTTGATCAACCTTTATAGGTAACTCGATAGATAACACCCGCCTGATCATCGCTGATAAGCATTGAACCATCCGCAAGTACCAACACATCTACAGGGCGACCCCAAACTTTCTGAGATTCATCGTCAAGCCAGCCGCTGATAAACGTTTCGTTGCTTACAGCTTTGCCGCCTTCCATCTTTACTAGCACGACTTTATGACCACTCTTTTTAGTTCTGTTCCAAGAGCCATGTTCAGCTACGATAAGTTGATTTTTATAAGAAGGGGGAAACATAGCACCTGAATAAAACTTCAACCCAAGAGGCGCCACATGTGGCCCCAAATTTTGTTCTGGTTTTGTAAAGTCGCTGCACGGTCTTTTATCTCCAAATTCAGGATCTTTTATGCTGCCGCTATGGCAATACGGATAACCAAAATGCATACCCGCTTTGGTTGCCGAGTTCAATTCACACGATGGAGTGTCATCACCCATGTTGTCTCTTCCATTGTCGGTAAACCAAATATTCTTAGTTTCAGGATGCCAAGTAAAACCAACAGTATTTCTAATACCGCTAGCAAATACTTCCAATCCAGTTCCATCTGCATTCATTCGCGTGATGCTTGCAAAGATGGGCTCTTTCGGTTCGCAGATGTTACAAGGCGCACCCACCGGAACATATAATTTTCCATCAGGACCAAACGCAATGTATTTCCAACCATGATGTTTTTCTGTAGGGAATTTATCGTACACAATAGTGGAAGCACCAGGAGCAGCTAACTTCGATTCGATACCCGAAAACTTATGGATCCGGTTTACTTCTGCTACATATAAATCTCCATTTCGAAAAGCGACTCCGTTGGGCATGTTTAAGCCGGAGGCGATCACCCACTTCTTATCCGCTTTGCCATCACCATCGGTATCTTTTACCGCATACACTTTGTCCTCACTTCGGTTGCCAACAAAAAGAGTTCCGCTTGGTGATATTGCCAACGACCGTGCATCTTCCACTTCCGCAAACACAGAAATAGAAAATCCTTTTGGCAATTTTAAGGTATTTAAAGGTAACTCGGCACTAGCTTCTGTAAGGGCAGGAAAAGAGTTGTCTTCTTTAGACGGGTTTATCAATTCTTTTGTCTCTTTGATTGAATGATTGCAGCACAGCACCGAAACAACAAGTGCGAGAGGGAAAACAAATCGTTGGTTTAGCATACTTTTATTTTTTAGACTAAATGTAAAACAATTCAATAAACAGCCCTACACACTTTATGTTAGCGGCAGCTTAAAAAAGAAATCCGCGTTGCCAAAGACTAAGCCAATCCATACTTAAGGCAACGGCAATGTGAATTAATGCACCCAGCCAAACACTGCCCGTGCGAAAACTTAAAACCCCCAAAATCAAACCAGCAAATACAGAACCAATGCATTCGGGCAAAGGTTTGGTAAAGTGAATCATACAATAAGGCACTACCATGGCCGCAACAGAATAAATGCCCATCTTTTGCTTTAGACCATGAACCATAAAACCACGGAAGAAAAATTCGAGGGCAAAAAATTGAAGCACGTAGAAAATCTCCCAGACAAAAAAATAAGGAAACAAGTCTGACGTGTCTTTAGGAGAATAAAACGGATAGGCTGTTTGAAATTGCTTAGAAAAAGAAACCAAAAACACCACCGGAAAAATGCAAGCAAACAATAAAGCGTAAATGCTAAAATAACTAAGTAGTCACTCCTTAAAAAGCCCAATGGGATTAGTTTTTGAATAAAATCGATCGAATTGAGTTGAAACAATCTGCAAGAAAGTCGGGTTTTATCTTTAAAACCTTGCAGATTTT
>JBIKRT010000084.1:0-19039 GCA_044349005.1 Cyclobacteriaceae bacterium
TCGCTTTTTTTGTCTTTTCCATAAACAAAAAAAGTTTAGTGAAACCACTTTCACTAAACTCCTTGTAACTATATGATTGTCAATGCCCCCAACGGGGTGTCACCAACTATTTTTCAGTAATATGCCCCAAATACCAGGTTATGAATTTAGCCACTTCCTCCTCCACGGGTGCATAAGGCCCTGGCTGATAACGGGTAGATTCAATACCTCTAAAGTTGATTTCACATAATTGCCAGTCCTGCTCACCGATAACCTTCCAGAATTCAGTCAGCCGGTCAAGCGAGTAATCAACACCTTCCACCGCATTTTCATCAACCAGCCAAGTTAAATCAATCGCTGTTTTAGAAGGACTGACCGCGGTAACTCGCATCAACCAAATGTAATCGCTCACGGCATCCATCCAGAAGTTTGGATAAACGACTAGTCCCAATACACCTGCATCAAAATCTTGGTGGTCGCCCATTGGCGTTGATACTGCTTTACCATCGATGCTATAACTTTCAATTCCGGGACGCAACGGATATCGAACCGCAAAATGAAATGAATCACCTTCAAACTCGATGGGATCGATTGCCAGCCCTTTTTTATTCCAAACAAACCTACGTTCTGCTGTTACTTCAACTGCCGACTCTGTTAAATTAGCACCTACCACTGCACTGCAGTACTCAGGGTGTGCGATACCGCAATGATAACACTCTCTGAAATTTTCAACCACCAACTTCCAGTTCGTGCGCAATTCATAGCTTTTTTTAAACGCAACTTTTGATTGAGCAATTTTATAGGGTTTAAGATAAGGTTCATAGTCGCTCACCACTTTTGAGAAATCGGGTGGCTCCTGTGCCAACGAAATATAGATTAAGCCATGTGCTTCCCGAACATGAACCGAATGTAACCCATGCGATGATTTATCAAAATCATCAGCCATCAGTCGAGCCTTAAATAACGATCCGTCTTTGTTATACACCCACTGATGGTAAGGACACATTAGCTTAGGAGCATTGCCATTTTCTTTAAGACAAATCAGCGAACCTCGGTGCCGACAAGAATTGTAGTGTGCAAAGACTTCCCCTTTATCGCCTCTGATGATAATGATAGAATCTTTACCCAATTGATAAGTAAAAAAATCACCGGGCTTCGGTATTTCTGCTGTTACACCCGCAAAAAGCCAATACTTACCCCAAATATTTTGCCATTCAAGGTCAAATATCTTCTGGTCTAAATAGAAAGGCTGATCCAGGCTCCAACCACTTCGCTGCTTGTCAATCAGGTTATTAATATCCACTATCTGAACTGTTTTTTCCGTTTCATAAAACACGCCTTATTTAACAACCGGCCACTTAAAAACAGATTGCAGGGTAATTCTCCTTCTCGTTGCCTGTGAAGAGCGAGCTGCTTCTATAATCTCCAACACATGCAAGGAATGTTCCGCTGCAATCAGAGGCTCTACTCCCGTAACCAGGCTTTCAGAAATGACGGATGCTCCTTCCTGCCATACATAAGTTCCGGGTTCAGTCGCGTATCTAACCGTTTCTTCATTTCTTTTGGTTGCCATATCAACCCCAAAAGGTTTCCAATCATATCCGATTAAATGCATATTGCCTTCCTTGCCCCATATTGAAATTGTCGGCTTGTCTTGCCCTTTTCCCTCGTGTCCATAAGGGTCAAAATAATTGAATCCACTCTGCACATGCGATAATGCTCCGCTCGCATGCTCCATCAAAATCATCGAGTTGTCTTCCTCTTCCACTTTTATAGGAGTTGGTCTATTCTCGACAACACGGGTGGGCGTGATGATATTCAACATCGCCACAACCGACTTCACTGGACCTAACAACCCGGTAAGACTTGCTATATTATAAACCGCTAAGTCGGGCATACTGCCGCCATTCTTTTCATAGAAAAAAGCCGACCATTCTGGCCCCAAGTGCCCATAGTGGGCATGAGCTGCTGCAACTCTCCCTAACTTACCTTCATTGATTGCCTTTGCCATAAAGGCAAACTGTGGGCTGTTTACAACCGCGGGGGCTCCCCAAATTCTAATTCCCTTTCTCTTGGCTAACTCCAACAACTCCTTTCCCTCTTTATAGGTTGTAGCCATTGGTTTTTCGCTCCAAACATGTTTGCCTGCTTCCAATGCAAGCTTATTCAATCGGCCATGTTCTTGCATATTAGTAAGATTGACAAGCAAATCAAACGGAGCACCTGCCAACATTCGTTCAATAGATGGATAGTTATTGGGGATACTATACTGTGACGAAGCTTTTACCGCGCGTTCAGGGATAATATCGCACGTGCTTACCAACTCGACAAACGGGGATTTTGATAAATGCGGCAGGTACTGTGTTGAAACACTGCCACAGCCTATTAATCCAATTCGGGTTTTCTTTCCAACTTGAAATAAGCCACTGGCCTGGGACACAATCGGAGAAATGATGGTTGCCGCACCTAACAAAGCAGCCTGGGCTAAAAACTCTTTTCTGGAAATCTGGCTTTCGTTATTCATACTTTATTCTGGTTTGTAGTTTATTTTTTTGAGGATTATTCGAATACATTTATTGATAACAAAATTTGCGAAGTTGAGGGACAAACACAAATTAGTGTTGGCCGCAAGAAGTAATAGTATAAACTTAGCAGCAAAAGCACATACAACAGTTGAGTTTTTTTTGCATTTAAATAACTGATTATTAAAGATTAAAAGCGTTTAGGTGAGGTTTTGGTTTTAATCTGAATGCTTCCATTTAACTCATTATTCAATGCTGCGTTTTCTGAAAGAACATGACAGTCCATGATTGTTTTGCAATCGTTTACTAATACATTTATTTCCATAACTTGGGCAATGTTCACTTAAAAGATCTATGGCTTTATACACGGATTCTCAAGGAGTAAAAATAAGTTATCAAATCAGAGGGAAAGGAGATCTGCTTATCCTCCCCATAGCACATTGCTTTTTTGTTCATCCTTATTTCAAGGATAGCCGCCTACACTTAAAAGAACAACAAGCAGCGGTAGAATATAATAAAAACCCGAAATCTCAAGATGAATATGCATGCCAACTGGACACCACTATGCGATTGACTCAATTTACATGATATGAAAGTTTATCAATACTTAATTGCCTGCATCCTCACTGTTGGAATCTACAGCTGCAAACCAAAACCTGAGGTGGCTGAAGAAACATCAGTAAAACAATGGCTCACATTCGAAGGGAAAGCCGATATGCCCAATATTGTCTTTGTTTCTGGTGACGAAGAATATCGATCGGAAGAAGCACTTCCACAATTGGCAACAATCTTATCAAAAACACATGGCTTTAATTGCACCGTATTGTTTGCACAAGATCCTGCAAAGCCTGGGGTCGTCAACCCGAATTATGTTCAAAACATACCCGGATTAGAAAGTCTCAAAACAGCAGACCTTATGGTGATTTTCACACGCTTCCGAGCGTTGCCAGAAGACCAGATGCAATACATCGATGATTATTTAAAGAGTGGCAAACCGATTATCGGCATGAGAACGGCCACTCACGCATTTAACTTTTCAAAAATTGATTCCACCTCTAAATGGAAAAAGTATAGTAACTCGTTTGAAAGCGAAGATGAATGGAAGGATGGATTTGGCCGATTAGTGTTGGGCGAGAAATGGATTTCGCATCATGGTAATCATAAACATCAAAGCACACGAGGTGTGGCTGCGCTTGGAATGGAAAAGCATCCAATTCTAAACGGGATTTCTCAAGGTGCGATTTGGGGTTCAACGGATGTTTATGGTGTACGGCTTCCTTTACCGGGAGATTCACAACCTATTGTTTTAGGACAGGTAACGAATCGTGCGGGGCAGTACAATGATCAGGATTCTTTGTTTGGCATGCGTTTCACTGACCATGACATCGCAGGTATTGAAATTGAAAAAGATACAGACGGTAAGGAAATAAAAGTAAACCGCAATGACCCAATGATGCCAATTGCATGGACTAAAAGTTATCAGTTACCGGGTGGTCAAAAGGGCAAAGCATTTACATCAACCATTGGTGCAGCTACCGATTTATTGACCGAGGGAACCAGAAGATTGATTGTTAATAGTGTGTTCTGGTGCCTCAACTTGAACGTACCAGATAAAGCGGATGTCAGTTTAATTGGTGATTATAACCCAACCCCCTATTCCTTCAAAGACGACCAATATTGGATTGATAAAAATTTGATAATTTCTTCATTAAAGTAAATTGACCATTTTTATGATGAAGAAGTTTCACCCTATAACTAACTACGACAGCAAAAAAGATGACAAAATCAAGCAAAAATAAAACATGCTGGCATAGCCAACTATCTCTGACGATTTTAAGCTTAGTCGTTGTCGCATTGTTGCTGTGGCAATGCTCCACCCCTGATTCATCTCCATTAAAGATTAGAAAAGAGTCGAGAATCGTTTTAATCGGAAATAATCTTGGATCGCGTATGATGAACTACGGTTATTTCGAAACCGAAATGCAAGTTCGGTATCCTGATAGTTTGCTCTTTATCCGCAATATGTGCGATGGCGGTGATACCCCGGGTTTCAGGCCACATTCAGGTCGTGTTTCTCCCTGGGCTTTTCCAGGAGCAGAAAAATTTCAAACCGAACTTGCAACTAATTCCGGAAGCGAAGGCCATTTCGAAACTCCCGATCAGTGGCTGACGAGATTGAAGGCAGAAATTATCATCGCGTTCTTTGGTTACAACGAATCGTTCGAAGGAGAAAAGGGACTTGACAATTACAAAGCAGAACTGGATGCCTTTATCAAACATACCTTAGCTCAAAAGTATAATGGAAAATCAATTCCTCAGTTGGCTATTGTATCACCAATTGCTTTCGAAGATCTTACCGATTCATTGGATGTACCCAATGGCGCAAAGGAAAATGCTAATCTTGCGCTCTACGCAAAGGCAATGAAGGCAGTCGCAAGCAATAACAACATTCTTTACATCGAGGCATTCAATCCGACAAAAGAGTGGTATGCAGAAAGTAAGCAACCTTTAACCATCGATGGCTCTCAACTTAATGATGCTGGCTATTTGAAATTCTCAACACTACTTGCTGATGGCGCTTTTGGTAGTGCGGTTGCTAAAGCGGAGGCCCATCGAGAACTTGTACGCGCAGCTGTTGTAGAAAAGAATTGGATGTGGCACAATGACTATAAAATACCGAACGGTGTCCACGTTTTTGGCCGCAGGTATGATCCTTTTGGACCTGATAACTATCCATTTGAGCTAAAGAAAATCAGAGAAATGACTGCCATCAGAGATACAGCAATATGGTTGGCGGCCAAAGGAGAGAAAATGGATCTTGCCGCGGCAGATAAGAACACATCGGTGTTGCCGCCAGTCGAAACCAATTATAATCCAGAAAAAAATGGCAGCCTTGAATATTTGTATGGAAAAGATGCACTTAATAAATTGAAAGTTCCAGCGGGATATAAAATCGATCTCTTCGCTTCTGAGAAAGAGTTTGTCGACTTGGCAAACCCAGTTCAACTGTCGTTTGATAATAAGGGTAGGCTTTGGGTAGCTACCATGCCGAGCTATCCGCATTACAAGCCAGGTGACAGTAAGCCGAACGATAAACTCATTATTTTAGAAGACACCGATAACGATGGAAAGGCAGACAAACAAATCACATTTGTAGATGGATTGCACGTTCCGGTAGGCTTTGAATTTGCTCCGGAAGGTGTCTACGTTTCGCAAGGAACTAACTTGGTGTTGTACACCGATACCGATGGTGATGACAAAGCCGACAAGAAAGAAATTATTCTTAGTGGTTTTGATGATCATGACACGCACCATGCACATCATGCTTACGTGACTGATCCTTCGGGCGCCATTTTTATGGGTGAAGGCGTATTCTTGCACACTAATGTGGAGACTTCGTATGGACCCGTGCGAGCTACCAACGGAGGATTCTACAGATACAGCCCACAACGTCATCACCTCGAGCGTGTGGCACAACTTTCTATACCTAATCCATGGGGCATTGCATTTGATGAATGGGGCCAGGATATTTTTGCAGAAACATCAGGACCCGATGTCCTATGGATGCTGCCTGGCGAAGTTAAGCCAAGGTATGGTGTCGCTACCCATAAATCTTTTAATCTTATTGAGGATAAGCACAGGGTTCGTCCCACATCAGGGCTTGAATTTGTTTCAAGTAGGCATTTCCCAGATGAAGCGCAGGGAGATTTCCTGATCAACAATACCATCGGCTTCCTGGGAACAAAGCAACACACGTTGAAAGATGATACCACCGGCTTTACCAGTCACCATGTGCAAGACCTGGTAATTTCTGAAGACAAAAATTTCAGGCCAGTGGATATGGAGTTTGCTCCTGACGGTTCCCTTTACTTGGTAGACTGGCATAACATCTTGATTGGTCATATGCAGCACAATGCACGTGATCCACTTCGAGATCATGTGCATGGTCGCATCTACAGAATCACTTATCCTTCGAGACCTTTGGTTACACCCGCAAAAGTGGCCGGAGCCAGCGTTGACCAGCTACTTGACAATTTGAAACTACCCGAATTTCGCACGCGCTATCGCTCCAGACGTGAGTTAAGAGGCCGCAAGGCAACCGAGGTGTTGCCAAAAGTGACTGCGTGGGTGGCAAACCTAAATGTGGAAGATGAGAAGTATTCACATCACCTAGTAGAAGCATTGTGGGTGACTTGGGGACTAAATAAAGTGGATGAAAATTTGTTACGTCAGGTTCTCCAATCAAAAGATTTCCATGCCAGGGCTGCGGCCGTTAGAGTGCTGCGTTATAGCGGACATCAAATAAAAAATCAACCCCAATTGCTGATGAAAGCAGCGCAAGATGAAAATAGTCGTGTGCGATTGGAAGCGATCGTTGCGGCCTCGTGGTTGGATAAGGAAGTTGGATTACCGATCGTATTGGAAGCTGGTAAAAAGCCACTTGATCGGTGGATGATAGAAACTCATGCTACTGCGCTTGCGCATTTGAATGGAATGTCCATAAAAGAGAAAAAGGAAGAAGAGATCGTAACAAGCTTAACAGGAAATGATCGCGAATTGTTCTTTAAAGGAAAAGCCATCTATGCAAAAGAAGGTTACTGCGTTACCTGTCATCAGGCGGATGGTGGCGGCCTGTCTCCTTCTGGTTTCCCCGGCCTGATTGGTACGAAATGGGTTTTAGGAAATGATGAGCGGCTGATAAAAATCGTTTTGAAAGGCATAATGGGGCCAATAGAAGTAAATGGAAATAAGTATGCAGGACAAGTTCCTATGACTCCTTTCGGAGGCATGCTCAGCGATGAAGAAGTAGCGGCCGTTCTTACGTATGTTAGAAATGCTTTTGGAAATAACGCTCCAGCTATTTTACCTGAAAAAGTGAAAGCGGTTCGTGAATCCGAAAAAAATAAGAAAGGTTTTTATTCGCCCGATGAGTTGCTGAAACTGCATCCCATGGAAAAATAATTAGTGTTTCAAAATTAAATGAGTCATGAACAAAATTGGATTTAATTTATTGGCATGGTCAGGAGGAATTGGAGAAGATATGCTTCCTGTTTCCGAGCGTCTAAAAAAAATTGGCTATGATGGCATTGAATGTTTCATGGCAGAACAGAACAAAGACGTATATAAAAAATTTGGTACTCATTTGAAGAATCTTGGTTTAGAAGCAACCTGTGTGTTAGGCTTAAGCCCGGAAGAAAACCCAGCCAGTGATTCGGCTGCTATTCGTGAAAAGGCATTAGTTCGTTTAAAACACGCGATTGACTGTGCTCATGCCATCAATTCAAAAATTATCTGTGGCCCTTTTCATTCTGCGTTTGCCTACTTTGCTGGCAGACCTCCGGAAGCGAGCGAATACGAATGGAGCGCTGATGTTTTGCGTGCCGCAGGTGACTATGCTGCCCAGGCGGGTATTACGCTAACACCCGAAGCACTCAATCGTTTTGAATGTTATTTGTGCAACACCATGGATCAATTGTTTTTCTTGTTGAACAAGGTTTCGCATCCAAATGTAAAAGCTATGTTTGATACGCACCACGCAAACATTGAAGAGAAAAAGTTATCCGTTTCTTTAAAAACGATTGCGCCTTTTCTCGCGCATGTCCACATCAGCGAGAATGATCGAGGCACACCGGGCGATGGCCATGTTTCTTGGGATGAAACCTTTTCAACCCTGGCGTCTATAAAATATCAGGGCTGGCTCACCATTGAGGCTTTTACACGAAACGATCCTGGCTTCGCCAATGCCATCAATGTTTGGCGGGAATATTCGAACCCATGGGATATGGCAGAAAAAGGATTAGAGTTTATTAAAAATAACTGCCAAAAGCATGGACTTTAAAACTAACCGTTTTAGTAAATGACTGACCGAATTTGCATACCAATCGCAGGTTCATTTGATGAACCGTTGGGCTGATTCAAGTCAAATAAAATAAAGATCAAATTATGCAGATACCATTTATCACTTAAATTTAACAATGACATCTCAAATGAGTTAACTTCAACGTCCATTCAAAAATCATCAAGTAAGACTTCCAAACGCCCAACTACAAAAATCCAAACCATGGTCATCAAAAAAAATCACTCAGCTTCTTTTCTGTTGGCTCTTTCAATCCTTGTTTTCGCTTCAGCCTGCAAAAACAAGGAGACGGCATCAAAGGGGAATCCAAAAATCGATAAACTAAAATTGCCTTCCGGTTTTAAGGCAGAGCATTTATATAGCCCAGCTGATAATGATCAGGGTTCGTGGGTGGCAATGACATTCGACAATAAAGGTCGGATGATTACGGCAGATCAATATGGCGCATTGTATCGTCTAGTGCTTCCTGCTGCTGGCGATACCACAAAGCCTAAAGTGGAGAAACTGATCATCGGATCAGATGCAGATAAAAGTACCGATACCACTACTTTGAAAATAGGAATGGGCTTCGCACAGGGCTTGCTTTATGCTTTTAATAGTCTGTATGTAATGGTCAATCACAACAGCGATAAAGATTTTGATAAAAATACTGGAATGTATCGCTTACAGGATACTGATGGTGATGATCAGTTTGATAAGATTACCTTGATAAAATCGCTTGAGGGTGAGCCAGGTGAACACGGCCCGCATAGTATTATACTTTCCCCAGATAAAAAATCAATTTACATCGCTGCCGGCAACCATGTGGATGTTCCAGAAATGGAAACCTACCGATTGCCGCCTGTATGGCAAGAAG
Organism: Cyclobacteriaceae bacterium; assembly: GCA_044349005.1. GTDB lineage: Bacteria > Bacteroidota > Bacteroidia > Cytophagales > Cyclobacteriaceae > ELB16-189. The sequence continues at coordinate 9,215 of JBIKRT010000084.1, forward strand.
ACAACTTGTTTCCACAAATCAAAGATCCCAGAGGTCACGCCAATAATCGCAAAGCGCCTGGTGGTTGGATTGCTCATATGGATTCTCTCGGCAACCATTGGGAAATGGTCGGAGCAGGTTTTCGCAACGAATTTGACATTGCTTTTAATGAAGCCGGTGACCTGTTCACATATGATTCCGACATGGAGTGGGATTTTGGTATGCCATGGTATCGGCCCACACGGATTTGCCACGTAACGAGTGGAAGTGAATTCGGATGGCGCACCGGAAACGGAAAATGGTCTGCCTCCTACCCCGATAACTTACCACCTGTGCTCAACATTGGGCAAGGCTCTCCTACTAGCTTGATCAGCGGAAGTAATGCGGCTTTTCCAGAAAAATATAGAAAGTCAATTTTTGCTTTTGACTGGAGTTTCGGAATCATCTACGCAATTCATCTCGAACCCAACGGTGCATCTTATACGGCACAAGCGGAAGAATTTATTTCGGGTTCGCCATTGCCACTTACCGATGGTTTGATCGGTCCTGATGGTGCGATGTATTTCCTTACGGGAGGAAGAAGATTGGAATCTGATTTATACCGGATTTCCGCAACTACCCCAGATAAAAGTAATGCATCCGTAAGTCCCGCGACTATCACCGAAGAAAATAAACTGAGACGCTCACTTGAAAAGTATCACGAGCCTAACAAGAATGCACTAGAGATGGCTTGGCCCAACTTAAAGCACGAAGATCGATTTGTGCGTTATGCTGCGCGCATTGCAGTAGAGCATCAACCTGTGGCTACATGGCAAGAAAGGGCTTTGAACGAGACGGATTCGATCATCCTCACGGAGGCTATGATAGCTCTGGCGCGCCAAGGTAAACAATCGATAAAGAACAAAATGTTCCAGGCGTTGATGAAAGTCGACTACGACAAACTATCTCCGTCACAACAACTTAATATTGTTCGTGCCTTTGAGGTGCTCATTTTTCGAATGGGTAAGCCGGAAGGTCAAATGAAAGATCAGGTGGTGGCGTATCTCGATCCAAAATTCCCAGCTTCGTCAAACGAACTTAACCGGGTTCTTTGCAAAGTGTTGGTTTTTATTGGGGCACCAGGTTCTGTCGAAAAAACATTGACTTTGCTGGCGAAAGCAAAAGATGATCCTATGGAAAAAACTGTCAGTGCATCGTCTGATCTTATAATGAGAAATCCTCAGTATGGATTGGATATAGCAGAAATGCTTGCGAATGTTCCTCCCGCACAGCAAACGTATTATGCTACTGTTCTAAGTGAAGCAAATTCAGGATGGACCCCAAATTTGCAAGAACAATACTTTCAATGGTTTAAAAAGGCGTTTACTTACAAAGGCGGGCTTAGCTATGTAGGCTTCATTGATAAAGCAAGAAGAAAAGCCTTGGCACATACCCCTGCTAACAAAACAAGCTACTACGACACGCTATCCGGTGGAGCTCTTTTAACTGAATCCGGTAATGATTTGGCAGATCTTCCTCAACCAAAAGGACCTGGAAAATGGCGCAGTAAGGAGGAAGCATTGGCAATTGATGTAACGTCATTAACAAACAGAGATTTTGTAACCGGCAAAAATATGTTTGCTGCGTCATTATGCAGTTCGTGCCATACGATGAAAGGCGAAGGTGGCAATATTGGGCCAGACCTGACTCAGGTAGGCTCTCGATTTACCGCCAGAGATATACTTGTTCACACCGTTGACCCCAATAAAGAAGTATCTGACCAGTATGCAGCCACGGTATTTACTATGAAAGATGGTAGCTCTGTCGTGGGAAGGTTAATCAATGAAGATGACGGAAAGTACGTTGTTTCCCAAAATCCATTTTCTCCGCAAACACTACGTGAATTGCCGAAGGGCGAAGTGTTGTCTACCAAACTATCAAAGGTTTCTTTGATGCTTCCTGGATTGACAAACCGGTTAAATGATGAAGAGATAAAAGACCTTATCGCTTATATGGTGGCTGGTGGTAACAAAGATCATAAGGTGTATACCGGGAAATGAAAAAGTAATAGCTCTATCACGATGAAAAAAAATAAGTATTTCCCAATCCTTAGTTCAATTTTGGCGATAGCGGTCACCACTATTGGATGTGTCTCAACGGCATTCGGTCAAACAAAAGAAGCTGACTTCAAACAAATTTTTGACGGCAAAACCTTGAACGGCTGGGAAGGCGATGCCGCCTACTGGCGGGTTGAGAATGGCAGTATCTTAGGGGAGATTACAGCCGATAAACTTGTTAAAAACAACACCTTCGTTATTTGGAAAGGTGGAGAACCAAAAGATTTTGAGTTAAAACTTGAATATCGAATAACAAAAAATGGTAATAGTGGCGTTAACTATCGCAGTGAACGATTAAAAGATCTTCCGTTTGCGCTAAAAGGTTATCAGGCCGATATAGATGGCAATAACTATTTTACTGGTCAAAACTACGAAGAACGTGGAAGGACTACCCTAGCCTATCGCGGTCAAAAAACAACCATTCTCAAAACCGATAATTCCACTGCTCCTGTCAAAGAGAATGTCAAGAACAACGCGTGGACAAAGGTTCAGATCACAAAATCATGGAGTAAAGATTCTTTGCAAACATTTATAAAAAGCAATGATTGGAATCAAGTCCATTTGATAGTAAAAGGCAATCGACTACAGCATTATGTAAATGGAATTTTAATGAGTGATGTAACAGACGATGATGTAGTGAACCGAAAAATGAAGGGGCTGCTTGGTGTACAAGTGCATGTGGGGCCACCTATGAAAGTGGAGTACCGAAATATTAGATTGAAAGAATTATAAGGAAACAAGAAACATGCTTCAACTCTGGAAAGGAAAAATATCAAATCATCGCCAGCTTGGCGGCATAGAAACATCTGTTATCGATAATGGTGCAGGCCGTGGAACCCGCATAGCATGGATTAATACTGGAACGGGGTTGCGCTTTAAAGTAGTCATTGATAGGGCTATGGATATAGCCGATGCATTTTATAATCAGCACAGTTTGACTTGGCTTAGCCATGCGGGTATCACAAGTCCTCAGCCTTTTTCACATCGCGGAATAGATTGGCTAAGAACGTTTGGCGGAGGCTTGCTTACCACATGTGGCTTGTCTCATGTAGGCGGCCCTGAAACCGATGAATTTGGGGAGCGCGGAGTCCATGGATTGATCAGCAACATTCCGGCTGAGAAAGAATCAATCATCCAGCCAGATCCTTTTTCTGGCAAGTTGGAGATGAGTATCTCGGGTGTCGTAAAAGAGACTAAGATATTCGGCCCCAGCCTTGAACTCAGGCGGACGATATCCGCCACACTTGGCCAGGCAACAATTCGTATTCATGATGAGGTGATAAACCGAGCTAATACCCCTGCGCCTCACATGATATTGTATCACTTTAATTTTGGTTGGCCTTTGGTGGATAAAGGAACTGATATTCTATGGAAAGGAACATGGCATTCCATGGAAGGTGATAAGGCGGATAGGATTTTCAAAGAAGGTAATGAGTTTAAGAAATGTCCAGATCCACTGCCTCAGCATAGTGGCAAGGGTGAAGCAGTGGTTGCAATTGAAGTTACTGCGGATCATTCAGGAAAATGTACATGTGGACTGCTTAACGAGAAACTTGGTCTAGCGATAGCGATGCGTTTCGATAAAAATCAATTGCCCTGGCTAACAAACTGGCAGCATTGGGGAAAAGACGAATACGTAACTGGTCTTGAGCCTGGAACAAATCCACCTATTGGTCAAGCGAAAGCGTGCAAAGAAAATCAATTGATATTTCTTGAACCGGGTGAAAAGAGAAGCTATGATGTTGAGTTGGATGTACTCGAAGATGAACCAGCCATCAAGGCATTATTGATCAATACATCTATGGCAACGTGAAAAAACTTACCGCTTTAAATTTTTAGCACCTCAACACTTTAAAAATGAGCTTAGCAAAGAAAGCATTAGAACAGGGTCAAGGAATTTTACGACTTGCTCCTACTTGGGTTCCAAGATCGTTTTGTGTACCGGGCAGAAGAATCAAGCTGCATCCAGATGATTATTATGTGCTAGGAGGAAATCGTGGCGGAATTGATGAACGCTGGTTGTCTTCCACTACTCCTGCCAAAAACGGGTCTTTAACCGGAAAGAATGAAGGATTAAGTCCTGTGGTAGTTAAAGATGGCGCCAAAGAAGAACAGATATTGTTGAAAGATGTCATTGATGAATTGAAAGGTGAAATCATTGGAGAACGTTTATGGAACAAGCACAAAAGCTGGCCGATGTATTCCAAATTCTTCGACAACATGGGTCCATTGCCACATCATGTCCATCATAACGATGAGAAGGCTGCCCTTATCGGACAATTAGGTAAACCTGAGGCCTATTATTTTCCGCCACAGTTGAATAATCATGGCGGAGATTTTCCCTATACTTTTTTTGGCATCTCGCCTGGAACAACAAAAGCAGAAATAAGGCAATGCCTCGTTAACTTCACGAAAGGTGACAATAGGATTACCAATTACTCTTCAGCATTTCGTCTGGAGCCTGGAACTGGCTGGGATGTGCCTCCAGGCATGCTTCACGCACCAGGAAGCTTTTGTACCTATGAACCTCAAAAAGCCTCTGATGTTTTTGCGATGTATCAATCATTGGTAAACGAAGCAATTGTAGCTGAAGAGCTATTGTGGAATGGTACACCAAAAGATAAAATTGGTGACTTTGATGAGCTCATCGAAGTACTTGATTGGGAGTTAAATGTCGACCCGAACATTCTTCAAACACGCTTCATGAGCCCCAAACCAGTAAAGCCATTTGCGGAAATGAAAGCTCAGGGATATTCTGAAACCTGGGTATGTTACAAATCAGATGCGTTTAGTGCGAAGGAACTAACTATTTTCCCTGGGGCTACCGTCACCGTTAAAGACAGCGCAGCGTATGGCATTATTATGATGCAAGGGCATGGCACCATGGGTGGTTGGAATATCGAGACACCTGCCTTGATCCGCTACGGCCAATTAACAAATGATGAATTTTTCACCACTGAAAAGGCAGCTCTTGATGGTGTTAAGATTACTAATTTATCCACAACCGATCCTATCGTAATGCTCAAACATTTTGGGCCTGAAAATCCTGATTTGAAACTTTGAATTAATAACTTTAAACTATTTTGTTATGCCAGCAAATAATTACCCCAAATTCCACAATGCTACTTGGCCTGGCATTGTAGGTAAAGGACCAGACTCCGAACCAGTGATTCCCTTTGACACATTACTAGACATGACCGCTGCTGCGGAAGTGAATGGTGTTAAATTCGATGGCGTTGACCTTGGTCTTTTCGGTCCGCACATAGATCTTGAAAAGTACACGGATGATGACATCAAGAAATTAACTGATAAGCTTGCCGGATTAAAACTGAATGTTGGCAGTCTTGTTGCACCCATTTGGAGCGGCCCTGCTATGGGTAGCAAAGAAGACCGCGCAGTCTTTGTTGACATGGTTAGAAAATCCTGTCAATTCGGAAAGCGACTACGAGAGTTGGGTGTGCGTCCGCATGGCATAGTGCGGATTGATTCTGCAAGTTCGCCAACGAATTGGGCAGTTGATCCAGTCGCCAATACGAAGTTAATTGCTCAGACATTTCGCGAAGCTTGTGACGTAGCTGCTGACTATGGTGAAAAACTAGCGGCTGAGGGCGAGATTTGTTGGGGTGGTATGCACAGCTGGAAAACGATGTTGGATACGTTGGAACAAGTTGATCGACCGAACATTGGTTTTCAAGCCGATATGGCACACACGCTGCTCTACCTATTGAGTGACAATCGCCCTGAAGATAGGATACTGCCAAAGGATTTTAAGTGGACTGATCGCCATGCTCTTATAGACGGTCTTAAGACAGTCACTAAAGCCCTTCGTCCCTGGACTATCGACTTCCACGTGGCACAAAATGATGGCACTGTATTCGGCTCTGGCTCACATGATAAAACAGGTCGCCATTGCCAGGCAACGGATCCTAACGGTAAACTAGATATTGCCAACGATGCTGGCTTTTGGTTGCGCGATGAAAAAGGAGAACTTACCAAGGCCTTCAAACATATTTGTTGGGATGGATGTATGTTCCCTAACGAGGTGATGATTAAACAAAAAACATGGAACGACATTCTGGCTACTATGATAAAAGTTAGGGAGTTGCATGGGTGGATGGAATAACTAGTCTTTGAGATGTGAGTATTGAGCAGGTATGCCATCTCATTCCTCACATCGCAAGACTCACTACTAAACAATTATCAGGAGATAAAATGAACAGAATATGAGTAACAAGAAAGAACTTAGAATAGGATTAATAGGCACTGGCTTTATGGCCCGCACACACACGAACGCATATAAGCGAGCCGGAGATTTTTTTCCGGAATTAAGCTATCGCCCTGTATTGAAAGCGGTTTGCTCACGAAATCCTGCGAAAGTAAAGGCATTTGCTGAACAATGGGGGTATGAGTCGGTTGAGACAGATTGGAAAGCCCTAATCGAAAGAAATGATATTGATGCAGTCGACATTTGCGCGTCAAATGATGTTCATGCTGAGATTGCCATTGCCGCAGCCGCGAAAGGAAAAATGATATTGTGTGAAAAGCCCCTTTCGCGCACGCTTGCGGAAGCAAAGCAAATGGTGGATGCGATTGAAGAGAGTGGTGTAAAGAATACGGTGTGGTATAACTACAGAAGAGTGCCGGCTGTTACTTTAGCCAAGCAAATTATTGATTCTGGCAAATTGGGTAAGATATTTCACTATCGCGCAAACTTCCTTCAAGATTGGACCATAAGTCCCGAATTACCACAAGGCGGTGATGGATTGTGGAGATTAGATATTGAATCTGCTGGTTCTGGTGTAACGGGTGATCTGCTGGCCCATTGTATAGATGCCGCTATGTGGCATAATGGGCCTATTAAAGATGTATCTGCAGTTACCGAAACATTCATCAAAGAACGGATGCATCAACGCACGGGTAAAGTTCAAAAGGTCGGTATTGACGATGCGTGTATCTTTCATTGTCATTTTGAAAATGGGTCACTAGGCGTATTCGAATCAACCCGATATGCTCGAGGACATAAAGCCGAATATACATTTGAAATCAATGGTGAACATGCATCTATTCGTTGGAATTTGCATGACATGAATCGGTTGGAGTATTTCGATCATTCGGATGATTCCCTTGTTCGCGGATGGCGCTCGATATTGGTAACTGACGGTGATCAACCGTATATGAAAAGGTGGTGGGTGCCTGGCCTAATTATTGGCTACGAACATACCTTTGTTCATCAGTTTGCCGATTTCCTTGAAAGCCTGGAAACTGGTAAACCATGTTCTCCAACTTTTAAAGAGGCACTTCAAACACAAAAGGTTTGCGAGGCTGTTATTGAATCAGCAAATTCCAAAAGTTGGAAGAATACGGGTGCTGAGAAATTTTAATCCCAATTACGCCAATATTTAATTGGTCACTTGATGCCATTTTCCTATCGAGTAAACCCAATGCATTTGCAGCCAGATGCGCACGTTAGAATGCCTCCTGTAAGCGAAGTCGAGCACTGAATGAATTCTATTTGTCATTCTTGTGGAATTTAAATTGCTGATAAGAACAAAACTTGCAAAACAACGAATCCGAAGTAGTCAAAAATCCCCGATCATCGCACAATCATGCTGCTTCTTTTGACTCCGATTTCATGACGAACGAATAACCAATATTGCTAAACAAACCTGAGTGCACCCCGATGAAGCCTTTTGCGTTTCTTGTTTTTCAAAAAATGGGAAGCACTATTGGCAGAGTCACCTCGCTCCTTCTCACTTTATCTAACTAATTAAATTTTTCAGCAATATTTTGCCGAAGGCCAAACACAAATGAAAATCGTAAAATTTCAATTAGTACTCTACCATTTGTTCATCAAAATAACACCATGCCCACTGCTCCCCATGTTCCGCTGATATTGCAACCGTATGGCTTTCCTTCTTTGCATGTTTACTGGCGTGCTTATTGGGTGAACTATCGCAGCATAATGTTGAACCACACGTCTGGCAAGTGCGCAGGTGTACCCACCAATCACCAGCTTTTACGCACTCGTCACACTCATGTTTTTTGGCTTTGATCAAATTCTCCCATTTGAAAAGGTGTTGGCAGATTTCAGGTTCTTCCATCGTAATTGAAATTTTATAGTTTGAAACATTGTACGTTGTTGCTCAATGTAAACTAATTTGAATTTTTAGATATACGTTTACAAAACAACGCTTTATTAAAAATTAATGCTCGGCTAAATACTCATGCACGAACTTGACTGCCATCGCTCCCTCGCCTACTGCCGAGGCCACTCGGTTCATGGCACCCGCTCTTACATCGCCCGCGGCAAATACTCTTGGGCTACATGTTTCAAGCAGGAATGGCTCGCGCGGTAATTTCCATGATTTTTTGAACGCTTCGTATTTCAGCAATTCCCTACCCGTTTCAATAAACCCTTTATCATCTTTTATTATGTCTAACTTAATCCAATCGGTAATGGGTTTAGCTCCTATGAAAATGAAGACCGCTGCCGCTTTTACCTGTTTTCTTTCTTTGGTAATGATATTCTCTAAACAGATCTCTTCTAATTTATCAGTACCATAAGCTTGGCCAATAATCGTTTCGCCTATCAAGTGAATATTAGAAGTAGCATTAATCTGATCAATCAAATACTGCGACATAGTGCTTGACAAATCGTTCTTTCTAATAACAATAAATACTTTAGCAGCATAATTGCTTAAATACATGGCCGATTGACCCGCAGAATTTCCACCTCCCACGATATAAACGTCTTGATTCTTACAGGCATGCGCTTCAGTGGTGGACGCTCCATAATAGATACCAGCTCCTGTAAATTTCTCGACATCGATCGCCTCCAGCGCACGGTAATCAACTCCCGTGGTAATAATAATGCTCCTTGCGTTTAATACGCTACCGTCTTTCAGAGTGATGATCTTGTAGTTGTCTCTAATCTGGATGTCATTAACTTCAGTTGGCGACAAAAATTCGACCCCAAAACGAGTAACTTGTGATATAGCCCTACGTGATAAGTCTGCACCACTTAGCCCATTTGGAAAGCCAAGATAGTTTTCAATGCGAGAACTAGACCCAGCTTGTCCACCCGGAGCACGCTTCTCTATCAATATAGTAGCTAATCCTTCCGAGCCACCATACACCGCGGCCGCTAATCCGGAAGGTCCAGCTCCAATAATCGCTACATCATACATTGGCTTGGTAGCCTTTGACCGCATGCCCGTTTTTTCTCCTACTTGAAGAATGTCTGGGTTTAGTAAATACGAACCATCTTCAAAAAAAACTGCCGGTAGTTGCTTTTTATCAATACTGTTAATGGTCAATAATTCATTGGCCATTTCATTATCTTCAATATCAAGCCATAAGTAAGGTATTAAATTTCCTGACAGAAAGTCTTTGACTTGGTGTGAGCGTGGCGACCATTGGTAACCAACTATTGTTATTCCATTGAAGTGAGGAATATACTGACTTTGCCATTCCCCAAGCAAGTCATTTAATGCTGGATAGAGTTTTTCCTCTGGAGGATCCCATGGCTTCATTAAGTAATAGTCAAGTTGCACATCATTGATAGCGCGGATAGCCGCTTCGGTATCTGAATAGGCTGTTAACAAAACTCTTTTCGCATTCGGAAAAAACGGTAATGTACTGAAAAATAGTTGGTGACTTTGATGCGATAATTTGTTAAAATTAGCGCGTCAGCCTGAAGAGGAATCAAGCTCTGCTGGAGAGCAACTTGTCAGCAATAAGGTTGATGCTT
>JBIKRT010000147.1:0-5559 GCA_044349005.1 Cyclobacteriaceae bacterium
GAAAGTAAATCCACTTGTCTTTTTAGCCCAACTTTTTAATTGCCTTTTTTCGCTCGTTAAAACCACAAAATCACAAATCCAAAATCTTCTAATCCTAAAATTGAGTTTTTAAGGGACGACTAATTAGCCCTCCTAAATGACCAGCCATATCACTATTGGTGGTTTTAGTAAAGTCAATCAGTAACGTTAAAAATCCAAAACAGACAAAAACCATCATAAATAAAATCCTATTATCAGGGCTGGTAATATCGAATATAGAGTAAACCAGCATGGCTCCGAAAATTCCAAATATTGCCCCAGATGCACCGGCAGCATTTACATTTCCATTCCAAATAAGGCAGCTCACCGAGCATCCAAAAAGCGAAATAACATATAAAACAGCGAGTGGCTTTGTACCAATTACTTTTTCGAGCAAGAACCCAGCGTAACCAAGGGCTAACATGTTCATAAACATATGACCAATTCCTATATGCAAAAAACCCGAGGTGAAAAGCCTCCACAGTTGGCCATGTCTTACAGCAGGTGTAAAGTTCGAACCCCAATTAACCAAATCTATGTCTGTAGGATCAAATACACTTACACCGCCAAAACACATAATTATAAACACTAACAGGTTAGCATTTATAATTAAAGGGGTAATGAAGTAATTTTTGCGTGGTATAAAGTAACTAAATGTATTTCTCCAACTTTTTTGATAATGAACAAGCCTTGTCAAATCACTGATTCGGAATTCATTACTCATTTTTACACTGATACAGACAATAAACATTAAAAATTGTCCAATAAAAAAGGAAACGATCGTAAAACTAAATTTAGAATCATTTGGCCTTCGTTCACTCCAATCAGTTAAAACAATAAACTTAAATGCATCATAACCAGAACCCAAAACAGCAATTTCGAAATACTTATATTCTTCTGATTTGGAATCCACATAGAAATAATTGTTTACAAAATTATTGGCAATAAGGCTGTCAAATTTTTGCATGGCCGATCCCTTAAAAATTTCTAGCTTTTCATTTTGAGTCTTTGTAGTTGAATAGTTATTCAATTCCTTCCTTACATATTTTTTTCCATACCAAATGTCTCTTCCTCCTGCCACTCTTTTAAATCTTGCCACCGCATAGACTTCTAAATACAAATCACCCGCTAGGCTATTCTTTTTTGATGTTCTAATTATTTTGCCATAAACGCCCGTAACCGACCTATCCAATGTAAGTGTATCGAAATTAAATACTCTCCTATTTACGTCCCCTATTGATCTTTCGCTTGATACTTTTTCAACGCTGATGCCAACATTAGCAATCATGTTTTGGGCTAATAACATGGCTGGCAACATAAACAGACATAGCAAAAAGTCAGAGTTTCCTTTGCCCTTTCGGTGAACCACGGTTTTCCAAATTGGAGAGAAGAAAAACAAAAATGAAACTAAACAAAGAATAATAGGTAGAAGTACATCCGTAAAGTGCCATAATAACCTCGAAAACCCCTGAAATAGAAAAAAATTGATTAAGGAATAAGTGGCTATTGTAAATGAAGAAACAACAAAATATGGAAGCAATAAAAATAACAATCTTGCTCTTAAACCTGCTTGCACTCGAATAAATTTTACAACCAAATTAGGATTTAACTTTCAAATAAAGAAAATAGAAGAAGTTTTAAAAAAGAGTCGTTGCTTGGATTTAACGCCAATTACCCTCCAAAATACACGAAAATACTTAGCTTTGACGTTCATTTTTAAATTGCCAACGCGAAAATACTATGTGGGATAAAATTGCACTAGGAATCATTCGATTTCGGTTGCCCTTGATGATTGCCATCGGGTTGATCACCATCTTTATGGGATATTACGCCTCGAACGTGCAAATGAGCTACGATTTCGCTCGCACCGTGCCGCTGGATGATCCCGACATGGTGTTCCTGACCAAATTCAAAGAGCAGTTCGGTGAAGACGGAAACATTATCGCCATCGGCCTTCAAGATAGTTCGCTTTACCAACTAGATAATTTCAACCGCTTCCGCGAGTTGAATCAGGCATTTAAAAATATTTCTGGTGTAACAGAGGTTTTAAGCTTACCACGGCTCAAGACGATCCAAAAAGACACGGCCAAATCAAAATTCTATTTGTCTGACCTCTTTCCAAAAGAAATAAAATCGCAAGCAGAGTTAGATAGTTTACTACTTACTTTTCGCGATCAAAAATTCTATTTCTCCCAACTAATAAATGGAAAGAATGGAGCCACACGTATGGTGCTCTTTGTTCAGAAAGAAGTATTGAATTCCGTGAAGCGGTTAGCCTTAACGAGGTCCATCGATTCCGTTGGCCAAGCCTTCACCAAGCAAACGAATATTCAACTTCGCTATGCCGGTTTACCTTATGTACGCTCGCAAGTGGCAGTGCAAGTGCGGGCAGAAATGTCGATGTTCCTGTATATGACCGCTGCAGTAACCGGCATCATCATGTTTCTGTTCTTCCGCTCTTTTCGTGCAGTAATTTTTTCCATGATTATTATAGGCATTGCCGTGGTATGGGTAATGGGTACACTTGCTTTGTTTGGCTACAAGATTACTTTGCTCAGCGGATTGATCGCTCCCGTTATCATTACGATTGGAATAACAAATGCTATTTACTTGTTAAATAAATATCATTTAGAATTTGCCAAACACAGAGATAAGAATGCTGCCATTGCAGCCGTTGTAAAGAAAATGGGACTTGCCACCTTTCTAACCAACTTAACAGTTGCCATCGGATTCTTAACGCTTCTTTCTACCGACATCATTGTTCTTCGCGAGTTTGGTATCGTAGCGGGCATTAACATACTCACACTATTTTTAATCAGTTTGATTATGATACCGAGTGTGTTCTCCTGGTTACCAGCCCCTGAACCAAAGCACATGAAGCATCTCGACTTCAAAATAATGGGCAAGTTCGTGAAGCTCATCGATACCATTGTGCACCATAGACGAGCATGGATTTATATTGGCTCAGTTATCATAGCAGTTGTTTCCGTTATCGGGATTTTAAAATTGGAATCAGTGTCCTTTATGGTGGATGATATTCCAGAGGAAAGTCAAATCAAGAAAGATCTTAAATGGTTTGAAGCTAATTTCAGCGGTGTAATGCCCATGGCAATAGTGGTAGATACCGGTAAGAAGCGAGGCGTTATGAATGTGAAGAACCTTATCAAGATTGATCGGTTTGAAAGCTTCTTAGACTCAATTACTGTCATGTCACCTCCTTTGTCAGTTGTAAGTTTGGTAAAGGCATCTAAGCAAGCATTTTATAACAACAAACCAGCGTACTACACACTTCCATCAAAACAAGAAAGCGGTTTTATACTTCGCTATATGAAAGGCCAAACGGATAACACAGGCTTATTCAGATCGTTTGTTGATTCTACGTTTCAAAAGATGCGAATCACGTTGGAGATAGCCGATATTGGTTCCGACAAATTAGATTCGTTAGTAACAAAAGTAATAGAACCAGAAATCAAAAAGCAATTTGCAGACACAGGTATCACAACTACGGTAACAGGATCAACCAAGATTTTTATTAAAGGAAACAATTTCCTAATAGCGAATCTTCAAGAAAGTTTGTTATTGGCTTTTATTCTTATCACACTTTCCATGGCCGTGCTTTTTGCCAATGTGCGAATGATCATCATTTCATTAATCCCCAACTTACTTGCGTTGATGATTACCGCAGGCATTATGGGCTTCTTTGGCATTCATTTAAAACCAAGCACCGCCTTAATCTTTAGCATCACATTTGGCATTTCAGTTGATAACTCAATACGCTTCCTCGCTAAGTACAGGCAGGAGTTACGGACAAATAATTTCTTCGTACCAATTTCCATTACCGAAACAATTCTTGAAACTGGCAAGAGTATCACCTACACTTCCATTGTATTATTTGCTGGTTTTATTGTTTTTGCTTTTTCTCAATTTGGTGGCACCGTTGCCTTGGGTGTTCTTACTTCCACCACTTTGGTTATCTCCATGTTCACCAACTTGATTTTATTACCCGCGTTGATCATGACATTCGATAAACCAAAAAAATCAACTCAAGAACATTTACCTATTGACGACTTCGATACCAGCTACTATGGAGAAGATGAAATTGATGGCAGTAAGTTGAGATTAAGGGAGTAAGAGATCTTAAATTCATTGATGGCATTCTGGTTGCGAATAATAGTTTATTTAGGTGTCTGCTTAGGAATAGTTTTTTGTTGTTACATTCCTATGTTCCTCCTATTCCCTGAACTGATTGGAAACAATTATCCGAATTTAATGAATGATCAGCGATACCTGATCACGAGTCAAGTAGCCACAGCACTAGGTATTTCAATAGGCACCTATCTCATGATTGTTAAGATTGAAAATCGAAGACTGACTGAATATCTTCTCAACGTCAATATAATCAGCCTTTTAAAAGGATTTTTATTGGGTATCGTATTAATGTCGCTTTTTTCTTCTTTAATGATTGTAGTGGGTTGGATTCAATTTAATTTCAATATTTTCTCGTTTCATTTAGTCACAAGCTTTATTCTTTATTTTTTTGTCGCTGTTGCGGAAGAGATCTTAGCAAGAGGATATATTCTCAACAATTTAAGACACAGATTTAATGCTCCAGTTGCATTGGTGGTTTCATCAGTAATTTTTGGAGCCATGCATGTTGGCAATGATTATTTTACCTGGATTGGCTTTGCAAATATCTCCCTTTCGGGATTCTTAATGGGGCTGGTGGCATTGAAATCAAAAAGCGTATCAGCCGCTATTGGCTTACATTGGTCATGGAATTTTTTTCAAGGTCCAGTTTTTGGCTTTGCAGTTAGTGGGCATCAAGAATTGGGCATCTTAAAAACCAATTTTGGTGCAGATAAAATTTTTACCGGTGGCAATTTTGGCGCTGAGGGCTCAATAATACTAACATCGATTTCAATTGTTTTCATCGGACTGGTTTATCGTTATTATGAAAATTCGCCAAATTCTAATTTAAAAGAATTGGCTTAGATTGCACTTCGACAACAGCTACTATGGCGAAGATGAAATTGATAAAAGCAAGTTGAGGTGAGAGAGTAAGAAGCTTCAGTAGATATTCAGATGTGAATCAAGAAAAATCTAGTAATACATTCTTGACTTGGATAGTAAGCACAGGCGACATTCTGGAAACAAATAATCTATATCATTCTTTTATAAATTGCACTTGCTTTATTTGTCTTCCCTGTTGTGCTTTTAACAGGTAGTTGCCAGTGGCTAAGTGAGACACCTCTATCAATAAATCACTGCCGCCTGTTGCTGATACTTTGTCCATTCTCCTTCCGGCAAGATCATAGATAAACACGTCAACACTTTTTCCTATATCAAAGCTGTTTAGCGACAACGTGAGTTTATCTTTTACTGGATTAGGAAACAAGGTAATCTCTTTGTTTGCGGTTGAAAGCTTCCCCAAAAACAGTAGCGATTATAAATAGAGTTTAATCGTTAAAATTGGGAAGAAATGAAAACAACAAAATTCAATGAGAGCCAAATCGTGGGCATCCTCAAACAGCAAGAACAAGG
>JBIKRT010000085.1:0-18915 GCA_044349005.1 Cyclobacteriaceae bacterium
TCGTCTATGCCTCATCTTATTGCTCGAAGAGTTGGTCTCCACCAGAGCTCTCCTCCTCTTCAGGTGAGGCCGGAATATTAAGCACAATCAATCAAAAAAGCACCAACCATTTTTCAGTACATTACCTTTTTTTTACAGGGGAATCAAAAATTAGGTATTCCAATGACAAAATTTCGCTCTCAAGTATCGGCCATTTTTTTCGGAAAATGGACTTTAAAATATGCCGAAAGAAAAAGAAAAGGTAAATAATACCAATGTGAGAATTTGGCTTTTTTGCCGTTCTAAACAAAACGGTTGCATCGCATTTTAGCAAGGCTTGTCCACCTATGCATCCGATACTTTCAATAAATTACTCGCTGATCGAAACAACAAGTTTAACCTGTGATCGAAGCTCGTCAGTTAGGGACGCAGTCTTTACGAATCCAATGGCTCCTTTATTCTCTGCCACATATTGGATTACTTCTTTATCAGAATTTAACTTTACCGGTGGGGGTTCGCTATTTTGATATTGTTTTGCTGCGAAATAAGAATCTACTTCTGCCTCACTCAGTTTTACCACAAGTTTATAGAATAATGACTTTTCGGCAATGTTTCCTTTCCGATCAACAGGAAGTACAGTTGTCTTCAATCCAGGCCATGATTTTTGAGTGCCCCGTTTCATCCAATAGAGTCGCACTTCAGTGATCGATAGTTTTTCGATAGGATTATCTTTATTTATAATAATCGCCAACTCCAATGCAGCTGGGCTTTTCGAAATAGAATGATTAATCGAAAGAAAGAATATTGTAATTAGAACCAAAAAAGAAAATACTTTTTTCATACCCTTTAAATTAGTCTTTTTAAATTCGCTAAAATCCGAAAGCTACCTGAGTTTTTATGCCGCTGCTCCAGCCAAATTGATCTTGATTCAAAGCGGCCAATTCACCTTTCAAAACCAAGTTGCCGTTGACCCGATAGCGCAGACCCAAGTTATATTCGCTAGAACTACTATAACTCTGATTGGTATACGGGTTAACAGCTGGATAGTAGGCATCATTAGTCGGAAAATCTAAAAATTCAGCAAAAAGATAGGGCACAACTTTTGAGCTAACCTTATAACCCATATAAACTATGGCTCCGTTTAGAGTCTTGTCGGGTTGCACAGAGTAGTCATGTGTGTTCGCGTATCCCTCTGCAATGAACTCAAACTTTTTATCAATACTCATGTGCGAAATACTGGCCGTTAGCAGAGTGCTTTTCATAGCTTCAGGTACAGGAATGTCAAATTGGGTAAGGCTTCCCACGGGAAGATCGTTTACGACACCAGAAGCAGATATGCGAAGGCCTTCAATGGGTTCTATCCCTAATTGAAACGTATAAGATAATTGTGATCCTAATTTGTAGGGTACTCCTAAAAGCCCACCGTTTCGTCCGATTCCATTTGAAAAGAGAACCCGGTAAAAGAAACCGGCTTTACCAATGTTATCGCCACCTAGTTGAAGCCCGATGTCTCGGGTTTGGATAAAACCTCCGTCATGCGTTGGGTTTAAAATTCGTGGGCGAGAAATATTAGGTTGTAGAATCAAACCAAAATTATAGTTAACGTTCCAAAACCCTATCGGGCTATACATTCTCCCCAACGAGAAATTCAAATAATTCCGATAATCATATTTGATGTACATTCGTTCCAGTTCCATTTCTGCCCCAGTAGTGGCCATGTAATGCATGTTTAATTCACCCGCCACAGACACTTTATCATTTATCTTCGAAGTAATGAATATCACCAAAGGACCACCACGAAAATAAGGAGAAGACGAGTTTTGACTGGGATTTGTAAAATAGTCGAAGCCGGGGTGTGCATAAAACCGAATGCTCGTAGATTCTTGACCTAAGATTTCGGAAACCCCTAGAACCGTGGTGAAGACCAATGTGAAAACAAACCGACATCCAAAGAAATAAGTAGATTTTTTGTCCATAAGTTGTGCTGGATTTAGAATTTAATGTTACCAACTTTTTTTTAGAATTCCAAAAAGTTGGTCGATGTTAGCATCGATGATGGCGGATATAGGTCATTTTTTTGCTACCCGAATCTTCAAACATTTAATGAGTATGAGAAAGAGCAAGGGGATACCCGCAATTCAGCGTTCGAGGGGACTGTTATTAAATCATTAAATCGTTTGGAATGAACCAGTGTGCAATGATTTGGCGGCCTAGAAAGGAAATCGTTCTGTTATCGACCCTCAAGAATCCGGCTATTCTGGAAGATTTTTTTGAGGAACTCACATCTGTAACGGCTATGCCGCACTACATCTAAAACAAAATTCCCACCGTAACATGCAGCGAGCTAAACTGCCATTGATCATTGCCAATTCCATTTACCTCAACGCGTGTGTTAGAAAATTGATAATGCACTTGAAGATCAACAGCCCTTGATTTATTTTTAAAGGAGGTAATCGAGTAGCCTGCGCTCATGCCGCCAGCCCAGCCAATACCAAATTGATGAAAATAATTTTGTTGTCCTGCATTGGTAAGGAAGCGATTCTTGGTAAAAACGGAGGCCAGCCCGAATTCGCCATTTACATAGAAATTATTTTTCACAAAGGGGTAGTATTTTAGTGCAGGAGAAGCGCTGATGAAATTGAAGAAGTAGCCCTCTTCATAGCCCCCTATCGAGGGTTGTGTGCCAGCAAGTGTGTTTCGAACCATTAGTCCGGCCATCAGTCCATTTATTTTTTTGATGGATTTGTAAAAACCAATTTTCATTGTTAGGCCCGATGGCGCTGCATGGCTCCCCACATTCCTGCGCGTGCCATTTTGATTCTGGTAGTAACTCAGCCCTTGGTTGCGCAGCTCTTTTGCTCGCATCAATTCGTTGCCACTTTGTAGTGAAGCTGAGCTGAACCCCAGCGCAAACTCGAGTTGCGTTTGGCGCGTTAGCTTGTTTTGAGTAAGACTTGTTGATGAAATAGATGATTCATTTTTCTGTTGAGCGTACGATGAAATTGATACACTGATCAACAAGATGATGACAAGTGTTAATTTGGTTTTCATATGGCAGTTGTTTGGTTTTTTGTTGACACAAAGGTCAAGCACAACTGCCCTGCCCGAAATAACCTATGTTAAGTTCTTCGCTTTCGCGCCATTTGCGCCCGCACACGGCTGAGGCTCTCGGGTTTGATACCCATCATAGAGGCCACGTATTTTTGAGGTACTTTTTCGATAAACTGTGGATAGCGCGTCATCATATATTCATAGCGCTGCTCGGCACTGCTTGCCAATTGCTGATAAATTCGATCTTCGAAACCAACGCACGTAATTTCCAACACGCGAGTCCAAAAGTTACGAAGCCATTCATGGTTTTTAGAAAACTTCTGCCAGTTGGATCTGGAAATAACCCATACTTCGCACGGCCCGATGGCTTGGAGATGATGTGAGCACGGCTGCCCGGTAATAAGGCTACCCAGGGAGGTGGCAAACTCTCCTTCTAAACTCACCCATCGGGTGGTCTCCTCCTGATCGTTCACGTAGAAATACCGGATCATTCCTTTTGTGATGAATCCTATTTTGTTGCACACTTCCCCCTCGCGAATAAAGTATTCGTCCGCCTTCAACTTCTGAAGTTTAAAATGATCGAAAAATAGATTTATCTCAGTCGGAGATGCTTCTACGGTGGATTGAATTACTTTAGTGATCAAATCAATCGGATTACTCATATCAAATGGCAAAGGCGAAGAAACAAGAAAATAGTTAGGCTGCTAATAATCAAACTTAACAAACAAAAATCGGAAAATTGCTGTTAATCTTTTAACCAGTCTATGCAGCAGATTCGCCAAGCTATCCGAAGCATGATTTCAGCATCTGATCAGGAGATGAATCAGTTTCTGCATGGCTGCTTTTTAAAAACATTTCAACGGCAGGGAATATTGAGCCATCCAGGCGTTATGGCCAACGATATCTTTTTTATTAGCAAAGGAATCATTCGCGTGATTGTTCACGACAAAGAAGGAAGCGAGCATACCATTCATTTTGCGCTGGAGAATCAATTCATTGCCGATTATTCGAGCTTCATTCAACATCAACCTTCGCTTTACACACTGCAAGCATTAGAAGAGACGGAAGTAATTGTGATGCCTCGTTCGGCTGTAGAGTGGGGTTACAAAAGCTTGAAGGAAGGCGATAAGCTGGGGCGGCTCATTGCCGAGTTTTATTTTATCTACCAAGATAACCGAATCAAAAACCAGTATGCGCGCAGCGCTAAAGAGCGTTACGATACCATCACCGAAGTTTTTCCCAACATCCATAACCGCGTGCCGCAGCATATGATTGCCTCTTACCTCGGCATTACGCCTGTGCACCTTAGTCGCCTAAAAAAGTCAGATTATTCTAAAGTCTAAACATTTGTTATCGTTTGGGGTGCGCTCAACCTGCCACCTTTGACTTATCAAAAACGAAACAAATGAAAAAATTTATTCTATTGCTCGCTGGGCTTTGGATGGGCTTAGCGGGGTACGGTCAAACCGGTACAGTTGTAATCAATGTCCAACAAATACAATCTGACAAAGGTGGAGAAATCTCTGCCGGTATTTTTAAAAAGGAAAATTTTCCGAAAGTGGGCAAACAAATGATCGGCACGGAAAGGCCAGTGACCGGAAGCTCGATGCAAATTGTTTTTGAAAAAGTCCTTGCTGGAGAATATGGGCTGGTGGCATTTCAAGACATCGACAAAAACAAAGACCTGAAGACAAATTTTGTGGGCTTCCCAAAGGAGCCAATTGGCTTTTCGAACGATGCAAAAATCAAACTTGGCCCGCCTGATTTTGAGGATGCGAAGGTAAAAGTCGAAGCCGGAAAAACACTTACGTTAACTATTACGCTAAAATAATTTGATCATGGCTGGAATTCATTTCAATAAAACAAAGACGTGCGCACTTGTTTTTTTATTTTTACTAGCAACCTCAATTGTCGCGCAGGCGCAATTTGCTAAAAAAGGACTTCGTTTGGGTGCAACAGCAGGTACCAGTATAAACAACTTTAGCTCAACATTTGGCTCAACCACGGTTCAACCCAACTTTAGTTCTTTTGCCCTTGGGGCAGGCGCCAATTATCTTTCTAATCGTTTGATACTCGGTGGAGAATTTTATCAACTGAATGGCAACCAATCAAGCGCTACCGAGTCGATACAGTTTATTGGCGCAGTTACCACAGTTTCTTTTGGGTATTGTTTATTGGAGAGAAAAAACACGCGTTTGGAAACGTCTCTAGGGTTCGGATTCTCTAATAACCAAATTATCAGTCAAGACAAGCAAAACACGCGCTTTCAAAATGTGATCAATAATCAACTGGTGCTAAATCCCAGTCTTTCCATATATCAGAAAGGCGCCAATAACTTATGCTTTGGATTGAGGCTTATTTACTCGGTTGGTACTGGCGGAGAATCGGCTTGGAAGTTTCAGTCAAGCGAGCTTGAATCAGGCTTTAAAAGTAATGTAAATGCTTTCTCAATTCAGCTTTCTATAGGAGGAATTGTTGAATTTGCGAAACGGAACTAAGCACGTTGAAGATATTACCAATCCTTTCTTTTTACTTTTTGAAAAACACAAATGCCACCATTATTGTGGGAATACGCTACGCGTTGCTTGCGCTAATGGTTTTATCAAAAGCGTTAAACGGAACTTCCATTTTTAAAACATTTAATCATCGATAGCATGAAACTTTCTGAAAACGAAAAACGAAGACTTAAAACGAAGTATGGCCCGTGGGCAATTGTCACTGGCGCATCCTCGGGTATTGGTTTAGAAATAGCCGAGCGGTTGGCCGAGTCAGGTCTTAACCTAATTATTCAATCACGTAGCCAAAACGCTCTTCAAGAAATAGCGAAACGTTTAACATCTTCCTACGCCATCGAAGCAAGGACTGTTGCTGCTGATCTTTCAGAACCAGCTGGCGTCCAATCCTTAATTGAGGCCGCCCAGCATTTGCCCGAAGGCATGTTAGTCGCGTCAGCGGGCTACGGCACCTCTGGGGAATTTATTCACACTTCGGTGCATGCTGAAATTAATATGCTTCGCTTGAATTGCGAAGCCTTGCTATCTCTTGCCCATCATTTTGCACAGAAATTCGTGTCTCAAAAAAGAGGCGGAATTATATTGATGAGTTCCATGGTAGCTTTTCAAGGTGTGCCGTACTCCGCAAACTATGCCGCTACTAAAGCGTATGTACAATCGTTGGCCGAAGCACTCGCTGAAGAATTGAAGCCACATGGAGTAGATGTGTTGGCGGCAGCACCCGGGCCAGTGGCCAGTGGCTTTGGGCAACGTGCCAATATGAAAATGAATATGCCGCTCACGCCACAACAAGTAGGCATTCCGATTTTAAAAGCATTGGGAAGAAACACAACTGTTTTGCCTGGCTTCCTCACCAAATTTTTAGTGTATTCACTGCGCACGGTTCCAAGATGGGGCAAAGTAAAAATTATGAAAATAGTAATGGGCGGAATGACGGAGCATCAGAGAACGAAGGAGAACGTAGACTGATCGTGATAAGTACAGTAAAAAGAGCACTTTACTTCATTTTTAGGATATCATCAATCTTTAGTTTGAATGTTTGTCCAATGGGCAGCTCGGTATCGCCAATGAACAATCGGTTGCCTTCTAAGGAGTGAATAAAATGGATCGCCACGAGGTAGGATTTATGTATTCTTAAAAACTGATCTTTTGGCAATGTCCCCTCTAGTTGTGTAAGTGTTTCTTGTGCAATTATGGTTTTATCAAGGGCATGTACCTTCACGTAGTTTCCATATGCTTCGAGGTATCTTATTTCGGTGAAGTTCACTTTGAAAATTTTTCGATCCGATTTTACAAAAAGAAAGTTGCGTGCTTTTGTATCAGCTATTGAAACAGGGACAGGGCTGTCCATTTGTTCAGCGGGGATTACTTTATCAATCGCTTTTAAAAAGCGATCAAATGCGATCGGTTTGATCAAATAATCAATCACCCCAAACTCATAGCTTTCCAGCGCATGTTCCGCGTAAGCAGTAGTTAGAATTACCTTTGGCGGATTCTTGAGAATTTTTAAAAGCTCGAGCCCAGAAAGCTCAGGCATTTTTATATCCAAGAAAAGCAAGTCAATGGGCTGTTTTCGCAGTATGTTACTAGCTTCAATGGCATTTGAACAAACACCGTTCAATACTAATGAATCAACGTGACCAATAAATTTTTGAAGTATTTTTTGCGCCAGAGGCTCATCATCTACTATCAGTGTTTTGATTTTGCTCATACCATACTCAATTGAAGATTGACACTAAATTTAGTTCCATCGTTTTCAATAATTAGTTGATGGTTATTTGGATAAAGCAAATGAAGCCTCCGCTTTACATTCTCTAATCCTGTGCCTGTACTTTCAGTTGACCGATTAGTTGCCCGGCTGTTCTCAATAAAAAAGAAAAGTTCGTTTTCTTCAATCCTAAGCTGACTGTGTAGGTAGGCATTTCCGGCTGTGGCATTGATGCCGTGTTTGAACGCATTTTCAATAAAGGGTATTAAAAGAAGTGAGGCTATTGTTTTTTGTTGCGGCTCTCCCACTACTTCAAAATCAATCGTTGCACGATTATCAAGTCGTAGTTTTTCTAATGCCAAATAGTTATTTATAAAGTCTATTTCAGACTGCAAAGATGATCTTTCGTGCTTACTGGTTTCCAACATATACCGCATCAATTCCGATAGTTTAACAACAATGGCGGGGGCTTGATCTGATTTTTCAAGTGTAAGTGAATACAAATTGTTTAGCGTGTTGAACAGGAAATGCGGATTGATTTGTGCGCGCAATAATTGAAGTTCTGCCTCCAGTTGTTTAGCTGCTAATTCCTTTTCTGCCAGCTGCCGCTTAATACCTAGCCTGATCATTTTTAATGCACTCGTGATAATGACGAACGCACTAAGGTTAACTACATTTTGCAAAACGGTTGTTTTGTCTTTAAATAAATAACCCGTAAAATAAGTCATCGCAATTGCGGTAACTGCCAGTAAAGCGGCCAAAGCAAACAAGTACATTATATACTTTTGCCGTTCTAGAAATTTAGCCATCAACAAGTACGTATTAGTGTAGGCTGCGATGGCACAAAAAAATAGTATAGTGATTAAAAAGCTAAAAAAATCTTTTCCCATTTCGCTAGATGGGATCGTAAACAAAAACAGCAAGAAAAACCCTCCCCAAAAATAGAAGTGCAATAAAATTCGATTTGTCAGGATTGTTCCTACTGCGTTAAAGCGAGGCTTTGTCATTCATCAAAAGTAACGGAAAAAAACAAACCAAGTAAAGTTGCATGACCAACCTATCCGATTGCCTGCCCAACCTATTCAGTGGAAGGGCAAACCTGTTTACCCATCTTTTTCTTTCATTGATCATTGGCAGCGGCAAGTACATCATTCTTTGTTTGCGATTCTAAACGAAGCCTCTACTCTTGCCGTAAGATAATTCAAACAAATAAATCTAGTTATGAAAAAAATCGCATTGTCAACAGTCTTTTCATTTGCAATCCTTTTGGGGTTTGCTCAAAACAGTGGTTCAACTAAATCCCCTTCTAAACAAAAAACATCAACGGTATATTATAGCCTCTTTTGGGGTTTAATTAAATCCAAAAATTATAAAAGGGATGAGATTGAGTCCAAAAAAATTAAGATTGAACCCATTAGAATCACAACCAATACGTATGATTCATTAGATAATAATTATGAAATGAAGCAAGCCCTTTGGGGAGCAATTCAATGGACACAAAAAAAGAGGCCAACCAAAACCAACTAATTCTAATGAAAGCAACAGTTAAAAAACAAATGGCAAGCACACTAAAAAAAGTGGGGCGAGGAGTGCATCTAGTTGGATTTCTTGTGTTTCCCTTGTTCAATTTTGCACAAAGTAAAAATGAGAGAGTAACCAATTTATCGGGCCAGTGGGTAAGTGAAAATGTACACTCTATTAAACTGAATACAGACGAATTGAAAGACCTGGAATTTCTTAAGAATGAAGTTGGGAATAAGCGAATTGTAGCTATCGGTGAGCAGACCCACAATGATGGAGCTACTTTTCAATTGAGAGGTAAGATGATTGAATATTTGATTGAGGAGATGGGTTTTGAAGTTATTCTTTTTGAGGCTGGCATGTTCGATCTGCATTATGCCAATGAATCTGTGAAGCGATCTATGCAAATAGATAGCCTACGTAATGGAATTTTATGGTTTTGGAAAAATGCCAATCAGCATGATCATTTGTTTGCCTATTTACAGCAACAGCTTCAAAAGGGAAAAGAGTTGGAATTTGGAGGATTCGATTGTAAACTCACCTCTTCTTATGGAAGAAAAAATGGTCATTATGCCAATATGTTGAAAGCGTTGGTTAAAACATTGGATAGTCAGTTTTTCTCCTCCGCTGATTTTGTTTCCTACCTCCATGTCTGGGATAGAATAGACGCGGACATGAAAAAGGGAGGCCTAGGCTCGTTCTCATTTAAAATGAATGCACGTGAGCAAGCAGACTTTTTAAAGCAAAGTCAATTCATTCAGCAATGGCTTCTTAACAAAGGCCAATTAGAATGGGCGCAAATGGTAAATACTATAGATAAAGGCATAGTACTTTATGCTGATTTTAGTATTGGAAAAGCGTTGTTCAATAAAGAATGGTTATTAAATCTAAACAACGGGCGCGATAGTTTGATGGCGGAAAACTTACAGTACCAACTGGCCACGAAATATGCCAATAAAAAAGTGATTTTGTTTGGTGCTACGTATCATTTCGCAAGAAACATTCAAACCATAACACCTTCAAAAGTACGAGGTTTACGACTTGATAAATCTGTGACCACAGGCGGTATTTTACATCCGATGTTTCATAACGAAATTTACACCATTGGTTTCACTGCTCATGAAGGCACTTATGGATACGTTAAAAAAGGAGGAAAGGGAAAATCTGTAAAAAAGGCATCATCGAAAAGCTTGTCTTATCAACTCGTCAACCAAAAATACGATGCCGCTTTTGTGCCACTAAAAAACATTAGTGCCGACAGTCAGTATTGGTCTAATGGAGCAATCATTCGGTTTCTGGATTATAAAACTGATACCGCAGCACCCGATTGGAGTGCTGTAATGGATGCGGTAGTTTATATAAAAACCATGACTCCTATTACGTATTAAAGAGTTCAACATCAAAAAAAACAAAAATGCAAAACGATCCTTTTATACTACAATCCTATCGCAAAACACTAAATCCGCTTTATCATTCATCGTATAATGGGCAGCGGAGTATGTTATTGAAATAGCACTTGCTGAGAAAAATTACTAATAATCCCATTATGAAAGCCCTAGTAACCATTACAAGCATATTTTTTTCGAACTTAGTCCATGCGCAAAACATAAACTCGAACCAAAAGGAGAAAACGCCTGAACAACTTTCAGAAGTAATTTTTGATCATATCGAATTTAACAAAGATGATGTTACTTCATGGGTTTTTGACATAGTAGATACTGATAGTTTAAAGTTGGTTAAACTCAGCAATGCAGTTACATTTTTAGGACTGACACCCAACGGCCCCGTACGTTTTGAAAAAGATGCTTCCCTTCAATACCCCGATGCCTTTGTACTGGAAACCGCTGACATAGCTAATTACAATCAAGAAGGTTTGGCTGCCAGAATAACATCGTTGAGGAAATCGTTAAAGAAATTAAATGTGATATTAGGGCGAGTTGGCTACAGTAAAAAAAAGGAAACAAATGCTAAAGTGAGTGGTCAATTAATTAAAAAGGAAAAACCAATAGGAGACAACTTACTACTTAGTGGAATCATCAAACACGGTGGCTCACCATTACCCTATTCAACTATTGGCATTCGAAAGACAACTTTGGGTACTGTTAGCGATGCAGAAGGCAAATTCAAACTAAACATTCCCAAAGCCTTGTTTAATGAAATCTTAACAGTTTCATACGTAGGTTATGAGGATAAAAATATAAGTATTTTAGACATCGACAATGCCACTGAATTGATAGTAGAATTGAATGAAAATATAACTGAGCTAAAGGAGGTTGTTGTTTCAGCCAAGCCTCTGAAAAAAACTAAAAGATTAGTATTGGGACAAGAAAAAGCGGGCAATAAGTTTGGTTGGGTTCAAGGAACAGGTGCTGGAGCTGAAGCAGCCAGACTAATGAAACTGCTTAACAAAAAAATACTTTTAAAAACAGTTAGTATATATGTTGATAACCCAAAAGAGGAAAAATTTACCTTATTGGTTAACATTTATGAGCAAGATACTGTGACAAAGTTGCCCGGAAGGCAATTGCTTAAAAAGATCATGATTGTAAACTCAACAGTTAAACAGGGTTGGCTTGATGTCGATCTGAACTACCAAAATTTAGTTTTAGATAAACCATTTTTTGTGTCTTTTCAATGGCCTAACCAAGACATTAAGATTCCATTCGTTGGCATAGGTGGTTCTAAAGCCTATACACGAGCTTCCGCTTTTGGGCCATGGAAAAATTCAGGAGATTTTGATTGGGTGATAAAAGCCGAAGGAATAGTCTTAGATTGATATTATGAACATGGCTATTGAAAAGTGCTTTGACAAAGAGAATTTAAATACGCTAGTAAGAGACTGCAAGTTTGTGAAGCGTGCAACAAATTATTATGTATTTTAGTTTGCCCATCTCGGGGGAGAAGGAAAATAGTAGGGTATAGAATTATTTTTCAAAAGGAGTCAAATCATCTGTTAAGATTTTTTATATCATCCGCTTTTAAGCTATGTCTAATTTACTCCCTCCCAATTCAAGAAAGGCTTGTATCTGCCACCCTAAAAATCATCCAATACATGTGCTGCTGCTTTAAATTTAAAATAGTGTGACGCTCTTGACCAAAATCATTACCAGCTTGCCGAAAAAATATGTTTGATCAAAGATGTAAGTAAAATATGCTACCAATTAAAAACTCATCAAAAAGAACTATCCAATTTTTATTCCTTTTAGTTTTTTTTAATCCAACCAAGTTACGCGCAAATTGTTGAGTCTTGGGTTGACAATAAAGGGGGATTTCTCGACAGTATTCCAATAGCATACACAAACGGGAGAATTTATGTAAAGCTAAAAATTGGACAAGATACTACCCAGTATAGATTTTTGCTGGATACGGGTGCCCCTTGAAAACTTAAAACCGCTTTCGAATAGAAGGCGGTTTTTTGTTGTTAATCCACAGAAAACGAATACATCTTTTTATACTCCATTGGGGTAAGCCCTGTGTATCGTTTAAATATATCACGGAAATAGTTTAAATCTTCATAGCCAGATTTATACGAAATCTCCTTAATATTTTCTTGCCCTTCTTCCAGTAGTTTTTTTGCGTGTTCCACCTTCACACGTTGAATGTATTCGGAAGGAAGATTCCCAGTTGCGGCCTTGAAACGTCTGATAAATGTGCGCTCACTCATCAATACTTCATCTGATATAGTTCCAACCGTGAGTTTTTCTTGTGCATGTGCTTCAATAAAATCTTGCGCCTTCAATATCTCAGTATCTTGATGTGACTTTTGAACGGAAAAAATGGAATAAGAATTCTGCGAAATCTTCCCTTTGTCAACCAAAAACATTTTTGCACAGTAATTTCCTAGTTCTTTCCCGTAGTATTTTTCTACCAAGTAAATGCACAAATTCATAAAAGATAAGGTAGCACCACCCGTCACGATCTTACCGTTATCAACAATTATTTTTTCGTCTAATAATTTTACTTTGGGAAACATCATTCTGAAATAGTCAGAAGCAAACCAGGAAGTAGTCGCTTCTTTGCCATCTAACAAACCCGTGGCGGCTACAAAGAAAGCCCCCGTGCACGTACTGCAAATGGCTGCTCCTTTCTTTTGTTGTTGCAATATCCACTGAACAAGGGTTGGATATTTTTGCACAAGTTCGGCCATATTGCCAACTGCCGCAGGCACTACCACTAAATCAGCCTTCTCAAAGGGAAGAAGGGAAGTATGGCAAACCAACTGATACCCATTGCAATTAATCGTTTTGCTTTTTTCCGCTGAGGCCAGGATTACCTCAAACGTATTTTTCTTTTTCTTTTGTGGAGATAGCTGATTGCTAAATGCTTGCGAGTAGTTTAAGATGTCCATTATGCCTAACACAGAAGTGGGCACATTAGCGCAGATAACAGGGACTATTACTTTCATAGGTTATAAATAAGATGATGGCAAATATATCTATTTGCGCATATCAATCTGCCATGTGGCAAAATTATCCTGTGGGGTTGTCCGTTTACCCATGCTTATCTGATTGTATGATACCTCACCTTTGTAACACAAAAAATTATTTATGAAAACGACAGACAACAGTTTAAACTGGTTCGAGATTTCAGTAGCTGAAATGCCTCGGGCGAAAAAATTTTATGAGTCAATCTTTGGTCTTGCATTGGTGGATGGCGAAGTGGCTGGCACACAGATGGCGTTCTTCCCTACCGATGGAGGCAACGGAAAAATAGGAGGCGCATTGGCGCAAGGCCCTTTCCATAAACCTAGTATTGATGGAAGCAAAGTGTACCTCAACGCAAACCCCAACCTTTCAACGGTGCTTGACAAAGTGGAGAAATCAGGTGGTAAAGTAGTGTTGCCTAAAACTTCTATTGGCGACTTTGGCCACATGGCATTCTTTATCGATTCAGAGGGTAACGTAGTAGGACTTCATTCTAACAACTAACAGAAAAACAATATGGACAAAATCTTAAACTTGGGTAGATGGATCTTCCCAATTTCCTTTATCATGTACGTGGGCTTGCATTTTGGTAAACCAGATGTGGGCGCTGCCTTTGTGCCCGACTATATTCCTTTCCCCTATTTTTGGAATTACTTTACGGTCGTGTGTATTATTTGCTTTATCGTTAGCGCATTAATAGGAAAGTATGATAAACTCGCGTACACCTCCATGGCATTGTATGTAATCTTAATGGGCTTACTTGTTCACCTGCCGCGCGCCATGGGCAATGAGCTTGGCATAGAAAATATGACCGCGGATTTGGCCCGAGAGAAGGAGTTAGAAATGGTGAACTTTTTCAGGAACGTTATGGTCACAGGTGCCTTGCTTGGGTTTGCAAGGTATGTTGCGAAAGACAAACGAATAATAGGATAACACCGCCTGCCGAAATCATTTTTAAAATAGGGTTTAAATGGTAAGTGTCGTCCACGAACTGGACGACACAATATCAATCGATGCACTGTTTTATAGGTTGGGAACTCCCACACTTTTTCAGTTAGGTTCACCAGTTTGTTTGTATTAAGCCACAATATCCGTCAACATCTTATCCAACTCGTTTTTGATTTGAAACGGGTTACTTGCGAATAACTCTTTCATCCGAAACTCAATCTCGTCACAAGCTTCGTCTTTGGTGAGTTTTACAATTTCAGAAATTCGTTGTTGATAGCTCGCATTAAACAACATATTGTTTTTGTCCACCAGACCGCGGCCAATCATCACGCGAGCCTTCTTATTGCAGCGGCATGGGTTTTTGGGATTGACCAAGCCGCACTTGCCAGAGATGTATTGCAACAAATCGGTTTTAGCACGATGAAGCTTTACACGAAAATTGGCAGGTGTAATGTCAAACAACTCGGCACCTAGTTGGTGATCGGCACAAAATATTTCGCCAATAATATAAATCAATCGCTGCTCGCGGTTGAGGCACATGAGCATGGCTGTAGAACATAAAATGCGCACTTCTTCTACCTCCGCTTCTGAAATAGTGTCATCTGCTTCTTCATTAAAACCTCCATAAGCTTTTGGGTTTTCTTCAATGAGTCTTTCTATTTTCTTTTTGGGTGAATTCAAGAAATGATTAACAGCGATACGGTAGAGCCATGTGCTAAACTGAGCGTTGCCCTTGAACGTGTTCAGACTGGTTACCACTTTTATGAGTACTTCTTGCGTGGCATCCAATGCATCATCAGGATGGATAAACAGCCGGAGCGAAATATTGTAAATGTAATCTTGGTATCGTTTTATCAATTGCTCAAGCGATTTTTTATCGCCCCTAATCGAGGCGGTAATCAACGCTTGGTCGGTTGGTTCGTTTGGTTTGGGTGTTAATTTCATGGCTTAGCTATGTGAAGGGGTGTATCGAAATACTCGGCTTTTATTTTTTGATTCGAGAAATAAGATACAGCTCTTTCTTTTGTTTCCCAAATGGTAAGCAGACTTGCTTTTCCTTTCTCATTTTTTATCGAAACGATCTTTATCAGTCCTTCTGCATTTTGTAGCTGGGCGGGGCGGCCTTCACTAAGTGCTGCCCAAAAGGTGACGTCCGATCCGCTAGTTGTTTTTAGCGTCTCCATTTTTTCGATTTCATAGTAGTCAACCTGTCCGCGTTGGCCGTATGACTTTTCGGTGCGCTCAAACCATTTTTCGGTAAACCAAGCCTGGGCTACAGCTTTGGTATTCCAAAAATAGATTCCTCCAAAGAGTTTCCTATTTTCTGTGAAGCTATAAAACTTCTCTCCCAAACCATCAATGGCTTGGTATTCGGGAAATGATTTTTTCATTTTGCCCACCACCAGCGAGCGCCACGCATACCACGGCTTTTTTACTTTAGTGATGACAAGGGTTTGGAAAGTAGTGCTATCAGCAGTTGGTTGCACTACTTGGGTTTGGCTCGGGCTTGTGTCAGTGGCACAAGCAACAGCTTGCAAGGCGAAAACAGTCATGGCGATGTTGGTTAAGAGGTTCATATTGTTTTTTTTTCCTTTAGACCGACAATCGCGAAAGTGTTACAAAAGTATTTTTGAAATGATGATTGAGTGCAGCCAGATTGCCATGCCGCAAACGAAGTGTTTTAAAGTGAAGGCTCACAAGTCAAAACCACGTCCGTTTTAGCCGAGTTGTTCGCCTAAAGTAACGACCCCAGACAACTAGACTGTTTTGTTAGAAAATGTTTTACTACTCCCAATCATTACAAAGATCCCCAAAAGGAGTAGTGGTATACTAAGTATTTGTCCCATGTTCAATGCGAGGTGCTCTTCAAATGCAACTTGATTCTCTTTCAAAAATTCAATCAGAAATCGTTGCAAGAATATCAAAAAGAGGCCGAGCCCAAATAGAAAACCTTTGTACTTACTAACTTTCTGCGATCTCCAAATAAAGAATAGCAACAAAGAAATGAACAAATAAAATAGTGCTTCGTAAAGCTGAGCAGGGTGTCTAGGTGTTTGATCGATGCGAGAAAATATGAAGGCCCAAGGAAGTTGAGCAGGCGCGCCAATTATCTCGGAGTTTATCAAGTTGCCAATCCGTATGAAGCAACCCAGTAAAGCACCGCTTATAATTAATCGGTCTAACATCCACAGATAGTCGTTTTTATATTTTCTACAGTAAAAGTAAAGAGCTATTAGCGCTCCTACTGTTCCACCATGGCTAGCAAGACCAGCAAGTCCTGTAAATTGCAATGTTGGTTCAATTCGTATGGGAAGAATCTCGATCGGATTATTTAAATAGTAGGATGGATCGTAAAATAGAATATGTCCAAAACGAGCACCCATAATTCCACCTAACATGACATACAGGCTGAGTTTGTCAAGTTCTTCCGTTGCAATGCCCTCGGTCTTGTAAATCAGCAGCAAGACTTGATATCCGAGCATCATACCGACTGCCCAACAGAGACCATACCATCTAAAAAATTCAATCCCATCAACTATTTGTGGATCAATATCCCAAACTACATACGACATCATCCTCCCTGACAGCTAATGATTAAGACTGTAAACATTAACGTGTTGATGAGGTACCTATGCGTGTTGTTTACACGCACCTCTTCGGCTCGTTCTATGATGAATAGGATTTCATCCTTTTCCATTGATGGCATGGAATTCAAAAATTGAAACTGTTGCCACGCTGGTTTAAGATTGTTTAAATTCATAATGCTGACTTTTAAATTTGGCTTTTAGTTCTGCTCTCACTCGATTCAATCGGGTGCTTATGTTCGTAGGAGTGGAGTTCAAAATGGTAGAAATTTCTTTGTTCTTGTAACCCTCCAGGTAAAGGATCACAATGGCTTTATCCACGTCTTTTAATGATTGAATGACCATGTGCAGAAGTTCCATGTCACTATCTGCCATAGCGGTCGAAAAAGACAGTTCGTAGGCGCCAATAGATTCAGTAGCGATTGTCCTCTTTTCTTTCCTGATTTTAGAGAGCAGTGTATTAAGGCTTACGCTATAAATCCAAGTGCTTATTTCTGAGCTTCCTCGAAACGTTTCGAATGATTTCCAAAGCTGCAGAACAATGTCTTGAAAAGCATCTTTCTGATCGTCTTGACTAGCATAATAGGCTTTGCAAAGACTTTTTATAATGCCTCGATGTGCGTCTAGCGTCTGAATAAATTTTCTTTTTTAAAGTTCCAATTTTTGCTTGGGTCTTTATTGCATTAGTAGCCTAATTTTAAGAATTGTCACACGCGCATACATTTTTTATTTTTTAAGTGCACTAACATAAAGAATCGTAAATCAACCTTGCGAACTTCCTATTCACGCTCAGTCCTTTTTCATGACAGTCTGTATTCTTTCAATTTGCGCTAAATGTCTTTTAATATGGTTAATAAAGAATTGAAAAGTGTCGCCCAATTTAAGTGTAATTAAGCTTGAAATTGAAGTTGGAATTTTGACTTTATTCAAACTCACTTTTCTGGATTGGTTTAGCAATTCTAAAAGGTTAATTTGTTGATTTATAAACGTGTCGATAACACTTTTATCCAGTGTAGCATTCAGCGGATTCTTGTCTTTAAATGTTTTCATTTTGTTGAGCTTTTCTTTGGGCAACATACTTTTTGCAAAGTAACTCCCTAAAAATCCACTTTTAAATTCAAGCTCCGGTTTGGTAGTTGAGCTTTTTATAGTTCGTTCTATCTCAGGCAAATAAAAGTCGCTATACAAATTCAAATGCGCTAAGCATTCTAATGTATTCCAACTCAGCTCATTTTCCCTCCATGTTAATGTCTGAAAATCATAACTTCTAAGCTGTTCAACTTGGTTTATGATTTCTCTTGTCTGCTCTAAAAGCGATTGTATTAATTTTTCGGATTGCATAGTTTAAATTTTATGCAAGGTCTGCCAAGTATTTTTCAAAAGTCTTGATTGAAGTCAAGACTTTTTCAGTCGCGATAAGGTTTCGGCACTCATTCTCAAATAGTTTGCAATGTACCGGTTAGGAATTTCCTGAAAGAGTTGCGGACTTCTCTTCAAAACCCGTTGATATCGTTCCTTCGGGGAATTCGTAGGGAGATCAATTTCCCTTTCCATTTGTTGCAGGATTAAACTTTCTAAAATATTCGTCCACAAATTGCTGTTAACCGCTGTTTTGAAAAAGGTGTCGATTTGTTGTTTGGTTACAACTTTTATCGTAGTTTTTTTGATTGCCTGAATAAAAAAATCGGAAGGTTTACCTGTTAGAAAGGAGTCGAGCGAAACGATTAAATTTTCCTTATAACCGAACCTAATTGTCTGTTCTTCATATTCGTCTAAAATAAAGACTCTTAAGCTGCCACTTTCTACATAATATATGTTCGTGTCGATGCTACCCTTCACTTTAAGAAACTCGTTTCTACCGATGGTGATGGCTTGGTTAGAAAGTTCAACAATTTCTTTCATTTTTTTAGTTGTAGAGTGTTTCTCTCTTTGCGGCATTCAAATTAGCATAAAAAAGTAGTTTTAGTTTGATTATCGATCAGATAAAACAACGAAACAGACGCAACATGAAAATTAAATTTTCTGGAAGGCTTTAAACCTTTTAAAAATGTTTCAGGAGACACTGAAAGCTTCCCCAAAAACAGTAGCGATTATAAATAGAGTTTAATCGTTAAAATTGGGAAGAAATGAAAACAACAAAATTCAATGAGAGCCAAATCGTGGGCATCCTCAAACAGCAAGAACAA
>JBIKRT010000086.1:0-18873 GCA_044349005.1 Cyclobacteriaceae bacterium
TGACAAGTTGCTCTCCAGCAGAGCTTGATTCCTCTTCAGGCTGACGCGCTAATTTTAACAAATTATCGCATCAAAGTCACCAACTATTTTTCAGTACATTACCGTGTTGTCAGGAACAGGAGATGTATTAGAGCCAGATAATCAAGTGGCTGCCATCGGGTCAGGTTCTATGTACGCGCAATCGGCAGCTCTTGCCCTTAAAAAGCATGCTCCTCATTTATCTGCCGAAGAAATGGTGCGCGAAAGTCTTACCATTGCTGCAGACATCTGTATTTACACCAATCACAATTTGATGATTGAAAAGATAGGTTAGTTATTTTTTCTTGCGCTTCTTTTTCCCCGCCTCGTTATTTCTTTCTACCGTCTGTGGCATATCCAAACGGGGTTTATCTTCCAGTAGAATAACAAACGGTTTCCAATAGCCAGAGTATGAAAGTAATATTCTTGCCACTCCCACTGCGGGCACGGCCAGTATCATGCCAGCAATGCCCAACATCTTTTCGCCAATTAGTAAGGCAACAATGGCAGCCAGCGCATTTACACTAATGCGTGAACCAGTCACTTTTGGTGTAATAAAATTTGCTTCCAAGAATTGTACGCTAAAGTGCAATACGAGAACTCCGATGGGATACCAGAGACTATCTTTTGTTAGCAACGCGAATAAAGCGGGAAACATGGCACCAATGATAATACCCACGTAGGGTATCATGGTCAACGCTCCGATCAAGAATCCAAAGAAAAAGGCATTATCGATACCAATAACTAGCAGGCCAATACTGTTAAGTGTGCCAGAAATAAGAACTACAATGGTCAATCCTGAAATGTAGCCTCGCACTACACCTGTCACCTCATCCTTCCACTTTAATTCGGCTCCGTCAGTAAAGCTGAGAAAGAATTGACTGAACTTTTCGCGATACAAAAGCAGTAAGAAAATATAAATCGGTACTTGTATAAAAAAGTAAATGAGGAAAGAAGCCGATAGAAGAGCTGATCCCACGTAGGTGGAAAGATTCTTGAGCGCTTCTTTTAACAATTGAATTTGCTCTGCCGAACTGATGCCAAATGTGTTGCTGACTTGTTCATTAAGTCGAGATAGCAAAGCAACGAATCGCTGTTCGAGGTTGGGTAAGCTTTGTGCCAGCGTTGCCAATTGATTTACTACCAGCCAAACTACAAGTGTCATTAGTGAAAGCGATGCAACTAACACGATCGTGATGGAAAGAATTCTGCCAACTTTATCTTCCAGCCGCTTCTCAATAGGCAGCAAGACAACCGAGAATAAACAGGCAAATGCAAATGGAATGATAATGTCGCTTGCCATTACGAGTAGAGCGATAATCAGCGCAAGCACGATTAGCGATTTGTAGACTTTATCCAAATTGGAAATTTGTGTGGGCTGATTCATAGGTAGAATAAAGATCAAGAATTTTCTATTGCCTTCAAAATAATGGAGCAGGCTTCCCTGATTTCCGATTCGGTAATGATAAGGGGCGGTGCAATTCTAAAGCTGGCTGGGCAAGAAAGAAACCAAAAGCAGATTACTCCGTTTTCCAGCGCTGCATCGACAATCTTTTGCACTCGTTCGGGCGAGTCAAAGTCGATGGCAAACATCAACCCGCTGCGTCTAATCTCTTTCACTTTTTGATGTTGAATAAGCGATTCAATTAACTTTCCTTTTTGTTCAACTTGGGCAATTAGCTTTTCTTCTTCCAGCACTTGAAGGGTAGCTAATGCAGAAGCACAACACACGGGGTTTCCTCCGAAGGTAGTAATGTGGCCAAGTGCCGGGTGGTGGGTAAGGCAACTCATTATTTCTTTGCTCGAAATAAATGCACCAATAGGCAATCCGCCACCTAAGGCTTTGGCGATGGTAAGTATATCAGGTACAATATCAAATTGCTCGAATGCGAAAAGGGACCCCGTGCGGCCCATGCCACATTGAATTTCATCTAAAATTAGCAGCGTTCCGGTTTCATCGCATTTCGCCCTTACAGCCTGCAAATATTTTTTTGTGGGTATTCGCACACCCGCATCTCCTTGAATGGTTTCCATGATCACGCAGGCGGTTCTATGGGTTATTGAAGCTAGGTCATCGAGGTTATTGAACTCAATGAACACTACATCGGGTAACAGAGGACGGAAGGCATTTTTCTTGACTTCGTTGCCCGACACACTTAACGAACCATGTGTACTGCCATGATATGATTTTTTGAATGAAACGATCTGCCTTCTTCCCGTAAATCGCTTCGCCAGTTTCAATGCGCCTTCGTTTGCCTCCGTGCCAGAATTGACAAAATACGAACAGCTAAGAGAGGGGGGTAATAACTCACTTAACTTTTTTGCTAATAAATTCGATGGGCTTTGAATGAACTCGCCATAGGCCATCACATGTAAGTGCTTGTCCAATTGATTTTTTATCGCTTGTATAACTCGTGGGTGCCGGTGTCCTACATTGCTTACGGCAATGCCTGCGATCATATCAAAATAGCGCTTGCCAGAAGGTTCATAAAGAAAGACTCCCTCCGCTTTTTCGACCGGAATGGCGAAAGGATAAGGCGTAGTTTGTGCGAGATTATTTCTAAATATCTGCTGGGAAAAATTCATGATTTTGAAGGAGAATTTCCCCAAAGATACTTCTCTAATTTATTTCTGTTAAGTTGTTTGAAAAAGACGGCTTTGCGTTTCTTCCTTATTCGAACCTGCAAGGTTGGGGAGTTGCAAGATAAAAGTAGTTCCCTCTCCTAATTTGGAGGAAACTGCGATTTCTCCTTGTAAGATCTTTACTGATTCGCGGACCAGAAACAGCCCCAGACCACTTCCTTTTGAATCCTGACTTGCGCGATAAAACATCTCAAATATTTTTGGCAAATGTTCGGCTGCAATACCCACTCCATTGTCTGCCATTGTCAGGGTCATATGTGAAGATGTTACGGCTACCTTAATATGAATATAGCTGTCTTTCATCGGATCTGAATAACGAAAAGCATTCGAGATTAGATTTTTTAAAACAATTTCTAATCGAGTTTTATCTGAATGGAATAAACCACCAGTTACCGAGATTTCTTTTTTTAATCCTGAATAATTCGGTAAGAAAGTAAGGTCCGAAAATATGTTGAGAATACATTTTTCCATGTCGATCGCCACTATAGTTAGATCCTGTCTCTTATTGCGAGCATAATCGGTTATGTCTTTTATAAAACCGCTCAGCTTGGCGATGCTATTTCTCATCATAACAAAATACTCCCCTCTGCCTGCATGAGCCAAATCTATCTGCGCAATATTTATCAATCCCATGAGGGAATCGAGGGGCGATTTCAGGTCGTGGGCAGCACTGTAAATGAATCGATCAAGATCTTCATTAAGTTTAGTTAGCTCAAGATTTTGATCCGCTAGCTGTGCTGACTTCTTGTTGATTTCTTCAAATTGAATCTTCAGTTTGGTTCGTAGTGCAAAGAACGACTCATATAAGGTCTGAATTTCAGTTATGCTGCTAGAGTGGGAGAAATCATTAGCAACTGAATCTTGTTTAAGCATAAACTTCTCCATGTTTTTGGAAAGGCTTTTAATCGGTTTAGTTAATTTGGCAGCAATAAAATAGGTGGCAATCGAAGAGAGCAGCAAGGAGATAAGTCCGATACCAATTAATATTACAAACGATCTTTTGTTGACAGCTTCGCTTCGTTGCTCCGATTTAACTGAAATGTCTTCTAGTTCACTTGATAACTCGTCCGCGTACTTAGTTAGTTTACCCATCAAACCAATTTCTGGCGATAAGCCGATTTGTTGTTCTAGTTCGGTCATCCGTTCAAAGGAATCACGGTATCTAGTTAATAAATCATGTGTAGACGGGCTATCTCTTTGTTTATTTATCAGTTTGTCAACTAATTTTTTAAAGCTCACCTTATATATGTTTTCTTTTCGCAAGAAGAAATCCTTTTCATATCTCCTTAGGGTTAATAACTCGTTAAGGGAAACTGTATTATTTGTTTCAAGCTGATGAGCATAGCTTCTCATCGTTCCTTCCAAACCAAAGTCTTTAAATCCCCGTTTTCGAAGTGTTTCCACCAGGATAATAAAAGTGACATTATAGTTTTCAAGAAGGCTGTCTATTTTTCTTTTATTTGTCACATCGGCTAGCTCTTCATGGATCAGCTCATCCAATAAGTTTTGATTATTTTTTTTAAATAAAATCAAAAATTGATCTCTATCGTCTAAGTCGAAATTTTCACTAGAACTCCAGCCGACTTTAGCGTTGTTCTCATAAAATGCAGCTTTTGTAGGTGAGAATCTCAGGAAATCTAAATCTGATTTAAATACCTGAACGATGTCTACCCGTTGATTCTTTGCGGTCTTTGTCAGGTTGGCGTACTTCTTATTTATGGTTGCGTAGAAAAAGACTAAGCCAGCAATAAGCAATACGTTCACAAAAATAATGGCGAACGAGAGAAAAAGCCTCCTTCCGATTGTGTTAAATAAAAAACTCATACAACTGTCCTAAATATCAGAATGAATAAGGACGATTGAAGAGTAGTTCGTGTTAAAGAATGGTTAAGTTTAATTTCAGCTGATGAGGTCTTCGTTAAGGGTCAGAAAGTCGATTACTTCTTGGTGCACATCTTTTTGCATTTGTTCATCGGAGCTTTCTGTAGCGATGGATTTAAATAAATCGGCAACTACTTCTTTTTTAAAACCAAGCCGCTCGGCATAAACACCTGCGAGTTCTAATTCTACATCTTCTACAGTTTGATCAAGATAGATCATTTGTACCAAATGAAAGATCGCCTCCAGCCGATCTACTTTATTTGATGGATTAATAAATTGAATGCTTTCAAGTTCTTTTTTTGGATGTAAAATGTCGTCAGGAGTAAGTTCTAGCTGAAAGCCCCATTTTAGCAGGCAACGCACATAACGGGAGTCAATTTTATCTTTTTCGAGGAAAGAGGCAAGGATGTTGAAATAGCTATCTTTTAAAGAATTGATTGGATCCAAAGGGTTGCTTTCATTCATGGCATTTGTCAATTTTCAGGTAAACTAACCAATAAAGACAAGAACACAAAAAGTTGGTCGCATCCTTGGTTCTATTCCGCTCTCTTTATGTGAAAACAAAAAAGGTGCTGTAAGCACCTTTTTTGTCTGAATTGGATTTATCCAATTTTTGATATCTCTTGAACTAAATCAATGAGTTTATTAGAATATCCCCATTCGTTATCGTACCAGGCTACTACTTTTACAAAGCTGTCATTCAGCGCGATTCCCGCCTTAGCATCAAAAATACACGTGCGAGCGTCTCCCAAGAAATCTTGCGATACGACTTCATCTTCGGTATATCCCATAATTCCTTTAAGTGGTCCTTCAGATGCTGCTTTCATCGCAGCTTTGATTTGGTCATATGAAGCGGGTTTCACCAATTTCACAGTCAAGTCAACTACCGAAACGTCTGCAACGGGAACCCGAAACGACATACCCGTCAACTTCCCTTTTAAATCAGGAATTACCAACGCCACCGCTTTGGCTGCTCCGGTAGAAGAAGGAATAATGTTCGAGAAACCACCACGACCACCTCTCCAATCTTTTGCCGATGGTCCATCAACTGTTTTTTGGGTTGCTGTAACCGCGTGTACGGTGCTCATCAAACCCTCTGAAATACCAAAGTTGTCATGTAACACTTTTGCTAGTGGCGCAAGGCAGTTGGTTGTACAAGAAGCGTTTGATACAATCGTATCGGTTGATTTTAGTTGCTCATTGTTTACACCCATTACGAAGGTAGGCGTATCGTCCTTGGCAGGAGCTGACATCACCACTTTTTTTGCACCTGCATTAATGTGTTTTTGAGCATCTGCTTTGGTCAGGAATAAACCAGTAGACTCAATAATTATTTCGGCTCCTACTTCGCCCCATTTCAAATTGGAAGGATCTTTTTCAGCAGTAACTCTTATTTTTTTGCCATTCACTACTAAATGTCCATCTACCGCGGCTACCGTGCCATCGAATTTGCCATGAGTAGAATCATATTTCAGCATGTATGCCATGTATTCGGGGTCAACCAAATCATTAATTCCTACTATTTCAATACCTGGGCGATTAACTGCTGCCCGAAAGGCTAAACGGCCAATGCGGCCAAATCCATTAATACCAATTTTTGTCATGTCAGTAAGGTTATATTTAGAGATTCAAAAGTAAAATACTCTCTCACTAAAACCTATTGTCGAGAAAAGAATCTACTGCCTTGCATCTCACATTAATTGCCGCAAACCATTGCGATGAAACCAAACTTCTTTAATTAAAACACGGGCTTGATTTGCAAATCAAATCTCTACGTCTATATTTGCACCCACTTTAGAAAAAGGCCCGTTCGTCTATCGGTTAGGACACCAGATTTTCATTCTGGTAAGAGGGGTTCGACTCCCCTACGGGCTACCAAACACCAAGATATCCTTGGTGTTTTTTATTTCTACGGATTTGTGACTAGTCGATCATTTCCAATCCGTTGGCGGAGTGAGCGAGGAAAAAGGGAAAGCTAATCTGCAATCTTTGCCCATGGCGCCTTCACGCCCTAAGCAATCAACAGGTTTTCCGACAAGTACATCGGTTTTGTTCTCATTTTTGCTTATGTAAATTTGCTTTTTTGTGACTGCGGAAGCGTGGAAGATTCCATAAACTTCATTTTTTCCGCTTATTTCCGAAAGGTTGGTTTGAATTTTTCTTGAGATGGGCTGAAATAAACTGTTGGAAGACTCCTTCTGTGCTTGAATAGCGCGCCAATAATCAAAGGCGAAGCGGGACAAACTCATTTGTTTTACCTCTACTCTATATTTTTCAAAAAACGTGTAGAAATTAATGGGTACAAATCCCATCTCTACTTCTTTGTACTTGCCATTTGATACGAATTGATTGTCGTTTACGTGTGGTTTCTCTTCGTTTTTTGTGACCCAACAACGCCAACAAGTGCATTTCAAACCAATGACATATTCTACTTTTTCGGTAACTGGATTGTATGCGTAGCCTTCTTTTAATTGGCCGTCAACATAGGCAAAACCACTACAAATCGCTGGGCAGTAGCTGCACCCAAGTTTACATAAAGTATATTGAGGGAGAGTTTCAATAATATAGGTTCCAGTAAATTTCCACCTGATATAACTCTCGCTTCCAGGCAAATCATGCGCATCAATGGAAATCCTATATCCGTATTCTGTAGGGCTATTAGTAGGTTGAAAACTTTGAAAACGATGATAAATCGTATCGACTTCCCCCACAGGATTCATTTTGTCAGGTAAGGATTCATAGATAGTACCATCGTTTGCTTCAATGCGAATGTGATATTCTCTTCCAATCTTACCCCGAATGCCGTCTGGCTTTGTTTGGTAAGTCCCTTGAGTTATTTCACTAACGGTTTCTTCGTTGCCAATGTCATCGTAGAGGGTGATCTTTTTCACGGATATGGCTTCACCACCCCGCGTCAATCCTCCGTCCACTCTAATGGCAGAAGTAAGTTTAACTGTGTAGGGTCCCGGCTCGTCTGTGATAAGCCCATCTACGGTAAATATAGCAGACGGCAATACAGGAATCTTAATCGTAATTCTGTCTACACAGGCGGTAGTCAATACGATTAGAATTAGAAGAGACGGATTTTTCTTGTACTTTTTCTTCAATTGAAACTCAATTTTATTGTTGAAATTAGTTCTTTATCGGAAAAGAAAATAATTCTCTGCAATCCACTACACTAATTTTACAACTCATTACCCTTGTCTTTGCTGAAAGGCAACTCTTGCCCAGCTTTATGGCGTTAATAGAGAAAATTGAAAACACGATTACCATGAAGCACCTACTCATTCAAACCCTGATCATTTTTGCCTTCCAATTTTTCGCATCGAGATTAAATGCCCAAACTGAGATTTTTTCTTCCTCCACTAAAAATCGGCATATTTCTTTTTCTAATTCTAATGGCCTTACTTCATTTAGCGTGGAGATCAGAGGAAAAAT
This sequence comes from Cyclobacteriaceae bacterium, assembly GCA_044349005.1. Taxonomy (GTDB): domain Bacteria; phylum Bacteroidota; class Bacteroidia; order Cytophagales; family Cyclobacteriaceae; genus ELB16-189. Next base: position 7,981 of record JBIKRT010000086.1, read on the forward strand.
AGAGTTGACGGATGACGACAAGGATATTAAATCCATGACCCCCGATGGATACCTGGAGATAAAGAAAATTGTTTTTGGAAGTAAGAGGACGCTGATCGTTAAGCCGAACGGAAATAGCTTAAAGCGCGAGTACTACGAGGGGCGTACGCCTATTCCGTTTGAACCAGAAGGACGTCAATGGATGAAGGAAGTGCTCCCTGAACTGGTGCATTCTACCACTATCGGAGCTGAAAGCAGGGTAAACCGATTTTATAAATCAGGAGGCGTAAATGCAGTACTAAGTGAGATCGGAAACCTGGAAAGTGACCATGTTAAAATTCATTACGCCAAGGTGTTGGTATCCTTGAATTTGGCTTCCAAGGAGTATTCCAATGTGATTACTAAAATAACCGCCTCCATTGATTCTGATCATTATCTTTCTGAGTTTTTGAGAAGTAATCTTTCTAAATTTCTATCCACGAAGGAATCGTCTGATGCTGTTTTCGCGGCTACGAACAAAATGGAATCCGATCACTATAAGACAGAAGTAATCAAAGAGGCGTTGAGGAGCCAGGCGGCCTCGATTGAATCGATTAGAATTATCTTACAGGCATCTGGAAAAATGGAATCAGATCATTACAAAACGGAAGTGCTAACGAGCTTGCTGAAACAATCTGTTAACGATGCAACCGTAGCTGAAGTCTTAGCAGCTACAAATTCGATTGAATCAGATCACTATCGCACACAGGTTATAAAGGCAGCTCTCTCAAAGCCTGGGCTATCTGCCATCTCTTACCAAAAAGCGTTGGCGTCAATTAATGGAATTGATTCAGACCATTACAAAACTGAGGTGCTGAATGAGTTGTTGAAAAACAAACTGTCAACAACTGAACTTCAAAACTTACTTACCCTCAGCAGTTCCATTGACTCTGATCACTATGCTTCTGAATTATTGAATAATGTGCTGGAAAAGCAAGATTTGAAGGAGGCTGATTTCAAAATATTGATTGACCGGGCATCCAAGTTGGACAGCGATCACTATGCTGCCATGGTGCTAAAGTCTGTGTTAGAGAACAGGACGTTAAGTAACGCAAAAGTTGTCAGTGTTCTACAAGCATCTGGCAACCTAAAGTCCGATCATTACCTGACAGAAGTATTGATCGCGGCAAGCCAACAGGTCAAATCAGGTGATCCAATGCTAAAAGATGCGTATCGTGCTGCCGCAAAAAAGCTTGATTCCGAAACCTACTATGGAAGAGCCATGCGGGCAATTGACTAATGACGACCTACTGTTTTTTTGGATTACCTTGCATCAATAATTTACATAATTTAAAGTGTCGCAGTTAACCTCACAAAGCAATCGCTTAGATGGGGTGAGGCGGCAGGATAGCGACAATTTGGGATACACCCTTTCAACTTCCAGATAGATTTAATTAGTTTAGTGTCAGATGAATTGGTTTTTAAAAGAGTGGTCTAAGTTCGGATGGAAAAAGGCAGGCCTACTCTGCCTCTGCGCTGGCGCGCTAGGCATCGTGTTCTATTTGTATTTGCATTATAGCACAGTAGGTAGTTTTCCTCTTTTGTTAACAAACTATAAAAGGTATTTATTGGCCGTTGGTTCTACCATTACGCTCGGTTTTATGGTAATCTTTATGGACTCGCTCCTAAACAGGCTGGTGGAATGGAGAAAGTTTTTTTTATTCCGTTTTTTGATTGGCTTCGTTGCCAATATTTCAGTTGCAGTGTTGCTGATGTTTTTGATGGGAAGATATGTGCTTAATGCGAATCAAGAAGAGCTTTTAAAGCTTTGTATATTGTATGCGATCACGGTTTTTATTTATGAAATTTTTTATGGCTGGTTTTATTCGTATCGCTATTACTCTGTTACGCAAGTGGAAGAGCTTCGGGCAGAACGCCATCAGTTGGAGCTTCAGTTTGAATCGCTAAAAAGCCAGATCAGCCCTCACTATCTTTTTAATTGTCTCAACACAATCTCCTCATTGCTATACAAAGACAGCCGATTAGCCGAAGAGTTTATTAGACGAATGGCCGACACCTTTTTATACGTGGTTTCCAACCAAAAGCAAAAGCTGGTTTCGCTTTCTGAAGAGGTAGATTTTGTTAAAGCATATTGCTTTTTATTGCAAGTAAGATTCGAGCAGAATTTAAAGCTAGAGATCAATTTACCAGCTAATGTGATGAGCAGTAAAATACCACCGCTCGCCTTACAAATGTTGGTAGAGAACGCCATCAAACACAATCGAATATCAAAAGATAATACGCTTATGATTTATATTGCTGCACCCGATAACACACATATTACCGTAACCAATAACAAAACGAAGCCCCTCCAGTCAGTGGTTAGTTTTAAGGTAGGCTTGACCAACATTAAGGAACGTTATAAATTTTTTACCGACAAAGACTTAATCGTGCAAGACAACGAAAAATTTTCCGTACAACTGCCGGTTTTAAAAGCCCCCAACGTAAAAATCAATGAATAAGATTTTTATCCATAATCCTTTCTTTCGATTGATCTCTGGAACAGTGGTCGGAGTGATGGTCTACCTTTTAATTCTACTTGTTAACAATAACCTGAGCAATCTCGAAACGATTTTCAATAATCAAGAATTATATGTCAGCATACTACTTAGTTACCTATGTTTTGAGTTAATGCGGTGGTTGATTTCGTTGTTAACACGAAGTAAAAAGCCACAAAATCAACCCTCTCCTGTTGTGCAAACGGTAGTTGTAGTGATCCTGTCGATGATTGCTATAGGTTCGGCAATTTCTGCTTATTATAAATTTTTAGTGGGATTTAGTATTGGGCAGCATGAGCTGAACTTGTTTCTTACCATTTATGGATTTGTAAGTGTTTTATACAACGTGCTGTACTATTCGCAATATTATTTGCAGCGAGAGAACAAAGAGCGCATTGAACAAGAAACAAAACTGCGGGAAAAGATGGATGCAGATTTCTTTTCATTCCGAAATGATATCAATCCGGACTTGCTATATGAAAGCCTTGAAAACTTGATACTAACTATTCATAACGACACCAATTTGGCAGAAGAGCAAATAGACTATCTCGCTGGAGTGTATCGCTACACCCTGGTGAATAGACACAAGGAATTAGTTACGTTTCAAGAAGAATTTTCTTCGGCAAGAAATTTAGTGGCCTTGCTGAATTGCAAAATAGAAGGTGGCGTGAAGTTAAAAGAAGTAGACGGTGGGGTAAGCGATGGCTATCTTATTCCCGGTTCGCTGTTAGTGACCATCGACTCCATCGTGCGCAATACGCTGATTTCCAAAAAACACCCACTGACGTTGTCATTATATGTAGAAGACGACTACCTTGTACTTCAACATCAATTAAATGATAAATTAATCGCGCATCACGATAGCATGAATTCCTTTAAGCGATTGCAACGGTCCTATTCTTTTTTTAGCGATAAAATATTTGTTCAAGTGAAGGCGGGTAATCAAAACTATATCAAGTTTCCAATTGTGAATGTTCCATCATTAAAAGAAGAAACGATATGAGTTTGGCGCTGAACGTTTTAATTGTGGAAGACGAGGCACTGGCTGCAGAGAAACTGGAGCGCTACTTGTTGAAATACAGCCAGGAAATAAAAGTTAGCGAGCGCATTGATTCCGTGGTCGGTTCAGTAGAATGGTTGGAAGAACATCAATCAGACATTGACCTGATTTTTATGGATGTGCAATTGGTGGACGGAATGAGCTTTGAGATTTTCAAGAAAGTGAAAATAGTAAAGCCCGTTATTTTTATCACCGCTTACAGTGAGTATGCGTTGGAGGCTTTCAAAGTAAATGGCATCGATTACTTGCTTAAGCCGATTACGTTCGCTGATCTAACAACCAGCCTGCAAAAGCTGGAACAACTGAGCGAGCATCTGAGGTGGGATGAAAATAAATCTTCGCAGGCATTGCAAGCCCTTGCGGGAAACGACCGATCCATTAAAAATAGATTTATGGTCAAGCTGGGAGACCACATCAGATCAATAACGATAGACCAAATAAGCCTTTTTTATGCCGATGGGCGAGATGTTTACTTGATTACCAACCAGTTGAGGAAATTCATCATCGATTACACGTTGGAGAACTTAGAAGAAGTGCTGGACCCAAGACTATTTTACCGAATCAACCGTGCCTACATTATCAATATCAACGCCATTCAAGATGTAGTGGTCTATTCCAATAGTCGACTGAAAATCACCCCGTTGGTTAAATGGGAGAATGAAATCATCGTAAGCCGCGAAAAAGTCAGCGATTTTAAAAACTGGTTCGATGGAGTTCATCTATAGGCGAGAATAGGCCCTCATTTTCGTGATCGAAAGCTCATTTGTTTTAGATTATCATCCTTCGAGATAGCTTCGGGATAGCTTCGGGTAAGCTTCGATTGGTTTTTTTCAATTGCCCGCTCGTAGGATTTTCATGCTGTTCCATTTCATTGCCCTTTAACCCCATAAACCTTCATTTTGGCGTTTCGCCTGCCAGTTTAATAGACCGATTATATAATTTTCAAACGTGAATGGAGCTAGGCTCCTCAATTTTGCTCCACTCGTAGTTTTTCGAGGCTAACGAAAGTGAGGTAGATGTAAGTAAATTGGATCCTTTTGATTAAATTTGTTATTTATGAATATGTACGAGAGAAGAAAAAGCAATGCCACAACGAACAAAAAACTCGGACTTTTTTTACTGGCGTGTATTTTATTCGTTGGTACACTGTCCGCTTTTGCGCAAGAGTCTAATTGTGGGGACGGAATCGACAATGACGGTGACGGGTTGATAGACTGTTTTGATGGCGATTGTGCAAACAACGTTACCTGCGTAAATTATTTCATTGGTACTGATAAAACCTGCCAAATCCCTCCCCCAAGCACGAGCTTATTTGGAATGAGGCTGGCTGCTTCTTCCGCAAATCTTACTGCCATGACGTTGGGCGTGGTGGTGGTAGGTGATTTAAACAGAGATGGCATTCCAGATGTTGTCACTACCCATCAGGGAACAAAAAGAGTCTACATTTTAAAAGGTACTGATCTTACCCTGCAAAGGTCGTTTACCACCATTGGTAATCCCGAATTTTTTGACCATTCTATAGGTAATATCAACAATGATAATTGTGCCGAAATTTTTATTGCCGAATTGGACGGCACCGATTATTACGTTACGTCCTTCGATTGTCAAGGCAACCAATTGTGGCGTGTAAAAGCCTATGACAAGCCCTATGATATTGGCCTTGCTGACTTCGATTCGGACGGACGAGTGGAGTTGTATTATCGAAACGAGATTTTAGATGCGCGCACAGGAACGATCATCGTTCCAGGTTCTGGCGACTGGAATTTGGTGGATGCTGGGCCTGTGGCGGTAGACGTCTTGCCAGGCAATGGACTCGAATTAGTGTTAGGTGGCGAAATTTTCACCGTCAGTTTAGGAGCGAGAACCGCAGGTGCGGGTTCTTTGGCCATCGCCAAGCGTTTTAATGATTTGCCAACCTTGGGTCCGATCACTTATTTCCCCAAATTTAATGGTAGTTATGTCACCAGCCAGACTAGCGTGGCAGATTTTAACTTAGATGGAAAGCTCGACATTGTGATGAATGGCGCAACCAGCTCTTCTAGCACAGCTACCACCACTGTTTTTTTCTGGGACGTAACCAACAACGATTTTAAAACCTATCAACCGAAACAGCTAAACGGTTCAAGTTGGTATAACGGCACAGGAAGAGTAAACTTGGCCGATATTGATGGAGACGGAAAGCTAAATGCAACGTTTGTTTCGGGTTCCAGGCTGTTTGCGCTCAACGATGATTTTAGTTTGAAGTGGGCAGTTACAATTTCAGAGTTAACCTCTGGATTTACCAGTACTACTGTTTTTGACTTTAACAATGACGGTGCCAACGAAATTGTTTACCGCGATGAAGCCAATCTTTACATCATCGATGGAAAAACCGGAAATGCCTTTGCCACAGCAGTTTGTAAGTCTAGAACAGCGAATGAATACCCCATTGTGGTAGATGCCGATGCGGACGGAGCTACCGAAATTTGTGTGACCTGCGCCACCAATAACGGCACTGATATTAACGTGTTGGCGGACAACGTTTTTGGACAAGTGCGAATGTTTAAGTCGAATTTGAATCCATGGGTGCCAGCCAGAAAAGTATGGAACCAGCACGCGTACTTTAATGTAAACGTAAACGATGATTTAACCATACCCCGGTCGCAACAACAGCATCAGTTGATTTCAGCCAGCGGAGTAGCCCCTTGCAGGCCAGGCAAACCACTGAATACCTTTCTCAATCAATCACCGATATTAGATTCTAAAGCGTGTCCTACCTATCCTTCTCCTGACTTGGCATTTAATGGGCCGCTCACGTTTACAACCCCTACGTGCCCCAACACCAATTTCACGGTTTCTTTTACCGTTGAAAATGTAGGCGATTTGATTCTCACAGGTAATATGCCGATTACGTTTTACAATGGCGATCCCACGAAGCCAGGTGCACAAAAGTTAAATACACAGACAATTGCCCTTAACCAATTCAAACCCGACTCGCTGCGGAAAGTGGTGAATATGAATGTGGTCGGAACGGGCGGCTCCTTTACCCTTTTCGCTTCGTTGAACGATGCCGGCACTACCATGCCAAGCCCAATTGCACAACCTAACAGCACTATCATTGAATGTATTTATACCAACAATTTTGTGTCGGTGCCAATTGTACCTACTAATTTTAAACTTACTGCGGAAGGCAGCGATCAGATAAAATGTGGTTCACTTCCTGCCAACCCCAATGGAACAGTGCAGGCCTACAAACTGGAAGGCGTAACGAAGGTAACCGCAGGATATACCTTTTATTGGTTCAATGGCGCTACAACCGGTAGTATTTCGGCTGCGGCTTTCACAGGTGCGCAGTGGAATGGATTAGCGGCTGGTACTTATTCGGTATTTTCAGTAAACAATGCTGCCGGATGTAGATCAGACTCCGAAGTGGTAGTGGTAGGTACCGCTACCAAGGCGTTTGGCGCGACCATTGCAGTGAATAACCCATTTACCAATTGCGGCAGTCCCGATGGAAGACTTACTGCCACCCCCACAGGAGGTGCGCCCATAACCGACTACAATTATGAGTGGTACACCGGTGCGGTGATCGGCACTAGCCCCGTCTTATCCCGAAGCAACGTGTTATCCGGTGCGCGTGGCGGCACGTACTCTGTGCTGGTAACTGATAAAGCATCCAATTGTAACACTATTTTGACGGCCACCGTGCCAGACCTTACCGTGGTGCCCACTGTACAAGTGCTGGCAGCTAACGTGAGGCCTGCACTTTGTAATCCGGCTAATTCAGGCAGCGCGTCCGCAGACGTAGGCGGAGTGACGGCAGGCTTTACCTTTCGTTGGTACAATGGCGGTGCCGTAAAGCCCTCGCCAGATTTCGTTGGCCCAACCTATAATAACTTGTTACCTGGATCGTACACGGTGGTAGCCTCCAATACCGCTACCGCTTGCGCTTCTAACTCATTTACCGTGGTAGTTGTCTCTACCAGCGGGATTACCGTAAGTTCTGCGCTTACTACGCGCCAATTTTCATGCGATGCCACCGCCCCGAATGGAGTGTTGACAGCCACAGCCGTTAACGTTAGTGGTTTGCCTGCCGTGGGAGGCTTTACCTACACGTGGTATACGGGAGCGAACTCGGTGGCCACGGCCGTTACCGGGCAAACGGCTGCGCCAGGTACAGCCGCTCAAGCTGTTCTCTCAAATATTGCGGCAGGAAGCTATACCGTGTTGGCCACCAACGTGGAAACTGGCTGCTCCAACATCAGCACCATAAATATGACCAACAACAGGACTACGCCTTCCATTGCCCCTACTAGTGTGGCTCAAAGTACCTGTAATCCCGTCAACGGAAGCATACGGGCAACGGCCACAGGGCTGCCTGGCGCTACCTTTAACTATTACTGGTACAACGGAAATATAGGAAGCCCTACCCTTACCCCGGCCGCCAGCAATTTCTTTGAACAGCCTGCAGCGGGCGCAGCATCCAATTATACTGCGCTTGCTGCCAGCCAATATACGCTGGTGGCCGAGGACAGGGCCACCAAATGTACTTCCAGCCGGGCCACCATCACCGTGGGCGATGTCACCAACACCCTACTACTGCGCGCATAAGAATTGACAAAGTAGACCTTACCAGTTGCGATGTCACCAAATCAAATGCGAGGGCCACGGCCTCCGTTACCATTGGGGGTACCTATTCATACCGCTGGTTTATGGGCAGCGATACCACCAGTGCCGCTCTGCCTAGGCCATTGGCCACCACTGCGGCAATTACCAACCTGGCCGCAGGAAGTTATACCGTGAAAGTTACCAATAGAACCTCTACGTGCTCAGGAACGAGAGTAGTAAGCATCAGCAATAACGCCTTCAAACCTTCGCTGGCATTGGCCAAGAGCGATAACTCAAGCTGTGATGCCTCCGTTTATTTGGGGACTCTAAAAGCTACATTCGCCTCTAATCCAAACGATCCTACCGGTAACCTAAATACCTATGTGTATACCTGGAGGCAAACCTTGCCCGCGGGTTCGCCAGCTATTGCTGCCACAGGCAATCAAATTATTGGGTTAAAGGGTGGAACGTACGAGGTTTTTGTAGAAGATAAAACGCTGAATTGTATTTCCGATCCGGTAAGCCAGGCCATTAACAATAGCCCTGTGCCGCCCACTATTAGTGTTGCGCAAACAGGCTCCACTAATTGCCCAGGAGGTGCCGCCAACGGAAGAGTAACACTTACCGTATTTTCACCCAACTCAGAAGCACCTGATCAAATTGGCTATGAATGGTATGTTGGAAAAACTGCCACAGGCACTCCCATTCCAGGAGAGACGTCCAGAATACTTGATAGGCAACAAGGAGGTTCCAACAACTTCTTTACTGTGAAAGTTACTTCTGAAATTTCCAGCTGTGAGAACACCGCTACCGTGTTGTTGCAAGATGTGAGTGCCGCGCCCGTCTTGACGCTAAACACCGCTACTAATACTATCTGCACACCCTTGGTGAGCCCTCTTAATTACAATGGTTCGGTTTCAAAAAATAGACTTACCGACAACAATAGAGTGAGTACCGATACCTACACCTATAATTGGTACAATGGAACAGGAACTGCCACGCCCAATCCCACTACTCCTACCACAACAGGGCAAACATTTAGTGGAAGCACAGCATTAAATAATCTCAACGGGGGGCAGCAGTATACGGTGACCGTCCTCAACGATCGACTCAAATGTCTTTCAAATCCGGTTACCGTTACAGTGAATAATAATTTGATCTTGCCTGATTTAACTGTAGCACCCGCCCCAAATACGCGATGCGCGGACGGATTGGGTTTTAATGGCACTGCACAAGTAAACGTTAATAATCCAAGTAGTGGTACAGACGATTTTTCGTACGTTTGGACGGGCGCAGGGGGAACAGGTACGAATGTAGAAGACGCCCCGCATCAAAATATCGTTAGTGTGGTAAGCAACCTTCAAGCGGGCAACAATTATAGAGTTACCGTTACCCGCAAAGCCACAGGCTGCGTAAACACTGCCACGCAAAACATTGCCGATAACAGTGCTTTGCCCGTGCTTTCGTTGGCAACTACTGCTAATTCGATTTGCGCCCTCGGTGGCTTGATTACCGACTTTAACGGCAGCATCACTGGCACTACAACAGATAGGAACAGAAAAAGTGGCCAGACCTTTACGTACGCCATTACAGGCGGGCCATCAGCTGGTACCGACACCCGCACCGCCTCTGGTTCGCCAGTAACCATACCCAACGGTGCTTTGCCTAAATTAAACGCAGGTTCTTATACCGTTACTGTAAAAAATAATTCGTTGGGTTGTACCTCTAATCCTGTAACTGCCACCGTGGCGGATGCAACTGTGTTACCTACCATTACAATGAGTTCGGTACCATCTACTAACTGCGATCCACTTTTGAAAAATGGTTCGGTAACCGTTACTTCGCCCACCACAGGTTCAACTTATGCGTGGTTTGATGGATTAACCACCGCTTCGCCCGTATTGCCTTCCACCTCCACAACTGCTAGTGCTCTGCAAGGAGGTGCTGGTAAAAACTACACTGTCCAGGTAACGACCTCTGCCACCAATTGTAAAAAAACCTCGACTCTTTTGCTTGCTGACAATAGCTCAAAACCGATTATTGCTCTCACAACAACACCTAATTCCGTTTGTGGTGCACCAGCCGCTTTCAATGGCACGGTCAGGGCAACAGTGACAACTGATACAAATCAAAAGAATGGTCATATTTATAGTTATGCTTGGTTTGATGGAGCTACCACGGCTTCTCCCGCTATCCCGCCACCTACTGCCTCAACTTTCCCTACCGTCACCTCCACATTAGGTGGGCGTAAGGCGGGTTCTTACACAGTTACAGTTACTAATACTGCTTTAGGCTGCATTGCAAACGCTGTTACTGCCGCTGTATTGGATAATATTACTTTACCAGTGCTTACCACGACCGTATTAAATGAGCAAAAAGCGTGTGCGGGTGGCAACCCTTCTGGCCAGCTAAGGGTAGCAACTACAGGGACAGGGCAATGGGAGTATAATTGGTATCGAGGAATTGGAACTTCTGGTGCTGTTGTGTCTACTTCAGGAGGGCCAGTAGCCACGAACCAAAACTCAACAACGCTAACCCCCACTGGGCTTACAAGTGATAATTATACCGCACAAGTAAAAGACAACAGCACAGGTTGTACATCTAGGTAATGTACTGAAAAATGGTTGGTGCTTTTTTGATTGATTGTGCTTAATATTCCGGCCTCACCTGAAGAGGAGGAGAGCTCTGGTGGAGACCAACTCTTCGAGCAATAAGATGAGGCATAGACGA
>JBIKRT010000087.1:0-18788 GCA_044349005.1 Cyclobacteriaceae bacterium
ACTGTTCGTTGAGTATCCCAATAATCTGGGCCTCGGTAAAGCGCATCTTTTTCATTTGACTGTTTTGTTAGGTTAAAATTAAAAAAACTCTACTTTTAACCTGTTCAAAAAAATCAGCCTAGTACCCGGTGTTTGTCGAGTTAAAAAAACTATCGAGTACCAAAAAATAGGATCGAGATACTATCCCCTATTTATATCGGTTTTTGAACCTGTTGATGGTTCGCAATTCGCCAACAACGAACAGAGCTACAAAGAGTCGATCATATTAGTTAATATGATTAATGCTAAGCAACATAACCAAAAAATTCGCCATAAAGAGAAGGAAAATGACGATGTGGATGTTTATGAGAAGCCATTCCCTTTCAATCCTGAATTTTGGCAAACTTATAATATGGTCTCATTAAATCCTATAACTGATAAAGATATATTTTCCTTAGAGAGAAAGCAGAATCTAAATGACCAATTCATAAAAAATGGATATCGAAGCAAGAAAAAATAGCGTATTTAGCATAAACCCCATTGCTACGTGTTTGATTTCTGTTTTCGTGTACCTGCTTGTAATTGTTGTTAAACATCAATACCTGATTTCAAACGATCAATTGCTTGCCGAGTATACAGGTACTAATTTTGACGAGTATAAATCAGCAACAAATACATTTAGGTCTTTTAAATATTTTTTTCTTTTGATTGCTTTTTTTGCTTCAATCCTAATTATGTTTTTCCTAATGTCAATAACAAATTATGTAGTAAGAACAGGGTTATCGTCCAAGGAACTCTTTAACCTTGCTGTTTTTTGTATTTCAGTGGAGATTGTCAGCGAGGTTTTTACTATTTGTTGGTTTGCTTCGTTAGGAACTTTTCGTTCTAGCGAAGTTTTTAACTTCCATTTCGGTTCGGCCTTTTCGTTGGCAACTAACAACGAAGATCTGGCTTTTCCTAAGTCATATATATTGCAATCAATCGACTTTTTTTTGGTTATGAAAATATGTTTGATTGGCTATTCCTATTATTACCTGACTGACAGGTCGATTCTCGAAAGTTTTCTTATCATGTTTTATACTTATTTGGCACCATTGCTTATATTTTATTTTTTCGTGTATCAAATATCTTAGAAGTCTTCTTTTAAATCCTGTTAAGAAAAATTAATCCCTAGTTAAGGCTAACTTTAGAGGGTGATTTTACTTTTGAAGTAAAATTATTTGATATGCGCCTTTTTACCATTTCCTTTTTACTTTTTTCAAAGTCTATTTTACTTGCCCAAGTCACTTATGAAATAAAAGACTACGCTGGAGTGGTCGCTGCTATAGAACCTGGGCGGAGCTTTAGTTATTCCAGGTTGTTTCTAAATGTAGACGGCCGGGAGGAGCCTTTTGTGTTTAATCCTATTTACGGGCGGCTATTATTTGAAAAGGTAAAGGTTGGCAGTAGGGCTACTGTAAAGGCTTCTATAAATGCGAAGGGGCGGGAAATGTATCATACTGCAAGTCCTGATTTAAAGGGCTTTATCAGAAACTTTATTCAGGATGTGATCATCGAAGTCACGGTTGGAAATGAAATTTATAAGCTAAAGCCGTTGGAATCTGATTATTATGAACGGGTGGAGAAGGAAAGACCTAGAATATTTATCGACAGAAAAGTATTAACATTTTATAGCGAAGGGGATTTTCGCAAAGGAATCCTTCTTCAAAACGGTTTGGTAGCATTCAATAAGGAGATCGACCGTTATTATAATCCTTGTGCGAATATGGAAGTAGGGGATTCCGTCTCTTTTGTTGGCTATAGGTTAGCTGGTTTTGAGGGCGGCAAATACCCTGTTGATGGAGTAAAAGAAGTGTATACGCTCGGCCTTTTAAACAGATTCACTGGGAGGTTGAAGTCTTTTTTGTTTAAACAAAATGAGGTCTGTATCGGAGTAAAATTCTCAACGCCCTCGGGAAATGAAATCAAATTATCCTTTCCCAGCGATAAGGCAGAAAAAGTAAAAAAGTTTTTAAAACCTGACAGTGATTTAAAAATCTACCACGGCCGCGTTTATGATCTATCAAAGCTAGATTTACCGGAACTCCAAGCAGTCATTCAAGGCAAAGACACACTCTATATTGACGAATTTGGTTTTTTTGGTGGAGCGGATGTAGAACATGACCATAAACCTGTAGAGTTAAGTGGAAAAATCACGCGAATAAACAAAACAGGTAGAGGCTCGATTGTAAGTATTATTGTAGCTGGTAAATACTATTTTGAACCTGACCCAGGGATAGCCGAACAGATTGGCAGATTATTACAACGAGGCAAAGAAGTGATTATTCAAGGTAAAGAAAGGATTAAAAAGAAGGGAGAAATTTATAAGAAAGAGTATACAATAGTTGTTCCTAAAAAGATTGTGATTGATGGCAAAACCTTTTTCAGCAATCAACCATAAATTGATTGATCATCAAAATGTGTTAGTAGGCGAATCAGTGTCCCTAAAACCAAATTAACAGAATGAAAATATTGTTGATCGAAGATGAACCTCGTTTAAATGACTTTATAAGAAAAGGTCTTGAGCAAAATGGCTACGTAGTTGATGCCACGACCAACGGAAGCACTGGCCTAGAAATGGTATCCGTAAATGAGTATGACCTTTTGCTACTTGATATAATGTTGCCCGGCCAAAGTGGACTTGAAGTACTAGACAACATGAAGCGTTTCAATGTGAAAGTGCCCGTAATTATTGTTAGTGCGTTGACTAATTCAAATAATGTAATTGATGGGTTGGACAAGGGCGCTGCTGATTACATCAAAAAGCCTTTTGACTTTGGTGAATTACTGGCAAGGATAAGAGCTGTTACTAGAAAGAAAAATCAGGGTAGTTGTTCAATATACAAAGTTGGTGATTTAGAAATGAACCTGATGCAACGAAAAGTGACCGTAGCAGATGAATTTGTTCCATTAACAAATAGAGAATTTTTGCTGCTTGAACTCCTGCTTGCCAACTGTAATCGGGTAGTAACCAAAACGGAGATGGCAGAGAAAGTGTGGGAAATTGCCTTTGATATGGGTAGTAACGTAATAGAAGTGCACATTTCTCAACTAAGAAAAAAGATCGAAAAAACTAGCCAATCTAAGATTCACACGAAAGTGGGAATGGGTTACTATATTGAGGGAGAGTTAACGTGCAAATAGATTGAAATCATATTTTTTCTCAAGTGTCAGAACCAAAACGTCCTTGTTGTTCTTTGGCGTATTTCTAATTATCATTTTGCCTATCAATTACATCATCTATCAAAAAATCAAAAAAATCTTGGTAGAAGCAGATATAAAAGAACTAAAATTTGAAGCGGAAAAACTCATAGATCAAGTGAGGCTCGATCCGCGCGAAATTCCATTACCTAAAGCGGGCTTCAGAGAGAAGATTCAATTGAATAAAGAAATTTATTTTGAAGAACTTTTTTCTTCACCCTCCTTTCCACCACTCGACCAGTCGTTCTACTTTGTAGACTATTTTCAGCAAGATACGCTCGCTTTTGTCACGGTAAAACGAAAGATTGAATACTCGTCGAGTGTTGTCCTTCTAACATTAATGCGAAGCAATAAGCAGCTTCAGTCTTCTTTAGCCGAACTAACGAGCTATCTTTTTTATGCTACTTCAGCATCGATATTGCTGGCGGGTGTCTTCGTTTATATCATTACCGGCTTTAGCCTTTCGCCAGTAATGAAAATCGTTGCGGCAAGCACGCGGGTAAATGCATCCAACAGTATTGAACGAGTACCTGTACCGAAAGCAAAAGATGAATACCAAGAGCTTGCTAGGGCAATCAACTCGATGCTGGAGCGTATCGAACTGTCCATAAAAAATCAAACAAACTTTTTTGCCTCAGCGGCACATGAATTGAAAACTCCGCTCACGGTCATGAAAGCGGAGCTTACGTTGGCGTTAAGAAAAAGCCTTGGTTCGGATGTGGCAAAAATACTCGATAGCAATTTGCGCGAGGTGGAACGGCTCGATCATGTCATCCACAACTTTCTTTTAATCAGTCAGCTAAAAACCGAAACTATTTCGCTGAACAGAAAATTATATGAGTTCAGCGAGGTTGTTTTTTCAGCAATAAAAAAAATTAAATACTTAGTCCAAGATAAAGGAAGTTCCATTCAAGTTAGCTTGGAAGAGAAAGTTATGAGTGCAGACATTGACTTCGATATGATGGAAACATGTGTTGTTAATCTGCTGGAGAATGCTGTGAAATACTCCCCTTACGGCTCAGTCATAACAGTGCAACTCTTGGAAATAGAGAAAAGCTTGCACGTAAAGTTTATAAACCCAATACTGAAACCACTCTCATCGTTGGATCGGCTAAAGGACGAATTTTACAAAGCAGAGCCTCAAAGCAGTGGCTTGGGGTTGGGGCTTTGGATTTGCAATAGAATTCTAACGATGCACCAATGTGAGTTTTCACTTTCTCAAGATGACAAGCACTTCTGCGCCTTGGTTTCAATGAAGTTGGTTCAGGCAGCAGATTATACTTATTGATCGATAGCGTACATTTTTTTCAAAATGTGATTAAGTTTGATTTTTATTTAATCGCAAAAGAAAATGAAGAGCCTATTTTCTATTTACCTGTTTTTATTTTCTGTACTAATTGCTTGCAGCGATAGCAGCGATTGTTGTGCACAACCCTCCGCAACGAAACCTATTTCTGTAAGTATTGGCTTGACGGGTGATGCCGCAGATGTGAAAACTACAACTCAATTTGGTGTTGTGTTAATGGGCGGTAGCACTGACGTGGACGAGGCCATTCAATGGATGATCAGCAAAAGTGGAGGTGGCGATTTCGTGGTTATCAGGGCGTCTGGTTCAACGGGGTATAACGAGTACATAAAAAGTTTAGGAAACTTAAATTCTGTTGAAACACTTTTGATCGATTCGAAGGAAAAAGCAAATCTTACCGAAACGAGAGATAAGATAAGAAATGCTGAAGCGCTTTTTATTGCCGGAGGCGATCAAGGTGACTATGTAAAATTTTGGACAGACACGGAGGTTTCAAAAGCAATTCAATATCTGATTGACACGAAGAAAGTACCCATCGGTGGAACGAGCGCTGGATGTGCAGTTTTAAGCGAGTATGTATTTGACGCAAAAAATGGTGGGGTTGTATCGGAAGAGGCGCTGGCCAATCCCTACAACTCTTTGGTAAGCATCAGTAAAAGTTTTATTTCTATTCCCGTTTTGAAAAATGTACTTGCCGATCAGCATTATTCGCAAAGAGCCCGCCAAGGAAGACATGTAGTTTTTTTGGCTAAAGCAATTAAAGATTTCAACTTAGTATCTCCACTTGGCATTGGTGTTGACGAAAAAACAGCTGTTCTAGTAGAAGAAAATGGTAACACAAAAATAGTAGGAGCAAATAGTGCCTACTTTTTACAAAGCAATAGTGCTCCGGAGCAATGCGAGTCGGACAAAGAATTGATTTGGAATCGACAAGCAAAAGCTGTTAAAGTTTACATTCGGAATTCAAGCTCCCCCGACCAATTAAACATTTTACACAAGATAACTTCGCCCGTTGATCAGTTTTGGTCGGTAGTAGGTGGCGTGCTGAAGACCAACTAGAATTTTCTTGCCGAAAGGCTGTTCTTACTCTCAAACATCCGAAAATCCGCTACCTTTGCCGCTTAATAAACTATTGTTTTAGCGTAGGTATGGAAAACATCCGCAATTTTTGCATTATAGCACACATCGATCACGGAAAAAGCACATTGGCCGATAGGCTTTTAGAGTTTACAGGCACGGTTACCAACCGCCAAATGCAAGCGCAAGTACTTGATAATATGGATTTGGAGCGCGAAAAGGGCATTACCATCAAAAGCCACGCTATCCAAATGAATTATAAGCAAGATGGAAAAGAATACATCCTCAATTTAATTGATACGCCTGGGCACGTTGACTTTTCTTACGAAGTTTCTCGATCCATTGCGGCCTGTGAAGGAGCTTTGTTGATTGTAGATGCCGCTCAAGGCATTCAGGCTCAAACTATTTCCAATCTTTATTTGGCGTTGGAACACAACTTGGAAATTATTCCGGTGATGAACAAAATCGATCTTCCATCGGCAATGCCCGATGAAGTGGCCGATCAAATTGTTGAGCTTATTGGGTGCGACCGCGACTCCATAATCAAAGCAAGTGCAAAAGAAGGCCGCGGTATTGAGGATATTTTGAAAGCGGTAGTGGCCAGAGTGCCAGCACCAAAAGGCGATCCAAAAGCCCCGCTGCAGGCAATGATTTTTGATTCCGTTTTTAATTCCTTCCGGGGCATAGAAGTTTATTACCGTGTCTTCAACGGCACCATGCGTAAAAATGACCAGATCAAATTTGTAAATGCCGATAAGCAATATGGTGCCGATGAAATTGGTGTTTTAAAGCTAGATAAATTTCCAACCAACGAGATCAGCGCGGGCAATGTTGGCTACTTGATTTCAGGTATTAAAGTGGCGAAAGAGGTGAAAGTGGGTGATACGATCACATTAGTTTCAAATCCAGGCGAGGCGATAAAAGGTTTTGAAGATGTAAAGCCAATGGTGTTTGCGGGTATTTATCCGGTCGAGACTTCCGAGTTTGAAGAGCTTCGCGCTTCCATGGAAAAACTGCAATTAAACGATGCCAGTTTAGTATGGGAGCCCGAAACATCGGCTGCACTTGGCTTTGGCTTTCGATGCGGCTTCTTAGGGATGCTTCACATGGAAATTATTCAGGAGCGTTTGGAACGTGAGTTCAACATGACGGTAATCACCACAGTGCCATCCGTGCAATTCAAAGCCACGCTTACCAATGGCAAAGTACTTGACATTAATGCGCCCTCTGAAATGCCCGATCCCACTACAGTGGATTTTATTGAAGAACCGTTTATTCGGGCGCAAATTATTTCTAAGTCTGAATTCATTGGGCCGATTATTGGACTTTGCATGGACAGACGTGGCCAGATTAAAAATCAAATTTACCTAACCTCCGACCGTGTTGAACTTACCTTCGAAATGCCGTTAGCTGAAATTGTGTTTGACTTTTTCGATAAGTTGAAAACAATTTCCAAAGGCTACGCGTCATTAGATTATCATTTGATGGATATGCGCGAAAGCGACATGGTAAAATTGGATGTGCAATTAAATGGCGAAAAGATTGACGCGCTCTCGGCTATTGTGCACCGACAAAAAGCCCAAGAGTGGGGACGCAAGCTGTGTGAAAAATTAAAAGAGCTAATTCCTCGCCATATGTTCGAGGTCGCCATACAAGCTGCTATCGGCCAAAAAATCGTAGCGCGTGAAACACTGAGTGCCATTCGTAAAAACGTGTTGGCAAAATGTTATGGTGGAGACATCTCGCGTAAGCGCAAATTGTTAGAGAAGCAAAAGAAGGGAAAGAAACGCATGCGTCAGGTTGGAAATGTAGAAATTCCGCAAGAAGCATTTATGGCTGTGCTAAAGATAGAGTAATGACAAATTTTGATTCTGATGGAAAGGAATTTTGACGAAGTAATTGCTGACATGTTGATCCAGTTAGCCAACATCGAGACCCGAAGAGAAGCGGAAGATCGAAGAATGGAAGCTTTTGATGAGCGAATGCGTGCATTTGACAAAAGACTAGAACTGACTATCAAGCGCATGGTAAAAATCGAGACCCGGCTGGAGCAGGGTGAAAAAAGAATGGAACTGTTTGATGAGCGATTGAAGCAATCTATTGAATCACAAAATGAAATAAACAAATATTTTTTGGACTACATAAAAAAGAATCCAATCAAATAACATGGCAAAACAAAAGATTTCGAAACCGAAAGTTGAGAAAGCCAAGCCTGCCTACTTGGTCGAACTAAAAAAGGCCGAAGCCGCCCTGAAAAAAAAGCAGGAAGAACTAGTGAAGGCAAAGCTTTTACATAAAAAACTGGCGGGCGAGTTTATCGAGCACTGGTTGGTAGTGAGAAGGATTAAGAAGAAACATGGCTTAGTGCCGGGTATGCCAAAAGAATTTTTAAAGGGAACAAACAGTAAATGACAGAAGTAACAACTTACTCACTGATAGACGGTAGAAAAGTTTCCACAGAAATAAAAACTGAGCTGTCCACGAAAGTAGCTGAGCGAAAAAAGCTAAATAAAAAAATTCCACACCTAGCCATTATTCTGGTAGGCGATGATGGAGCGAGCCAAACCTATGTTGATCATAAGGTGAAGGCTTGTAAAGAAGTTGGTTTTCACTATACCATGATGCGCTTTGCTGACACCATTAGTGAAGAGAAATTAATGAAGCACATTGACCATGTAAACGATGATGAAGATGTAGATGGATTTATTGTTCAGTTGCCATTACCGCCTCATATTTCTGTTGAACGCATTACCGAAAGAATACGATCCGATAAAGATGTGGATGGATTTACCAATCATAATTTCGGAAGTATTATTTCAAAAAATCCGTTGCTAATGCCAGCCACTCCGTTTGGTGTGATGGAATTGTTGAGGAGATACAATATTGAAACACAAGGCAAGAATTGTGTGATTGTTGGCGCAAGTCGATTGGTGGGAGCACCATTAAGCATGATGCTTGTTCAGCAAGGCCATGCAACAGTAACCATTTGCCATAAGTACACTGTTGATTTGAAAAGTGTTACAAAGCAAGCCGATATTCTTGTAGTTGCCGTTGGTAAACCAGGCCTTATTACCGCTGACATGGTGAAAGAAGGAGCAGTAGTAATAGATGTGGGAACTACCCGTGTAGAAGGACCGAAATTTAAAAACGGCTATGCTTTAAAGGGCGATGTCGACTTTAATGCAGTTGCGCCTAAATGTTCATTTATAACGCCAGTACCTGGAGGCGTTGGCCCCATGACCATTGCTTCTTTGCTTTTGAACACATTGAGAGCTACTGAAAACCTGAATCCTTAGAAAATTGAATATTCAAATCTTGAATCTGAAATTTTGAATTTAGAATGCCTTTGAATCTTGAACCTGAAATTTTGAATTTGAAATTACCAGTAATGGAACATTTCTACACGATTCAAGGAGAAGGGAAATTTCAAGGCCACGCGGCATATTTTATTCGATTGGGCGGTTGTGATGTTGGCTGTGTTTGGTGCGATGTGAAAGAATCGTGGGATGCTTCTTTACATCCACAACTTGAAATAAAACAGCTTGCAACAACAGCTCAGCTTTCAGGAACTAAGATAGTGGTTATTACTGGAGGAGAGCCCGCCATGCATAACTTGAGTGCTCTTACTCGCCAGTTAAAAGAAAAAGGATTGCGCACTCACATTGAAACTTCGGGGGTTTATCCCTTAACCGGAGAATGGGACTGGGTTTGCTTTTCACCCAAGAAATTTAAGTCGCCAGATAACTCCGTTTTTAAACGTGCCCATGAGTTGAAAGTAGTCATCTATCACCCGAGTGATTTTGCGTGGGCTGAAAGTTTTACTGGATTACTTAACCCAGCGTGTGAACTTTTTCTTCAGCCCGAATGGTCGAAAGAAAAACAAATCACTCCATTGATTGTGGATTACGTAAAGGCAAATCCAAAATGGAAGATATCACTTCAGACCCATAAGTACATGAACATTCCATAATGAATGACCAAGCATGAATTTATAGAAACATTAAATCATTGGGGGAGGAGTAAAACTCCCTTCTTGTTTTTGGTTGATTTTGAAATTCAAAAACCTGTTGCCATTAAACTCAGCGAAGTTAACTCCAATGAAATATTGTTTTGGATGAACGGCATTACTAATGAGGTTAAAGTAGATTGCAATTGATAACATAAAAAAGTGATGACCAAAAAGTCGATTTGCCTAGCTATTTTGATGAGTCTTTTAGGGGTCTTGCCAGCCAGGTCGCAGAGCCAATATAGCACGACATCAAAAAAGGCAATTGGGTTGTTTTTAGATGCCGATAATTTTCGGGTGAAGGGAGAGTACGACAAGGCAATCGACTTATTAAATCAAGCACTTAGCAAAGATAAAAATTTTGAAGAGGCTTATTTTCGCTTGGGGCTCATCTACCGCGCGAAGCAAGAACTTATTCAGTCTACCAACTATTTGGAAGAAGGACTTCCATTAGCGAAGGATGGAAAGCATCGAAGGGAATATCTCTATGAATTAGGTGATAACTACCTTCGTTTGGGGAAGTATGAAGAAAGCAAAACGAAACTTGGACTATTCCTGAACGAAGAGAAAATTAATAGCGGTAAAATTGGACGAGCTTCAGTTTGGCTGCAGCAAGCGGAGTATGGAATACAATACAGAGGTGAGAAGTTGGATTACGTTTACAAACCCCTTAATGATTCGGTAAACAGCTATCCAAATCAATATTTTCCAGTTCTCACTGCCGACAATTCTCAGTTGTTCTTTACTATTCGCTATGGCTCTGGCGTAAATGAAAATGAAGATATTGTGTTCACGTCTAAAAATAATCGCGGAGGCTGGCGAAAGCCTGCTTCTGTTTCAGATAACATAAACTCAAACTTGCAAGAAGGTGCTTGCTCTATCTCAGCGGATGGCAGACAGCTGATTTTTACCATGTGTGGTGGCATTACTTATGGACGGTGTGATTTGTTTGAAAGCAAAAGGGTTGGGAATGACTGGACAAGGCCAGTGAACCTCGGGCCGTTGGTAAATGGCAGTGAATGGGAAGGGCAGCCT
The DNA here is from genome assembly GCA_044349005.1 of Cyclobacteriaceae bacterium. Taxonomy (GTDB): domain Bacteria; phylum Bacteroidota; class Bacteroidia; order Cytophagales; family Cyclobacteriaceae; genus ELB16-189. The sequence goes on from JBIKRT010000087.1 coordinate 10,644, forward strand.
TCCCTTTCGGCAGACGGCAGAGTGCTTTACTTTTCATCAAGCCGAAAAGGTGGGCTTGGCGGTTACGACCTTTGGATGACCAAGAAGGACGAAGCGGGAAAATGGACCAAAGCCCAAAATCTTGGGAATTCGGTGAATACAAAATTTGATGAGATCTCTCCCTTTATGCATGTTAATGGTCAAACCCTTTATTTCTCCTCGAATGGCTATCCTGGTTACGGTGGTTACGACATCTATCAATCCGAAAAATTGAAAAATGGTTGGACTTTACCCATGAATCTGGGGTCACCCTTAAATGATTTCGAAGATCAATTTTCTTTTTTTGTCACTTCAGATGGCACAGAGGCCTATTTTTCCAAAGCCGATGTCAATAATCATGGGCTTTCGAAGATTTACACTACCTCCATTCCAAAAGAAAAACAGCTAGCAAAGAAAAGCTTTTCGGTGAAAGGAATCGTTACAGACACCGAAACCTCCCAACCAGTTAAGGCAACTATCGAACTCTCAAACCAAAAGGAAAGTGAAAAAGTAGCATTGGTTGAAAGCGATTCTATAAATGGATCTTATCTCTTTGTGTTAAGTAAAGGCGCCAACTATTCATTGTTCGTTTCGGCAAAGGGGTATCTTTTTAAAACCTATAATTTTGAAATCGATTCAACCAAAGCGGTAAAACCGATAACCCTCGATATTGAATTGAAACCCATAAGGCAAAGAGCATCGGCCCTTTTAAACAATATCTTTTTTGACTACGATAAATACGAGATTAAACCAGAATCTTATCCTGAACTGGCTAATGTGGTAAAATTTCTAGTTGATAACCCAGCACTTGTAATAGAAGTGGCTGGCCACACGGATAACAAGGGCTCGGATGAGTACAACATCAAGCTTTCGCAAAAAAGAGCACAATCAGTGATCGATTTCTTAGCAGCAAAAGGGGTTGATAAGGCTAGAACGTCCGCCAAGGGTTATGGGGCCTCAAAGCCTTTGGTGGATAACAATTCGGAAACAAACAGACAAAAAAACAGAAGAATAGAGTTTGTAATTGTGAGGTAGCTCCAGAATTTCATTGTATCACTCAAACTCGATTTAACCTCCTACCTTAAAAAAGCCGGGAAATTATTTTTTTTTGATTAATTGCTATTCATAAAAAAACTTTATGTGCTAAAAACGCACAATAAACGGCTTTTTTTAAGCCGCAAATCAAAATAATAGTAATACTTCATTATTTTATTGAATTAACATCACTGTTTTCATATAATTGTGATTATTAATTAATTATTAACTAACCTAAACTATTATGAAGAAATTTTTACTGACGAAATTTCTCTTCCTGCTGTTGCTAATAAGCAGTGCTGCATGGGCGCAAGAGAAAACGGTATCGGGTAAGGTCACTTCGTCTGAAGACGGAACTGCTTTGCCAGGCGTGAGCGTGCTTTTAAAAGGCACAGCAAACGGAACTGTTACAGACGCAGAAGGCAAATATAGCCTTTTGGTGAGCGGTGGCGGGAGTCAATTTTTGGTGTTTTCGTTCATCGGTCTAAAATCCACCGAAGTTGAGATTGGTGAACGCTCTGTGGTGGATATTTCGTTGGGCTTAGACGTGACCCAACTTTCAGAAGTAGTGGTAGTGGGTCAAGGAGCGGCCAAAGAAAAGAAAGCCTTGGGCTATGCTGTGTCAACAGTGGGTGCCGATCAGCTTTCAGCTAGGCCACAACAAGATGTAGCTAGAATTTTGCAAGGTAAAATTCCTGGTGTCAATATCTCGCCTACTGGTGGTACTTCAGGATCGGGATCTAGTATAAATATTCGAGGATATAGTTCGTTGAGCGGAAGCACGCAACCTCTTTTTGTTGTAGATGGAGTTCCTTTTAACTCGGCAACAAATAACGGCTCTGGATTTTCAACTGGCGGAGCAGCGGTAACCCCCAGCCGTTTTTTAGATTTGGATCCAAATAACATTCAGTCGCTAAGTGTGCTTAAAGGTCTAGCAGCAACTGTTTTATACGGTGACCAAGGAAGAAATGGAGTTATTTTGGTAACCACCAAATCAGGCAAAGGCAAGAAAAATGCCGAACTTACTGTTCAACAAACCGTGAACGTTACTGAAGTTGCGTCACTTCCCAAATTTCAAAACAGCTGGGGTAACGGTTTCCAAGGTTTATATGGCGCCTTCTTTAGCAATTGGGGTCCAGATTTTTCTGAAATTGATTCAGTAGGTCATCCATACCAATTTTTAGGAACAACTTCATTAAGAGATGCCTATCCGCAATACCTTTTTAACAGAATAAAATATGATGCTGCGCAAGATATTAGCAAATTCTTTCGCAAAGGAGTTGCTTCCAATACGTATTTAAATTTCACTGGCGGCAATGAAAAGGTAGGGTATAATAGCTCGGCCTCTTACACAAAAGAGCAAGGTTTTGTTCCTGGTAATGATGTTACGCGTTTAAACATAAGTCTAGGAATAAATGCTTCGATAACCAAGAAGCTGACACTTCAAAACAATATATTATTTAGCAATACCGGTGTAGAAACACCACCGTTAAATGGTGCAACTGGAGGCGGTGCCACGTTTAATGGTGTACCCTCATTGTATGGACAGTTTCTTTATACTCCTCGAAATTTGGATATTTTTGATTGGCCAAGTGCTACTCCAGATAATCGCAGTATCTATTTTAGAGGAGGTAACGATATAGCGAATCCCCTTTGGTTAGCTAAAAATTATAATGAGATTAATAATACTACAAGGGTATTCAATTCGACTACCTTGTCATATGATATTACAGACAATTTAAGTTTATCGTATCGGGTTGGTTATGACACGTACACAGAATCCCAAGAAAGAAGATTCAACAAGGGTGGCGTGCAAGGACCAAATATTATTAATGGTGTTTACACAACACAAACCATACGAAATACGATCTTTAATCAAGATGTAATTCTTGGTTACAACAAGGAGTTAAATCAGGATTTTAACCTTTCCGCTCGCGTTGGCTTTAACGCGAGAAATGACCAATTTAAAAGAGATGGTTTGTATTCGGAAGGACAAGTTATCGATGGTCTTTTCAGACATTATAATTTCACAACTGTTTCATCCAGAGCGGTTGGGTTTGATGGCCGAGTTTTCAATAGAGAGACAGAGGAACAGAGAATGGGGGTTTATGGAGATTTTTCTGTTGATTATAAACAATACTTGTTCTTAAACCTTGCAGGGAGAAATGATTGGACATCAACTCTAGAAACAGGCAACAATAATATTTTCTATCCAAGTACTTCTGTTTCATTTTTGCCCACAGAAGCATTTTCTGGCTTAAAATCTAGCACGTTAAACTATTTGAAGTTTCGTGTTGGTTACGGTACTTCCGCTGGTTTTGCTCCGTTTCAGTATGGCACAAGATCGGTTGCCGCTTTAAATACGCGAGGATTTGTTGATCTTCTCGGTTCACCGCTGATTACAAATTCGATTGGAAATTTCTTAGGTAACGCAAACTTGAAGCCTGAGCTCCAACAAGAAATAGAAGTGGGTATTGAGACCAAACTCTTCAACGAAAGAATTGGTGTTGATCTTACTTTCTACGATAGAAGCACTAGTAATCTAATAACTGAAGCCCCTTTGGACCCTTCAACAGGGTATACTAGCACGTTGACAAATGTCGGAAAGTTAAGTAACAAAGGAATTGAATTAGGTTTGAACGGAAAGATATTTTCTTCAGGTTCATTCCAATGGGATGCGACATTGAATTTTAATGTGGTTCGTCCGGAGATTGTTGAATTGGGTGGAGGCTTATCTCAGGTAGTAATTGCGGGATTTACGACTCGTGGAAACTTCGCTATTCCAGGCCGTCCGTATAATGTTATTCTTGGAAATGCTGTAAGGAAATCCCCTGACGGACAACGCATTGTTCGTGATAATGACGGACTTTATCAAGTAGATCCGATTATCCGTGAAATCGGCAATCCTAACCCAAATTGGACATCTTCTTTGTTTAACACCTTTACTTACAAAGGCTTGAGCTTAAACATTCAAGTCGATTACAGACAAGGAGGCGCAATATATGCATCGACTCCTTCTGCCACTATTGGTCGTGGAGTTGTTGCTACAGACGTTCAGTACGGCTATGATCAGACTTTCGTGTTGCCAGGTGTGCTGGAGTTTACTAATGCAGATGGTTCTTTGGGCTATCGCAAAAATGATAAGCAGGTAACGGCCGCTGACTATGGATTCAATGTTCAATTTAACGGCACTGATGACACCTCAATTTTTGATGGCACCACGGTTCGTTTGAGGGAGGTTGCTTTAGCTTATGAGCTACCTAAAACGATTTTTGGCAAAACGCTATTTAAGTCAGGCTCACTTCAAATCAATGGAAACAACTTATGGTTTAGAGCAATTAATGTTCCGGCCAATGTAAATTTTGATACTGAAGTACTAAGTACTGGTGTCGGAAATGGTGCTGGATTCGATTATTTGACTGGCCCAAGTGCAAGACGTTATGGCGTTGTACTAAAGCTTACTTTCTAACTTAAAATTCAAACAACTATGAAGTTTATTAAATCCTTTTATATAGCTGTTTTAATAATTCTGGCAACTTCGTGTAAGCTAGACTTATTGGACGACCCTAATGCTGTTAAGCTTACCTCCACAGGGCCAAGCTTGATTTTAAATAACATTCAAATTGATCTGGCAGGTTTTTTTAACACCGCCAGTACTTTTGGTATGCAGGTCACTCGTCTTCAAAATTCAGGTGGCTCTGTGTATGAGAATTTCGCCAATCCACAAGCGTTTGATGGCTTATGGAATCTCGGTTATGCTGGTATTTTAACTGATTGTGACATTCTAATCCAGCAGGCTGACGCAAGTCAATTTACTGTTCATGCAGGTATGGCGCGGGTTATGCAAGCGTATACATTGTCCATTTTGGTAGATTATTTTGGAAACGTTCCTTTTTCACAAGCCTTTAAAGGTGTTGAGAACCTGAATCCAGGCTTAGATAAGATGGAAGACCTTTATCCGGTAATTATTGCCACGCTTGACAAAGCAATTGCAAACTTAAGAGCCACTCCGAACGCAATCGCTCCAGCCATTAACGATTTTTATTATGGCGGTGGAACTACAGGCGTAACGAGATGGATCCGGCTTGCAAATTCGATAAAGCTCAAATTAGGGCTTAATCTAAAGAATGCGAATGCAACGCTGGCTACCTCTACAATTAACTCTGCTCTTGCAGATGCAGCAGGGGTAATGAGTGCGCAAGGAGACAGTTTTGTTTTCCGATATGCAACCAATGCTGCCGATCCAGACGTTAGGCATCCTAGATTTGTTGGTAATTATATCACAGGAGCTGGAGATTATATCGCTAACTACCTAATGTGGCAAATGTTTTATGGGTATGATATGACAGATCCTCGAATGAGGTTTTATTTCTATCGTCAAAGAGGCGCTAACTCTTCTGATCCAAACGAGATCCGCTGTGTTGCTCAAACTGCACCAAGTCATTATCCTTTTTCTACAGGGACTGCAATAATAGCTGGCAAACCAGGAATGCCTCCGGGTATATCAACAAATCCAGCGGCCCCGGCTTGGTCAAGAACTTTCTGTTTCCCGACACCGGTTGGCTATTGGGGGCGTGAACATGTGGATCCGCAAGGAATTCCCCCAGATGGTCTGGCAAGAACTACTTGGGGCGCTTATCCAGCAGGCGGACGTTTTGACGCCAACGTTAATGCTGGAACGAACAATCCTGCGCTAGGTATGAGAGGAGCTGGTATTCAGCCTATCTTAATGCGTTCGTCTGTAAACTTCATGTTGGCCGAAGTCGCGCTATCACTTCCTGCAGTTGTAGGAGCAGGAACGGCAGCAGCTCAATACAGTTCGGGTGTTAGCAATTCATTGGCAGATGTTCGGGATTGGTCCTTAAATGGAACGCTTGGCACAAATACCGCTTTTGGTAATTCACCTACTGAAATAACAACAATCAATGCATTCTTTCCTACCGTAGGCACTGCTATTGGCAGCGCAAGGGTAGCAACCACCGCCAATCTTTCCGCGCTATCTGGTTTACTCACGATTGACGGGATCGCCTTGGCCGCTGGTGACCGAGTGCTGGTAAAAGATCAGACAACAGGTAGTCAAAATGGAGTCTATACTGCTGCAGCCGGTGCTTGGACGCGGGCAGCTGACGCGGATACTGGGCCTAAACTTTTGGGCGCAACAGTTACCGTGACCGAGGGAACTGCCAATGCCAACGCTCGATTTGTTCAGCTTACAACAGGTACAATTACTGTTGGCACAACGGCTACTGCGTGGAGATCACCTTTAAATGACGAAATCACTCGTTATGCTGCACGTGCAAATGCTGCTTATGCTGCTCAAACAACCGATGCTGACCGACTTAATTTTATAGCTCGCGAATATTGGATCTCATTATTTGGCAGCGGGGTGGAAGCGTACAATTTGTACAGACGAACTGGTTTGCCAACAGGTATGCAACCTACAGTTAATCCTGCACCAGGTGCTTTTCCGCGTACTTTCTGGTATCCAAGTTCTTTTGAATCTAGAAATTCTGGAGTAGAGCAAAAAGCCAACCTGACTGGGAAGGTATTTTGGGACACTTTTGCTTCTGACTTGAACTTTTAAGACCTATCTAAAAATTGAATGATATGAAATTGAATAAATTTATAACGATCACGGCCATTCTAATAACAGTGGCTGGAATAGGCTGTAGAGACAAGGGACTATACCCTTTGCCATATGATGACAGAGAGGTAGGTGCTTATGTGCGCTTATACTCGCTAACATCCAACGTAATTGATTTGAATGATTTAGCGAACAGTGGCCTAGATGCTACCTTTGAAGCTGTAGACGAGAATGGTGGACAGAATATCCAAGAATTTAGGATTTTAGTTTCCCACAGAAGGGGTGCTGCTCTGTCTGGCGAAGTTGCGGTGAAAACAATACCGGGAGCTTCTTTTGTTAAGGTAACTGAACCCACTTTCTCAGAATATACCAGGGCAAAAGTTAGAGTAACTGCTAATGAGACGTTGGCTGCTTTAGCTTCGGCTTCTGGATTCCCAGGTGCATTTGCAGCCGCTGATCAAGTAAATTACAGAGGTGTGATGGTACTGAAAGATGGCCGAGAGTTTACAAGTACAAACACCACTCCTAATATTACGGGTGGTCAATTTTACAGTGCTTCTTTTGTTTACACACTTACTGTGCGATCTTTGACAGCAGCTTCTTGGGTGGGTCCATATAACTTGACCCAAAATTCAATTTGGTCTTTGAATCATTCCGCAGCACTTCATGCAACGCCCCAGTTTCCTTCGTATTTGAACAAAGTTTTGTTTTCGAATCAGACTGTTAATTTGTCAATACCAGCTGGAGGCCTTTCAACTGAACGACAATTTACCGTGAATTACAGAGGTCAGAATGTAACGCTGCGAATTAACTTGGAAAATGGCACGGTGTTCGTTCCACTCCAAAACTCTACAGTAGATTGCAGTGCTGAGCGAGAATTGTACTGGACTATGCCAACTTCGGGAAGTTTTACAGTGCCTGCGAGAACTGTTATGCCTGCGGGACTTCCCCAAGCAACAACCGCAAACCAAGGCTCGTACACCACAACTCAAAATGGGTTAGTTGCTGGGCAAGCACTGACAATCGGCCTAGATGACGATGCGGACGAGTACGGCAGAAGAAATGGTTATTGCACTTGGACTCGAAGAGTGCGGTTAACATTGACGAGATAGGTTTAGTTTCTCGTTAGATAGGAAGGAGCCCTCGAAATGAGGGCTCTTTTCATTTTAGCCGTTGTTGGTTAAGATGCTCTTTTTTGAAAAATTACCGCTTGAAATTTTTGTGTGCAGCGAAAGAAAATAATTTCTTCAAAAAAAATTCAAGCTTAATATGGCTTTTTTAGAGTTTTTTGGCCAATAATGCCCTTCGATCGTGCCTCTAGATAAAATAATAGTAACTCTTTTAAAATTTCTGTGTTAAGTTTCGGTCTGATTTTTAACTATTAATTAGTCGTCCCTTAAAAACTCAATTTTAGGATTAGAAGATTTTGGATTTGTGATTTTGTGGTTTTAACGAGCGAAAAAAGGCAATTAAAAAGTTGGGCTAAAAAGACAAGTGGATTTACTTTC
>JBIKRT010000018.1:0-57482 GCA_044349005.1 Cyclobacteriaceae bacterium
GTAAGCATAAAAAATCTGCAAGGTTTTAAAGATAAAACCCGACTTTCTTGCAGATTGTTTCAACTCAATTCGATCGATTTTATTCAAAAACTAATCCCATTGGGCTTTTTAAGGAGTGACTAATTAAACAACCAAATACAAAGCGTTTATCTCAGTGAACTCGTTGCCCCTTCAGGATAGGTCTACCTTTTGAACGGTTGAGCCTTTAAATATGTCAACGACCGCCACAACCACTCAACTGGGCCATAATAGAATTTACTTAACCACCAGTTTGCGAAAATAATTTGAAAACCAAAAATTGAAATGCCGATAAGAATACAGACTGCCGCACCAATAGTATCTAACAAATTAAAGCCAACGCCAAAGAAAAGAATGAACCCAAAAAGCGTTTGCATCAGGTAGGTAGTAAGCCCCATTCTTCCTACATAATAAAAGTTAGCAAATCGTTTGCGCCAATTTTTCTTTTGATATAAAAGTATTGCTATGCAGACGTAAAATAATGCAAGACAAGCATTAAACAAGTCAACCAGGAAGCCCCCCACCAGAAATTGTATTTGGAATGACAACTCAACATTTAACAACTGGGCTATTCCAAAGAATGCAGCTGCAATAACAATTAGTATAAGCATACACCAAATTGATTTTTTTCTAGTACTTTTAATGAAAGGTAACAGTAGTTCGATGTTTTCAAATACTCGCTTTCTACCCACATAAAGACCAAGCAAGAAAAGCCCCATTGTGATGTAAAGCCTGCCGGAGAGAACCTGAAATTTCATCTTAATCAAGAACTCGGGAATATTTGCCTTTAGAATGGATAGGTATGAATTTCCTTTGAGTGTGTCGTAATAGGCCGAGTTTTCGGTGTCGTTGCCCTCAAAAGGGTTGCCCTCCGTTATTGTTTGTGAGGTATTGACGACTTCAATTCCTCTAGTGATAAATGCGGGTAAATCTGCAATCAGTATGACGGCTAAGAATAAGATCAGTTTATCAGGTAGCATGTGCACCGCCAAAAGAACCATGCCAAGTAACGCATAAATCGTAAGAATGTCGCCTCGATAGTGCATGTGATGAATCCAGCCAATTCCAAACAGCACTAATAGCCTCCAAAAAAACTGTAAGTAAAATTTTCTCTTATTTTCTTTTGCGGCCGATTGAATAAAGAAACTTAATCCAAAAAGAAAAGAGAAAATCATATAGAATTTTCCTGCAATGAATACAGAAACTAATGTTTGAATTATTTGATCATGAAGAAAAGTTGAATTTAAATGAACTGCTTTTCGCGGGGGCACACCTGCATAATATTGCTCTATGAAATGCACCATAATAATACCCAACAGGGTGAGTCCGCGAAGGATATCTATAAGTTCTATTCTAGGTTTTGAGGATTCTACTTGAGTCATATTTTCGAATTGAACGTTTCTTAACGGATGACGCGAAGATTGCTAAATTGGTTGCAAGTTTCTAAGGTTTCAAGTTTGATTTAACGGCTCTTACTATGGAATTTTGCCAGTATTTCAATTGAATCGATACCGATTCCAATAATCTATTTATTATTTTTTAAACAAACCCGCATTTTATTTTTCCCTATTTACTTCCATCTTGCATTTAATTAACTTCGATTAACATGGCAAAACGCACAGTACAAATCTCTGAAACATTAGATGAGAAGATTGCTAAAATGGATCAAAATCTGTTGGGCATTTGGAGATTTAGAGAAGAGAAAAAAAAGAGTTTTTGGTGCATTACTTTTGTTCATGATGGGTACTATTATGATTTACAGGGCACAAAGAATATGCTGGAAACATTAGACCTTGCGTTTAAGAAACTAACCAAATTACGAGCCAGGCAGAAGAAATAGTTTCTCTTAGTTTGGTTAATACGGGTAACTAATTTGGTTATGACTAACTAAAATATTTCACCAACTGCGCTTTCATAAAGGCGGCACTGTAGGCGATACTTTGCATTGGATCTTTGGCAAAATTGCCACCCTGCTCAATGAAATAATTTTCAAGACCAGCCAATGCATAGTCCGGTAAGATAGTCGTATAGTCTATGCTGCCGTTCCCCAGTTCAGTGTAGTCTCTCGTTTTTTTGTCCATGTCTTTCACATGCCACATAACAAATCGACCAGGTTGCTTTACGAACCACTCGTGCGGTGTGAGCTTTGATGAATGCTTTGCCCAATAGAGGTCTATTTGGAGTTTTACTAAAGCAGGGTCTGTTTCATTAAGTATGATATCGTATCCTATTTTTCCATTATGGTCAATAAATTCAAAATCATGGTTATGGTAAGCTATTGTTAGGTTCGCATTTTTGGTTTGTTCACCCATCTTATTCAGCTTTTCTGCCACCAGCTTGAATTTGTCAAGAGTACGCGAATCGGGGTCGAGCCATGGCCACGTAATGTATTTTTGCTTCAGCGCGTCAGCCCCTTCAATGCATTTGTCGACATATCGTTTAAGATCGTCCTCTGGCTTAGACAACAATGACGTGAAATCATAATGGCCAGTTGTGGTTGTCAAACCTAAGTCTTCTAATAGTTTTCGGAAATCTTTTGCAGAGTAACCATAATAGTTAATTCTTACAGGATCGAAGCCATATGTCTCGAGGTTTTCATAACCGAGTGACGCCACCTGCTTGAGGGTTCTTTTCACGTCTTTAGAGAGCGGATCCCGGATGGTAAATAATTGTAAGCCCATTTTAAATTTAGACTTGGCTGCGAATGAATTAAAGCCAATTAATGCCGAACTCGCTAGTAAAGTTGTCTGCTTGATAAAGTCCCTCCGACTCGTCTTTCTGGCGTTCTTGTAGTTATCGAAATTCGTCATAACAATCTATTGGATCATTTCAGGATAATCAACTAAATTCTTGTCATAAAAAGCTTCAAAAAAACCAGCACTATGCTGCTTTGGTCGTTCAATAAAATTCAAGGTAAAAAACGAGTCGATATTTTTAAAACCGCTCAACGAAATAAAATCTAAATCCGAAAGATTCTTAAACCCCATTGACCAATCATTAAAAATGCGGTCGGGCGAGTTACCAACCATTACGTTCTTTATCTGCTTATGTCGAGAGTCACGTTATATTTTTCTGTAAATGGCTTGCACCTTTTGTTGGTCACCTTCTAGCACTTGAATGCATGTACATTAACATGCCGGTAATTCCTGTCTTTTTGTTGGCAATTCTGCTGGTGGTGAGGTGACTAATTAGGTCTTCCTTTGTAAATGGATGACTAGAATGACTAGAGCAAATTAAATGATACATGGGTTTAAGGTGAGTATTTAAAATAATTTATACAAGCATATAAAGTAGGGGCGGAATAGGTAGGGATGACAATGAACCTTTACCTTGCGCTTGAATTTTTTTATATGAAATTATTGAGCGTTTTATTACTTGTAAATTGGTTGAACTCATTTGCTCAGATTGTCGATCCTAAATCGATTGATATTCTTCGCGATAAGTGGGGCGTACCTCATATTTATTCCAAAACCGATGCTGGCGTAGCTTATGGACTGGCATGGGCTCACTCGGAGGACGATTTTAAAACTATCCAACAAGGTTTCTTGGCAGGCAAAGCGATGCTCGGTTTGTATTCTGGAAAAAAAGGCGCAACGGTTGATTATGTTATTCAATTTCTGCAATGCCGTAAAATAGTGGACGAGCGATACCAAACGGACATTTCTCCCCGCTACAAGTTAATTCTTGAAAATTACGCAGCTGGCATAAATGCCTATGCTCAGGCTCACCCTGAAGAAGTATTGGTGAAGAAACTTTTTCCGGTCGATCCCAAGGATATGCTCACGTATTCTCTATTGCAGTTAGCAATTTCAAGTGGCGCTGATAAAGCGCTGAAAGAAATAACCGAGGGAACAGTGCCAGCTTTACCGGAGTTGTCACCGGGTGGATCAAATGCGTATGCATTTAATTCAAAGAAAACCGAAGACGGAAACGTCTATTTAGCAATTAACTCGCATCAACCGTTGGAAGGTCCTGTGGCTTGGTATGAAGCCCACTTAATGAGTGATGAAGGATGGAATATATTAGGTGCCTTGTTTCCTGGTTCGCCTTCAATTCTTCATGGATGTAATGAATACCTAGGATGGGCACACACGGTTAATAATCCAGACAAGCTAGATGTGTATCAATTGGAGTTAAATCCTGAAAATAAAAATCAATACAAGTTAGATGGTAAGTGGGAGGAATTGACTACTACTAATGTTAAGCTTAAAGTAAAGATTGCAGGGATACCCATCTCGGTGAAAAAGGAAATTCATGAAAGTAAATTTGGACCTACAATGGTTACAAAAAAGGGAGCCTTTTCCATTCGCACCGGTGCGCTAATGGAGATTCGTGCATTGGAACAATGGTACTTAATGAATAAAGCAAAAAACTACACCCAATTTAAGAACGCGCTAGATGTGGGAGCGTTGCCTGGCTACAACATTGTATATGCAGATCGGTTCGATACCATCTATTATTTAAGCAACGGAAAAATTCCAATAAGAAACCCAGCTTACAATTGGACTGGCACGTTGTCAGGTAACACCACGAAAACGTTGTGGAAAGATTTTTATACCATCAATGAATTGCCGCAGGTGCTTAACCCTCCTTCAGGATATTTGTATAACAGCAATCATTCGCCCTTTAATGCAACGGCAGCTTCTGACAATATCCAGGCAAAAGCGTACGATCCAACAATGAACTATGAAACACATGATAATAATCGAAGCAACCGATTTATGGAGATGATTGCTCAGTATCCAAAATTGAATTATGAGAATTTTAAGACGATCAAATATGATTTACAACTTCCCGCTAAGTTGGCCTATCGTACCAATGCCGATACCTTGTTTATGCTCTCGCCATCAGATGATAGTAATAACAAAGAAATAATTTCTGCCCTCATGTCATGGAATCGCAAGGCTGCAATTGATAGCAGGGGATCCGCTGTATTCGCAGTGCTTTATTACAAGGTTGTGGAGGAACAAAATAATGGAGCCGTTCACAAATCATTATCTAAAAGTAAATGTTTAGAGTTATTGAGTTTTGTAAAATCATATTTTGAGAAAAACTTCGGACGGACAAATGTTACACTGGGCGAGTATCAAAAATTAGTAAGAGGAGATATAAGCCTTCAGCTTCCCGGTTTGCCGGACGTAATTGCATCGATGTATTCAAAAGAATTTAAAGGGGGTAAGGTGAAGGGAGATCAAGGAGAGTCGTATATTGAGTTGGTAAAGTTTGCAAAAGATGGCCCTGAAATAGAAACAGTGAATTGCTATGGATCGTCAAACAAACCAGAAAGCAGACATTATGCAGACCAAATGGAATTGTTTGTCCAGCAAAAGACTAAACCCATGACACTTAAAAAAGACAAAGTTTATAAAGAAGCGGTTAGAATTTATCATCCAATAATGAACCCATGAAAAGCGAGATGATCAAAGCCAATAATCCCGAATTGAAGTCTTGGGTTGAAGTGCCAACCGGTTCTGATTTTCCTATTCAGAATTTACCTTTCGGGATTTTTAAGACGAAATATCTTTCACCTGTAGCGGGCGTTGCCATTGGCGATTTTGTAATCGACTTGGTGTACCTTCATGAAAATGGATACTTAGACGCCCTGGGCTTGCCTGCAGGTATTTTCAACCAGAAATACCTAAATGATTTTTTGGCATTGGGCCGAAAAAAAGGGGGAGAAGTGCGTGAGCGGATAAGTGAATTACTGCGGCATGAAAATGATGAGCTTAAGCAAAATGTTGCCGCAAGAGAATTGGCGTTAATACCCATGCGGGAGGTGCAGTTACTTATGCCTGTTAAGGTGCCAAACTATACCGACTTTTACAGTAGCGAAGAACACGCCACCAATGTTGGCTCGATGTTTCGCGATCCTAAGAACCCACTGCTGCCCAATTGGAAACATATTCCGGTAGGCTATCACGGTCGCGCTTCATCCATCGTAGTTTCAGGCACCCCTATTTATCGACCAAAAGGACAAATAAAACTACCGGATGCAGAGCAGCCAATTTTTTCGCCCTCTCGAAAACTGGATTTCGAATTAGAAGTTGCTTTTATTACCTGTGCCGAGACTAAATTAGGAAGGTCAATCAGCACGAGTAATGCTGAAGATAACATTTTTGGAGTCGTCTTATTTAATGATTGGTCTGCCCGCGATATCCAGCAGTGGGAGTATGTTCCGCTAGGTCCTTTTTTAGGAAAAAACTTTGGATCTACGATGTCCCCGTGGATAGTCACTTTAGACGCACTTGAACCCTTTAGAGTTGATGGCCCGGTTCAGACTCCAAGCGTGCTTCCTTACCTTACCTACGAGGGCAAGAAGAATTTTGACATCTCACTAGAGGTTTCAATGATCACTTCGCAAGAAGAACAGCTCGTTGTTTCTCGCTCTAATTTTAAATACATGTACTGGAATATGAATCAGCAATTGGCCCACCAAACGGTAAATGGATGCAACGTGCAAGTGGGCGATGTGTATGCTTCAGGCACGATCAGTGGACCTTCGCCTGGTTCGTACGGATCACTACTTGAACTAACGTGGAATGGCCAGCGTCCATTTACATTGGAAAATAGAACAGTACGCACATTTATAGAAGACGGTGATACAATTTTGATGAAGGGCTATGCGGAGAAAGATGGCGTGCGCATTGGTTTTGGCGAATGCAAAGGAAAAATATGGCCAGCTTTATAAATTCAAGATGTCAGATTTAAGTTTCAAAATTCAACATCCTTGACCATGATTTCCAATTTTGAATCTGCAGTTTTGAATCTTGAATTACTATGACCCTTGACCCAAAAGATTTTCCGCCAAACAGATTTGTAGGTTATCTGCAGTCTGCGGTAGTACCTCGTCCCATCGCATTTGTTAGTTCTATTGACAAGGAAGGCAACGTTAATTTGAGTCCTTTCAGTTTTTTCAATGTATTTAGTATTAATCCGCCTATACTCATTTTTTCCCCTTCGCGAAGAGTGCGTGATAATACTACAAAGCACACGCTAGAAAATGTTCGCGAGATAGACGAAGTAGTTGTCAATATGGTCAACTATGCCATGGTTGAGCAGACCTCTTTGGCAAGTGTTGAATTTCCCAAAGGGGTGAATGAATTTGAAAAGGCCGGGTTTACTGCAATTGCTTCAGAAAAAGTCAAGCCTCCTCGAGTAGAAGAGTCTCCCGTTTCGTTTGAGTGCAAAGTCAAACAGGTGATGTCTCTTGGTGATCAAGGAGGTGCGGGCAACCTTGTTATCTGCGAGATTCTCTTAATGCACATTCAAGATGAGGTACTTAGCCAAGAAGGTTCAATCGACCCTCTTAAACTCGATGCTGTGGCTCGTATGGGGGGCGATTATTATTGCCGCATTAATCAACGAAGTGTATTCAACGTACCCAAACCTTCTACAGCGATAAGTATCGGCTTTGATCAATTACCTGAAGAAATTAGAACGAGCAAGTTTTTAACAGGTAATGATTTGGGGAGACTGGCAAGTGTGGTTTCTATTCCCAAATTTGATAGGTCAATTCTTTATAGTAAGGAAGAAGCTCATTTAATGGCTCACCAGCTCATTGAGCAGCATAAAATAGAAGAAGCCTGGAGGGTGCTTCTTCAGGCTTCTGATTCGTAGTCTTAATGATCGTTAGTCTTTATACAAAACAGATTTTACTGCTTTCACCGTTCTGGCAACATTTGGAAGAATGGCTTCGATCAGAGTTGGTGCATAGGGTAGAGGCACATCCAAACTGTTTATTCGGTGAATAGGAGCGTCTAAATAATCGAACGCATGCTTTTGAATATGGTATGTGATTTCCGAAGAGATTGCTGCTAACGGCCAAGCCTCCTCCACAATAACCAAGCGATTTGTTTTCTTCACAGACTCGACTACGGTCGCATAATCGATTGGGCGCACTGACCTTAAATCGATTACCTCAGCCGAAATGCCTTCTTTTTCTAACTCAACAGCGGCATTCAGTGCCACTTTCATAAATTTACCAAAAGAGACGATGGTAACATCAGTGCCTGATCTTTTTATGTCAGCCGAACCAATGGGAATCAAATACTCTTCAATAGGTACTTCTCCTTTATCTCCATACATTAACTCAGATTCCATGAAAATAACAGGATCATTGTCTCGAATGGAAGTTTTCAAAAGCCCTTTCGCGTCATAGGGGTTGGACGGCACAACCACTTTTAAACCAGGGCAGTTAGCGAACCAGTTTTCAAAATTTTGAGAATGCTGTGAGCTAAGCATACCGGCATTTCCTGTGGGGCCGCGAAACACGATCGGAACATTAAATTGCCCTCCCGACATAGACATCATCTTTGCCGCTGCATTAATCACTTGATCAATCGCCACCAACGAGAAGTTGAAGGTCATGAATTCAACAATAGGCCGAAGCCCGTTCATGGCGGCACCCACGGCAATGCCCGCAAAACCAAGTTCCGCAATGGGTGTATCAATCACTCGTTCAGATCCAAACTCATCAAGCATCCCTTGACTGACTTTGTAAGCGCCATTATACTCAGCTACTTCCTCTCCCATCAAGAAAATGGACGTATCTGTTCTCATTTCTTCATTCATTGCCTCGCGAAGGGCTTCTCTAAATTGAATTTCTCTCATACGATCGGTTGTTTGGGAAAGTGTGTAAAAATAGATCGATGATTTGAATGATGGAAATGATTTGACGTTTAATTATCTAATCTTTTAAAGAAAATTAGCCAATGTAGGTTAAACAAAAAAGCCCCGACTTTTTCGGTCGAGGCTTTCAATAAAAAATTATTGAGTTGTTACTTCAATGCATTTCTGAAAGCATCAGTAGTCGCGAATTTGCTGAATTCAAGATCGGTAAGTGCTTTGTCTTTCAGGCTAGGGTCAATTTTAACAGCTTTGCTGATAGCGCTAACAACGTTATCGCCTTGACCGGCTTTTGCGGCTGCAATTGCCGCTCCGTAATATGCAAGCGCATAATTAGGGTTCTTTTTAGAGGCATCCGCAAATGACGTGGATGCATTAGCGAAATCTTTTACTAGAATTTGAGCCAGTCCTTTATTGAACAAGTTAATGTCAGTTTCAACCGAGGCTGAAGCAGATCTAACAGCCGCATCATAGTTGGCCGTTGTTATTTCGGCAGATGCTTTAATTCCATTTACACCTCTTGTTACATCGCTATTCGCACCAATCAGGGCTCTTTTGGCCACGGCAATAGTTTTGTATGGATTGCCTTTCCAAAGCGTAATTGAAGTTAGATTTGCCAATACTTCTGGAGTCTCCTTAATTTTAGACGCAAGTTCGATTTGAGCGGCAGCTTTGTCTCCATACTCGCTCGCTTTTGCAGGATTTTCAATAGCTAATGAGATGTAAGTGGCACCTAAATTATTGTGTGCATTCCAGTTTGTTCCTTTTTTGGTAGCAGCCTCGTAGATAGAGGCTTTCTCCTCCAATGAAGGAGTTAGCGATCCTGCGTACATCAACTCTTCAAAAGACAAAGCATCTAACTGAGCTTCTCCCTTTGTAATTTGTTTTGCAAGAACTGAAATTTCAGCATCGGTTTTCTTCTTCTTGATGGTTAAGATTTCTGTTTTGGCAGCTCGTAAAGTAGGATAAATATCTTTAAACACTTTGCTGTAGCCTTTTAATTTCTTTAACTGGTTTTCTTGATCTTCAAACTTATTTGGAGAGTTTACGATGTCCAAAAAGGCTGTTTTTTCCTCTGCAGAAATGCCAGAATAAGCTGATAATGCAGTTTTAAACTCAGACCAGCTGTCAACAATTGGCTTCAAGATAAATTTGATTTCATCTGCTTGCCCTTGATAGTCATATTTTTTCATTTGCGCTCTGTAGTACTTCTCAATAACAGCAGCACGTTCTTCTGATAACTTTGAATTTATTCTTTCCAACCCTTCAGGTGAGTGGGTACCCGTAATGGTTACTGTTCTAGTAATGTTTTTGGCGGCAATAAAGGCATCAAGTTGAGTAGCTTTGTCACTTTTTAACTCCGACTTGCGAAGTTCTGACTTTCCTTTTTCGAAGTAGAAATCTGGAATTACAACTGGAATGATTTCTTCTTGGTTATTATAACCATGTTCTGCAAAAGCAGCAAACATCGGCTTCTGCACAAGCTTTGAGGTAGTAATAATGCCCGTTGCAATAGGTAGGCGTTCTGTTGATTTTGATTTTGTGCCTTTAGCGGCTACTCCTTGAATCTCAACAGTTCCAGTTTTTAATTCATCCTTGTAAGGAAATGTAAATGTTTTGGAGATTTTGGGTTGTTCTGTGCCGGCATTTGGGTAATCGGAAGCTTTCAGTACAATAGGTGCCAACGCAAGTTCACTTTGGTTATACTTGTAAAAAGTGTTCAAAGTGTAAGATGTCCCTTTCTTCAACATCTTAACGGGTAAATTCGCCGACACTGCAAATACTACTGTATCCTTATGCACCTCTAAAGGGTTAGGATTTGCCTCGAGCTTTTGCTCTTTGGCTAATTTGATCATTTTTGGTAGGGTACATCCAGTAAATGTTAACGCACCAATAGTTAAAAATGCGTAGAGTGATTTTTTCATGGAATTTAAGTTGGGTTTAAAGCAGCGTTATTGGTATAACAATTTTTTGTGCAATTATACTAAAAAAATGGGATATAGCCGCATATGACGAGGATTCACAACTACTTAAATTTGTGTTACTTTTGTGTTTTAAAGATTACCGATTGAAAATGAAGATTTCAAACTCGATTAAACAAATTCAACAATATTTCGAAGCTCATGCCTTCGGGGTATGCACTCGGTTAGGAGATAAAATGGGAGTTGCTACCTCAAGTATCCGTCTTTTTTTTATTTATGCATCTTTTCTGACGTTGGGTTCGCCTGTGATAATTTATCTTTCAATGGCTTTTGTCATGAATATGCGGAAGCATCTTAGGAAAAGCAGTACTGTCTGGGATTTTTAGCCTGCCTAAAAATCAGAAAACTTCTTCTTCCCAAATAAATAGAATTCCAAAACGATTGATCTTTTGAAAAAAGGGATATTGGCACTGCTTGGTAAATTTGTCTGGATAAAAGCCCGCTTTCTAGCATCCTTTTTAAAACTCTGGATGAAATGGGCATGCGCTTTAACAACCGCCTTCGCATCGGAATAGGATTTGTCGACCATCAAAAATTTTAAAGCCGCAAGCCAATCCAGCCCTATTCTAACTGGAAATTTCAAGATAAGTTCGGCAAATGACCAATGTTTGAAAATCAAACTAAGGCCATTTCTAAAGTTTAAATAGGTTTTTTGTGGGTTTGATTTCGCTAATGTGCCTCCTCCTACGTGGTATACAACGCTTTGGTGACTATAAAAGACCTTAAACCCAGAACGATTTAGCTTCCAACAAAAGTCGATTTCTTCCATGTGGGCAAAAAAATCTTCATCCAATCCGCCCATTCTTTGAAATAGTTCGGTCCTTATCATGAAGCAGGCTCCGCTCGCCCAAAAAATTTGCTCAGAAGTTTCGTATTGATTTGTATCTTTTTCAAGCTCGTTAAAGATCCGTCCTCGGCAAAATGGATAACCCAGCATGTCTATTTCTCCTCCTGCCGCTCCCGCATATTCAAAGCTAGTTTTATCGTGATAAGAGCGAATTTTGGGCTGTACCGCACCAATGGTTTTGTCATTCTCCAGCAACGTAAGCATCGGGTCAATCCAGTTGGCAGTTACCTCAATATCTGAGTTAACTAATACGCAGTACTTTTCTTGAATTCCTTTAATCGCGTAATTATACCCACCACAATAACCTCTGTTTTCCGGGATTTCGATCAATTCAACCGTTGGGAATTCTTGCTTGAGAATCTCCAATGAGCGGTCGGTCGACTTGTTGTCTGCTACAATGATTCGAGCGTCTTTAGAAAACGAAATGATAGACGGAAGAAATTGCTTTAATAATTCTTTGCCGTTATAGTTCAAGATAACTATTGCCGTTTGGCTCATCCCATTAGGCTGCTAAAGTCCATTCCGGGAATGTTCGGAAGCATTCCCTCTGTACTTTTTTTCAGGGTTTCTTTTGCAATAACATCAGCCTCCTCTGCTGCTTTATTAATGGCAGCAACAATTAAGTCCTGCAGAATTTCTTTGTCTTCTTGCTTTAGCAAAGCACTGTCGATATCAATGGAAATTAGTTGTTTTTTCCCGTTTACAATAGCCTTCACCATGCCACCACCAGACTCGCCAGCAGCTAAAATATGCACTAAGCTTTCTTGGGCAAGCTTCATTTTTTCTTGAACCTCCTTTACCTTGCCCATCATTTTCATCATATCAAACATAATCTGTTTTTTAGGTTGTAAAAGTAAAGATTTAAAAGATGATTCTATTTCTGCTTTGTCAATAGAAAGATAGTGCCTGTTCTGCTAAACGTTTGGCCAGCCAAATCGGTTATTTCGACTTTCCAAATGTAGCCACCTTCGCTCAGCAATTTTCCATCAGCGTAACCGTTCCAAGGCTCATTTTTCTCGGAGGCGTAAAGAAGTCCGCCCCACCGGTCAAAAATCCTGATCGTCAGCTTCGAAATAAACTGTCCGGATACAGCGAATGTGTCGTTGAGATTATCTCCATTAGGACTAAAAGCGGTTGGGTAAAATAAGTTGGCTTCTTTTGTGAAAGTAATCAAGTTAGAAGTAGACGAGGTTAGCCCAATATCATTTGGAATAGCCGTGACTTTATAGGTTACAATTTGATTCACATTGTCACTGCTCGTGTCTTCGTAGCTATTAACATTGATATTTATGCTCGAAATTAAGCTGCCCGAAGAAGAAAATTTTTCGAGTTTGTAATTTTTTACTCCGTTTTGCCAGCCACCGTACCCATTCCAGTTTAACGAGATATTATTCTTTTTGTCCAGGACACCTTTGATCACTATCGGGCAGGCTTCCTGTCCTTGGTCACTTTGGTTGGCGCACAAATCGGCATAGTTGATTTTATAACAAGTTGAGTTTTGTTCCGAATAGGTATCATCCAAATAGACGAGCGGTGTAGATTGTGTGCCAAGTATGGAATAAGTAGACTTGTTTTCACTTTTTAGAACTGAATAAACGTTGGGGGTTAAGAGAGGATCTTGTAGCGGATCTGCCAGCCAACTAATATTTACAGATTGTGTTCCTGTGACAGTAGATACATTTTTAATTGCATTGGGGGTGAGCGTTATAAACGACTTGCCCTTCTTTTCCAGTGACGTACTTTTTGTTCCCGATGCATAATTAAAAACAACATAATAACTATAGTCGGTGTTGCAAGAAATGTTTGGAAATGGGTCTGAAAAAGAGGTGGGAGAATATGCAGTACCACTGTAGTTTTTACCATTTCTATTAATAGCGACATTGTTAACGCCTATCCCATTTGAAGTCCAAGAAATGGTATTTACTCCACTTTTAATGTCGAGGTTCACCACTTGAGTGCACGCTATTGATGAATAGTTATTTACGCCAGTGCAGGCATCGAAGGCGCCTAATTTGAAACAATAGAAATTTTTATCAAGGTCAACAGCCGTGGTTGTATAGCTACCTGTTGCATAAAATGTTTGTAACTGTTGAAAGCTAGAAATTCCGTTTTGTGCTATTTCTAATTTGTATTGAATATTGGTGCCCGGTGTGAAATCGATTTTTAGCGTGTTCTTGTCAATAGAATTGAGTGCATCGAGTTCTTTAACAGGAATTGTGGTAATAGCAGTAAACGGTTTTACCATAGCACTGCAATTGGGTGCGCTGTTGTTCTTCTTACCTTTAACACTGATGTTGTAACTGCCTGGCGTGACATAATCAAATTGCGCTACTACATTGTTTCCCGAAGGAACAGGTTTATCAACAGTACCATTGTTATCGAAATCAATGATGTACTGATCGTATGTTTTGTCGGTAACCTTTATGGAAACTTTTGAGGTATCGCAAGAATAGATTTCAAATTCCGGTTTGATGTCTGGATCTACAGTAATGATAATGTCGTCCGCGCCTGCACTTTGGTAAAAAACTGATAGCTTGAATTGAACAGAACTCTGCGTAGAATTGGTGTAAGTATAAGTGAAGGTATTTTGTTTTTGATTGTTGTTACCTTCAAAATCCATATTGCAAGGTTTTGCATTCGTGCATTCCCCAGTAGTAATTAGATTTGTAGTCGTGATATTGACGGTAAATGGAGAACACCCCCTGATCTGATCTACCTGAAATTTGCCTAATCTGCTGATGTATTGGGCTTGGAGAAAACAAGACGGCAAGCAGAAAAGCAAGGTTGCCAACGCTACTCCTGCAAAATTTATTCTGTTACTTGTTTTACGATTCATTCTGTGTCCTTATCCACTAGTAACGATCAATTACCACCTTTTTGTATCGCCTCTGATTATTGCAGGTTCAAATTTCAAGAAGTCTTCACACTTTTCATACGCTCGATAATCGTTTCCAGCGAAAGCTTTTCTTGTTCCCCGGTTTTTACATTCTTAAAAATAAGCAATGAATCGGCTGAATCAATGACAATGGCATTTGGAATTGATTTTTTTGTGGCGTATTGCAGCGGCTTTTCCAACGGCTTTTTCGCTTTGGCCTCATCGGGATATATTTCGGATGCAATGCCTGCCGCTCTCAACTGGTGCAACACGGCCAATCCTTTCAACATATTTTCTTTGTTGGTGTGGCAAACCAGCACGTACGATGCAACGAGCGCTTCCGCGGGAAACAGGTTTCTGTTCTCCTTGGTTTGGATTTCCATCATGGCATCGTAAAGCCTGTCTACGCCAAATGAGAATCCTACTCCCGAAAGTTTTTCTTTGTCGTCAAACATAGACGTCAGGTTGTCATAGCGGCCGCCACCGCTTACACTTCCTATACCAACATTATTGATCTTCACTTCAAAAATACAGCCCGTATAATAGCTTAAGCCTCGCGCAAGCGAAATATCAAAGTCAACATGATCTTCAGTTGCACCGTAATTGGAAAGTAAATTCAATACATTTTTAAAATCGGAGATTCCTTTCTGGCCAACGGGAATGGTGGAGAATTTATCCGTCAAGAAATCAATTTTTTGTTGCGTGCTGCCAGTGAAATTCAATATTTCAAAAACAATATTCAAACTGGTTTGATCAAAGCCGCGCGAAGCCAGTTCTTCACTCACTTTCTCTTCCCCAATTTTATCGAGCTTATCGATGGCCACAAATAGCGATGATTCATTTTCTTTTGCATTCGCCAATTCCGCCAAGCCTGATAAAATACCGCGGTGGTTTACTTTGATAGAATAATCGAGGATGCCCAAATTCTTAAAAACATCTTTTATCATCAAGATAATCTCTGCTTCACAGATCAAGGAATCCGTACCTACCACATCGGCATCGCATTGATAGAACTCGCGGTAGCGCCCTTTCTGCGGTCGATCGGCCCGCCACACCGGTTGTATTTGATAGCGTTTAAACGGAAATGTGATTTCGCCTTTGTTCATCACCACATAGCGCGCGAATGGAACGGTTAGATCGTAGCGGAGGCCTTTTTCGGAAATGCCTGTTGTTAATTCTTTTGAAGATATGTAGTTAAGAATTTGAGGAATTAAATAGTCATTTAAAACTGTATCTCTAAATTGATTAAAGTGGAAATCGAAGTCAGTCGTAAATTTTTCTTTTGATGGAAACTTCTCTTTTGAAATACCAGCTTCGTGATAAAATTTACCAAGTTGAAAAGCTAAAATATGCGGGTATTCTTTGAAAAAACTCTTTAACACTGATTTTTCAAATTCAGAAAGATAAATCATTCTGAAGCTTAGACTCACATTAATTTTCTCATCGATGAATACTTTGATCTTGAAAAAATCCCTCGTCTCATCATAGGTAAAATTATCAAATATTTTAGTCGAAATATCTTTCAAAACATCAAAAACAACATCTCTAATTTTAATGGTTCTTTGTGATTTCGAAAGATCAATTTTTAACTTGTCGTAGTAATCCCCCGAATCTAACACTTTAAACAACAACTGATCTCCTTCCTCTCCATATTTCCCCGTAAGGGTAGAAAGGTTTTCCATCGCAGGGGTTTCCAGCGGTTGGAGGCCGTATTTTTGAAAAACTTTTTTTATCGTGTCGAAAATGAATTGGCGTTTGGCCATTTGAGCCGGACCGAAATCGCGCGTGCCTTTGGGTAAACTAGGTTTTTCCATAACTTAACTGCCAAAACTAATCAGGATTTACGAAGAAATTGAACCGTTGGCGCCTTTCTCCTGAAAATTTCCTGCCAATTCATTGCAATACAACTTTCAAGGGTTATTTTTGCGCTTCTTAAAATCAAAAAAGTCATGGCAGTAACCAGGTTCAAAAGAAAAGCGCGTAAAGATAAGTCAAAGTCTGCCCGCAGAAGAACAGCGTTGAAAGTAGAAAACTTCAAGCCTGTTGCTAAATCCGTAGATATCGAGAAAATCAAAGAAGAATTCAAAGCTAAGTTAGCTGCGAAGAAATAATATTCGATTAGTCGATTTGTAATGAGCCAATGGATAAACTCCGTTGGCTTTTTGTTTTTAAATCCTGCGGGTTTGCTAAACCCTTCAGGGATTAAATCCCGATCACCCCTCTCTTCCCAAGCTCAATTACTTCCATCGAAATAATCTTTGCCTCTATGATTTCAAAGCGGAGCAATGTTTTTACTACATGAAAGCCATTATTGCCGGCCGCTCCTGGATTTAGATACAACATATCGTTATAAGCTGGATCTTTTTTTACCCTGCAAATGTGCGAGTGCCCGCAGATAAAAATATCGGGAATCGCTGTTTTTAACTCTTTTTTAATTCTGGGATTGTAATTGGGCGGTGCGCCACCGATGTGTGTCATCCAAATAGTGAGGCCTTCGCAGGTGAAATGCAACTCTTCCGGAAACCGAGCTTGCAGATTTTTATCATCGATGTTTCCAAAGACAGCTTTTAGGGGTTTGAACTTTTCTAATTCATCGGCAAGTGCCATGGTGCCAATATCTCCAGCGTGCCAAATCTCATCGCACGCGTTGAAATGCGTAAAAACTTTGGGGTCTAGAAAACTGTGTGTATCAGAAAGAAGACCTATTTTCATGAATTAGACATAAGTATCAAGACGCAAATATCTAGATTTGAGTATTGAGACGCAAGTATCTAGACTTAAGTATCAAGACACAAGTAACAAGGTAAAATAATGAGGAGTTGTAAAACGATTGATGGTTTAAGTAGGTTTTAAATAGCCAGTCATTTGGTTTGCTCTTCAATTCAAAATCTTGCTACTTACATCTTTTGGCGCCTTGCTACTTACGTCTTGCTACTTTTGTCTTACTACTTTTGTCTTACTACTTACGTCTAAATTATGAAAGAACATCGCTATAAAGTTAAAATGGAGTGGAAAGGAAATAGGGGCGAAGGCACAAAAACCTATTCATCCTATTCGCGCAACCATGAAATCACTATTCCCGGAAAGGAAACTATTTTGGGCTCGTCCGATCCTTCGTTTCGGGGAGATCCATCGCGGCACAATCCCGAAGAATTGCTGATGAGCGCCATTTCATCGTGCCACATGCTGTGGTATTTGCACCTGTGCGCAGTAAACGGAATTGTGGTTACCAGCTATGAGGATCACCCGGAAGGAATTATGATGGAGGAAAAAAATGGGTCTGGCCAATTTAAAGAAGTAGTTCTATGGCCAAAAATTGAAATCAGTTCAGGAGATATTTCGGTTGCCCGTGGATTGCATACCCAAGCCCACGAGTTTTGTTTTATTGCGCGGTCATTGAACTTCCCGGTTATTTGCGAGCCCGAGATTAAGTTGGTGTATTAATTTTTTTGCTGGATGGAATTTTTCTTGACGATTCATTGTAGTTGAATCTTCAAACCCCAATAAATTTATGAAAACATATGTAATTCTAGGAGCTACCGGTAACACAGGTAAGCTCATCACTCTTGGCCTTCTTGAAAAAGGAAATGCTGTTCGAATTGTAAGTCGCGATGCAAGCAAAGCAACCGATTTGATTGCGAAGGGCGCTCAGCATTTTGCTGGCAATGCAGATGACGCATCGCTGCTAAAAAAAGTTTTTGTTGGCGCAGATGCCGCCTATGTGCTTGTTGCTGGCGACACCAAAGCGGCCGATGTGCAAGCCGGACAAATTGCTATAGTCAATGCGATTGCCCAAGGTTTGAGAGGCTCTAGCGTTACCCACGTAGTTACCCTGAGTAGCGTAGGTGCTCACTTAAAGGCGGGTGCTGGTATTGTGCAAGGCTTACAGATTATGGAGGAAACGCTTGATGCACTAGATGGTATTAATGTGCTGCATTTAAGGGCAGCTTATTTTATGGAGAACACCTTAGGCATGCCGGCTATGGCCAAGAACATGGGTATAATTGGTGGCGCTCAACGTGCGGATTTGAAATTCTCTTTAGTAGCAACAAAAGACATAGCAGCAGCTGCGTTGGCACATTTGGTCGCTCTCGATTTCAACGGTAAATCGCATACCTACTTATTGGGCGATCGGGATTATACGTTTAACGAAATTGCTTCAATTTATGGCAAAGCCATTGGCAAACCCGATTTAAAATATGTGCAATTTCCATATGCTGATGCAAAAGGTGCCATGTTGGGTATGGGCTTTGGCGAAAGCTACACCGATAAATTGTTGGAATTGGTGAAGGGAATGAATGAGGGTGACTTATTGGGAGATGCAGCGCGGAAGCCAGAATACACCACTCCCACTTCAATTGAAGAGTTTTCTCATATTTTTAAGGCAATTTATAGCCAGCTTTAAGAAAATTGGCTGCTACATGCTTCAAGCTTCAGGTCCACGGGTTGATTCATTAAAATTTAGACCAATCCAACTTGTAGCTTGAAGCGTGCAGCTTTTAGCTTTTTTATTCAAATCAAATAAACTACCCATAACTGCGTCTACTGAATAAGTCAATTTATATTCGGATTTTTGCCCCTAATTCTTTTTCATTTTCATGAGTAAGCCTAAACCTAAAGTTACCATCGGTCATGTTTTTAAAACCATCATTTGGCCGCGCAGAAATATTCTGTTTGTTGGCTTGATTTTGATTGTCATTAGTCGGCTTTCAGGCTTGGTGCTGCCGGGTGCCACAAAGTACTTAATGGACGATGTGATTGTGAAAGGCGATCTGAATATGCTTAAAATTCTTCTTGCCGCTGTGGCAGGATCCATTCTCATTCAATCAGTAACTTCCTTTTTGCTTACGCAAATCTTAAGTGTGGAGGCGCAACATTTAATTTCTGTTCTTAGGGTGAAAGTTCAAAAGCAAATTCTTCGATTGCCAACTCGCTTCTTTGATAACACCAAATCGGGCGCATTGGTGTCTCGCATTATGAACGATGTAGAAGGTGTAAGGAATTTGGTTGGAACTGGCCTTGTTCAACTCGTTGGCGGTATTCTTACTTCCGTGATTTGTTTGGTGCTGTTGATTCGCATTAGCCCCATGATGACATTGTATGTTTTAGTGCCGGTTCTCATATTTGGTTTTATTTCGTTGAAAGCATTTGCGAAGATAAGGCCGATATTTCGGGAGCGAGGGGTTATCAACGCCGAAGTAACAGGTCGGTTGACGGAGACATTAAATGGTGTCCGTGTTATAAAAGGTTTCAATGCCGAAGAGCAAGAAATTAAAACTTTTGAAGCCGGTGTTGAAAAATTATTCTTGAACATTAAGGCCAGTCTTACCTCAACAAGTATCATTACTAGTTCTGGAAGTTTCTTATTAGGCCTCGCTACTACCGCTATTATGGGAATTGGTGGGTATCTCATCATTAATCATCAGCTGACTATTGGAGAGTTCTTTTCATTCACTGTTTATTTAGGTTTTATGATTGCGCCCATTGTTCAGATGAGCAACATCGGCAGCCAATTAACAGAGGCTTTCGCAGGATTGGATAGAACCGAAGAAATCATGAACATGACCATTGAAGACGATGGTTATGTGCGCACTGAAAAGATTCCATCTATAAAAGGCGACATTGAATTCAAAAACGTCTCGTTTGCTTATGAAGAAGGAAAAGATGTTTTGAAAAATATTAATTTTATAGCGCCAGCCGGGTCAGTAACGGCATTGGTAGGAACTTCTGGTTCTGGAAAATCAACCATCGCTGGACTAGCTGCGTCATTTTTGAATGTAGAAAGCGGCAAAATCACCATAGATGGTATTGACCTTTCGAAGATTAGCCTTAATAATTACAGGGGGCAATTGGGCGTTGTTCTTCAAGATGATTTCTTGTTTGAAGGCACTATTCGCGAAAACATATTATTCCCGCGCCCCAATTCTTCAAAAGATGATTTGCAAAGCGCCGTTCGCGCTGCGCACGTGGATGAGTTTACGGATCGCTTTGAGCTCGGCTTGGATACGTTGATAGGAGAAAGAGGTGTTAAGCTTTCAGGCGGTCAAAGGCAGCGAATTGCGATAGCAAGAGCTATTTTGGCCAATCCCCGCATTCTTATTCTAGATGAGGCCACCTCTAATCTGGATACAGAAAGCGAGGCCTTCATTCAGGAGAGCTTGAGTAAGTTATTACAAGGAAGAACAACATTTGTAATTGCGCATAGATTAAGTACTATCCGTCAGGCGGATCAAATTCTCGTGGTTGAACAAGGCGAGATAGTAGAACGCGGCAAACACGATGAATTGATTGAAAAGAAAGGCCGCTATTTTGAATTATACACCTACCAAGCAAGGATTTAAAAAAAGGAAATAAAAAACTTGTTTTTATACGTATGATATTTTTATTTTTGTCGTATAAAATACGAGGGTCATGGATGCTAAAATTACATTAAGCTTTGATCAATCAGTAATTGATAAAGCAAAACAATTTGCAGATACCAACAATATCAGCCTTTCTAGGCTCACTGAATTTATCTATACCAAAATTACGAGTGGTCACTACAAAAATTTGGAAGAGCTTCCAATCAGCGATTGGGTCAGTCTTGTTTCAGAAGGCAATGTTGAGTATCAAACCAAAGCCAAATCCAGAAAGAACCTAAAGCAAGAGTTCTATAAATCCCGTAAATGAAAATTTTTCTGGACGCCAATATTCTTATTTCAGTCTTGAATAAAGAGTACCCGCTATTCACTTATTCCTCCAGAATTTTAAGTTTGGCTGATGATAAGCGATTTCAAGTTTTCACTTCACCCGTTTGTTTAGCCATTGCATTTTATTTCGCAGAAAAGAAGAGTGGCTCTGCGCTGGCGAAAAAGAAGATAGAACTCTTAATCGATAAAATGTCGGTTGCGGTAGCAGATAAAGAAGTTGTTTCGAACGCGATTCAAGATAAGCGAGTAGAAGACTTTGAAGACGGGATCGAATACTATTCGGCTGTCAAAGCCAACTGCACTTGTCTAATCACCGAGGATATTGAGGACTTCCATTTCGCGAAAGCGGAAGTCCTCAATTCAAAGTCATTTCTTGAAAAATACGCCCTGCCTAAACTAAAAAAATAGATCAGGCAAGATCATACACTATCTCCGATCTCTTTTTTCCCCTGTCCATCTTTTCGATGCATCCCGGTTTTGAGGCCTTCCTTGTTGAGGTCTTCTTGGTGACCGCGGATTAGGTGCTGGCGATTCTCCAGGTCTTCTTTCAATACCTTCAGAATGGTAGGGATGGTCTGCCATTACAGGAATACTTTTACCAATTAGTTTTTGAATGTCCTTTAAAAAGTCGCGCTCTTCCGTATCGCAGAATGAAAAAGCAACTCCGCTTTCGCCAGCTCTTCCCGTTCTGCCGATGCGGTGGACATAGGTTTCTGGCACATTGGGCAGTTCAAAGTTGATAACGTGGGTAAGTTTATCAATGTCTATGCCTCGCGCTGCGATATCAGTAGCAACCAACACACGGGTTTGCTTAGATTTGAAATTGCTCAATGCTCGTTGCCGGGCATTTTGGGACTTGTTTCCATGGATGGCCTCAGCGGCAACGCCAGCGCGAACAAGGTCTTTCACTACTTTATCAGCTCCATGTTTTGTGCGAGTGAACACAAGTGCTGTTTCCATGGATTTGTTTTTCAGCAAGTGAAGCAGCAAGGAACGCTTCTCATTCTTTTCCACGAAATAGATTTCCTGCTTGATGGTGTTCGCAGTCGAAGAAACAGGGGTCACTTCTACTTTAACGGGATTTGTCAAAATGCTATTCGCCAACGAAGCTATCTCTTTTGGCATCGTTGCAGAAAAGAACAACGTCTGGCGTTTTGAAGGAAGCTTTGCGATTATTTTCTTAACATCATGGATAAAGCCCATGTCCAGCATCCGATCGGCCTCGTCTAACACAAACATTTTGATGTGCTGCAAATGCACAAATCGCTGATCCATCAGGTCTAATAATCGTCCAGGCGTGGCAATTAAAATATCAACACCAGCTTTCAATGCGTCAGTTTGTGATTTTTGCGAAACGCCACCAAAAATAACAGTGTGTTTAATTCTCAAAAACTTGCCATAGGCGGCAAAGCTTTCGCCAATTTGGATGGCGAGTTCTCGGGTGGGAGTTAGTATTAAGGTCTTAATTCCAGCTGGTCCTGTTACAAAAAGCTCATCTTGGTGCAAAAGTTGCAAAATAGGTATCGCGAAAGCTGCTGTCTTACCGGTGCCTGTTTGGGCACAGCCTAGCAAGTCTTTACGTTCCAATAATACTGGAATAGATTGTGCTTGAATAGGGGTAGGTACTGTATAACCTTCATTTTTGAGCGCACGCGCAATGGGCTCAATGAGTTTTAAATCTTCGAATGACATGTTTTGATTTTTTTAGAAGAGGCTTGCTCAACGGTTGAATAAATTTATTGCCTCTTATAAAATTGCTTCCTGAATTTCAGGTTTTTTGAGGAATTTCGGAGGTCAGTCCGCAAAGATACACTTTATTGGACGGACTTTGATAAAATTCTTAATACCTTAGTATATCGAGTACACCAAAAATCTTACGTTTCACGATCATTATTAAAATTCTTACCTATGGAAAACATTTCTCAATCTTCAAGAAGAACCTTTATAAAGAAAGCACTAGGAACTGCTTTGGCAGCAACAGCTGCTCCGGCTATTGTTGCAGGTCAAGACATGAATCTGATTGAGTTGCCAGCGAAAAATTTAAAACAACGATACGGTTCGAATGACAAAGTAAACATTGCTGTAATTGGCGTGGGAATCATGGGTTTCAATAATTTGGCCACGTCTTTGCAGGTTCCTGGCGTAAAACTCGTGGCTGTTTGTGACTTATACACAGGACGGCTGGAACGAGCAAAAGAAATTTATGGTAAGGATATCTTTACCACAAAAAACTATCAGGAAATTTTAGACAGAAAAGATGTTGATGCTGTTTTGATTTGTACAAGCGACAATTGGCACGATCGGATTTCAATTGATGCTATGAACAAAGGCAAGCATGTATACTGTGAAAAGCCAATGGTTCATAAGTTGGAGCAAGGAGCCGAGGTAATAGCTACTCAGAAAAGGACAGGTAAAGTTTTTCAAGTAGGAAGCCAAGGAGTCAGTTCAATTGTTACTGATAAAGCGCGAGAACTTTTTGAGCAGAAATTGATTGGCGATCTTGTTTTGGTAGAAACGTGGAATGATCGGCAAGGTGGCAATGGCGCTTGGCAATATTCTATTCCAACCGATGCGAATTCAGGCACAGTTGACTGGGAAAGATTTCAGGGGAGCGCACCAAAAGTTGCCTATGATCCCATTCGGTTTTTTCGATGGAGAAATTATCAAGACTATGGCACAGGTATAGCGGGTGATTTATTTGTTCATTTATTTTCTAGCCTGCATACCGTGACAAGTTCCAAAGGGCCTACCAAAATTTATGGAACGGGCGGACTGCGCTACTGGAAGGACGGAAGAGATGTTCCGGATATTATTACCAGTATTCACGATTACCCAGCTACCGAAAAGCACAGTGCTTTTAATCTTCAAATGCGTGTAAACTTTGCGGACGGTGGAGGTGGAGGACAACTCTTGAGGTTGGTAGGAACCGATGGGGTGATCACCCTTGGCTATGGCAATGTAAAAGTGAAACGGAGCAAGACGCGTAACGCGCCAGGTTACGGGGGTTGGGATTCCTTCGATACATTTTCTTCCGCACAACAAAAGGAGTATGAGAAATGGTATAAGGAAAAGTTCCCGCAATCAAAGCCTGCAATGGTTGAACCAGATTTAGAGTTTACCGCACCGAAGGATTATGATCAAAACATCGATCATCATATGAATTTCTATGCGGGTATTCGCGAAGGGAAGTCGATAAAAGAAGATGCTCTTTTTGGAATGCGTGCGTGTGGGCCTGCACTGGCGACTAACAAAAGTATTTTCGAGAAAAGAATTATTAACTGGGATCCTGAAAACGCTAAGTTTATTTAGCGTTTGCGTATACTTTCGATGGTGGATGTCCTTTTTAAGAAAAAAATAGAGAGAACAAATACCGTTCTAAGTCGTCAGCTAATTTTATGCGTTTTTATTGTTAACTAAGTGTACCTATAACTTGTGAAAATAAAGCTTCTTTGGTTGATTTTTGCTTTGGTCGCTTTCCACGATGTTAAAGGGCAACCTGCAGTTAAAGACAGCCTTAAAAACCTGCTTAAGCTGAAAATCAGTACACCTGTAAAAGTGGATGTGCTTAATCTACTTGCCTACCAATACTATGATTACAACGATAGCATCGCCTCAAATTATGCACAAACTGCTGTAAACCTAGCAAAGGAAATTGGGTACTTGAAAGGGTTGAAATACGCATATACCATGGTCGGCCTCGGTTTCTCAAGCAATTCGAAGTTTAAGGAGGCAATCCGCTATTTTCTTATCTCCGATAAGATAAAAGGCCAGCCAAACGATGCCACAGCAGCCTACAACCTTGCACTTTTAGGCAATTGCTATCGCGATATGGGTAAGTATGACTCGGCCTTCATTACCTACAACAAAGCAATAAAAAATAACTATAAAAGTTGGGAAATATATTCCGCGATTTATAAAAACATGGCGATCGTAAATTTAATTCTATGGAGAAACAAAGAAGCAATTGTACTGGCCGATTCAGCACTAAAGTATTTGAACCGCGACAAAATACCGATCAGTATGTGCGTCTGGACCTATGGAGTATCTACGGTCAAGCATACAAAAATATCCTTCAATTTGATCGCTCCCAAAAGTATTATGACAGCATGTGTTCCGCCTCCGCTCACCTCGAAGATTATTACCACCAAATTATGTGTGAGTTAAACAAGGGTGAACTAGAGTATGAAAAGGCTAATTATTCAACCGCACTTTTATTCTGTTTCAAGGCACTCGAGTTAACAAAGAAATATGCCTATCCGCCTCAATATGTGAAAGTGTTAATTCAAATTGGTGAAATTTACTCAGAGTTGGCTCAGTATGATATTGCGTATCAATATTTCCTCAAGGCGCTGCACGTAACTGAAGAACTTGGCTTGCAGGCCGAGAGCGCGTTAATCTATTCAGAACTCGGGTGGATTGACAAAGACTTGGGGAATTTTAAGAATGCATTGAGCTACTGTGGCAAGTCGATGGAAATTAGAAAATCAATAGGCGATAGCAAAGGAGTTGCCAACTGCTATAATCTGTTAGGGTTAATTTACCTCCTTCAAAAGCAGTATTTAAGATCGATTGAAGAGCAAGAAAAAGCGTTGACGATCCGCAAGGAGATAGATTATCAACAAGGTGTTTCCGCATCAATGTTTAATTTGGCTCTAGTTTATGAAAAGCTTAACCAGATGGATAAAGCAATAGATTATTATGAGCAAGCAGCCGAACTAGAGAAAGGATCCAGTAATAAGCAAAGCATAGCAATTTCTTACAACACAATTGGGCGCATACTTGTCAACTCGGGAAAATTGGATGAAGCATACTCCTATCTTACCAAAGCGAAGTTAATTTCAGATTACAGTGATTCTTATTTATTGAAGCGCAACAATGCACAAGAGTTTGCCAATTATTATCGAGCGAAAAATGAGTATAAAAAGGCATTTGAATACCAACTAATTTTTCAGCAGTGGAACGATAGTGTTTATTCAGAGAAATCTGCGATAAAATTGGCGGAGTCAAAGGCAATTTACAATGTGGAGATGAAAGAGATGGATATTATGCTATTGAAGCAAACACAAGATGCTCAGCGTAACCAGTTGCGTCTGCAAGAGGCTGAATTATCTAGAAAAAATTGGGTTATCACATTAACAATAATTGGCGCAGTGATACTGGCCATTGGCGGGATTTTTATATTGCTCCTGTATCGAGAAAAAAACAGAACCAATCGCGAACTGAAAGATCAGCAAGAAGAAATACAAGCACAGTCTGAGGAGCTGCAAGAAGCAAATCAACAAATAGCTAATATAAACAAAACCCTGGAAGCGAAAGTGGAGACCCGTACCTCTGAATTGAGGCAAGCCTTTAAAGAATTGGATACTTTTTTTTACCGTTCATCTCATGACTTTAGACGACCGATAACCACCTTCTTGGGGTTGGCCGGTGTTGCGAAAATTACGCTGAAAGATCCCGTTGCTTTAGAGCTGTTCGACAAGGTTGCAGAAACAGCTACTAGCCTAGATAAGATGCTTCAAAAGCTTGCATCTATCAGTGATGTTGGGACGAACCAAATGATTTTTAAGGAAGTGTTTCTTATAGATCAAATAAATGAAGTGCTGGATGGTTTCGATAAAACACTTCGTGAGAAGAACATAACGTTGCACAAAGAAGTAGAATCGTCCATTTCTTTTGTCTCCTATCCGGCAATGATCAAGATCATACTTGAAAATGTTATTGAGAATGCGATTCATTTCGCAGGTACAGATCATCCCAGAATTAGTATTAGGGCCTCGGTTAATCCAACAATTACATTCATTGAGGTAGAGGATAACGGGCAGGGAATACAAGAAGAACACAAACCGAGAGTTTTTGAAATGTATTTTAGAGCAAATGAAAGATCAAAGGGAAACGGACTTGGGCTTTACATTGCAAAAAAAGCGGTTGAAAAGCTAAATGGTAAAATATGGTTTCAAAGCAACTATCGCGTGGGCACAACGTTCACCATTGAGATTCCGAATATTAGTTAATTTATTTTTTATATTTTTGAACCTAACACTTGTGGCATGAAAAATTTTATTACCCTGATGTTCTTGCTTTTATTAAGCTCTTGCGCGAGCCTTTCCCCAAAAGGGAATTGGAATTATTCTATCACCGACACACCTGAGGGGAGTAAAGAAGGTGTTATGCGGGTTGCCAAAATGGGCGAAGATTTTTTTTGTACCGTACAATCAAAAGACGTGGAATTGAAATTCAACAAATTTATTTTTGACAGCAAGACAAAAAAAGCAAACGGTAATTTTGATTATCAAGGAATGAATTTCTACTTAGATGCGGTGGTGAACCACAAGCAAATGGTTGGAAGTATATCGACTGAAGGATATAATTTTCCATTTAAGGCAAACAAAAGAAAGTAAGTTGCAGTAGAATTTTTGAGTTAGTTTTTAATAGTTGTCTGCTTAATTTCTTATAGTTTTCCAATAAGTAACTAAGTGACCCTTCGGATCACCAATTTCGAGAAACCTGTTGATTGTTTTTCAATTCATGAAGTATTGGGAGATTAGTTGGATTAATTTTCCGAGTTGGATCAGAAATTTTAATGCCGAAAAGCAATATTTCACTATCATTGGTAACGCTTTACCGTCTCGCTTTTTTAAGCATGCCGCTGCTTCGCTACTTAATTCAGAAACCGTTTTTCGCCTTCCTGTTTTTTGCCATAGATCTATTTCAGATTTTAGAAATCGCAGTTTCTTGACACCCTTGCAATGCGGAATAGCACATTGACGGACCCACCTATAAACGGTTGCTCTCGCTGGCTTATCTGGGAGATAATTGCAAAGTTCGTTAAGGTCAAACCAGCGGTCGGGGTCGGCTGGCTGTTCGTTACTCTTCTTAAGTAACATTCGCTTTATTTCGATTACTTCATTTGTGAGAAAAGTAAAGGCTTTGGGTAATGTTTCTAGTGTCAGATTTTCCATTTGCATCGTTTTTTTGATGCAAGAAACTGGGGGCTTTTAGGGGCAACAATAGGGGAGTACTCCTTATTTTAATTTTTGATAGTCTGTTATTACAGTTTCTTTGTGGGTGTGTGCAGTGTATTTGCTTTTGTTCTCATTACTATTCTCTGAAAGGCTGGAAATATTGCCCTTAACTGAACGGCCTTCTTTGTCTGAATTAAACCACTTTGCAACCTCTTTATTTCGTTTGTCTTTAGTTTCAAAGTGTTGAGTTTCTATGTGCTTTAAGAAACCTAAAAAGTCAAACATTGCAATACTGTAAGGCAAACCGTTTGTACTTATCAGTTCAATGAGACTTTGTTTGTTTGGCTCTGAAAGCTTCTTCACCTTTGGTAATTCAAAGAAACCGTAGTTGCTTAATTCCACTTTAAGTTTATCCGTTTTTGTTTCAATTTTTTGAGGTGGTAAATCGTGTCCGCATTTATCAAAATCCTCAAAGGACTTTGGATATTCTTTTTGTATTAATTCAACCCTATTGACAATGCCAGCATAATAACCCATTTCTTTTATGGATTCATTAGTTATTATTGGAGGGTTAATCGTTCCCGTT
Source organism: Cyclobacteriaceae bacterium (assembly GCA_044349005.1). Taxonomy (GTDB): domain Bacteria; phylum Bacteroidota; class Bacteroidia; order Cytophagales; family Cyclobacteriaceae; genus ELB16-189. The sequence goes on from JBIKRT010000018.1 coordinate 28,585, forward strand.
CTTATTATGTTCCATCCTTGGTTTCCTTTATATCCCGAATGGAAATAATTAATGTGAATATCTCTTTCATCTTCTTTGGAGTATTTAGAATCAAAATATTTTATTCCCTCATTATAACCCTCCACGTATGATTTTATGTAGCCATAACCTTTGATACTGGTTTCCTTCTGCGTGTCCAAGTTTCGCGCGGGCAAAGCATTTGAACAAAAAATAAAAGCCAGTTCAGTTGAATAGACCTTTACTCCATCAACGATAAAGTGACCGTTTGTGTCGATGTTATCTTTTACTCTTGCGAAGTCCTCTGAGGTTTGCGCTTCGTAATTTTCAAATGTTGTTAAAAAATAGCTGGAGTCTTTCTTTTTTTGCGTATTGTAAAAATCTTGAAACAGTTGGGGGTGCGTACTTACAATTTCTTCGACCCTGCTTACTATTCCAGAAAAGTACCCTTCCTCTTTAATTGTTTTATGGTTTAGATTTACAGGAACAAATTTCTTGACTTTTTCCCAGCCGATTTTTCCTTCTTTCTCCAAACGGGTATCGAAATAATTACTTTTGATTGCAGCAACCAACTTATCAGTATCAAAACGTGAGTAGAGTGCCTTAAAGTCTTGTTCAAAATAGTTAATCCCTTCTTTGTAGCCCTGAATGAATGTTTTAAGGTACGGCAAACCATCAATTTCAATATCTTCCTTTGTGTCCATGTTTCTGACGCTAACTCTGGAAGCTTTGAAGATATAGGCCAGAATCGGTTGGTACACGTTTACGTTTTCTTCATCACAGTTAAAGCTAATATGGCCTCTCCTTTCAATTTCATCTTTAGCCAAAAGGTAAAAGTCTGGAACTGTGTTGCGTTTCCAGAATCTATTCAAAATGTAAGGGGTGTCATATCCATTTTCCATATTTTCTCTATTATCGATCACTTTTAGGGTATCACATTTCGTGATACCATTACGGATTGTTTCAAAGCCCTAGTTTCAACTTCGTAAAGTTCGGCAAGGTCAAAATCCAACATTACTTTGTGCCCTCTCACTTCGTGAATCTTCTTTTGAATGATTTCCAATAGCATAGTTTTTCTTTTATGGTTGTATTACCATACTTTTTTCTATTGATGTTGATTATGTATCACTTCCCGATACAAAACTTGCTAAAAATATTATCTAATAAATCATCTGTGGTTATTTCGCCTGTAATCAAGCCAAGATAATGCAACGACTGGCGGATGTCCATGGCTAAGAAGTCTCCTGTAACATCTGTAGCCATTCCATAAAGTACTCGTTCTAACGACTCATACGTTTGAGTCAAGTTCTCGTAATGCCTCAGGTTGGTAACTAGCACATCGCCTTGTTTTACTTCATTGATTTTAAATTTAGCTAAAATGGCTTCTTTTAATTGTTCAATGTTAGTTTTGTTCGAGGCGGAAATAAAGATGAAATTTTGCGCTGCTAGTTTTTCTATAAAAGCGGGATCTACCAAGTCCAGTTTATTGCCGATCTTAAAATAAGGTATGCCCAATTCATCAAGACTTAAAATATCATCTTGAATTTCTCTCGCGGTTAAAGTTGATAAATCGAACAAATAAAGAATCAACGATGCTTTTTGCATTTGCTCTTTTGTGCGCTCCACTCCAATGGCCTCGATTACGTCTTTTGTTTCACGCAGACCAGCTGTATCAATAAACCGGAAACTGATTCCACCCAGTTGCATTTCGTCTTCAATCACATCGCGGGTAGTGCCTGCAATTTCTGAGACAATGGCGCGCTCCTCATTTAGCAATGCATTTAGCAATGTAGATTTACCTGCATTTGGCCTGCCTGCAATAACAGTTGGAATTCCGTTCTTTATCGCATTGCCTTGATCGAATGATTCAATCAAAGAAGTTAGGTAGGATTGTATTCTCTTGATGAGAATGGCAAGGTCATCGCGCTTTGCAAATTCAACATCTTCTTCACCAAAGTCCAATTCAAGTTCAACTAAAGAGGCAAAATGAATAAGCTCTTCTCTTAGTCTTTTTATTTCGTTGGAAAAGCCACCCCTCATTTGGTTAAGTGCCGCTTGCCTTGCGTTATCTGTCTCTGCGTGAATTAGGTCAGCAACGGCCTCGGCTTGTGCCAGATCGAACCTGCCTTGAAGAAAGGCACGCTTAGTAAACTCCCCAGGTTCTGCCAATCGAACTCCTTGTTTTAGGAAGGCTTTTATTATCTCTTTTACAATAATGGGCGAACCATGGCACGAAATCTCCACCGCGTTTTCTTTGGTGAATGAGTTTGGCTCTTTGAAAATAGAAACCAACACCTCATCGATCATTTTATCGCCATTATTGATTGTGCCAAAATGGATGGTATGGGTAGGCTGTTCTAAGAGGTTCTTGCCTTTGAATAGTTTTTGCGTTACCGCGATCGAGTCTGGTCCGGAAAGGCGTATTACGGCAATGGCACTTATGCCCTGTGCGGTAGCAAGAGCTATGATGGTGTCGGTGAATTTACTCAAGATAAAGGATTATATTTTTTTTTCACGAACTATGAATACAGGAATATTTACTCGGTGCCTTACCGTATCTACGGTTGCGCCAAAGATGAGATCTTTGAAGAATTTGTGACCATGGGCACCCATCACGAGCAGATCGGCATCAAAGCCTTGTACCAATTGGGGTATTCTTCTTCTTGGATTTCCATACCCAATTCGTACTTGAACAGTGTACTCTTGCGCTTGGAGCTGATTAGCATAATTATGTAGGGCGTTTTGATCTTCCATCGATTCATGGTCATCAATTTCACTTCCGTAAACCATAGCACCGGCCGTTTCAACAATATGCAGCAATACATAGGTGGCTTGTTTACCACCTTGGGCAATTGCGCTGGCAATGGCGAGCGAGTCCATATTAGAAAAGTCTACACAAATGGCAATTCGCGAGTAAACTGGCTTTGTAATCGGTTCGAGAAGTACCGCTGTACCATGTGGAATTTTCGCTGACTTTTCCTGGCTTTGACTGTCGATGATTGGTTTTACTGTGATATAAATCAACAACATGATTGCGCCAACGCATACGGGCATCACGAACGTCCAGATCATCCAGCTGTTTTCACCGGCTGCTTGAAGCCATCCGGTAATTTCTTGAACCACTAATTTTACATTGAGGCTTACAATGACAAAGGCAATTAACCATGCTGCGATTTGCAGCCAAGGTTTAATTACAAATACACCCATTTTATCTTTATCGCTATTAAAGTGAATCAGCGGAATAATAGCAAAGCCTAACTGTAAGCTTAACACAACCTGACTAAATACAAGCAATTCGCCAGTCTTCCCTTCTCCATAGACAAGAATAACAACATAGGCTGGAATGATGGCGATCAGTCTGGTAATAAGCCTGCGAAGCCAAGGCGCGATTCTTAAGTTTAAATATCCTTCCATTACAATTTGACCCGCCAAGGTGCCTGTAATAGTAGAGCTCTGACCTGCTGCTACTAAGGCAATCCCGAAAAGAATAGGAGCGAGGTTCGATCCGATTAAAGGTGCCAGTAACTGATGTGCATTTTGGATATCGCTTACTTCAAATAACCCAGCTTTAAAAAAGGTAGAGGCGGCTAACACCAAAATGGCCGAGTTCACAAAAAAGGCTGCGTTCAGTGCAATAGCCGAATCTATAAAATTATATTTGATGGCTTGCCAAACTCCTTTTTCGGAGTTATCGATTCTGCGGGTTTGCACTAAAGACGAGTGAAGATACAAGTTGTGTGGCATAACGGTTGCGCCTATAATTCCGATGGCGATATACAATGCTTGTTCGTTTGGCAGAGTAGGTATAAATCCTTTCACCAATTCGCCCATTGCGGGTTTTGCCAGAATCATTTCTACCAAAAATGCGCCCCCAATTATTACTACCAAGGCAATGATAAAAGCTTCGATTTTGCGCATACCATAGCTTTGTAACAGAAGCAATAACAAGGTATCCAACACAGTAAGTGAAACACCCCAAATGAGTGGCAACCCAAAAAGCAATTGTAAGCCGATGGCCATGCCCAATACTTCGGCAAGGTCGCAGGCAGCAATAGCAACTTCCGCCAATAGCCAAAGACAGAAATTTACTACGGGCGGATATGATTTTCTTGATGCCTGCGCCAGATCTAACTGCCGCACAACGCCCAGCCGCGCGCTTAAACTCTGAAGCAACAAGGCCATAATATTTGACATCAACAATACCCAAATCAAGGCATAGCCAAATTGACTGCCCCCTGCAATGTCGGTTGCCCAATTTCCGGGATCCATGTAACCCACGCTTACCAAATAAGCTGGCCCCATAAAAGCTAACAGTTTTCTCCAGCCGCGACTGCCAGAAGCATCAATGGAGGCATTTACTTCACTAAGCGATTTTCCCGAACGAACTCCTTCTACATTCATATCGTAACCAAAATATTTTTAGACACATCTTTTGATATAAACACGGTTTTGTCCTCAATTACAATTTCCATGGAGTCATCATATTCTTCCCTGGCGATTACTTTTATCCGCTTACCTGGTTTTGCACCAATTTTATCAAGGTATTTTAACAGACTGCTGTCAGAATCTTTTACCGCTATAATGATACCTTGATAGCCAGCTTTCAATTGGTCAACGCCAATCTGAGGAAGCAGCTTTAGCTGTCCTTTTTTGTCTGGTATAGGATCACCATGTGGATCCATTTTTGGGAAGTCCAAAAACTCATCCAGTTTATCGATCAGGTGAACCGACTGAATGTGCTCCAACTGTTCGGCCACCTCATGAACTTCATCCCAGGTGAAGTTCAATTTCTGGACTAAAAATGTTTCCCACAAGCGATGTTTTCGTATTATCAAAAGCGCAGCCTGTTTGCCTTGGTTCGATACATTTACGCCATAATATTTCTCGTAACTTATCAACGCTTTCGCGGAAAGTTTTTTAATCATATCGGTGGTCGAAGCGGCCTTTGTGCACATCGCTTCTGCCAGTTCATTTGTAAGAACCGGTTTCGCTCCTCCCTCTGAAAGATGATAAATGGCTTTTAGGTAGTTTTCTTCCGTAAGGCTCAGCATAGGCATATCTTCAATCCTGTAAAGATATTAATTTAGATTGCCCTAAAAAATATTTTAGATTATTTATTTGACTGATTTTGCCGCTTGGCAGCTTGAGCCGATCTACCAAATAATATTCTGAGGAGAGTTTTAAGTTGTTTTTAATCAGTGATTTGAACCCTAATTGATATGGATTAGTTTAAGTTGGTTTTTGTGTTGATTACAACGTCACTCAACCTTGCTGATTACTTAATTTTGCGGATAAGCAGCTTGTAAGAAAAATTGATTTTCTTGCAGCCGAATTAAAAAAAATGGAATAAATGGAACTTCAAGGCATTATAGAGAAAGCTTGGTTAGATCGAGAATTATTAAAATCCGATGAGGTAAAAACTGCCATCAAATCGGTAGTTGATTATTTAGACAAGGGGCAGATCCGCGTGGCGGAGAATACTGGAATCGGCTGGAAGGTGAACGAGTGGGTAAAGAAAGCGGTGATCTTATATTTTCCTATTCAACAGATGGAAACCATAGAAGTGGGGCCTTATGAATACCACGATAAAATAGCCTTGAAACGTGACTATCAAAAGTTAGGTGTGCGAGTAGTTCCTCCCGCTGTTGCTCGCTATGGAGCATATATCAGTAAAGGGGTAATTCTCATGCCTTCTTATGTGAATATCGGTGCTTTTGTTGACGAGGGAACCATGGTGGACACATGGGCTACCGTTGGCAGTTGCGCGCAAATAGGAAAGAACGTTCACTTAAGCGGAGGTGTAGGAATTGGCGGGGTGCTGGAGCCCGTTCAGGCTGCCCCTGTTATCATTGAAGATAATGCCTTTATTGGCTCTCGCTGCATTGTAGTGGAAGGAGTAAGGGTGGGAAAAGAAGCGGTGCTGGGTGCCAATGTAGTACTTACTGCCAGCTCAAAAATTATTGATGTCACCGGGTCTGAACCAGTAGAGTACAAAAACTATGTCCCCGAACGATCAGTGGTCATCCCTGGGTCTTACACTAAAAAATTCCCTTCCGGGGAGTATCACGTTCCGTGTGCACTGATTATAGGTAAGAGGAAAGAAAGCACCGACAAAAAAACTTCTTTGAACGATGCCCTAAGGGAAAATCAAGTTTCGGCTTAGACAGAATTGGCACTTGCTTTGTCATACTAATCCAAAGAGATAACTTTGCATTTATGAACAAAATAATTTTCCTGGTCGCCATCGTCCTTTTCTGTGGTTTTCAAGAAGAGAAGACGGATGACTTGCCGGTAATTAAAAACGAGGCCTTCGAAGTTGGGGAGGAAGTCGAGTTTCATGCCTTTTATGGAATTTTTGGAAAAATTGGTACGTGCAAGACGAAAATTGACAAAACGATTCATAAGATCAATGGTCGTCCCTGCTACAAAATAGATGCTTATGGCTCTACCGATGGCGTGGCTTCTTGGTTTGCTAAAGTGAAAGATCAATGGGGTGCTTATGTGGATACTACAGCCTTGATAACGCACGTTTCGTATCGTAAACTTCAAGAGAATAAGTATAAACGGGACGAATTGGTGAATTTTGATCACACAGCCAATAAAGCGGAAGTAAAAACACTAGATTATAAAACTGGGCTATACGGTGATGTTAAATACTTTCCGGTGCCAACTCACGTAAGAGATTTAGTAGCTGGCTTCATGTATTTGAGAGTACTAAATTTTACTAAGTATAAAAAAGGGGACACGCTAAACGTAGCTGGTTTTCATGAAGATAAAGCCTACAATCTCAAGATTATTTACGGAGGCAAAGAAGTAATAAAGACTTCCAAATTCGGAAAAATGCTGTGTCATAAAATAATCCCGATAGTGCCTGACAACAAACTTTTTGACGGTGCCAATTCCATTTCGGCTTGGTTTACGGCCGATTTAAACCAAATTCCCGTTCTTATAAAGAGTAACATGTTTGTGGGGGCAATTAATGTGGAGTTGGCGTCTCACCGTGGCCTTAGAAATCAATTGAAGATAATTAGAGATTAAGCGGCACTTGTCAATTGCAGTCAAGTTTCTTACTTTTCCAGCAACCTAACCCAAAAACTATGTTAAAAGAATTTAAAGCCTTCGCCATGCGGGGCAATGTAATTGATCTCGCAGTGGGAGTTGTAATCGGTGCCGCCTTCGGAAAAATAGTAAGTTCGTTGATTGATCATGTAATCACGCCATTATTGTTAAAGCCAGCGTTGGAGGCTGCTCAGCTTTCTAAGTTAGAGGATTTGACCGTATTTGGATCTGTTAAATATGGCTTGTTCATATCCTCGGTAATCAATTTTATCATTATCGCGTTTGTTTTATTTTTGATTATAAAGGGAATGAATGCGGCTCAGAAGAAAGAAGATGCAAAACCTGCGCCTCCAGCCCCAACTCCTCCAGATATTCAGCTGCTTACCGAAATAAGGGATTTATTAAAAAAGTAGACATTGACCCGTCATTATGGACGTCTAAATTTTCAGTAATATCAATCCGGTATTCTAAAAATAGTGTTGCTAAAAAGGCTCTCGTTCAAAGAGCCTTTTTAGTTTTTAGGACAGTTCGATTCTTTCGTTTGCTAATGGCCTTGCCAATTGCCTTGCTTATTCTTCTTTCCTTCCTATTTTGCGCATTCTAATTTTCTATAATGAAAAAACTTAGTTTTAGTCAACACATATTGCCTCATACGTTGGCAGTGGTTGCATTTTTGGTAGTTACCATCTTCTTTTTTAACCCCATTTTTTTTGAGAACAAAGCCCTTGACCAAAGTGATATTCAACAATACTTGGGAACTAGCAAAACCTTGCGGGATTATAGAGAGGCAACAGGCAAAGAAGGACTTTGGGCTGGCTCGATGTTTAGCGGCATGCCCGCTTACTTGGTAAGTTTGAAATGGAGTGAAGGCCCTGTAGTGGCGATGAAGAAAGCAATGTCGTTATTTTTACCTCATCCTATCGCGAACATATTCGTAGCTTTTGTATGTTACTACATACTGCTCCTTGCGTTTCGGATTAGGCCTTACTTGGCCATTGCTGGTGCGCTGGCCTTCGGCCTTTCGTCTTACATGATCATCGGTTTAGGTGTAGGCCACAACGCACGCATCGGTGCAATTGCCTTTGTTCCGTTAGTGATTGCAGGTGTTCATTTGGCTTTCAGTAGAAAATCGTTATTGGGTTGCGTGTTGATGGGAGCAGGCTTAGCTCTTCACTTACGCGAAAACCACTTACAAATAACCTATTATCTGCTGCTCGTTCTTATTGCATACGGACTTATTCAGTTCATTTATGCATTGCGAGCCAAACAGATAAACGAGTTTTTCAAATCTGTTAGTGTGCTTGTATTGGCTGCAGCACTAGCCATTGGTACGTTTGCCGGTCCGTTTTGGGCGGTTACTGAATACAGTCGTTATTCTAGTCGTGGTCCGTCAGAATTAGTCAAGCCAAATGCGAAACAAGCGAACGATGGGTTGAGTAAGGAGTATGCGTTTGCCTATAAATACGGAGTGTGGGAATCCATGGCACTGTTAATTCCCAATTTTTATGGTGGCACCAGCATGAACGCTTTTGTGCAAGATCAAAATAGCGAAACCTACAAGGCACTTGCGAGTTCGTCAGATAATGAGTTGGCTAATCAACTCGCCAGTTATTCCAGAGCGTATTGGGGACCTCAAGGTTCAACGGTAGGTTCTTACTACGCTGGTTCCATCGTGGTGTTTCTTTTTGTGGTGGGGGTTTTATTTGCCGAAAGAAAATATGTGTGGTGGCTTGTTCTGATAGGTGCCTTTGGTTTGATGCTGAGTTGGGGTGATGCATTCGCCTCGTTCAATTATTTTATGCACGATTATCTGCCCGGTTACAATAAGTTTCGTTCGGTAAGTTTTGCATTAGTCATGATTTTGTTAGCCATGCCATTGTTAGGAATGCTGGGGCTTGAGAAATTACTTACCATCGGCATCAATAAAGAAACAAAAAAGAAATTATGGATCGCCTTTGCGTCAACGGGTGGCGTGTGCTTGGCGCTAATTCTTTTCTCCAGCTTCGGGAGTTTTTTAAACGAAGATGAAGCGCAGCTCCCTGTTTGGTTCAGTAAAGCCCTCAGCGCAGATAGGAGAGCGCTGTTGGTGGACGATGCCATTCGCTCTGGTTGCTTTATTGTCGCTATCTTCATCATGTTGTATTTCAATATTGGTAATAAAATTTCCGAGCTTGGGTTTTATGGCATCCTGATCTTCTTTGTTGCAATGGATCTCGCCATCGTTGATAAAAGATACTTTACCAAAGAGAGTTACCAGCGTAAGAAGGGCAATGTGGCCTTTGAGGTAACACCTGCTGATCAGGAAATTTTAAAAGATAAAAGTTATTACCGCGTTTACAATTTGCAGGGAGCTTTTCAAGAGGCGAGAACGTCCTACTTTCACAATTCGCTTGGCGGGTATTCTGGTGCTAAGATGAGACGCTATCAAGATCTGTATGATTCCATTATTACCGATGATACACGCAACCTGGTAAATGACGCACAAGCGGGGCAACTTGATTTCACAAAGTACCATTCTTTTAATTTACTAAATGCGAAGTACATTGTGTATGGTACGCAAGCAAATCAGGTAATCCCCAACCCTAATGCAAATGGTGCTGCGTGGTTTGTTAAGTCAATTCAAGAGGTCAATTCTCCCATCGAAGAACTGGCTCAGATCAGCAAAACGAATACTCAGAATATTGCTATTATCGATAAGTTGAAATTCAAAATTCCAGATTTCGGTTACGACAGTCTAAGTGAGATAAAATTTATTGAATCAGAGCCTGCTCGTTTAAAATATGAATCCACATCGAATGCAAATGGCCTGGCGGTGTTTTCCGAAATCTATTATCCGAAGGGATGGATCGCTACGATCGATGGTAAAGAAAAACCCATCTTGCGCGCTGATTACGTGCTTCGTGCGTTAGAAATTCCTGCGGGCAAGCACACTATCGAGTTTAAGTTTGAGCCTAAGCCCTATTTAGTTGGTAATAAAATCACTATGGCTTCTTCTTGGATTCTACTCATATTAGTAATAGGCGGCTTAGGCTTCACGGTCAAGAAGGAGTTGGAATGAGTTTGGAAAGAAAAATAGTTGCACGATTTGAGGAGTTGTACCGGACAACGCCAACCGTTTTTATAGCTCCTGGAAGAATCAACCTGATTGGCGAACATACCGATTACAATGGTGGCTTTGTAATGCCAGCCGCTATTGATAAGCATTTTGTGTTTGCCGTGTCGGCACGAAATGATGCATTTTTTTCTGTTTATGCACTCGATCTGAATGAGCAAGTTGAGTTTACATTGACAGACCTTAAGGCAGGCAATTCTTGGATTAATTACTTGATGGGAGTCGTTTCGGCAGTCAAGGACATAAGTTCGTCAATAAAAGGTTTGAACGTAGTTTTTGGAAGCAACATTCCGATGGGTGGAGGAATGTCTTCTTCGGCTGCGTTATGCAGTGGCTTTGGTTTCGCCTTAAATGAAACCAATCATCTGGGCCTCACCCGAATTGAACTAGCTAAGATTTCACAAAGTTCGGAAAGGAATTTTGCCGGTGCCAATGTAGGCATCATGGATCCTTTCGCCAGTCTCCATGGAAAGAAAGATTCGTTTTTGTTTTTGGATTGCAGAAGCCTCGCGTTTGACTATGCGCCATTTCAATCAACCGAATACGAGTTGCTTTTAATAGATACGAAAGTCAAGCACTCATTGGCTTCATCGGCCTACAACAAAAGGAGACAGGCTTGCGAGGAAGGGGTTGCCTGTATCCAAAAGCAACATCCTTCTGTTTCTTCCTTGCGGGATGTTTCAAAAGATCTATTGTTTGACTATCGAGAAGATTTTAACGAAGATACGTTTGACAAGTGCAGCTATGTGATAGATGAAATTGAACGAACGCGGCAGGCACTAGACTTATTGAAGGCGGGCGATTTAGTTTCGTTGGGGGCGTTGATGTTTCAAACCCACTGGGGTTTGAGCCGCTCTTATGAAGTAAGCTGCCCCGAATTAGATTTGTTAGTCTCTTTGGCTGAGAAGAAAAAGGAGTTTTTCATTGGCTCGCGCATGATGGGCGGAGGTTTTGGTGGCTGCACCATTAATTTGGTAAAGAAAGAATCAACGATTGCGATTACGGATGAAATAAAAGCAAATTATTTTGCTACATTTAAAACCGAACCTAATTTTTATCCTGTGACGCTCGAAGAGGGTGTTCACTTAACCAAAACAGCAAACTAATTATGAACGAACTCCAACTCCCCGACTACCTAGTTTTCTTAACCTATTTTGTCATTGTTTCCGTCTATGGTTATTGGATTTACAATCGCAAGAAAGCGCTAACAGCCGATTCAAAAGACTTCTTTTTAGCAGAAGGTTCCCTTACTTGGTGGGCGATTGGTGCATCGTTAATTGCCTCTAATATTTCAGCAGAGCAATTCATTGGTATGTCCGGAAGTGGTTTTAAAATGGGTCTTGCCATTGCCACCTACGAATGGATGGCCGCGGCTACGCTTATTGTGGTGGCGGTTTTTTTCTTGCCTATCTATCTTAAAAATAAAATTTATACCATGCCGCAATTTTTGCGCCAACGTTACAGCGAAAGCGTAAGCATGATCATGGCTATTTTCTGGTTGTTTCTTTACATCATCGTGAATCTTACTTCTATTTTGTTTTTGGGTGCTTTGGCAGTAAGTACTATTTCAGGGTTGAATTTTACGTTGTGTATGCTTTTCCTCGCGGGGTTCGCCATCATCATTACCCTAGGGGGAATGAAAGTAATAGGGTATACCGATGTGATTCAAGTGTTCTTTTTAGTGTTGGGAGGATTGGTAACCACCTATTTGGCAATGAACTTGGTGGCCGAAAAATTTGGTGAGGTAGGGGCGATCAATGGAATGAGTTTAGTACTCACAAATGCCGAAGATCATTTTCATATGATCTTTGATAAATCGAATCCGAATTTTGTAAGCTTGCCTGGCCTTACCGTTTTAATTGGGGCAATGTGGATTACCAACTTAAGTTATTGGGGGTGCAACCAATACATTACGCAACGTGCCTTAGGCGCTGACTTAAAAACAGCCCGTAATGGGTTGCTTTTCGCTGCTTTTTTGAAACTGTTAATGCCTGTTATAGTGGTATTACCGGGTATTGCAGCGTATGTATTGTATGGCCAAGGGTTATTTCAAGACGAGATGCTAACGGACGGAGAATTGAATTCAAATCGCGCCTATCCTGTGTTATTAAACCTTCTTCCTACAGGTTTGAAAGGACTTTCATTTGCCGCTTTGACAGCCGCAGTTGTAGCGTCTTTAGCGGGCAAGGCAAACAGCATATCAACCATTTTTACTTTAGATATTTATAAGAATACGCTCAACAAGCAAGCCAATGAAAAAACACTCGTTTGGGTTGGCAGAGCTGCCGTAGTTGGCGCAATGGTCATTGCCATTGCGGTTGCACCACTCTTAGGTATCGATAAAAAAGGCGGATTTGAGTTTATTCAAGAATATACAGGTTTTGTTTCACCAGGCATATTTGCCATGTTCATTTTGGGTTTCTTCTGGAAACGCGCCACAGCGCCCGCAGCAATGTTTGCTATTATCGGAGGGTTCGGATTATCAGTGTTATTTAAATTTCTTCCCGAAATAGTTGATCTTTCTTTCCTAATGTCATCAGGCTTTGCCGTGATGAATCCAGCAAATGGACTTGTTGAAATTCCCTTCTTAGACAGAATGGGCTTTGTATTTGTCATCTGTGTTATCTGTATGATTTTGATAAGCTTGCTGACACCCAAAGAAATGCAGCCTAAGAATACGTTGGGTGTAGATGCATCCATGTTCAAAACGTCCCCAAGCTTTGCGTTTGGCGCTGCGGTAGTCTTAATTATTATTGCAATTCTTTACGGGTATTTCTGGTAGCGAGGTTAAGGTCTCGTTAAACAAAAAAACGGTAAGAGCATCTTACTGTTTTTTTTGTTTTTAGTAGGGCAATTGAAAATGAAATCAATATTTGCTGTCCTTATATTTTACTGCGTGCGATGCGTTTCTTGAACTTAGAGGTTATTTACAGCTACCATTTTCTTATTTAACAAATAGGGAGTGTAGTAAGCAGGAATATTACTCAACGGAAGAACCTCCTGCTTAATGTTTATCCCGATTTCATCTATCATGAAGCTCCTTCTTTGTTGTATTCTTTTCCAAGAGGCAGGAAAACGTTCTGACCACTCATTTCGTAGGGCTTCATCCGCCAACACAATGCCATCTTCCATATTGGCGCACACAAACTCTTTTTTGCTTACGGGAATAATATCCATTTGAAGCGCCATGCCTGAATAAAGTTTTATTTCCGAATTTTTATAGAAGGGTGAGTTTACCCATTCGTCTAGATGTAACGTATGGCCAGTATTCACAGCAAATTCAAAAATAGACATGTCGCGAGCGTCCTCGACTTTGCTTGTAACCTCGCCAGCCGAAATGCCGATGCCAATGGCTTCATACCAGGTAACAACGGTTTTGAAATAGGCTTTCCAATATGCCTCATAAAAATCACCTACTTGTTTATCCAGCTGATCCGCATGTTTGGCCACCATTCCCGCTCTTGCCGTTAATGCGCCCCAAATACCCAATGCGCTCGTGAAAGGATCTTTTAGTGCTACTCTATTTGCGGAAGGACTGGTCAAGCCCATTGCAGCTTTCTTTCCACTCGATACCATTGGGTGGCAGGAGTAGGGAAGGCCATCGCTTACAAAATTTCTGGCAAGCTCATACTCTCTTACGCCCGGTGCAATTTGTTGTAGTAGATTTCTTATACTGTTAGAAGTTCGTGTGCTAGCCCATTCAAATCGTACCAACTCTTCCAAGCAAATGCGATTTCGAAGACCATTTTCAACATCCATGAAAATATCGGAAGCGTTGATAACCAATTCTTTTTTACCACCGAGCTCTCGAAGAAGATCTGCCAGATATGCAGGAATATCTAAGATGAGTTTATCGTTTACGTCATACTTGTGATAGGCACAACCCACGGTTGAATCGACCTGAATTCCAAATTCAGTAAGTATATCAACAAGCCTTCGCGATAGCGATCGGTCTTGCCCCATTAAACTAAAGTTTTGATACAGTTCAAACTCCATGGGAATGGGGCAAATGCCCGTGTAGCTCATGCATTCATTACCCAGCAAAAGTTTTCGCTTGCCTTGTCTGTTAAGTAGTAAGAGAGCTTCCTCAAAACGAGGATCGAGATTGGTAAGAAAGGCTAAGTTGGCGCAATGCTCTCGGTCAGCAAAAACAAGCAAGAAATCAATTGCCTGTTCATTCATTTTTTGAAGGGTGTTCTGAAAACGAAGCTCAAATTGATGGGGCGGTATTTCCACAAGTTCTTCGCATGAGCCAAAGTCGGGCAGTTCGATTTCTTTTAAATGGATGGTGGGCATTTTGATGAAATTATGATAACGAAGTAAAGATAAAGCAAAGTTTGAAACGAGATTTACCAACGAGTATGATTGATATTGCTTAAATTTGAACTATGAAAAAGGATTCTGAAATTCTTGATTCACTTGTTGCTGGAGGACTTATCGGAGCTGCCCTTGGAGCATTAGTTAAAAATGATAAGAAAGTAGTTACATTAAGTGCAATTGCTGGTGCAGCACTCTTGGCTTCATTTTATGCAAGTGAACGGGCGAAGGAAATTGATGTTCCTATCATACTCGAAGAGAATGGTATTCTTTATGAAGTAAGAAATGGCGAAAAGAAGTTAGTTAAAGTATTGCCGAAGAAAAGCTCCATAAATATTCAGAAAGAGTTTATTTTAGAAAGATGAGCCAAAAAAGAGTTAGGGTTTTCGCAGGCCCAAATGGCTCAGGCAAATCCACTTTCATTGATTCTTTTCCTTCAAGCCCTAAGCTCAGATTAGGAGTCTATATCAATGCGGATGAGATAGAAGTGCAACTTAAGAAATGCCAATTATTGCAATTTGAAAAGTACAAGGTTGTTTCGTCCACAGACGAGTTTAGGCTTCATTTGATTAATTCAAAATTTTCAGTTGACAAGGCCGGCATTCAAAATCTGCAAGAAAAATTTTCAGTTATCAATAATGATTTAATCGTTGCTGAAGACCTTACAATTAACTCCTATATAGCAGCCGATATTGCAGACTATATTCGGCAGAAGTTATTAGTCGCTGGTGTGTCGTTTTCATTTGAAACCGTAATGAGCGATTCTCGAAAACTAGAATTTCTTGAAAAAGCCAAAATTGCTGGATATCGACTTTACCTATACTACTTTTCAACAGAAGACCCTTTGATTAACAAAAGCCGCGTTAAGCTTCGCGTAGCGCAGCATGGTCATTCGGTAGATGATGCCCTGATTGAGAAACGATATTTTAAAAGCCTTAGCAATCTAAAAGAAGCCGTATTGCTTACCGATAGAGCCTATATTTTTGATAGTTCGGGGTCTCTTGCCGTTTTGATTGCCGAAATAAACGATGGAAGTCGTGTTAATATTGTAGATGTGGAAAAGATGCCAAATTGGTTTATAAAATATTTAGTAGAGAAATAAGCACATGACAATTGAAGAAAAAGTTAACAATGTTGAAGCCGTGTTTGATGCTCTAGATCAGGAAATCGCGGCCTTTCAGGCATACAGCTCTTTGCATTGTAAGTTTGGTTGCGGTAAATGTTGTTTTAAACCCGATATCGAGGCAACCATTCTCGAATTTCTTCCCTTCGCTTTTCATCTCTATCAAACAAATCAAATTGAAAGCTGGTATGATAAACTGAGCAGCAATAAATCCCTCATTTGTTTAATCTTAAATCCCGACCAATCGGGTGCAGGCCTATGTTCTGAATATAAATATCGCGGACTTATCTGCCGATTGTTTGGATATTCAGCGAGGACAAACAAGTATGGAAAGAAAGAGTTGATTACTTGCCAGATCATTAAAACTGAACAATCCGAAAATTATAGCGCAGCGGAGCAACGAGTGAGTAAAGGGGGTGAAGTGCCCGTCATGAGCAATTATTATATGCAGCTTCGAAATATTGATCCTGAATTATCTACTACTTTTCTTCCGATTAATCAGGCAATGAAAGCCGCGTTGGAACAGGTGCTTAGTTACTACGCCTATCGGTAAGTTGACGAACTAGCCACCCGGCAAGCGGTGCAATAGCTGAAGCTTTTATTGGGATGTTGATGCCAAACTTAGGGAATTCTGAAAGGCTTGATTTACTTTTCTTTTGAGAACTAGGTTGATAAAAAACAGCCATCAAAGTAACAATTGCAGCCACTAAGATGCCGATGAGGAGTAATTGCGATTTTGTTGCTATTCTTGTTTTCACGATTTCTTTTATTTGCCAATACTATGCCAATGGCTAAAACGGTTAAAAATTGATCCAAAGACCTCTTTTTTTAAACTTTTTGTGCGAATCTGAACAACTTGTAACTTTGTTCGTACAAATCGTCAATTCAATACTTGGTCACTTTTTTAAAGTGAACCATATTTCTAGTTAAATTTGTTGCAATAGCAATCGTAGAATTACAAGATTATGAAAAAATATACTTTTCTTATGCTTTTGGTAGTTGGCTGCTTTGGGATATCCAATGGGCAGAGCCATGACACCGGTGAGCCTGCGCCAGTAAATACCGCGGTTGTAAAATGGATGACTTTTGAGAAAGCAGTGGCGAAGTCAAAAGTTCAAAAGAAGAAAATATTCATTGATGTGTTTACTGATTGGTGCGGTTGGTGCAAGGTGATGGATAAGAATACCTTTAGCGAAGCACAAGTAGCTAAAATTCTAAACGAAGATTTCTACCCTGTAAAATTCAATGCCGAGCAACGTGAAGATATTCAGTTTAACGGAACCACTTTCAAATTTATACCCAACGGAAACTCAGGAGTACATCAATTGGCTGCATCGCTCCTCAACAATCAGTTAAGCTATCCTACTGTGGTGTTCTTAGATGAGGAATTTAGAATCATTCAGCCCTTGCCCGGTTACCAGAAAGCACCCGAATTTCATAAGATTATTCAGTTCATTGGGCAAGATCATTATAAGTCGATTAAATGGGATCAATGGCAAAACACTTATAAATCACCTTACAAAGGAAACGCTGGCGAATGATAAAAAAAGCCTTCGAGTAGTCGAAGGCTTTTTTTTATTGCACAAGTGAACAGATTCTAAGCATCAATGCTTTTCTTCTTGGTCTTTTTCTGTTTTTAATTTATCGATATAGCTCAAGCCAGCTACAAAACCCACTACTATCGCGATGATTAAGATGAAAAGGTTAGCTCCATCTCCCACGTTTTGATTGAAAAACATATTTTATTCGATTTTATTAATGCAAATGTATTGGATTTGAGAATAGCACGAAAGGCTTAACGAAAATACTTTTCAAATGCCCAATTCGCCTCGGTTTTTGCGCAGCACATCAATAATAAAGTGAATGTGCTCATTCAATTCAACACCGAGCAGTTCTATTCCTTTATACACTTCTTCCCGGTCAACCTTGGCTGCAAATCCTTTGTCTTTCAATCGTTTAACAACCGATTTTGGTTCCAGGCTTGTAATTCCATCGAGCCTTACATGGCAGCAGGCTACAATAAAACCAGTCAGCTCATCACACGCCAGCAAGGCCCTATCGAGTAGGGTTTCGTAAGGCACATTCCACTTGGTATAATGCGCAGAAATAGCATGCGCAATTCTTACCTCTCCCATGGCATTCAATTTTTCAACTATGATAGCGGGGTGTTTGTCAGGAAATGCCTCGTAATCGGCATCGTGAAGAAGGCCCGCAATAGCCCACTCCTCCTGGTTTTCGTTATACTTTACGGCATACGCTTCCATTACCAGCTCCAACGTGCGCATGTGCCTAAGAAGGCTAGCGCTTTGCGTCATGGATTGCAGAATTTCTTTTGCTTCAACTCTTGAAATCATATTCTTCTTGACTTTCTGCTGGTGAAGTAAATATTGAAGCCCATTAGAAAAGCGGCCAGACCTAATACAACAGCTGTTATTATAGTGGTTATGTTTTTCAGCTTTAAGCGTGTTATTTCCTCATTCAATTTCAGGGCTTCTATTTCCTTTTCTTTTGCCAATACGTTTAACGCAAGTTCCATTTGAGCAATTTTTCTCGAACTCTCTTCCCCATAAATTTTTTCTAAAGCAGCGGTATAGCTTTTCAGGCTTTCATACGCTTCTTTCATTTTTCCGCTACTTGCATAGTTGGAAGCTAAATTCCGCAAAATCTGTGGTTCATAAATATGGGTTTGAAGCTCCTCACTTTGCGCCAACGCCTCCTCCAAACAACTTTGCGCTTTTCCGGACTGCCCCATTTTTCCGTACACTTCTCCTATGTTAGCCTTTATGTGTATGGAAAGTAATTTGTCATTCGTACTCATTGCTAGCTCGAGCGCTTTTTGATAATATTCTATGGCTTTGGTGTTGTTTCCCTGGCGGAAATAAAGGTTGCCAATATTGTTTAATGCATCTGGGAAGAGTTTCTTATTTTTTTCGCTCAATTGATAGGCCTCGGTAAAATAACGGAGCGCTTGTTCGTGCAATTGCAGGTCGCTATGGAGATTTCCAAGATTGTTCATGGCACCAATAATTTTTTCTGGATCTCCAATTTCACTAAATAGCTTGTACGATTCCTCGAAGTATTTCAAGGCCTGCCCATAATCTTTTTTATAGGAGTAAATCGTGCCAATATTATTTTTAGTGCTTGCGATGCCTTCTTTGTTAGGGAGCTTCTCATAGATCTTAAGAGATTTATAATAATACTCGAGTGCTTTGTCGAGAGCCCCTTGATTTCGATAGCTTACCCCTAAATTGTTGTATGACGCTGCCATGCCTTTCGGGTCGTCAATTTCTTCCGCCAACGTCAACGCTTCTTTTGTGAACCCAGCCGCTCTTATTGGATCGCTGTTGAGCGTTGCTTTGAAGAGTTCGTTCAGTGTTTTTACCTTCAGTTCACCCTTCGCCTTTTTTAGTACGTTTTCCAGACTGTCAGTTGGGTTTTGGCAATAGGCAAGCCTAGCAAATGTTATAACAACAAGAAAAGCAAGTATCCGCGGCATAATTTTATCCATTACCCATCAAAAATAAGACATTAATCTTAATTGGAATTTTTAGACTATATTTTGATCGTTATTGATACCATTGAGCAGTTTAATTACTATACATTAAGTATGAAGAAGTCGGCATCGTTTTTTTTGATTTTAATGGTTACAAAATTCGCGGTCGCGCAACCCGAAAAGGAATCCATCTTAAACCCCATCAATCAATTGTTTACAGGCATGAAGGCAGGCGACAGTGCCCTAGTACGCAGTGTATTTAGTACTAACGCAATTTTAAATGGCATCGACAAAGATGAAAAAGGCAATGCATCGGTAAGAAAGGCCAGCCTTAAAACTTTTTTAACCGCCATCGGCACTCCCCATAAAGAAGTGTGGAACGAACTGGTGTGGGATGTTACAGTTCAGCAAGATGGCGAATTGGCGCAGGTCTGGGCATCCTACGCCTTCTACCGAGGTACTACGTTTAGTCATTGTGGTGTAGATGCCTTTCAATTGCTCAAACAAGGCGATGGTTGGAAAATTATCGCCCTCATTGATACGCGCAGAAAAGAGAACTGCAATATACCCAAACAGATTGCCGATAAGTTCAAGGAGCGATAGAAGGAACAGCCCATTGACCATTGACTAACTACTAATACACCATAGGGTGCAAAATCACGTCTACCCGCCTGTTCATTCGTCTTCCAGCGTAGCTGTTGTTACTGTAAACTGCATTTTCCAGACCCCAATCCTTTCGATGAATAATGCGCTCAGGGATTTTTCTGAGTAGAAGAATTTCCACCACCGCTTCGCTTCGCATAGCTGATAACCATTCATTATACCGCCTTCCGCCAATGGGGTCGGTGTGGCTTGTCAATTCAATTTCAAATCGTTCCGCTACATGCGGGATGGAATCCAACCAATGAGTTAACTCTGCTATCTGAGCACTATCAATGTAATAGCTGCCACCATCAAAATAGATACTCTTACGAAGCTCATCTGCTGGCTGGCAAAGCCCCGCTATCGGGAAAATAATGATTACGAAAAGCAGTTGGTTCATCTTGTCAAAGTTAACAATTTCTTTAGTTGCTTGGCTTCTTTCAACACTCAGCATTTACACCCAAGCACTCTTCTCTTAAAATGTTTCGATTCCGAACACCTTTTTTCGTATCTGGACGATTTAAATCGAAACTTTGCCCAAATTACTTCCGTCTAAGCCTAAAACTTCATTGGCATACAATTAGCCTATCAAAATAAAATTTATGCAAACTACCCAAACCGAACCCATGATAAAACTTCAAAACGTTGACAAGTTTATCGATTCTCGCTTTCAACGTACGTTCATTTTAAAAAGCATTGATCTAGAAGTTAATCAAGGAGAATTTCTTACACTCGTGGGTCCTAGTGGGGCTGGCAAGTCAAGCTTGATGAACATTATCGGAATGTTAGACGAGCCTTCTGCCGGAGAATATTACTTCTTCGACAATCCAGTCCATAAAATGCGCGAGAAGCAGAAGAGTGAGATGCACAAGAACTACATTGGTTTTATCTTTCAGGCCTACCATTTAATTGATGAATTAACTGTGTATGAAAACATAGAAACACCCTTATTATACAAAGGAATAGGGGCTAGCCAGCGCAAAAGTTTGGTGGCTGAAATGCTTGATCGGTTCAATATGGTGGCAAAAAGAGATTTGTTCCCCGAACAGCTCTCGGGCGGCCAACAGCAATTGGTAGGCATTGCCCGCGCCATTGTGGGCGAACCCAAATTAATTCTAGCTGATGAACCCACCGGCAATCTCCATTCTGACCAAGGCAAGCATATCATGGATATCTTCCAAAAATTGAACGAAGAAGGCATCACCATAATACAGGTTACGCATTCCGAAGAAAATGCAAGGCGAGGCAAACGAATTGTAAAAGTGGTAGACGGAACAATTGAATCGGACGAAACAGTTAAATAAGCAACGAGTAGTTATGAAGAGAATTTTAGTGTTATCAGTGTTGATTGCGGTAAGCTTACAGCTAAATGCCCAACGCTTGCTTACCTTTGAGGAGGCTGTAAAAATTGGATTGAAGAATGGGGTGGCATTGGCGCAACAACAGAATAACCTAGTAAACAGTCAAATGCAAAAAACGGCAGCGTGGGCAGGTTTTGGCCCAACACTTTCTGCCAATAGCACATACAACCAAATAAACGGTAATTTTTTCAATCAGAACGAAGGCAAAGTTGTCAATGGCTTGTTTAACCAGGTTTCGGGCTCATTAAATGCTGGCATAAACGTGTTTAATGGGTTTAGTCAAATCAACAGGGTAAAGCAGTTTAATTATCAATTAGACGCCCAAGCGCAATTCGTCAATCGCTCCAAGCAAGATATTGTAAACACCGTTGCTATCCAGTATCTTCAAGTGCTGTTAGATGCAGAGCTCTTGCGTATAGCGAACGAAAATTGGGAGGCATTAAAGAAGCAACTAGACCAAACTATTGAGCAGGTCAAGGTAGGTGCTCGTTCGCCAGTAGATGAATACAATCAGGATTCTCAGACAAAAGCGGCTGAAATTCGGACACTTCAAGCGGAGATAGCTTTAGTAACTGACAAGACGTTGCTCAGTCAAACTTTATTGCTCGATCCCAGCGAGGAGTTTAATCTTGTTAAGCCCGATTGGGATATTAATGCGATGGGATTGGAAACATCTGAGTTGACAAAAGATTATGAAACAGCGTTGAAAAGCCGTGGCGATTTTTTGAGAGCGGAGAAAAATGAGCTTTCTTCCAAATTTGCAATGAAATCAAGTCAGGGAAACCTAATGCCTTCGTTATTTGGATTTTGGAATTTGAATTCGGCTTATAACAAATTGGACGGTGATGTCACAGCGCTTGATTTCAATTCCCAGCTAAAAGATAACTTGAGAAAATCGTACGGAATTCAGTTGTCAATACCCATTTTGGGTGGAAACTCTATTTTTCAAAACCGAGCCAACTACGTCCAGCAGAAAGTAAGTTATTTAAATAGTCAGATTTTAAAGAAAAACACCGAAATTCAAGTAAAAACAGATGTTTCAAGAGCGCATCAAAATTTGAAGTTAATCAAGCGTACTTACACGGTTACTTTATCCCAATTGGAAGCTGCTGAAAAAGCATTTTCTTTTGAATCAGAACGATATAACCTAGGCATCACCAATTTTGTTGATTTTGCAAATGCCAACCGAGTTTTTGTTCAAGCTCAAACCGACAAGGCGCAAGCAGAGTATCGGTTACTTTTCCAAAAAATTGCCATCGACTACGCAACGGGCACCTTAAAGACGGACAATTTTGAATAGATAAGTCTCTTTATCAATACTTTCCAATATTTTTATACCTTTGCAGCCCACTTAAACAAGTGGGCTGTTCATTTGACAGTGTTTATCAACCAAATTGTATCGGAAACCCGGCCGGTGCATGTAATTAGGGAAATAGAAATCTATGGCAAAAGTTAGAAAAGACAACGGCTTCAAAGAAATCGCAGAAGAGCCAGGAAAAAAACCATTGGCAACAAAAGGAGCGTTGGAGGATGTAGATGTAGCTACGGTAGACCTCGAAAAAGATGAGTTGGCAGATTTTAAAGCTGCAAAAAAAGCGGAAGAAGAGGAGGGCATTAGCCGTCTTATTCGCGATGTAACAGCCAGAAAGGCCTCGGTAAGCTCTGATATTTCATTAGAGAATTTTAATTGGGACGCGTTTGATACCAAAGGCTTTGGCGAAGGTTATTCCACGGCACAGCGTGAAGATTTACTGAAACAATATTCAGGTACGGTCACTACTGTCAGCGAAAGCGAAGTAGTAAAAGGCGTTGTAGTAGGCATAAACGATAAAGATGTAATTCTTAATATTGGCTTTAAGTCGGACGGCCTGGTGCCATTAGCCGAGTTTAAAGACACGCCAAATATTAAAATTGGTGATAAAGTAGATCTCTTCATCGAAGAACGTGAAAACGCGATGGGGCAGCTTGTTCTTTCTCGCAGAAAGGCCAAGTTGGTTAAGGGCTGGGAGTATATTCAAACTGCACTGGAGAAAGATGAGATCATCGAAGGTTTCGTTAAACGCAGAACCAAAGGCGGTTTGATCGTAGATGTTTTTGGCATAGAAGCGTTCTTACCAGGTTCACAAATTGATGTGAAACCAATCCGCGATTTCGATATTTATGTGAATAAGTCGATCGAAGTGAAAGTGGTGAAAATCAACAACACGAACGATAACGTGGTCGTATCCCATAAGGTGTTGATCGAGAAAGATCTGGAACAACAAAAAATTGCTATCCTTACCAACCTCGATAAGGGTCAAGTATTAGAAGGCGTAATTAAGAACATGACCAACTTCGGTGTATTCATCGATCTTGGTGGTGTTGACGGATTACTGCACATCACGGATATTTCGTGGGGTCGTATCAACCATCCGGATGAAATGCTGAAATTAGATCAGGTGGTGAAAGTAGTTGTGCTTGATTTCGATGAAGATAAGAGAAGGATTTCATTGGGCATGAAGCAGTTAACTCCCCATCCTTGGGAATCATTGGCAGCCGATGTTACTATCGGCTCAAAAGTTACTGGTAAAATTGTTAACGTGGCAGATTACGGTGCATTCCTTGAGCTGCAACCAGGCGTTGAGGGTCTTATCCACGTAAGTGAAATGAGCTGGTCGCAGCATTTGCGCAACCCACAAGATTTCTTGAAAGTGGGTGATGAATTGACAGGTGTTGTATTGACAATCGATCGGGAAGAGCGTAAGATGTCATTGGGCATTAAACAATTGACAGAAGATCCTTGGACACGTCAAGATGTGTTGGCAAAATACGCAGTAGGTACTCGTCATAAAGGTATTGTTCGTAACCTGACTAACTTCGGCTTGTTTATTGAGTTAGAGGAAGGCATTGACGGACTTGTTCACGTATCTGACCTATCATGGACTAAGAAAGTGAAGCACCCATCCGAATTCACAAAGGTTGGGGATAATCTTGAAGTAGTGGTTCTTGAATTAGATGCAGTAAGCAGAAGACTGGCCCTTAGCCATAAGCACATCGAGGAAAATCCTTGGGATACTTTTGAAACGATCTTTACTGTAGGTTCAGTTCACAAATCGACTATTGTTAACAAAAACGACAAAGGCGTTGTACTTGAGCTACCATATGGATTGGAAGGCTTCTGTGCTGCCAAGAACATCGTTAAGGAAGATGGAAGCAAAGGAGAAGTTGGTGAAAGCTTAGACTTTAAAGTACTTGAATTCTCGAAAGAAGACAGGCGAATTGTGCTTAGCCACAAAGCTATTTATTCGGTAGAGGAAGCTCCCGCCAACTCGGTTGCCGCGACTACTGGTAAGAAAAAAGTTGCGACATCTGCTGCAGCGGCACCGAAAGGAAAGACAATTGATAAAATCAATCAAGAGTCAGAGAAATCAACTTTGGGTGATATCGAAGCATTAAGTGCGTTGAAGGAAAAAATGAATTCCTCAAAGAGCTAGTTAGTTTAGATGTTAAATCATAGGGGAATGCTAGTAGTGGCATTCCCTTTTTTATGAAGATTGCCTAGATTGGCAAAGTTCGCATTGATTTACTACCTGCAATTGTTACTTTTGCAGAACAAAAAAATGGTCTCGTGGCCGAGTGGCTAGGCAGAGCTCTGCAAAAGCTCGTACAGCGGTTCGAATCCGCTCGAGACCTCTAAAGCCCTTGAATTGGAAATAGTTCAAGGGCTTTATAATTGTTAACCTCCTAATGAATACTCAATTTCCTTTATCGATTAAGGCAATCACAGCCTCTCGTATCAATTCTGGATGAGTCCAAGGCACGAAATGATTCATATCCGCGCGAAGTACTAATTGTACCGGGGCATTTGTAATCATTTTTTTTGCAAAGTCAGCATTGCCAGGATGAACCAAATCGTCTTTACCACCTTGAATCACAATTGTACTTGCCTTGATTTTAGGATAAAGTGGTATCATCTCCTCTAATTGAGGTTTAAGCTTATAAATTTCCTTGTTTGATGCGCGAAGTGACCGAGGAACCATCCAACTTAAAAAAGGAGTTGCTAACGGTGCCCTAAACCATTCTTTAGGTTCCAGGTCGGGAGCAATGGAACCAGCAACAATTACAAGGCCATTAATTGATTCTGGATAGTCAACGGCTGCTCTGCAAATTACGGGGCCTCCTAATGAATGCCCAACCAGTATAACACGTCTATTACCCGTTTGCTTTTCGATGATCGACATTACATATGCAGCTTGCTTTTCCAAAGAAGGTTCGGCAAAACCAAAATTCGAGTATCCAAAACCAGGTCGATCGACAGAAATGAGCTGCGCTCTTGAAAGTAGAGCAGTATCAGCCATGAAGTCTATAAACGCACTTAGGGATCCGGGAGAGCCATGGACAAAAACTACCATCGGCTTTAGGCTATCACCAACCGTTAAGTAATTTACTCGTCTGTCCTCTAAGTAAAATTGATGAACAGTGCCTTTCTCCTTTTTAGTTTTAAAGTATTCATCGATTTCTGATTTGCTCATGCGAAACTGAAGGCACGAATCCATCAAAAAAAGTAGCCCTCCAAAAAGAAAAAAGATGAGAATAGGCAACCTCATCTTTTTATTCCTATTCAGCAGCATCTGCACTATTTGTGTTGAAGAATTTTTGCGTATTGATCGGGCTTTGAGAACAAAGAAATTGCTTCTTTAATATCTGCGTCCGATTTGAAACCCACTTCAGCTTTGCCTTTTTCCAAATAATAACGCGCTGCTATTTCTTGCTCTAAAATTCCTTTTACTTGATCTTTGAAGGTGATGAATTCGTTCTTTTTATTTTCTAAGAGTGTTTGTTCAATTTGTTCGAATTGAGGTTTTAAATCACCGTAGGAGCGTTCTTTTTTGGAAGTAGCAGCAAGTGCCACTAATTGGAGATCGAGGGACGATTGGTATTTAAAGTTTTTAGATTTTACCCAAGTTACAAATTCCTGATATTCAAAATCGGTCAATTTAAATTGGTCAGCTTTTGCAATCGCGGCATTTTTTGATGCATAGAGATTTGCATAATCAAAAATAAATCCTTGTAGAAAAAGAGCTTGCGTCAAAGACGACACCTCCATAGACAAAACTTTAACATCGGGTTCAATACCTCCACCATCGTAAACGGTTCGGCCATTGGATGTTTTAAATTCCCTTTTTAACGAATCGGGGATGGAACCCACGCTGCCGTCTTCTCTTCTGTGGCCGTAGTCTAACACTTGAATACACCGGCCAGAGGGTGTGTAATATTTAGCGGTAGTAATTTTTACTTGCGAATTATACGAAAGCGGGCGACTTACCTGCACCAGGCCCTTGCCGTATGATTTTTCTCCTATCACAATGCCACGATCGTAATCTTGAATAGTTCCTGCCACAATTTCAGATGCAGAAGCACTGCCTCGATTGATCAAGACCACCAATGGAATTTCGATGTCAATAGGATTGAATTTAGTTTCATAAACGAAATTGCTATCCTCTACTTTACCTTTCGTACTTACTACTTTTTTTCCTTTTGGGATAAAGATGTTGCAGATGTTTACAGCTTCTAACAATAATCCACCGGGGTTGCCTCGAAGGTCAAGAATAATGTTTTTAGCTCCCTTTTCCCGTAAGGAAACAACTGCATTTTTTATCTCTTGGCCGGCATCGGGGGTAAAATCGGAGAGTTGTACATAGCCAACGGTGGTTGTAATCATGCCAAAGTAGGGCACGTTGCTTACTTTTATCTTTTCGCGCTTAAACTCAAGATCAATCAATTTATCAGCGCTGAGGCGCTTAACTGAAAGTTTTACTATCGTTCCTACTTGGCCTCTCATCAGTTGATTAGCTTCGTCATGCGACAGCTTTGAAAGCTCGATGTCATTCATTTTGATTATTTCGTCACCCACTCGAAGTCCATTTTTATAGGCCGGATAAGCTTCATACACCATACTTACTACGGTTCTATTTTCAATTTGCCGCGTCAAGGCTCCAATGCCACCATACTGTCCGGTGTTTAAAGTGCGGTAATCTTCTACTTCGTCCTCAGAAATAAAATTAGTGTAAGGATCCAATGAGTTTAACATCGCATCGATGCCCACGCGCATAAGTTGGTTAGGATTTACCTCATCTACGTATAACGCATTTACCTCTTTGAACAAGGACGCGAAAATATCAAGGTTCTTTGCTATCTCGAAATAACGCTCGGCAGGCGGAGTAAATGAAACAAGCGCAAGGCTTGTAACGAACGCAAGTAATAAATATCTTTTCTTCATCATGTTTTGATCAAACGCGAACCTAGGAAAAATGGATACCTAGAATTTATCTGGTATCTGCACGATTCGAATGACCACTTCATGTGGATCGCCATCTTTATCGAGGAGATTAAACTTGACTAACGGATTGTCGCGCTTGATATTACTTTCAACATGGATGATTTCATTGTCTTGCAAATGCTTTTGTATCTCCTTTTGGAGGATCATTAATGCATTAGCAAAATCGACTCCAAGCGGACTTGGATTGTATGAGTTTGTTTTCATTTACTAAAATTCTTTGCTACCATCTTATCAATGCCGAGGCCCACGTAAACCCGCTTCCGAATGCGGCCAAACAAATTACGTCATTTTCTTTGATTCTTCCTTCTGCCCAGGCCTCACTTAATGCAATTGGTATAGAAGCAGCCGTAGTATTTCCATATCGCATAATGTTATTGTACACCTGATCATCGCGTAATGCGAGCTTTTCCTGCACAAACTGGCTAATCCGAAGGTTTGCCTGATGAGGCACTAAAAGGTTGATTTCTTCCTTTTTCATGCCATTTGCTTCAAGGGCTTCATTGATTACTTCAAGAAACCTCACAACAGCATGTTTAAATACCTGACTTCCATTCATTACCACTTTAAAATGGGTGGTATCTAAAATTTGTTCCGGCTGTCGCTCTTCCCTTGGCCGGCTGCTGCCTGGATCGCGCACATATAACTCTTCGGCAAAACGGCCATCAGAATGCAAGTGGGTAGAAAGTATGCCTGGCTTTTCGTTTGGTTGTAAAATGGCAGCACCAGCACCATCAGCAAAAATTACTGCCGTATTTCTTCCTTTTGTGAAAAGTTCGATGGCAGTCGATTGAATTTCGGCACCGATCACCAAAATGGTTTTATACATACCTGACTTGATGAATTGGTCAGCAACTGACAAGGCATAGATAAAACCAGAACACGCATTGCGAATATCAAGCGCACCAATGCTTTCGAGGCCCAGCTCACGCTGTAACAATACACCTGATCCTGGAAAGAAGTAATCGGGCGTGATTGTAGCGAATACAATAAACTCAATGTCTTTTTCGGTGAGGTTGGCGCGTTGCAAGGCCAGTCGGGTAGCTTTAGCCGCCATATTGGCTACAGTATCCTTAGCGGGATCCATGTACCTGCGCTCTTTGATACCAGTACGTTCTTGGATCCACTCATCGGTAGTATCCATCACCGTGGTTAAATATTGATTAGTGATGACCGTTTCAGGCACATGATGACCGATACCGACAATTTTGGAATAGCGCATTTCTATCGATTTAGAACGCTAAATTAATTAGTCGTCCCTTAAAAACTCAATTTTAGGATTAGAAGGTTTTGGATTTGTGATTTTGTGGTTTTAACGAGCGAAAAAAGGCAATTAAAAAGTTGGTTCAAAAAGACAAGTGGGTTTACTTTCCACTTGTTGATCATGCGTTTGAAGTTCATGGCCGCAGCGGCAAGCATGACATTTATGTTATCGCCCTTTATCCCTTTATAGTAGTTGCGGCTTAACCGATGATCGT
>JBIKRT010000019.1:0-57355 GCA_044349005.1 Cyclobacteriaceae bacterium
TTTTTTGTCTTTTCCATAAACAAAAAAAGTTTAGTGAAACCACTTTCACTAAACTCCTTGTAACTATATGATTGTCAATGCCCCCAACGGGGTGTCACCAACTATTTTTCAGTAATATGCCTTAAAAAAATTCATGGACATTCGCCATCGCGGCTCGCATAATTCTGTCGGATTGGAGCATTGAATTGTCGGATTGGAGTACTACCTTATTTCAGATCAATGTTAATTTTGGCTCAAAATTTTAGTTATAATACGGTCTAAGCATGGAGCTAGGTATAAATATGGAGATTGAAAATCCATACTTATACCGATTGAACGGGACAAACAAGATTTTTACTTTTATGCCAATTTCGAACAAAAAGCTGAAAAGAATGGGTTCTCTCAAAAAAAGGTATTATTTTTTTATTGATTTGTGTTGGCCTTTGCGCCAATGCCGTGGCTCAAAACACATTTGATTTAGTAGGGCTTACAAGTGCAACACCCCCAGTGGGAGGATATAGTTTAAGGTTGTTGAGTTCCGGCTATACAGGACCATTAGTGCGCATTACCATTGGAAGCAGCTACTATGACGTTTTTCCAGATGCAACCACGAAAAATTTTGCGCTTACGTCCGAAATTTCTGCAGCCTATGGTTCATTCAATGCTTCTGCCACTGGTGCTACCTCAAACGCTCTCTCTTCGGTATTGGGAAGTAATTCGGCTTCGGTAGCAATCTGGTACGACCAAAGTGGTAACGCACGAAATGTAAGTCAGGCAACCACTTCTTTGCAGCCATCCATTGCCACAGCAGGCGTCATCAATTTAAAAAATGGCGCCCCCACCGTATATTTCAACAGCCAAAAGCTGTCGTCTGCCAACTTTGCTAATGCGTATAATAGTGCGTTTTCTTTGGCATTGGTGGCGGGTGTTAAAAATGACCTTTCTATTAACGCGTTTGTTTCGAAGACTAATGGTAACCAACCCAGTCCATTTGATTTTTATAACACTAACATGTTGTACGGGGCTTCCGGTAGCTTTAATTCGTGGTTCTTCACCCAGGGGTTTAGCAGTGCCAATGGTTTTTCGCAATGGACATTCACTGCCAACAATGCTGGCGCTAAGGCCTTCCGAAATGGGGTAGCCAATAACACTACTTCCGCGGCCACCAGCATTAACGACAACCTAAGTACACCGTTAATTTTCGGTTCTCGTGCGGATGGAAATAGTGCTTTAGATGGTTGGATAAGCGAAGTGCTTACGTTTAATAACGTGCTGTCTACGCCAGATCAAATCTTAATAGAGGCAAATCAAGCGGCTGCATATCCGCCACCGCCCACCGTCACTTCATTTACGCCAACGAGTGCTGGACCTGGCACAACGGTAACTATCACGGGTAATTATTTTAATGGTGCGGCAGCCGTAAGTTTTGGAGGAGTTGGAGCCGCTTCCTTTACCGTTGTTTCTAACAGCACCGTTACCGCGGTGGTTCCTGCTGGCGCAAGTGGGAGTGTTTCAGTTACAAGCCCCTCTGGCACGGGCACTTTAGCAGGCTTTGCTTACACAGCCCTAGTACCACCAGGCAACGCGCTAGATTTTGATGGAGCAAATGATTTTGTCGAGATGATCGACAACCCAAGTATAAACTATGGAGGCACATCATTTACGTGGGAAGGGTGGCTTAATTTTACCGACTCGCAACCGAATTATGCAGGCGTCCTAGCAAAAGTATCTGGGACGTCCAGTGGCGTTCAACTCGTATTGGTGGGAAATAAAATTGCAGCAGAATTTTTCGGTGGTGGTAGTGCAGTGGGCGTTGGCAATGGATTGGTGGGAACTACGCCCTTGAATGATGGACGTTGGCATCACGTGGCAATGGTGTTAGACGCAACCGCCAAGAATATGAAATTATATGTTGATGGCCAAGTCGAAGCAACTGTAAATTCACCGCTGCTATCTTCTAATATTGATAATTCCGCTAGGCTATTTATTGGCACCGAGCGCACAGCTATCGCTTTTTTCAAAGGTAGGATTGACGAAATTAGGCTCTACAACACCGCTTTAACGCAAGCTAACATTCAAGCGGATATGACCAGCATTGCACCTTCGGAGCCGGCAAGTTTAACATCGTATTTTGATTTTGATGAAGGAAGCGCAGGTGGCTCAAATTCGGCTATCACAACTCTAATTGATAGCAAATCATTCTATCACGGCAATCTTAAAAATTTCACTCTCAGTGGGGCAAACAGCAACTGGGTAGAAAGTTATGCGTTGATTGTTCCCACCACCGTTGCTGCAACCAACATTACACCTACAGGCTTTACGGCCAACTGGAGTGCACCAGCCATTGGGTCGTTAGTTGATTACAGACTTGATGTGTCCACTAGCCCAACTTTCGCATCTTTCGTTTCAGGTTACAATGGACGAACCGTATCAGGGCTTTCGCAGGCCGTGACGGGATTAACCGCAGGCACGACCTATTATTATCGGGTACGGGCGGAAAAAACTTCCGTGGCGGGACAAGGGGCAAATTCAAACGCGATTACAATTAATACCCTGCCAGCGCCAACGATTACGGGCTTTACGCCAACAACGGCCCCAAGTGGAGCCATAGTAACGATAACGGGAACAAACTTTACAGGCGCAACAGCCGTAAGCTTTGGCGGAACGGCAGCGACTTCATTCAATGTGGCATCAGCCACTAGCATTACCGCTGTAGTTGCAGGCGGCACATCTGGCGTGGTGTCAGTTACCGCTCCAGGTGGGACGGTTACCAGCACTGGATTCGTTTTTATTCCGGCCCCAACTATAACGAGTTTCACCCCGACTACCGCAGCAACTGGATCCACAATAACGATTACAGGAACCAATTTTACTGGAGCAACGGCAGTGAGCTTTGGCGGCACACCCGCGACTTCATTCAATGTGACATCAGCCACTAGCATTACCGCTGTAGTTGCGGGCGGCACATCAGGTGTGGTTTCAGTTACAACTCCTGGCGG
Organism: Cyclobacteriaceae bacterium; assembly: GCA_044349005.1. Lineage (GTDB taxonomy): Bacteria > Bacteroidota > Bacteroidia > Cytophagales > Cyclobacteriaceae > ELB16-189. The sequence goes on from JBIKRT010000019.1 coordinate 2,979, forward strand.
AGCAGTTACCAGTTCAGGCTTTGTATTTATTCCTGCTCCAACGATTACTAGCTTTACACCAACTTCAGCCGCGAGCGGAGCTACTGTAACTATTACCGGAACTAGCTTCACAGGTGCGACAGAGGTAAGCTTTGGCGGCACGGCAGCGACTTCATTCAATGTGGCATCAGCCACTAGCATCACTGCTGTGGTCGCTGGCGGCACATCAGGTGTGGTTTCAGTTACAACTCCTGGCGGAGTAGTTACCAGTTCAGGCTTTGTATTTATTCCCGCTCCAACGGTTACTAGCTTTACACCAACTTCAGCCGCGAGCGGAGCTACTGTAACTATTACCGGAACTAACTTCACAGGTGCGACAGAGGTAAGCTTTGGCGGCACGGCAGCGACTTCTTTCGATGTTGCATCTGCTACTAACATCACTGCAGTAGTTGCGTCCGGCACTTCAGGTGTTGTCTCGATAACAGCGCCCGGAGGAACAGTGACAAGTGCCGGTTTTGTGTTTATCCCGCCTCCAACGATTACTAGCTTTACACCAACTTCAGCCGCGAGCGGAGCTACTGTAACAATTACTGGAACGAACTTTACAGGTGCCACAGAGGTAAGCTTTGGCGGCACGGCAGCGACTTCTTTCAATGTGGCATCTGTCACTAGTATCACAGCAGTGGTTGCGGCCGGCACATCAGGTGTGGTTTCAATTACCACTCCAGGCGGGGTCGTCACCAGCGCTGGTTTTGTGTTTATTCCTGCTCCAACGATTACGAGCTTTACTCCAACTTCAGCAATTAGCGGAGCCTCAGTAACCCTTACAGGAGCTAACTTTACCGGTGCTACAGCTGTAAGCTTTGGAGGCACAAACGCCACCTCCTTTACTGTAGATTCCGACACAAATATTACCGCGGTGGTGGCAGCCGGTTCAAGTGGTGCTGTCTCAGTTGCAACTCCTGGCGGCACTGTTACATCGCCTGGTTTTGTGTTTATCCCTCCGCCATCCATTACTTCATTTACCCCAACTTCGGCAGCACAGACTGCTCAGGTAACCATTACAGGTATTGATTTTACCGATGCAACTTCGGTTAGTTTTGGAGGCACACCTGCTTCCTCGTTCAGAGTTGATTCAAACACCAGTATAGTGGCCACGGTGGCGGCTGGTGCGAGTGGAAGTATTTTAGTAACAACGCCCACAGGCATAGCAACATTGGCTGGCTTCACCTTTATACCAGCCCCAACTATCACTTCATTTACACCAACATCGGCCGTACAAGGGGCAACAATAACAATCACAGGTACTAATTTTAACGATGCAACAGCTGTTAGTTTTGGTGGTGCGTCAGCTTCTTCTTTTACGGTAACTTCGAGTACCACCATCACCGCTGTGGTAGGATCAGGTTTCGATGGAAGCATTTCCGTAACTGCCCCCGGTGGCGTGGGTAGCGCACCGGGCTTTATCTTTTTAGGGCCTCCAAGTATTTCAACGTTTACCCCTGTGCTGGGTACAACAGGAACATCAATAAGCATTTCTGGCTCGAACTTTACCGGTACAAATTCGGTAGCAATTGGGGGAGTGCCGGCAACCTCGTTTACGGTTAATTCCAGCACCAGCATTTCGGCTATTGTTGGCTCGGGTGCAAGTGGAAGTGTTACAGTGGTTAATCCCTACGGAACTGCCACTTCAACTGGTTTTAGTTTCATAGGCAATGCGCCTACTATAAGTTCGATCTCGCCTTTATCTGCAGGTGTGGGCGATCAAATAACCATCACAGGAACTAATTTTCTCGGAGCATCTTCCGTAAGTTTTGGTGGAGTGCCAGCGGCTTCCTTCAAAATAATATCCAATACTTCCATCACGGCAGTAGTGGCCGCAGGTGCAACTGGAAATGTCTCCGTAGCTAATTTAGCAGGTTCGGCCACTTTCCCTGGTTTCAGTTTCATACCAGCACCGCTAATTACTTCCTTTTCGCCAACGCAAGCTCCCGCTGGCGCATTGGTAACCATAACTGGCGACTATTTTACAGGTGTTGACGCAGTCTTTTTTGGAAACACGCTGGCGACCTCTTTTACGGTGGTTTCTTCTACCACCATTACCGCCATTGTAGGTGCCGGTACTAGCGGAAGTGTATCCGTTTCAAATTCTAATGGCACAGCCTTTAAAGAAGGTTTTGTATTTTTCTTACCGCCTACTATTTCTTTGTTTGAACCAAAATTGGCAGCCAAAGGAGAAACGGTGGTGATAAAGGGAGCCAACCTTACAGGAACAACCTCGGTTAGTTTTGGTGGCAAGGCCGCCACTACTTTTGCCTTAGTGGCCGATAGTATTGTTACAGCCGTAGTGCCAGAAGGAGAAACAGGCGAGTTGGTCGTAGTAAGCCAAGGGGGCACGGTCCGTGCCGGTGGCTTTACCTTCAGCCCAGCCCCGATAATTAATTCATTTTTTCCAATGGCGGGTGAAGTGGGTACGCCTATAACTATTATTGGCGCAGGCTTCGATGCTGAGGCCTCAAACAACAGTGTATTTTTTGGTGCAACTCGAGCCACGGTTACAGCTGCCACTGAATCTCAACTTTTAGTAACGGTACCGGCTGGTGCAACTTATGCCCCCATAACAGTACTTAACCTGCCTGCGGGATTGATGGACTATTCCGCAAGAGCGTTTACACCTATTTTTTCTCCGGTGAAGGGAAATAGTATTGCGGCTGACTTTACCAAGCTCGATTTTACCTCGTCTGCAAACTTTTTCGCAACTGCTTTAGGCGATGTGGATGGCGATGGCAGGCCCGATTTGGTGTTTACGAGTAGGGATAAAAACACGGTTTCTATTCTGCGAAATACAACCAATAATGGGGTAATGACCTATGCTGAAAAAATAGACTATGCCACGGGTATCGACCCAGTTGGCGTTGCATTGGCCGATTTAGATGGCGATGGAAAACTGGATATTTCGGTGGTAAACAAGGGTAGCAACACACTTTCTGTATTTAGAAATAACAGCACGACTGATATATCGTTTGCTACCAAAGTGGACCTCACCACAGGTACTAGTCCCCAGTCGGTTGCCGTGGGAGATTTCGATGCGGATGGAAAAGCCGATTTGGTGGTAACTAACCCGGGCGCAGCCTCTATTTCAATTTTCCAGAACGCCTCTAGTAAAGGTAACCTGAGCTATGCAGCGAAAGTCGATGTAATAGTAGGTTTTGGTGCCTATGCTGTTGCTGTTGGCGATGTAACTGGCGATGGGCAGGCCGATGTGGCGGTAGCCAATGCTAGCAGCGGTTCGGTATCAGTGTTGCGTAATAAGGGAGTCTTTAAAACCATAAGTTTTGATCCTTCCATTGAACTTACATCCGGCATTAACCCAATCTCTATTGCCTTAGGTGATGTTGATCGCGATGGAAGAATTGATATTGCTGTGGCAAATAATAGTGGTAATACGGTCTCAATTTTTAGGAATACTGCCACTTTAGGCGTGGTTAAGTTTGACGCAAAAGTCGATTTTACTACGGGTGAGTCGCCTATTTCTGTTGCGTTTGGCGATTTAGATGGCGATGGCAAACCAGATTTGCTAGCGTCAACTGGAAGTGCCGGAATATTTTCGCTGTTGCGCAATACCAGTTCGGCAGGCACACTAACTTATGCAGCCAAAGTTGATTTAGCGGCAGCCGCGGTTGCCAACACGTTAGTCGTTGGTGATTTAGATGGCGATGGCAAGCCCGATGTGGCTTTTGGCAACGAGGGTAAAAATTCGTTTTCGGTGTTTGAGAATAAACCGCTATTTTCCCCCACCATTTCTGAGTTCACACCAACCACGGCTTTTAGTGGAGCCACGGTAACCATAACAGGTTCCAATTTTGATGCTGTAAAATCGGTTCGGTTTGGCGGTGTTGAAGCGGTTTCGTTTGAAGTTGTCTCAACTACCAGCATTACGGCAATACCTTCCAACGGTGCTTCGGGCGAGGTGTCGGTAAGCACCGCTGGTGGCGTTGCCTCATTACCTGGGTTTACGTTTGTAAAACTAACTTCGCTAATCACTTCATTTACACCGACAGCAGGCGCGGTAGGTACAGAAGTTACTATCAGAGGTGCTAATTTTGAGACCACACCAAATGCGAATGTGGTTTTCTTTGGGGCTACTAAAGCTACGGCCACGGCCGCCGCAGCAACGGAATTGAAAGTAGTAGTGCCAGCAGGTGCAACTTACGCCCCGCTTACAGTGCTCAATACAATCACTTCAGTTTCCACCAATTCAGTGAATAACTTTACTCCTTCCTTCTCCTCCGACAAGGGAAGCGTAACAGCTACCTTTTTTAATACCAAAGTGGATATAACTGCCAGCGATAAGCCCGAATCGATGGTGGCAGCAGACTTGGATGGTGACGGAAAAGTAGATTTAATTGCCACCAATCCCTTAAGCAACTCCCTCTCCGTTTTCCGCAATACGAGCAGCAACGAAAAGGTTAGCTACGCGGCCAAACAAGATGTGGCTGCGGGTACTGGTCCATCTAGTGTGGTGGCGGGCGATTTGGATGGTGACGGGAAAATTGATTTGGCTGTTGCTAACAAAGGCAATGCTACGGTTTCAGTCTTCTTAAATACCAGCACAGCCAACGCCATTAGCTTGGCTACTAAAATAGATATTGTTACCGGAATTAATCCATCTTTTTTGGCCATAGGCGACTTAGATGGCGATGGAAAGCCCGACTTGGCTACAACTAATAGTAACAGCAATACCGTTTCTGTATTTCGTAACGTGAGTAAATTGGGGGCGTTGGCTTTTAACACAAAAGTAGACTTTGCCACAGGCTCAAGCCCGCAAGGCATAGCCATTTCTGATTTAGACGGTGATAACAGAACCGATTTAGCAATTGCTAACAATACGAACAGCAGCTTGTCAATATTAATTAACAGTGGTGCTGCAGGCGCAATAAATTTCAGGCCGAGGGTAGACGTTGCCTCAGGCATTGGACCATATGCTATCACGGTTGGCGATTTGGACGGAGATTTGATCCCAGACCTTTCCGTAGCAACTCAACAAAGCGATAACGTTTCCATTTACAGAAATACGACTGCTAACGGAGTGCTAAAATTTGCTACGAGAGTAGAATTGGCTACCGGCAAAGGGCCCGTTGCTATTGCCCTTGGCGATTTAGATGGCGATGGAAAGGCAGATTTAGCTTCGGTTAACCAGCAAAGCGATAATGTTTCGGTTTTCAGTAATCTAAGCACTGTGGGTTCAATTCGTTTCTCAAGTAGAACCGATTTAGCTACCGGCAGAGTTCCTGCCGCCATTCTTGTTGCCGATGCCGATGGAGACGGAAAATCAGACCTCGTGGTTTCGGGCGTTATTAACGATGTAAAGGGTATATCGATAGTTAGAAATAACCCCGTACTTGCACCTACAGTTAGTTCATTCAACCCTACTATAGCGGCCAGCGGGGCAACGGTAGTAATTACGGGTACTAACCTTAATGGGGCAACCAGTGTAAATTTCGGAGGCACACCAGCAACGTCTTTCAGCGTGGTTTCAAACACTAGCATTAGCGCAATAGTGGCGGAGGGTGCCACAGGCACTGTTTCGGTAACAACGCTGGGTGGCACTGCTACCTTAGCGGGTTTCACGTTTATACCTAAACCAACCATATCTTCAGTTACCCCGTTAACCGCGGGCGCTGGTTCGGTAGTTACCATCGTTGGCACTAATTTCACAGGGGCATCGGCCGTAAGTTTTGGAAGCGTAGCAGCCACTTCGTTTACAGTCGTCTCTGCCACCTCTATCACAGCTATTGTTCCGGCAAGTGCAATCAGTGGGAGTGTTTCAGTTACCACTCCAGGAGGTAATGCTACGCTTTCTGGGTTTGTTTTTGTGCCAACACCCACCATAACTTCATTTACGCCTCTTTCAGCAGAGGCAGGCGCTACCGTAACTATTTCGGGTACTAATTTTACCAATGTAACCGCCATTACCTTTGGTGGGTTGGCCGCCTCCTCGTTTACCATTGTTTCGCCTACCAGCATTACGGCTGTTTTGGCGGCAGGAGCCTCTGGAAACGTAGCGATTACCTCCGTGGGCGGTGTAGCTTCGTTGGCTGGGTTTACTTATATTCAATCTGCGCCTGGCATCACCTCGTTTACCCCTGCCTTGGGCGCGGTGGGTGCGTCAGTAACTATTGCAGGGACTAAATTTAACCCTACTGCCAGCAGCAACATCGTGTTTTTTGGTGCTACTCGCGCGCAAGTTACTTCTGCTACTGCAACCGAACTTAAGGTAACTGTTCCAGCGGGTGCCACTTATGCGCCCATCACTGTGCTAAATGCATCCAATGGGTTATTGGGCTATTCCGTTGCTAATTTCACGCCCACCTTCACTCCGGCTAAGGGAAGTATTACCAAGGCCGACTTTAGTGCAAAAGCTGATTTTGCTACTGGACAAAACCCTTGGTCTGTAGTGGCGGCCGATATGGATGGCGATGGAAAAGTTGATTTTGCAGTGAGTAATAACTCGGGCAACACTCTTTCTTTGTATCGCAATACAACCGCTGGTGGTGTTCTAAGTTATGCTGAAAAAATAGATGTGGCCACAGCCATCGGACCATCCGCGCTGGCAGTGGCCGATTTCGATGGCGATGGCAAACCTGATTTAGCGGTAGCAAATGGGGGTTCAAATTCGGTATCGGTGCTGCGAAACGCCAGTGTGCAGGGCACGCTAAGTTTAAGCACTAAAGTGGATTTTGGCGTAGGGTTTACACCTGTTGCATTGTCGGTGGCCGATTTGGATGGCGATGGAAAAGCAGACTTGGCCGTGGCCAATAATGGCAGTTCAACACTATCTGTTTTACGAAACGTAAGTAATGGCAGCGCATTAATGTTTGCTCCCAAAGCAGATTTCGCAACGGGCATAAACCCGAATGCAATAGTGACTGCTGACTTTGATAATGATGGCAAAATCGATCTAGCAGTTGCCAATGCAGGTAGCAATAGTCTGTCGGTATTGCGCAGCAAAAGTGGTATAGGCGTACTCGATTACGAACCTAAGGTAGATGTGACCACCAACACGTTGCCGTATGCCCTCGCGGCAGGCGATGTGGATGGCGATGGCAAAATAGACATCGCGGTGGCCAACAACAATAGCAACAATGCCTCTATTTTTAAAAATACTACCACCAACGGTAAAGTGAGTTTTGCAGATAAAGTAGATTTCAAAACAGGCACTGGCCCGGTTTACCTTGCCATGGGCGATTTAGATGGCGATGGCAAAGTTGATTTAGCCATAGCCAACATTGAAAGTGCCAACGTTTCAATTCTGCGCAATACCAGCAGCAGTTCGCAAATTAACTATGCCGATAAAATAGATTTCGCAACGGGCGAACTACCTTATTCAGTGGCTATTGCCGACTTTGATGGCAATGGCAAGGTAGATTTGGCTGCGGCAAATTTCGCTAACACCAACGTTTGGATCATTCGAAATAACCCCGTTTTAACTCCGGTTAAGGCAGATCAAACCGTCTCTTTTGGTACATTGCCTGATAAAAAACTGGCCGATGCGGCCTTCGCACTATTTGCTACCAGCAGCGCGGGCTTGCCCGTATCGTTTACTTCAGCGAATGACAAGGTAACCATCAGCGCAAGCCAAGTAACCATTGCCAAAGCGGGGAGAGCTGTTATTAGAGCCTCGCAAACAGGCAATGAAGAGTATAATGCAGCCCCGGTGGTAGAGCGCACTTTCTGCATTAAACCAGCCAAACCCGCTATCACCATAGCCGCTGGCAACGAAACTGTTCTTACCTCCAATGCTACCAGTGGCAATCAGTGGTTTCTAAACGGGGTTATCATTCCCGCGGCCACCGGGTCCAGTCTAACAGTTACACAAACGGGTGCCTATACGGTGCAATTAAAAGTAGATGATTGCGCCAGCGATTTCTCGGACGACCAATCGCTATTCATCACTGGCGATCTTGCGGATGCAAACGCTGTTGTAGTGTTATACCCCGTGCCCGCCAAGGATTGGCTTACTGTTTCGTTCGAACAAGAAGCCGGTGTAAAACAGCTTACCGTGTTCGATAGGGTAGGGCGCACCTTGGCAACCCAAGAAGCATCAGGCAAAGAAACCCAACTAGCTGTCGGCCAGTACGCAACGGGAGTTTATTACTTGCGTGTGCTTGCAGACCAGAAAGCCACCCTTATTAAGTTTATGATTGAGTAGCAACACAATTAACTCTAAAAAAACATGGATACCATCCTTAAAAGTATTGATTCTGAAAAGCCAGTGTTTGTGCGCGGGGCTGCCGCGTGCCAACACGCTACTTTTAGCAGCATTAACCATCAACAAATTTTAACTAAACCTACTATTATGAAGAAGATTTCAATTGTGCTTTTACTCGCCATTTTCTGTTCGGTGGCGCACGCGCAGGTGCAGCGCGGTTTTAGCTTTCAAGGGTATGCCCGTAACGAAAACGGTGCGGCCTATGCAAACCAAAGGATAACCGTGCAGTTTAGTATTTATGTAAAAAACGCGTCTGCCGAATACACGGAAACCCATTCGCCAACTACCGATGAATATGGACTTTTTCAACTTTTTGTAGGCAGTGGAACTGTTGTTTCTGGTAATTTCAATAACCTTAATTTTGGTGCTAAAGACTATTGGCTTAAGGTGGAGGTTAAAAACGCTACCAGCTCATATGCAACCACTAGCGATACCCAATTGGCGGCTGTACCTTATGCTAAATCAGCCGACAATGGTATACCCGCAGGCACTATTTTGGCCTTTGCTAGCAATAACGTTCCTGCTGGTTATCTTATTTGCGATGGATCTTCATACAACCGAGATCAATATCCAAACTTATTTAATGCAATTGGCACTACCTGGGGCGGCAGCGGCTCATCTTTTAACGTGCCCGATACGCGTGGACTTTTTCTACGTGGGTGGGATAGAGGCGCAGGCAGAGATCCAGATAGAGCCACTCGTACTGCCATTAGAACTGGTGGCGCTACGGGAGATAACGTAGGCTCTGAGCAAGGAGACGAGCTTAAGTTTCACGGGCATGCACAGTCTACAACTTCAAATAGTGGATCGCATACGCACCCAAATAGCGCAGATGGCACCAACAGAACGTCTGCAGGATATCCAAACCCTGGCGTGGTGCAATACAGTGGAGTTCGCACTGCAACTGGTTTGGATAATTCAACCAATGAAATCGACTTAGTGATTACCCAAAGTCTTTCGATTGGAAACGCAGGAAGCCATACACATACAGTAGACATCAATCCAAATGGAGGAAATGAAGGTCGGGCAAAAAACGTAGCGGTAAACTACATTATCAAGTTCTAGAACCAAAAATGCGGGAGGCAGTAACAAAGTCACTATGATCAAACGGATAGTTCTTCTGAGCATACTTCTACTGAATTTTGCTCTGTTTAGCTTCGCTCAAAACCCCACTATGCAAGGCGTGGGTTTTGCCGATAAGCAAATCACCATACCGCTAGGCGACAAGCAAGTTATTTTCACGCAAGCCACGGGTAGCCAAGTGGGGGCAAGCAATACGTTTAAATCGGTAGGTGGCCAATTTCGCGTGTATACTGGTATGCCTATGTTGGCTCAATATTTTGGTAAAAATTTCGGTAACGATGTGTTTGTTTCAAAGGGCTATTTTGCAGACTTTGTGCAGTTGCGATGGAGGATTATTTCACCTTCGGCACCCATTAAAAAGTTTTTTATTTATCGAAAGGCACAGGGCGAAAGGGGTGACTCAACGTTTTTGGCTACTGTTCCTGCCGATACCTATGCCTACCAAGATCAGTTTGCGGAAAAAGGAAAACTCTATACCTACACCATATTTGCACAAGGTATTTCTGATAACTTACGCGTGCCCTATATAAACTACGTGCAAGGGGTGGGCTTTTCTACCGCGGTGGGCAGTGCCTCCGGCAAAGTAACCTTTGCCAGTGGTACTGCCGTGGCGGGCGTTACTGTTTCGGCCGATACGAAGGGCAATTTAGGCGGTAAAAGCGTGAAATTAAACGGAACCAGCTTTTTAGAAGTGCCGCACGATCCGGATCTTGAGTTGAAAAACGGATTTACGTGGCAAGCGTGGGTGAAAGTAGACGATGGCACCACATCCAATGCCGTTTTTAGCAAAGGGTTGAACTATGGTTTAAACTATAGTTCTCGTTTTGTAGATAGTGAACGAAAAGTAATCAATGGCCGATTTTCAGGAGTTGTTGGTATTAATTCCGCCCTTGTAGATTTTACTGCACCGGTCAACACGTACGTGCATGTTAGCTTTACCTACGATGGATCGAACAAACAAATAAGAGTATTTGTCTCTTCTGCTAACGGTGTTATTGTTTCGCCCGCGGTTACTGCGCAACGCCCGCCAGCAGAAGGTACCGAGCCAATTTGGATGGGGCGTTTTGGCAATAGTTATTTAAATGGCAACATGGACGAGATTCGCCTATGGAATCGCCCGCTTTCGCAAGAAGAAATAACCCGCGATTATACCCGTTATATTGTTGGTAACGAGAATGGTTTGGTAGGCTATTGGGACCTAAACACAGGGGTAGGCAATCAATTTTATGACTTGGCCAGAAAAGATGGTGTGTACTTCGAAAATCATGGATTTCTACGGGGGGCCGCCCGATTCGATACTTTTATCCCATCGGTAAGCCAGCTTTCGTATCGCGGTATAACCGATCAGTTTGGCAACTATACCATTTCCGGCTTTCCATACGAAACAGCGGGTTCGCTCTATACTTTTACGCCCCTGTTTAATATACACCAGTTTGAGCCCACCCAACAGGTAAAATTTGTGGGCGATGGCGCGGGCATTCAAAACGATGTTAACTTCAAAGATATTTCATCGTTTAAAGTATCCACCTACGTTCGGTATAAGAATACACGTTTTGGCGATACTGAATTTCCCGTAGAGGGCGTCTCTTTTTCGGTAGACGGCCAGCCTGTAGCAAATGCGGATGGCGAATTATTGTTAACGGGGAAAGACGGTAAAGTTGATATTGACGTACCCATTGGTCAGCACACAATAAAAGCCTCTAAAAGTCAGCATACATTTGAAGAAGATGGCTTGTTCCCCGCCAAGGGCGCACCCGCATCCTTAGGTAATTTTCAAGCGCCAAAGAGTATTGAATTTTATGACAACACGTTGGTAAAAGTAGTAGGCAGGGTAGTAGGTGGTCCTGTGGAAGAGGCAAAAACCATTGGCTTTGGCAAATCTAAAAATAACATTGGTGTTGCCACCATCACAATGGGTACGGAGAAAAACAAGATTCTGCTGGTGGGTTCGAAAAAAATCCAGTTTAATTCAGATGAATCCTTCGAAAGAAAGTCAAACATGACTTTTTTGCCGGGGGCGCGTACACTGCAAATAAGTACCAGTGACCGAAATGGAGAATATGTGGCCTATCTGCTACCCGAAAAATACATCGTTACTTCAATAGGAGCAGGTAGTTTGTCTTTTGACCAATCGTTGCTAAAAACGCTAGACCTAACTTCGACAGCCGAAACTACGGAGACCGTTAACGACACCCTCAGTGCAATTTACGTAAGGGAAAGAACAGCCGTTACAAGCACCAGCTATCCTAGACCAGAAGACAAGGTTTTTCCAGTTGCCAGTTACAATGGCGGAACGAGTAAAGTTATTAAGAACATACTTGAGGTGGTGAACGGCAGGACAACTGAACGAGCGGTTGAATTTACTGTAGGCAAGGCAACCGAAACCTTTAAGTTCAAGCAAAACTTTATTTATCGTGCAAGGCCTACCATTACCGTAACGAATAACAGTGGAGGATCGACTTTTGGCGAACCGTCATTTAGTTATATCGACCGGGTTAACAATGCCAACAACGCCACTATTCAATTGATAAATACAAACAACACCTACTCCTTTGGGTTTCCAGTATTTATCCAGCGCAGCAGTTACCAAATGAATATAAAAGTATTCGAAGAATATGTTAACGGTACCATTAAGGATCAAGTGCCCGTCACTGACGGCTCGGTGGAGATAACAAATGCATTCGCCAATGACACAGAAAAAAAGGTGCTTCCATTGAATGGAAAAGGCGCAGCGGTTTATTCGTTTACTGGTGGCTTGCCTGAAACAACGAAAAACCGAACAAGGGACGACTGGAGTTTTACGCGCACCATGACACTCGAAGCTGTTACTGGTGAGGGTGGCAGTATACGAACTCCCTGGATTTGGCGTAACGGGGACGGATTAAGAGCGTATGTTTTTGGAGGCATGCCAGTGGGTAATAATTTTGTTACAACTGGCCCTACACTCGTATCGGCTATTTTACGAGACCCGCCAGGTTCAGCAAGTAGTACAACACTAGAGAAGGGAAGTACCGTTTACTCTACCGAGTCTTGGAGCAAGTCGGCAGCAGTTACGGGCGGGCTGGATGTTACGGTGAACATGGGCACCAGAACAACTACGGTGAACGGAATCGGAGTTGCTGTGCAGGTGGAGGTTGAAGTGATAAACGATGTTACTACCTCTGTATCTACCGAACATACTTGGACTTCTGCAGGCGAGCGGGCCAATACTACAGAAGTGACTAAAACAATGTCAACAAGTGCCGATCCTCAATATGTAGGAGCGGATGCCGATGTGTTTGTGGGCGAAGCGACTAATTTAGTATATGGTGGCGCGGTAAATCTTACTGTGTTAACCCCCGACCGTTGCGGGACTTGTACCACCGATCCAGTCCAGCAAACCCAGCAAAATGGAAAAACTTATCGGCTTGGAATAGAAAATTCACTTCGTATAAACCCAGAAACAGCCACTACTTTTTTGTATACCCAAGGGTATATTAAAAACACGTTGATTCCAAATTTAGAAAACCTTCGAAATAGGCTGTTGGTTTACCCTGATCCAGGAAGGTATCCTTCGGATAGGGTTGTCTACGTTTCTAGGCTTGCTAAAGACGATCCTAATTTCGGTACTAATAACGCCAACGGTGCAACTGATGGAACAAAGTATCGAGTGGTAGTACCGAATAGTATTCGCAGCCCGAGGGATTCGGTATGGTACTACAATAGTCAAATAAAAAACTGGCAAGATGTGTTGGCCGGCAATGAGCAAAAGAAAGTAGAAGCAAGATTGATTGAAAATATTTCCTTCGATGCGGGTGCAGCTTACACAAATTCAAAAACAGTAACTAATGAAACTAGCTCCAGCCGGGATTATTCGTTCGTGGTTGATGAGTCCGTTTCTCCGTCCATTGGTGCCTTGTTTAATCGTTTCGGTCTTCAAACAACCATTAGTGTTGGTTCAAGACAAACAGGCAACAATACAACAGGGCAAGGAAGCTCCACTTCCACCACATATGCATACACAATTGCCGATACCGATGCGGGGGATTATATGAGTATTGATGTGAAAGATCCAAGAGATGGCTCTAGTCCCGTATTCTATTTGCGGGCGGGCGCTACGCAATGTCCTTTCGAAGGGGCAGAAGTAACGCAATTTTTCAACCCAGGCACTCGTTTGGGCGAGGCAACGCTTAAGCGCGAGCAAGTGGGTATAACAGTAACACCAGCAAGTGTTAGTAATGTGCCAGAAAACCGCGCTGCCGAGTTTACCCTTTTACTCGGCAACACCTCCGAGACAAATGAAGACGCTTGGTTTGACTTAAAGGTAGATGAGCAGTCGAACCCAAATGGGGCAGTACTAGAAATAGATGGTTTGCCGCTCGGAAATGGTCGGTCGTTTTTCATTCCAGGAGGCAAGTCGATTCAAAAGATTTTGAAAGTGAGGAAGGGAACTGCAAAAATTCTTGCCTATGAAAATCTGAAGTTGATTTTGGGTTCGCAATGCAACGAATCGGTGGCAGACGAAAGTAAGATTTTTAAGGAGGTAATAGTTTCTGCCTATTTTCAGCCGGGCTGTTCCGATATTGCCTTTGCAGAACCCAAGGCGCAATGGCTCGTAAATTCGAGATCGGCCAACACCACGCTTGAAACCGTAATTGATAGTTACGATGTAAACTATGATGGCTTCCAAAAAATACTTTTTCAGTATAAACCAGCCTCTCAGGCAACGTACTTAACAAGTTATACTTATTTCAATGAGGCTAATACCACTGCAAAAGCAGACTTCGATAGGCTAAGTGTTGACGATAAGAGAAGTGCCGCATTGATTAACAAAAGATCAAATATTAGGCACCTGTTTAACATGGCAGATCAACTCGATCGGTCGTACGACATTCGCGCGGTGGCGGTGTGTGGCTCTGGCAGTAGCCAAGTAATTACGCCAACGGAAGTTTTGCGAGGAACCAGAGATATTAGTAGACCACTCGTTTTCGGGTCTCCACAACCTAGCGATGGCATTTTAAGCTCAGGAGACGATATTTCGGTGCGCTTCAACGAACCTATCGAAGGGGGGCTTCTCACGGAAGCTAATTACAGCGTGAAAGGCGTTCTCAACGATTACAAAATCAATAACAACACAAGTATTTCTTTAAATGGAATAAATCATAGCGTGAGTATACCCGATGGGCTAAGTTTGAGTAGATCGTTTACGGTAGAATTTTGGTTAAAGCGAAACGCTATTGGTAGAGAGATGGTGGTTTACTCCAAAGGATATGCCATTGCCGATGCGGTGCAATTTGGCTTTACTGCAACGAATCAAATATTCGTACAAGTAGGTAATCAGAGGCTGGTAAGTGCTTCAAACGCTGCCATTACCGCAATTTATTCAGATACTCAAGGCTGGCATCATTACGCACTGGCTTATAACAAAGCAGACAAGAAGATAAGCGTATATGTAGATGACCAGTATGCCTTAGACCAGTTGGCCGTTACGGCTGACATTGGAGGTCAAGGGCCAATATCAATCGGTAAATCAGTCACTGGCGATCGTTTTGCCAACGTAAATATCCATGAATTTAGAATCTGGTCTGATTTTCAGTCGCTTGCTAAGGTGTACGCTCAATTGCGCAGCGCTCTAACTGGCGATGAAATTGGATTGGTAGGATATTGGCCTATGGACGAAGCGTTTGGTAAAAGTGTTTTTGATAAGGCCCGGTCAAGAAGTGCCGTTCTCACAGGTGATTGGTTGGTTACCCCCCGCGGAAAATCACTGCCTTTTAATGGTTCGAGCGATGTGTTAGAAATAAACACTGCCAGTACCGTTGTCATCTCGGAAGAAATGGATATGACATTGGAATTTTGGTTCAATGGAGCTGTCGGTCAAACCAATAAAACCTTATTTGCCAGTGGAAAGGGCGATGGCACAGACAGATTAAATAGTGGCAATGTAAGCGTAAATGTAAACGCAAACGGTAAAATTCAGACCTTGATTAACGGACAAGAACTGCTGGCAGGTGGCGAAAAAGACAATTTCATGGATAATAGCTGGCATCACTACGCTTTATCGCTCAAGCGCAATGCCACGGCAGTGGTGTACATTGATGGCGAGCAAAAAGTGAGCGCACCAGCAGGTAACTTAGGTGGCTTGTCCGGGCGAAAGATGTATGTGGGTGCTAGGGGCTTTATACCCAGCCAGGGGGTGGAAACAAAGGATCGCTTTTTCAATGGTTTTATCGATGAACTGCGCATTTGGAAATTGGCTCGTAAACAAAACCAGCTTTTGTTGGATCGAAATGCAAAGCTATCGGGCAGCGAACCGGGTTTAGTTGCCTATTATCCGTTCGAGTCTTTCGCAGTTTCAGCAGGTGTAACCTATACAGCCGGAACACTTGCGGATCAATGGAACAACCCGTTTGGTGCAAATGGAGGTGTGGCCCAGGGAACAGCAAACAAAAAAAATAACGCTACCGACAACACCGTGTACTCGGAGAACACACCCAATATAAAGGATGCTCGACCAGTTACCAGCGTTGGTTTTACTACCGCTGTTAATGCAGATCAAATAGTAATTACACCTTCTGCCTCGGTGGCTGCACAAATTGAAAAAGCGGTGTTGGAGATAACAGTAAGTGGAGTTGAAGATAAGTATGGTAATTCATTACAATCGCCAGTTACGTGGACTGCCTTTGTTGATAGAAATCCACTAAAGTGGGATAACGATAATTTAGACATCAGCAAGAAGCTGTATGATAAGCAGTCGTTTAGTGTGAAAGTGGTGAACAAAGGTGGTACACAACAGAATTTTAACATTAGAAACTTGCCCGCGTGGCTAACCGCGCAACCTCAATCGGGATTTCTTGCTCCCCAGTCAACCGCTACCGTTACTTTCACGGTAAACGAAGGCCTGAATACAGGCTACTTTGATGAGGATATTTATTTGGCCGGAGATTTCGGCTATAACGAGAAACTTCAAGTGAGTTTGCGTGTATTTGCTCCCGAACCGGCCTGGGCGGTGGATGCCAATAAGTTTCAATATTCTATGAACGTAATTGGCCAATTGAAAATCAACGAAGTAATTTCTACAGACGCGTACGATAAAGTAGCTGCGTTTGTAAACGGAGAATGCCGCGGAGTTGCTTACCTTAAATACATTAGCCAGTACGATCAATACCAGGCCTACCTTGATATTTACAGTAATCTGGAATCGGGCGAGGCTATTGAGTTCCGCGTGTGGGATGCCAGCAGCGGAACTGAATACCGCGATGCGACCCCTAATTTTTACACTTTTTTAAGCAACAGCATAAAGGGTAGCCCGTCTGCACCCGATATGATTTCGGTGGGTGTAAGCGCACTCCAACTAGTGAATTTAGAAAGCGGTTGGAACTGGAAATCGTTCAATGTTAAGTCTGATCAATTAGCCAACCCAACGAATTTGTTGAAAGGGTTGAACACGGTTACAGGAGACATAATCAAAGGCCAAACCTCGGTAGATGTTTTTGCCCCTGGAGCGGGTTGGTCTGGTACCATTACCAGCACGGGTGGTTTTAAGAACGGTCAGTTGTATCTTATGAAAGTAAGCAACGTTGGCAATTTTGAGGTGAAAGGAACGCTCCTGGAATCAACCTTCCCAATACCTCTAAAAGAAGGTTGGAATTGGATTGGGTTTGTTCCTCAATTTAATGTTTCTGTAAATGAGGCACTGGCGAGTTGGCAGGCCTCCAACGGAGACATAGTGAAGGGCAAAAGAGCCTTTGCAACCTACCAAGATGGGCTGGGCTGGATTGGAAGTTTAACGTTTATGTTACCGGGCGAAGGGTACTTAGTTCGCACCGCTAAAGATGCCACGTTGGTTTATCCTGAGATCACATCGCTTTCGGCCGGTGGCAGGGTTCAATTGGCTGAGGATACCAAGCAGTACTGGCCAGTAGATGCTGGCAAAGCACAGAATAACATGTCCATGATTGCCAAGCTTGAAACTGATCAGAAAGATGAGTGGGTTGTTGGGGCTTTCTCTGGTCAAGTATGTAAAGGGTTTGCAACGCCAGCAAGTATCACTGCCGAAAAGACGTTGTACTTCTTAACGGTGCATGGCGACCAAACTGAAAACATACAGTTGAAAGCCTTGAACAAGAATACAGGCGAGGTGCGATCGGTGAAGCAAGCACTGTCATTTGCACCAAACGATGCGAAAGGCACATTTGAGTCACCTATTGTGTTAACCTTTGGCGATGAGAAAGGCAGCGCAGGCAGCGAACTGTTCGCGTACCCTAATCCGGTAACGGATATACTGACAGTTATACTTCCACAAGATGGACAATCACACAAGGTCTTCTTTACCGATTTAACAGGGCGTGTGTTGAGAAAAGTGGAAGCGCCTGAGAACACAACAAAAGTTGAAATCAGTCTTAAAGAAGACATTGCGACAGGTGTATATATCCTCTCGGTAGAGGGCGGAAGCTTCTTGAAGACCGTGAAAATTGTAAAAAACTAATAACCGATGGAACGTGAGAGTTCAAACATATCAGTAGCATTAAGGCGTCAGACCGCTTCAAGCGGTCGGACGCCTGATATGGCTGCGAAAGTCAAGTTAACAAGGGGATGTTTTCTTACACTAAAAACCAAGTTATCATTGAGCCATGACGAGTAAATTGGGTCAAACTAACGGATGGTTAATGGCATGCGCGCTGCTCTTTTCGTGGCAGTATATGAACGCACAAGCGCCAGCATGGCAAGTAGATGCTACAAAATATGCCTACAGCATGGTAATGGTGGGTGTAATTAAAGTGGACGGTGTAGAAACCGCTAGCTCAGATGACGTGGTGGCGGCATTCATTAACAACGAAGTACGAGGTGTCGCGAAACCTATTCTTAACAAGCAGTTAAATCGAAATGTATTTTATCTGATTGTTTACAGCAACGAAAGCGTAGGCGCTATTTCATTGAAATATTATGATGGACAAAAGAAGGTGGTCACTAATTCGGTGCAAACGGCAGCATTTACCACCGATGCCTTAGTTGGTAATTTGGATAAGCCCTTTGTTTGGTCAAACGTTGCCACTCGTAAAGAAGCGGTTTTACTAAAGTATTCGTTAACGGGTCAATATAGCAGTAGGATCAGCGGAGATACAGTGATCATTAGAGTTCCCACGGATCTTAATAAATCATCACTTGTTGGATCATTTACCATTTCTGAAGGTGCGGCAATTTACCTCGGCAAAGTAAAACAAACAACGGACGTAACGACAAATGACTTCCGTAAACAAGTGACAGTTACCGTGCGCTCAGAGGATGAGCAGACGGAAAAGCAGTATATAATCAAGTTAATTGATGGTGAAGAATTGATACCGAATGTACTTTTCCCGAATGGAGCGCTAAGAAATCGTACTTGGGGCATTTCGCACTTTGGCGATAGAAGTCCGGTGTCAATAAAAGTATTTAATTCAGTCGGACAAGTCTTGTTTTCTACGGTTGAAATTCTGAAAGAGTGGGACGGGTATCACAATGGCAATAGAGTTCCAGAAGGGGTGTACTTTTATTCAATTGATTTTGAAGATGGTGAAAAAAGAAAAGGTTCAATCCAAGTTATCTATTAGACTGCGATTTTATTTGGTATTCCATATTAGAGCAACCAAACATGAATAAGTTTTTATTAACAGGAGTTTTGCTTTTGGTACTTCAAGTTGGTTACGGCCAACTCGACAACACATTTACCCAAAATAATCTCCTACCCTTTATGTTCAATGCAGGCGCAAGCGGAATGCAGCAGGGCACCGATTTTAAATTGGTAGCAAAGAGACCTTTTGGCGCCAATGAAACAGCTGTAAAGGATTATTTTTTTGGAATCAATCACGGTATAATTCTTCCTAATCAAAATCGTATTGAGGCGTTGATTAATAAATCTACTGTTGACAATTCGCGACCAGTGAAATTAGGTATCAGCGGTTTTGTAAGGCAGCGCGATTTTAGCTCATTGACAAATGTTACTGGTAATTTGTCTTTTTCGGTTCAGGTGCCAATAACAAGAAGGCACTATCTTTCTTTTGGATTGTCAACCAGTTATGGTCAGATAAGAGTAAGAACGCAAAGCTTGATTATTAGAGATTTACAAGATTCCTATTATACCAGTTTATTAAAATCGGGCGGTTCGGTAAGTAACTTTGATTTGGGTGGAGGATTGGTTTTTTATAGCAATAAATTATTGATAGGATATTCAGTTAACAGTTTGGCTGGTACACGATTTGAAAGTAACCTTGCCTCTAACGACCGACCTCCGATGTCGCAGTACTTGATGGTTGGTTATAAATTTGATATCAATGGAAGTTGGAAATTTGATCCTTCCATTTTAGTTCGCCACCAGGTAGGTACTCCAATTTTTTATAATGTTCAAGCCAAGTTCAGCTATAATGAAACAGTTTGGGCAGGGCTTGCTTACATTTCCGACAAGACAATTTCGTTGTTGGCGGGTTATGAGGTTTCTAAAAAATTCCAGATTGGGTATTCTTATGACATCGGTATGGGTAGTCAAAACAATGTGTTGTCAAACACCAACGAATTGATTTTAGGTTTTAAACCATTCATAAAGGAAAAGAAGAGCGAAACTCCTGAAGAGTAAATCGTGACGTTCAAGAGTCGTTTATTTTTACTTTCGGTCTTTTGCTGGAATCACCAAATTTAAACCCGACCAGATTTCAACAAAAGCACAAACATTCGCATCGACCGAGCCGCTGCCAGGGCAAGATTTCTAATCGCTTCTTTGTTGATGAATTCACCAGTATCAAGCCGTCACAATTGTTTTCATTTATCCAATTTTAGTTCTATATTTTCCGTCAGATTCCAAACCCAAATGGGAATCCAGTTATGAAAATCTTTAGTTCTATCCTTGCCCTCATGTTCTTTTCTTTTGCCTTTGTTCAGCTTAATGATCCAGACCCCGTTTTGTGGATTATTATTTACTTATCAATGGCAGCAATTTGTATTCTTGCGACCTTTAATAAATACTACAAAATTGTGATGGTTATTTTGGCAGTAGGTTATTTGATATATGGAATAATCCTATTTCCCGGGCTCCTAGAATGGCTTCAAACCGAAAACAAATCGTTACTTTTTGATGACATTGCAAAAATGCAACATCTCTACATCGAAGAATCCCGCGAGTTCCTAGGCTTGGTTATTTGTTTAGCGGTGTTGACTGTGTATTGGTTCAGGTCAACAAATTCAAAAAGTCTAGAAATCTAAAGACTTTTCCGACTTTACTGACTTTCAGGACTCACCATCGGCAATTTTACTTTTCCCCACTTTTCCGACTTTTCTACTATCTTGCTTCCTCATTCAATAGGTTATGCAAACCCGATTTCTCTGCTATTGCTTTCTTTCATTGCTTTTATGTTCCTGCACATCACCAAAAGAAAAAATACCTGATATGCCTCTCCAATCAACTAAAAGTAAGGTGGTTATCTATCAATTAATGACACGGCTTTTTGGAAATCAAACCACCGCAAATATTCTATACGGTACAATTGAGCAAAATGGAGTTGGCAAGTTTAAGGATATAAACGAGACGGCTTTGAAAGCCATCAAACAGTTAGGGGTAACTCACGTATGGTTTACCGGAGTAATTGAACATGGTTTATTGACAGATTATTCAGCTTTTGGAATTTCTAGCGATCATCCAAGTGTTATCAAAGGCAGAGCTGGGTCGCCCTATGCCATTAAAGACTACTATGATGTAAGCCCTGATCTAGCAGTCAACGTCCCCGAAAGGATGAAGGAGTTCGAACAGTTGGTTGAACGTACTCATTCCGCGGGGTTGAAAGTGATTATTGATTTCATACCCAATCACGTGGCCCGAAAGTATAAATCGGATGCGAAACCGACTGGTGTAAAAGAGCTAGGTGAGAATGACGATACAAGTGTTTCATTTAAAGCGACTAATAACTTTTACTATTTACCCGGTCAATCTTTTAAGGCACCCATCAACTCCACTTTCCTAGCAGCAATGGGGGCAACAACGTTGCCTGCATTCCAAGAATATCCTGCAAAAGTAACTGGTAACGATCAGTTTACGCCACAGCCAAGCATCAATGAATGGTATGAAACGGTGAAACTCAACTATGGAGTTGACATTCAACAGGGCCGCAAAACCTATTTTGATCCGGTGCCTGATACATGGGTAAAAATGAAAGACATTCTACTTTTTTGGACAGGTAAAAATGTCGATGGTTTCAGGTGCGACATGGCCGAGATGGTGCCAGTTGAATTTTGGAATTGGGCAATTCCCCAAGTCAAAGCCGCCAACCCATCCATTGTTTTTATTGCGGAGATCTATAACCCCAATGAATATAGGAACTACATCAAAAAAGGCCAGTTTGATTACTTATATGATAAGGTGCAGTTATACGACACGCTGCGCAATCTGATGAGCCAACACTCAAGCACACAAGATATCGCTGCCATCCAGGCCAGCTTAAACGACATAAATGGCAATATGGTGCATTTTATGGAAAACCACGATGAGCAACGAATTGCATCTCGTTTTTTTGCTACCGACCCATGGAAAGCAGTGCCAGCAATGGTGGTAAGTACGTTAATTGACAAGGCGCCAATTATGATTTATTTCGGTCAAGAGGTAGGAGAGCCAGGCGCTGGCGCGGAAGGGTTTGGTGGCGATGACGGCAGAACCACGTTGTTTGATTATTGGGGTGTGCCAGAACATCAAAAATGGGTAAATGGCGGAGCTTTTGATGGTGGCAAACTGGCAGAGGAACAAAAGCAATTGCGCCAGTTTTATGGCGATATACTTACGTTTGCCAACACTAACAAAGCAATTGCCAATGGTGACTATTATGACCTCACTGACCATAACCTAAAGGCGGGTAATCTTACTAACCGCATTCATGCGTTTGTAAGGAATTTTGAAGATGAGAAGTTAATTATCCTTTCCAGCTTTAGCGATTCAACCACACACATAAAACTTGAACTGCCCAAGGAAGTTGCAGAGAAATTGGAACTTACTGCAGCCGATGTTTACATGGGGCGTGATATCCTTCGAAGTGGAACTGAAGTTGGATTTTCGAAGGACTTTACTTTTGAGGTAGATGTTCCCGCATTTAGTTCTTACATTTTCAAAATAAAATAAAGGTGAGCAATAAATCGATTACTGCTTATTTTTTAATGCTTTTCGGGGCATTTTCATGTAAAGACAAAAAGACTCCTGCTTGGCCGCTAGGCGTTAAATACGAGGTATTTGTGAGGTCTTTTGCCGATGGCAATAAAGATGGCATTGGCGATTTTGTGGGCCTCACTAAACGGTTAGATTACATTAAAGAGTTGGGCGTGAACGGCATTTGGCTAATGCCGATCATGAAGTCAAATTCCTATCATAAATATGATGTAATTGATTACAAAAGCATCGACCCTGAGTATGGCACCGAAGCGCAGTTTAAGATTTTTGTGAAAGAAGCACATAAGCGAAACATTAAAGTGGTGGTAGATTTGATAGTTAATCATACTGGTTATCACCATCCGTGGTTTCAAAGTGCCATCAACGACAAGAATAGCCCATATAGGGATTACTACGTGTGGGCTAAGAAAGATTCGATTGAGAAAGAAATAGCGAAAAAAGAGACGGCATTGGATTCGGATAATATCAACCAATGGCACCCCGTAAAGGGCGATATGCTGGGCGAGCATTATTATGGGTATTTCTGGGATGGTATGCCCGACTTGAATTTTGACAATCCGAAAGTAAAAGACGAGTTTGTGGAGATCGGCAACTATTGGCTGACAGAAATGAAGGTAGATGGCTTTCGGTTAGACGCTGCTAAACATATTTTTACCACGGATAGGGCAGAAGACAATCATGCTTTCTGGGTTTGGTTCAGAGCTGAAATGCAAAAGATAAAATCCGATGTTTATTTGGTTGGGGAAGTGTGGTCGCCTGCCGAAGAAGTAGCCCCGTACCTTCAAGGCCTGCCCTCATTGTTTAACTTTGATATGGGGTACGCCATCCTCGAGGCGGTAGAGGCGGGGAGGGATAAGAAAGACATCATAAGAAAATACAAGTCGATCAACGATTATTATGCTAAGTATTCAACAGAATTTTTAGACGCTACATTTCTGAGGAATCATGATCAAAACCGAGTGCTTAGTGAGTTGAAAGGTGACATGGACAAGGCTAAGCTAGCAGCGGCAATTTTACTTACGTTGCCTGGCACACCCTATATCTACTATGGTGAAGAGATAGGAATGCTTGGAATGAAGCCGGATGAATATATACGCGAGCCATTTTTATGGGACTCTAAAGGGAAAGATGTTTATCACACATCTTGGGAGAAAGCAAGATACAGCACCCCTGAAAGTGTAGTGTCTTATTCGTTGCAAAAATCTAATCCTGTTTCCATACTAAGCTATTATAGAAAATTGATTGCGTACAGAAATGCGGACGCATCGCTAACACAGGGCGAATTGATTCACTCAGATATTGAGAATGAAAACCTGGTAACATTTATTCGCAAAGCAGGAAAAGAGGAAACGCTGGTGGTTCACAATTTAAGTAATCAGCCAGTCGAAGTTAAGCTCTTCGGCTCTTTGCGAAGGTTTAACTCGGTAGATTATTCAACTACCAAGAAAAGAGTTAAATTGAAGAAAGGTCTGTTAACAGTGCCACCTTTAACCTCACTAATTATCAAAGAATTCCCACGAAAATAAGTATCAAAATGAATCCCGGAAAATCACGTGTTATCATAGAAAATGTCCAGCCCTCGGTAGATGGCGGACTGTATCCTGCAAAAAGAACGGTAGGGGAGCGAGTAGACGTTACCGCGAACATCTTTGGAGATGGGCATGACCACATTCGCGCGAACGTTTTATTCAAGAAAGAAAACGCAGATAATTGGACAGCTGTAGAACTTCTTCATTCGTTTAACGATGAGTGGTCGGCCAGTTTTACGGTGGGGGAGACGGGACGATTTGTTTTTACCGTAGAAGCGTGGATAGACCATTTCGAAACTTGGTACGATGGGTTTAAGAAGAAAGCTGCCGCAAAAGTAGACGTGCGTGTCGAGTTATTGGAAGGGGGCATTTTTGTTAAGACAGTCGGTAAGGGAAATAAAGAACTACTAGCGAAAGCAAAGAAACTGGAGGATAAAGATCACTATCACGATTCAATTGCTTGGGTGTTAAGCAAGGAGTTTGAGGAGATCGTTCATCGATTCCCGCTAAAGGAAAATGAAACCACCTATCAGCACGAGCTAATTGTGGTGGTCGAAAACAAGGATGTGCTATTCAATACTTGGTATGAATTTTTTCCGCGCTCAAGCTCGTTGGAAGCAGGCAAGCACGGAACATTTCACGATAGCATCAAGTTGCTTCCTCGCGTTTCGGCTATGGGTTTTGATGTGTTGTATTTTCCGCCCATTCACCCTATTGGGAAAGTGAACAGAAAAGGAAAAAACAACAGCGTTCGTTCGCAGCCAGGCGAGCCAGGTTCCCCTTGGGCTATAGGCAGCGATGAAGGCGGGCACAAATCTGTTCTGCCAGCATTAGGCACATTAGATGATTATCGGCAACTGATCCACGAGGCGGCAAAGTATAACATAAAAATTGCGTTGGACCTTGCTTTTCAATGCGCTCCCGATTATCCATATGTAAAGGAACATCCTGAATGGTTTAAGCAGCGCCCAGATGGTTCTATTCAATATGCGGAAAATCCACCAAAAAAGTATCAAGACATTTATCCTTTCAATTTTGAATGCGATAACTGGAAAGAACTGTGGGATGAATTGAAGTCGGTAATCATTTTCTGGATTGAACAAGGAGTAACTATTTTCAGAGTGGATAATCCACATACAAAGCCTATTCCTTTTTGGCAATGGGCAATAGCTGAAGTGAACAAAGAGTATCCACATATAATTTTCTTGGCAGAGGCGTTTACACGACCTAAAGTAATGGCCTCTTTAGCGAAGATCGGCTTCCAACAAGGGTACACCTATTTTACGTGGCGTGTAACAAAGCAGGAAATCACCGACTACATGAAAGAACTTGTCTATGGCCCTTCTAGAAATTATTTCAGACCTAACTTCTGGCCAAACACGCCCGACATTCTCCCTTACCATTTGCAGAACCAAGGAGAGAATAGTTTTATTCTTCGCTTTGCATTGGCTTCTACACTCTCGTCAAGCTATGGAATGTATGGCCCTTCGTATGAGTTTTTGGAAAACACTCCGGTTGAAAACAAAGAGGAGTATTTCAACTCGGAGAAGTACGAGGTGAGGCATTATGATTGGAAGAGAACCAATCGAATGACAGACATAATTTCGTTGGTGAATAAAGCGAGAAAGGAAAATGCCGCGCTACAATCCACCTGGAATATTCAATTTTGTTCCATTGAGAACGATAATTTGATAGCCTATCTAAAAGCTACCGATGATTTATCAAACATCATTTTGGTGGTGGTGACACTCGATCCGTTTGTCAGCCAGCAAGGGTTCGTTCAGCTGCCAAAAGAACGACTGAAGCTGAGTGACAAAATAAATGTGAAAGTTACCGACCTGATTACAGAGGAAAAATACACATGGACTCAGGAATGGAATTATGTAGAATTGAATCCCTACAAATTACCTTTCCATATTTTTAAACTGGAAGTTCACGAATCTAATATGTGAGTATGGCAACAACGGTAAAGAGCGATCCGCTATGGTTTAAAGATGCAGTATTTTACGAGCTAAGTGTCCGTGCATTTTACGATAGCAACGGAGATGGCATTGGCGATTTTCCGGGGTTGATGCAAAAGCTCGATTACCTGGAAGACCTCGGCATTAACACAATTTGGCTTTTGCCTTTTTACCCGTCACCGCTTAAAGACGATGGATTTGACGTAACGGACTATTGTGATATTCATCCCGACTATGGTACGCTGGCTGATTTTAAGTTATTCTTAAAAGAAGCGCACCATCGCGGCATAAAAGTGATTATTGAGTTGATACTCAACCACACGTCCGACCAGCACAATTGGTTTCAAAAATCGCGCACAGCAAGGGCGGGATCGCGCTATAAAGATTATTATGTATGGAGCGACACGCCCGACAAATACAAGGAAGCGCGTATTATGTTTATGGACGAGGAGACGTCTAACTGGAGTTGGGATAATCAGGCAAAAGCATATTACTGGCACCGGTTTTATAGACATCAACCTGAATTGAACTTTGATAACCCCGAGGTTCAATTGGAGATGATTAAGGTAGTTGATTTTTGGATGAAGATAGGGGTAGATGGATTCCGGTTGCCATCTGTGCCATTCCTGTTTGAAGAGGAGGGAACCAATTGTGAGAACCTGCCTCAAACCCATGCGTTCTTAAAGCGTCTGCGCAGCCACATAGACAAGCATTATAAAGATCGGGTGTTAATTGCAGAAGCTAATTTGTGGCCAGAAGACGCAGCCGCGTATTTTGGAGAAGGGCAGGAGTGCCACATGAATTTCAATTATCCGTTGATGCCGCGCCTTTTCTTGGGGCTTCGCACGGAAGATAGTTATCCAATTATTGATATCATTGAGCAAACTCCCATCACCCCGCCTAATAGTCAGTGGGCGCTGTTTCTGCGAAACCACGATGAGATCGGATTGGAGATGGTTACCGAAGAAGAGAAAGACTTTTTGTTCAAAGCTTACGCTACCGATTCTAACTCAAAACACAACTTAGGAATAAGGCGAAGGTTGGCACCACTTCTTAACAACGATAGGCGGAAGATCGAACTTCTCTATACGATCTTGTTTTCGTTGCCGGGCACACCCGTGTTGTATTATGGCGATGAGATAGGCATGGGCGACAACATTTATTTGGGCGATCGCTATGGCGTGCGCACCCCTATGCAGTGGAACATGAACTTGAACGCTGGATTCTCCGAAGCCAATCCGCAAAAGCTTTACTTGCCGGTGATCACCGATCCTGTGTATAGATACGAGTCCGTGAATGCAGCTACACATGATGAAAATCCATCGTCTTTGATGTGGTGGATTCGCAATGTGCTTTCTATGCGTAAACGCCTGAACGTATTTGGTAGAGGCGACATGAAATTCATCGAAAGTTCGAATGCTAAAGTACTGTGCTTTGTACGAACGCATGAAAAACAGCGGATCATTGTGGTCGCCAATCTTTCTCAATTTTCGCAAGCCACTGCGTTAGACTTTTCTCAATTCAAAGAGTGTGATATAACGGAGGTGTTTAGTCAGAATAAGTTTCTTAGCGTCACCACGGGCGAATATCCAATCACTATTGGGCCATATGGATACTTCTGGTTTCAAGTAGATGCTACTGAAAAGCACGATATAGGCAAGAGTGGCGGTGAACTGCAATTATTGAAAACGGAGGTTTCGTGGGAAAAGATATTCAATAACTATAACGAAATTCGTGAGTTTGAGAGGAAGATACTGCAGCCTTTTATGATGAAATGCCGCTGGTTTGGTGGCAAAGCACGTGTGATCAGCAAGATCTCGGTGTACAAGGTGATTCCTGTAAAGGTAGAGGGTGATATGCACTTCTTAGTGATAATAGAAGTGCATTATGTTCAGAAGTTACCTGATTTGTATTTTCTACCGATGTGTTTCGTTCCCTCTGAGGGCATTTTTGATAAAGTGGAATACACGGCTCAAAGCGTAGTGTGCCGAGCGGAGATTCAAGGCAAAGCTGGATTTGTTGTAGACAGTAGTTATGACAAGACATTCCGCGATTTCCTCTTTGCCAGCATGGATAGAAAGACGCGTATCAAGGAAGACGATGGAGTATTGGAATTTAATTCAAGCGTATTTGCTAAACTAAATGCCGATGTAATTGAGTCGAAGATTTTAAAGGCCGACCAAAGCAATACAGCCATTATCTACAACGATCAATTCTTTTTCAAATTCTATCGCAAGCTGGAGAAAGAAATTAACCCCGACTTGGAGATTGTACGCTTCTTGTCGGAGAATACAAGTTTTAAAAATTCTCCAAAATACGCAGGTAGTATAGAGTTTCACGACAATGAGGGCAAGACGATTGTCTTCGGTTTACTTCAGGAAAAAATTGAGAACCAAGGCGATGCCTGGAATGTGGTCATCGATTCCGTGGGAAGATTTTATGAGCGCGTAATTGTAAAAGCGAAGAGAGAGAAGCTTCCCAAATTGGTTAACAGAGCTTCTATTACGTTTGAAGAAGCACCGGAAGTGATTCAAGAATTCATAGGGCGCGGATTTTATGAGCGTGTAGTAAGGTTGGGTCAGCGCACGGCTGAAATGCATTTGGCTTTAGCATCTGACAATAGCAACCCCGCCTTCGTGCCTGAATATTTTACCAGTAACTATCAACGATCATTGTATTCATCTTTGCGCAAGCTGGTCAAAGATCGATTCAAACTTCTTGAGAATTCGCTCGATAAACTGAATACCGAAACAAGAGCGCTCGCTATGAAAGTGTTGGAACTAGAAGACGCTGTGCTAGAATGTTTTGGCGAAATTCATCAAACCCGCATAAACGCCATCAAGACGAGAATTCATGGCGATTATCATTTGGGTCAGATTCTTTTTACGGGCAAAGATTTTATTATTATTGATTTCGAAGGAGAGCCAGGCTTTTCATTCAGCGAAAGAAGATTGAAGAAAAATCCCCTAAAAGATGTAGCAGGTATGATGCGTTCTTTTCACTATGCCGCCTATGGTAAAATCTTGCTCAACGAAAATTACAGGGAAAAGGATCTGGAAGTGCTGGGTGAATGGGCTGATCAATGGCAGCATTACACAAGTAGATTCTATTTTGGTGCTTATATGGAACGTATGGGTATGGGCAAAGAGCTGTCGAAGGAAAACGAAATTCTTATCAGAACCTATTTAATTGAAAAGGCGGTTTATGAGTTGGGTTACGAACTGAATGGTCGGCCCGATTGGGTGAACATACCACTGCGCGGCATTTACTATCTTATGCAGCGATATTTTTTGGCAAAAGAAGAAGAAAAGAAGAAAAAGTAATAATAAACCACTATACGTAAATAGCCATGGGAAAGAAAACAATCAAGGTAGAAGAGCCAGCTCATTTCACCTTGTTCACTGATTTCGACATTCACCTTTTTAGAAGTGGAAAGCACTTCAAGCTCTACGAGAAACTGGGAGCTCATCCTGCTTCGTTTAAAGGACAAGAGGGTACATATTTTGCAGTGTGGGCACCAAACGCAACAGAAATATCTGTCATTGGTAATTTTAACTTTTGGAAGAACGGTGAGCATAAACTCTTTCCTCGTTGGGATGAATCCGGTATTTGGGAGGGCTTCTTTCCGGGAATTCACGCTGGTGAAATCTATAAGTATGCGATTCAATCTAACACCGGAGAATACTTGGAAAAGGCTGATCCTTTTGCCGCGTTTTCTGAAGTGGCGCCAAAGACAGCTTCGGTTGTCTGGAAGACGAGTTACGATTGGAAAGATAGCAATTGGCTAAGTGAAAGGAAGAAGGCAATAGGGAAGCCAAATCCGTATTCGGTTTACGAAGTTCATATTGGCAGTTGGCGGAGAAAGTATGATGATGGCGGACGTTCATTGTCTTATCTTGAAATGACAACAGAATTAGTCGACTATGTGAAAGAGTTAGGATTCACGCACGTAGAATTTTTGCCTGTAATGGAGCATCCTTTCTTTGGCTCATGGGGTTATCAACTTACCGGCTATTTCGCACCCACAAGCCGATTTGGAACTCCAGAAGAATTTATGCACTTGGTAGATGCATTTCACCAAGCTGGCATTGGTGTTATTTTGGATTGGGTGCCCTCGCATTTCCCTGGGGATGCACACGGACTCTATAAATTTGATGGAACACATTTGTTTGAACATGCTGATCCCCGAAAAGGTTTTCACCCAGACTGGAGCAGCTATATCTATAATTATGGACGGGCAGAGGTACGTTCATTTCTAATAAGTAATGCACTCTTTTGGCTGGAACGCTATCATATTGATGGCTTGCGCGTGGATGCTGTTGCTTCTATGTTGTACCTCGATTATTCCCGTAAGGCAGGTGAGTGGATTCCCAATGAACACGGTAGTAATGAAAATTTGGAGGCAATAAGCTTTTTAAAGGAGTTTAACGAGGTGGTATATGCAAACTATCCAGATTCAATAACTATTGCAGAGGAATCAACTGCGTGGTCGGGTGTTTCAAGGCCTACCTATGTTGGCGGACTTGGCTTCGGACAAAAGTGGATGATGGGCTGGATGCACGATACATTGCATTTTTTCGGCAATGATCCTATTCATAGAAAATACCACCAGAATGAAATTACATTTAGTATTATGTATGCATTCACTGAGAATTTTATGCTCCCCTTGTCGCACGATGAAGTGGTGCATGGTAAAGGATCATTGATCGCACGTATGCCGGGCGATGAATGGAGGAAGTTCGCCAATCTTCGCTTGATGTATACGTATATGTTTACGCATCCCGGAACAAAACTACTTTTTATGGGAGCTGAGTTCGGTCAGACTTCTGAGTGGAATCATGACAGTGGACTCGATTGGTACCTCACCGAGTTCCCATTGCACAAAGGTGTTCATACACTTCTTAAAGAGTTAAACAAGCTCTACAAAACAGAGCCCGCGCTGTATCATTTTGCATTTGAAAACCAAGGCTTCGAATGGATTGATTATTCCGATCGTGAAAACAGCATTATAGTGTACATGCGGAAATCAAACATCAAAGAAGAGTCACTGATTATAGTTTGTAACTTCACTCCTGAAGTAAGAAATCACTACCGAATTGGCGTTCCATACAGGGGTACTTACAAAGAGTTATTCAATTCTGATGATGTGCGCTACCAGGGAAGCGGTACACTTAACAACGGGCTTTTGTATACTTCACCTGTTAAGTATCACCAAAAGGATTATTCCGTTTCGCTTACTCTTCCTCCGTTGGCTATTTCCATCTTGAAGCTACACGAAGAACTGGCTGAATTTGAGATAGAATAGATAATTTACATAAAAGCATAAAATTTTCAATGTCACAAAGTTCAAAAAAGTACGTTTGTATTCACGGTCATTTTTATCAACCACCAAGAGAGAATGCATGGCTCGAAGTAATTGAAGTGCAAGATTCAGCGCACCCTTACCACGATTGGAATGAGCGCATATCAGCAGAGTGTTATTCACCAAATGCATCTTCCAGAATCTTGGATGGTAAGAATGTAATTAAGAACATCGTAAACAATTACTCTAAAATTAGCTTCAATTTTGGGCCCACACTGCTTTCCTGGATGGAGGCGAAAGACAAACAGACCTACGATGCCATATTGGAGGCCGATAAGGACAGCATGAAGTATTTTGATGGCCACGGATCGGCCATGGCGCAGGTGTACAATCACATTATTATGCCATTGGCAAATAAGAGGGATAAGGAAACACAGGTGATTTGGGG
Source organism: Cyclobacteriaceae bacterium (assembly GCA_044349005.1). Taxonomy (GTDB): domain Bacteria; phylum Bacteroidota; class Bacteroidia; order Cytophagales; family Cyclobacteriaceae; genus ELB16-189. The sequence continues at coordinate 34,709 of JBIKRT010000019.1, forward strand.
TATTCGTGATTTTGAGTATCGTTTTAAAAGAAAGCCCGAAGGTATCTGGTTGGCGGAGACGGCCGTTGATTATGAAACATTGGAGGTATTGGTTGAAAATGGAATAAAGTTCACAGTATTAGCGCCCCGCCAGGCTGCGGCTACTAGAAAAATAGGTGATGCCAATTGGAAAACAGTTAATGATCGATCGGTTGACTCGCGAAAAGCATATACCTGTCACCTTCCGTCTGGTAAATCCATAGCCGTCTTTTTCTACAATGGAGATGTATCGCAAGCCATTGCGTTCAACGGCTTATTAAATGACGGTAGACGGTTTGCGGACAACTTGATCGATTCTTTCAATGAAGACGATAAGGAAACCCAGTTAGTACATGTGGCTACCGATGGTGAAACGTATGGACATCATCACAAGCACGGAGAGATGGCACTTTCTTTCTGCCTCGATTTTATAGAGAAAGACCAACGCACTACGCTAACAAATTATGCTCACTTTTTATCAGTTGCTCCTGTTGAATATGAAGCAAAAATAATAGAGAACAGCTCGTGGAGTTGTGTTCACGGAGTGGAGAGGTGGCGATCGGACTGTGGATGCAATTCGGGTGGACATTCGGATTGGAATCAAAAATGGAGAGGACCGTTGCGTGACGCGCTGGATTGGTTGCGAGACGAGGTAATGATCATATTTGAGCGAGAGGCCGAGTCCATTCTCAGAAACCCCTGGGATGCACGAAATGAGTTTATAAATGTGATTCTAAAAAGAGGCGATGAGACCATAAAACGCTTTTTGAAAGACTATGCGTTGACCGATGCGGGTGCAAGCAACGTTTTGCGTATGATGGAAATGCAGCGACATGCAATGCTGATGTATACTAGTTGTGGTTGGTTCTTTGATGAGATATCGGGCATTGAAACGGTTCAAGTGCTGCAATATGCGTGTAGGGTAATACAGTTGGCGAGCCAAGTAGGTGGCCAAGATTTTGAAATGGAGTTTCTGAAAAGACTGGAGAATTGCCCTAGTAACGTTGGCCAATATGAAAATGCAGCTAATGTTTATAAGAAATTAATACTGCCCTCGCGCACCAACTTGCAGCGAGTTGGTATGCACTTCGCGGTCGCTTCGTTGTTTGAAGATGAGCCGGAATCACTCACTATTTTTAACTATAAAACGTCTAGCGAATTGTTTGTACGCAAACGTTCGGGTGAGCAAACTCTTGTGCTGGGAATCACCAAGGTAAAGTCACAGGTAACTCGTTCTGAGAAACGTTTTGCGTTTGCAGTAATCCATCTGGGCAAGCATAATATCATAGGTAATATATCCTTAGACATGGAGCCAGATAAGTTTGCAGGCATGCAGTTTAGGATGGTGAAGGCATTTGAAGAGGGTAGGCTTGGAGATGTAATCGGATTAATGCAACAATATTTTGGACCTGAAAAATATACTATCTGGCAGCTGTTTCAAGATGAGAAACGTAAAGTGCTTGAACTTATTTCTCAACAAAGTATGGCTGAGTTGGAGGATTCGTTTAGAAGGATTTACAACAGCGATTATCCATTGATTACAGCTTTGTCAAACAATGACATGCCCATCCCGAATGCCTATCGAACTACGTTTGAGTACATTCTAAACGCTGATTTAGTGAACATGCTGAAGTCAGAGAAAATAAGCACTAAAGAACTAGAACGCATCTCCTCTGAATTGGAACGATGGAATTTAAACGTAAACGATACGGAAAGACTTTCCATTCTCGCAGGAGAAACCATTCTAAGAGAACTTCACAAACTACAGAATGAGCGGGAGAATTTAAGAAGAGTTTCGCGAATCAATAAGTTGTTCCCAATTTTCGCAAAGTTCAATCTTGAACCAAATCTTCACCAAAGCCAGAATTTGTATTTTGAAACTTCATTGGAACTCAAAAGTCAAAAGCAAACAGAAATAGATCCTGAATGGACAGAACAGTTTAGCTTGTTGGGCGATAATTTGGGGGTGAGGGTAGAATAATGCTATGCCATCCCTAACTCCCTAAAAATGGCAAACGACACGTTATGAGGCCTTTTGCTCTTCCGTGTTCACAATTGCAGATACTTTGCTAATCGACATAAGTTCTTGCATGGTTCGTTTCATACTGTCAGATGATCCGTCAAGGAAAATAGTATTCCCTTTCCCTTGCTCTGCGAAATGGCGTATCGCTTCTGTCCACATAGAAAAGAGAATGAACGAAGAATCAAGATTAGCGGAGTGCATTTCTTTAGCAGCTTCAGCCATACCTTTTGCTACTTCTTCGCGGAACAGCGCCACACCTTGTCCTCGCAACTGGGCTGCAATCTTCTCTGCCTCGGCTGCAATTTTTATAGCATTACCTTCTGCTTCCGCAGATTTCGTTTTCGTGATCAGTAATGCTTGGCCCTCGTTTTCCGCGGCTGCCTTTAAATTATTGGAAGCTACTACCTTGGCCATCGATTTCATGATGGTTTCGTCAAACGCAATGTCATTCAATTGCAAATCTATTAAATGATAACCCCATCCCTCTAGTGTGTTATCTAGCTGTTGTTTAACTTCTTGCACAATTTCAGTGCGAAGTGACAATATCTCAGACTGTTTTTTGGTGGCTACATAACTGCGTATAGAACCCTCTATCGTTCGCGTAAGCGCAATCATCAAACTCTTTTCATCAAGGAACTTGAAGGCAACATTTTTGATGGTCTCTTCGGCTTGGTCAAGCACGGAAAACAGTAGCATTGCTTTAAAATTCACGTTTGCCTGATCCATTGTAGTGGCTTGAAATTCCAGCTCAACAGATCGATTCTGTATGGAAACCCGAGAGAATATCTTTTCAATAAACGGAATTCTAATGTTTAAGCCAGGCTTCAAAATGCGCTGATACTTACCAAACACGGTAACCACACCAATAGAACCTTGCTTGATTGTGACAAACGAGGCTAGAAATGCTAATAAAACAACGGATACCAAAATGATGATTGCTATTTCCATATCGATTTAGATTGAGTTGAATTTCTAAAATTAAGAAAATATTCCATACGGAGGTTAATGAATAGCCGACACACAATATTTTCTTTGCAAAAGACTTTTTTCTTTTTCATGCGTGACGAACAAAATTGCATTTCAATAGGCGTATCGATATTTTTAGGTTTATTTACGATGCCTTAGTGTTTAGGATGAATGGTCAACTAAAAAAATCAACGTAATGACAGAGCGAGAACTGCGGAAGCTAGAAGCCACTATCCGCATCAAAATGGAGGAAATAAAAAAACAACGAGTGAGTCTCAAAGACTCGGGCATTGGAGGGCTGATGAACTCATTGAAGAAAGTGGATGAGGCACTTTACGAAAAAATACTTCCGGAGTATAAGAAGATGGCGGCAGACTATAACATCTTCAAATAAAGGATCGTAGATAGAAATTCTCTTCATTATAAATTTAGAATATGAAAAAATTAATAGCAATAATAGTTGCCTCTCTTTTCATTCAAACTGGCTTCGCTCAGAAAGAAGAAAAATATATTAAAGAGGAAAATGTAATTCGTGTTATGAAGACGCTTACTGCCGATAATATGAACGGGCGATCGGCTTTTCAACCACAATATATTGATAAGGCAGCGGCTTTCATTGAATCGGAATTTAAGAAAATAGGCTTAAAGTCGTTAGCCGGATTGAAGGGCTATAGGCAAGAGTTTGCGAAGCAACAAGTAAACCCAGAAACGCTTGAAGTTACCCTTGATGGCGAATTAGTAGCCGCGGAAAATGCTTTTGCGATTTCTGAAAAAAAGGAAATTCAACTGTCAAATGGATTATCCATAAAGACAATTGGTGGCGATACAGCAAAAAATCAACGACAGTATTTTAGAGATAAGATTTTTCCGTTGTTGCGTGATACAGTCTCTTATTTGGTGTTCATCGACCCTTCATTCAAAACTTTTTTTGATCAATTTAAAAGCCGATTTGGATCTCGGTTTGCAAGCGGCACAAAATACACCAAGGTCTTCGTGTTAGGCACACAGGCTACCACTTATTCGATAAGAGTAAAGCAACAGATAACGGAGATAAAATTGGCGAATGTAGTCGGCATGCTGCCCGGTAGGAAATCAGCAGATGAGTTGATTGTGTTTTCTGGGCATTACGATCACATCGGAATTTTGAAAAGCGTGGATGGAGATTCTATCGCCAATGGAGCAGACGATGATGCTTCGGGAACCACCGCTATTATTGAACTTGCCCGTTACTTCAAAAAGATAAAGAACAATGAACGCGGCCTTATTTTTGTCGCATTCACAGCCGAAGAAATTGGCGGCTTTGGTTCGCAGTATTTTTCTGAGCAATTAAATCCCGACAAGGTCATGGCCATGTTTAATATTGAAATGATAGGCAAGAAATCGAAGTGGGGACAAAATGCAGCTTTCATTACAGGCTTTGAGCGTTCTAGCTTTGGCGAGATTTTGCAAAAGAACTTGGTAGGTACTCCCTTCAAGTTTAATCCTGATCCCTATCCGGAACAAAATTTATTCTATCGATCTGACAATGCCACGTTAGCACGACAAGGCGTTCCAGCGCATACTATTTCTACGGATGAAATTGATATCGACAAATTTTATCATACGGTAAATGATGAGTTTGAAACACTGGACGTGAAGAACATAGTGTCAACTATTCGTGCCATTGCCCTGAGTTCGAAAACAATGGTGGCAGGAAAAGACACGCCCACCAGAATTGATAAGAGTAAGGTCAATTAGTCGCTGCCCCTTTTTTAATAAATAGATCGTTGTGGGTGATGAATTAAAATTTGAATCCATTTACAACGAATTCAAAAACCTCGTCTTCAATATCTGCCTTCACTATGTGTTGAACAAAGAGGATGCGCAAGATGTTGCCCAAGAGGTTTTTGTCAAACTTTATCACAGCCTAAATCAATATAATCCGGAGACAGCTTCTATAAAGACCTGGATTTACCGCATCGCCATCAACCAGTCATTGGATTTCTTAAAAGCAAAAAGGACCAAAAAACGATTTGGGTTTATCACTTCGCTATTTCATCCAGATTCGAATGAGCCCATACATGATATGGCGCATCCTGGTATTTCTTTAGAGGATAAGGAGAGCTTGGAAGGGCTTTTATTGATTATCCAGTCGCTGCCTGAGAAACAAAAAACAGCCATTATCTTAACTAAGATTGAAGATCGATCGCAGAAGGATGCAGCAGAAATTATGGAGATTAGTATCAAAGCGTTGGAGTCGTTGCTGCAACGAGCAAAACAGACGATTGAAAAAAAGTTAAAAGACAAAGAAGGATTTTGAAATAACTATCGTATTAAAATTTATACCCGAGTTATGGACATCGATAAAAAGCTAGAATTGCTGAAGAAAATACAAAAGGTGGATGCCCCTCCATTTTTGTTAACGCGAGTCATGGAGCGAATCAATTCGTATACGATAGAAAAGGCCCCGGCAAGTTGGCGGTTAGCTTTTGTTGCTGCAGCCATTGTCGTTCTTGGTCTCAATGGGTCTGTTCTTTTCAGGTCGTTAGAAAAGCAAAATGAAAACAGCATTGAGGAAGTGATAAGTTCGATGAAATTGTCTAACTCAAACGATTTGTACAATGAGTAAATTAAAATGGTTGAGCATCGCTGCAATCGGCTTATTGCTGATCAATCTTTGTATGGTTTTGATTTTGTTTTTAGGAAAGCCACCACATGCGCAGTTAGGCCGAAGACCTTTTGAGCAAGGACCTAAAAACAAAATTATTGACATGCTACACTTTGACAAGGAGCAGGTTGAAAAATACGAGAACTTGATAACGCAGCACATAACCTCTGTCCGCCTTTTAGAAGAGGGTATCACAGAAGCGAAAAGTAATTTATATCAAACGTTGAATGAAAAGGAGAGTGGTGCTAAAGATTCTTTGGTGAATCAGTTGGGCGATTTGCAAAGGCAGATAGAAAACGTTCACTACAATCATTTCTTGGAGATTAAAAGGCTTTGCAAACCCGATCAACAGGCTTACTTCACCGAACTAACAGGCAATCTGGTAGATTTCTTTCATCCTGAAAAGCAGGGACATACCCCACCAAAAAAATAACTTATTTTATGAGCGAAGGTTTTTTTCATAGTGGTCGTATTTACTAACAAAACAAACAATCAACAATGAAAAATCGAAGAATATGCCTTCCTGTTTCTATTGCTATTTTGCTTGGCCTGATCGCTTCCTGCAAAAGTAGCGATCCATCGCCCAGCACTGACACGAGTTTTACAGGTACTGTTGTGAAGGTGGATGCCACTAAATTCCTTTCTGGTGGATTGGCGGAACCCATTAGCACTGTCTCTCGTACTCTGTCGAACGGCATTACAGCCGACTGTTATAAAATAGTTACCAAGAGTACTCCCATCGATCATGCACAAGGACCGTGGTGCCCAACCAACATTTCTGACGATGCAAGTAAGGGAGGCATTTGGCTGGAAGGCGGTAATGTGTATGATGTAGATGGGGCTTTTGTAAAAAATCTAGCCACCTTTTATAATAACACCACGTGGCAAATGTACAACACCAGCACCGGGGCTATAACAAAAACGTTGACGCAGGCCGATTGTCAAGCTGCCGCTAATCCAAATGTTGGTGTCGCGTATAAAAATTATTGTGTTGAGTGCTTGCCTTCTTACGTATCGACTTTAACAAAAACGATATACATTCCTGTTACGCCAGTAAAACTTACCGCTGCCGTTAGCTTCGGAGCTGGCCCAGGTTCATCAGGCCCTTCAACGCGAGGGATCGCTTTTAATGGCGTAGTGTTTGACGCGCCTGCGCCAGCCAACGTAATATTGGCGGCCTACACATTGGCGCCATTCGATGATGCAGGTGGACATATTAACATGGGTGCTGGCTATCATTACCATGCGGCAACGGGTAAGTCAACAAAAGTTGTTCAAACAGATGGGCACGCGGCTATGATTGGCTATGCATTAGACGGCTTTGGCATGTATGAGCGATTAAGTGTGGCTGGAACTGAATACACAGATCTAGATTCAAGTCGTGGCCACTACGATGATATAAGAGGCTACCACTACCACGTAGACAAGGCAGGTTCAAATAATTTTATCAACGGGTTAGCGGGTGCTTATGCGAATTAATGACCGTGCTACTATGCGATTTCTCTTTGCACTTTTACTATTCATCGCATTTACTGCGAATGCACACAGCCCGGATTTGTCAAGCGTGATGATTTATGAGCAAAATGGCAAACTGTTGTTGCTCATCAAGGGTTCTCTCACAGCTTTTGAGGGAGAAGTTGACTACCATTTTAAAAAAAATGCATACAAAACACCCGAGGAGTTTGTTCAATTGGTGATTAAACATTTTGGTAACAACTGTCTGGTCGTCATTAATAACGATACCATTAAGTTTATTAATCCTCAAGTTCAACTAGGGCATGAAACCACTCTTTTTGCTGAACTGGAAAAGGTGCCACAAAAGATTCAGTCCTGTTACGTAAAAAACACGTTATTTAAAGATACACCAAACCATCAAAGCGAATTAGTCATTACCGCTAAAGGGTTGCCGCAAAAGCAATACATTTTGTACAACGGCAATAACCATGAGGTAAGACTAAGTGTGGAAAATAAAATCTGGGTAATTGATACTGCGGGTAGTTCTTTTTTTACGAATTCAACTTTCATTTTAACGGCACTGTTTTTTTTAACCGTGTTAGTAATTGCCATAGTTGTAAAATATAGGAGGACTAAATTCACTACTGCTACTCAACTGAATATTTGAACAAACAAAAATCACCAATACGGAAACGCATTAAAAAAACTTAGATCAACTAAATTCTAATCTCAACCTAATTTTTAAAACAGCGCTATGAAACATTCAAAAATCATTATCACATCTTTCACTTTTCTTATAATGCTGTCGCTGGTGGCATGTAAGACCAATGATGTAACACCCACCACCACTACTTCAACAGATGTGCCGGATGTGTATAAAAAAGTGTATGGCGCCAGCAGCATTACCTCCGATGGCACTTACATAACCATAAAAACTACTGGCGCTCCTGATCATAAAAGTGTGTACTACACTTCTACAAATAGTCTTTACGAAAATTTTACAGGCACTACATTTGGCGGAAATGCGTTTAAGAAAAACCCCAATTCAATCAGTACATTTAATTACACATTTAAAATTCCGTTGAGCCCCAAAGAAGCCACTACCCATGCTGCCACGGCATTGGGAGCAATAGGCGTTTCATTAAATGGAGTGCCGTTTTACAATCAATATGCTGGCCCCAGCCAACCGCTTACGAATGAGGTAACTAGTTTTGATCAGTATTATGGACATCCGCAACAAGCGGGCGCTTATCATTACCATGTTGAACCACTCTATCTCACACAAGTGAAAGCCACTAAGTCTGCTTTACTGGGCTTCCTTTTGGATGGTTTTCCTGTCTACGGACCGCAGGAGAATGGAGCCGATGTAGCAGAAAGTTCGTTAGATGCCTATCACGGGCATACTACAGCCACGACAGATTACCCAAATGGAATCTATCATTATCACGTAACAAACAAAGATCCTTATATCAATGGAAGTGGTTACTATGGCACACCGGGCACTGTTTCGCAATAGCATTGTTATTTGGCTAGCAAGTGTTGGACTTTTTGGATGCAACAAACGCTTGCCATATAGTCCTGCAACAAATTCAATTGTGTTATTGAATAAAGACGAGCAGCGGATTTCCATCGCGAATGGCTTGCTAATCATTAACAAACAACCTTTTAGTGGAAGGTTGTTTTCTCTTTTTCCAGGCACAAGAGATACTGTAGAAATTACCAGCTACCGCGAAGGCAGAGAACATGGCGAGTGGGAGAAATTTTATCCTTCAGGAGAAATAAAAGGAAAGCGATTTTTTGAAGATGGCCAAAAGATTGGAGAGTATCTGGCTTGGTGGGAAAACGGCAACACGCAATTGCATTATTTTTTTCAAGCAGATGAGTATGAGGGTACCTGCAAGGAATGGAATGTTGACGGCAAGCTCGTTAAAGTATTGAACTACAAAAAAGGACATGAAGAAGGTCACCAGCAATGGTGGTATGACAATGGCAAAGTAAAAGCAAACTATGTTATACAAGATGGAAGGCGATATGGATTGTTGGGTACAAAAAATTGCGTCAATGTATCGGATAGTATTTTTAGCAAGTAGTATTCTGGTGTTGGTTACGTTGCTTTTCTCTTGCGGGAACAAAAAAGAACGGAGCGTTTTGCCATATTATAATACCCCCGATTTTACACCGCATTTTATTGAATCCACAGATGAGGTAGGCCAAAAAATAACGCACACTATAGATTCATTCTCGTTTACCGATCAAGCTGGGGAGAAGATTACGCTGGCCGCCATTGAAGGTAAGATACATGTGGCTAATTTTATCTTTACCAGTTGTGGAAGTATTTGCCCTGTAATGACTAAACACATGAAATTGGTTCAGGCGAAGTTTGGCAACAGACCCGATGTTGTTGTTCTTTCTTATAGTGTAACACCTTGGATTGACGATGTTAAACGTCTAAAAAAATATGCCGGGGAAAATGAGATTACTTCACCCAACTGGCATTTGCTCACTGGTAAGAAATCTGAAATTTATACACTTGCACGCCAGTCTTATTTTGCAGAAGAAGACCTAGGGTTTACTAAAGACAGTACAGAGTTTCTGCACACCGAGTATGTTTTGTTAATTGATCAGTCGAAGAGAATACGGGGAATCTACAATGGTACGCTGCAACTAGAAATTGAACAGATGATACGCGACATAGAAAAACTCACTGAAAAGGGAACTGATTGATTTTGGTCAATTGATCAGTTACGCACTTAAAAAAGTGGTTGTCAATTCCTTACTCAACTGAGAATACCTGCAAATTACTTATTGAAATAAGTTTCTAGAGTTTTCAATGCGTTTTCATCGCCCGCTAAGTCTTTAATGACCATGCCTTTTTCCATGACTACAATTCTACTGCAGGTTTCAGTTACATGGTTAAGATCATGACTCGAAATCAAAAATGTTGTGCGTTTTTCCCGGTGTTCTCTTACAATCAATTCTTTCAATCGTATCTGTGAGGTAGGATCCAAGTTTTCGAATGGCTCGTCTAACACTACTACTTTTGGTTGACCAATAAAAGCAGCTGCAATACCTACCTTTTTTAAATTCCCTTTCGATAGATCACGTATGTACTTTTTCTTACCCGTTATTTCTCCATTAAACAAGTCCTCGAACCTCGCCAACAATTGATTGAGGTCCTCAGCAGAATACTTGTGCAGCTTTCCAACAAAAGCGAAATATTCATCGGGCGTTAAATAATCGATAAGGAAATTCTCGTCTAGATACGAACCAACAAAAAATTTCCACTCATCATTGCCTTTTACATTTACTCCATTGATTTGAACCTCGCCTGCTGTTGGGGGGATCAAATCTAGCACCATACGAAAAAGAGTGGTTTTGCCCGCTCCGTTATTGCCAACCAAACCAAAACTTTCACCTTTGGCTATTACTAGCGATTGAATGTCAACCACGTTAACTTTCTTGTATACCTTTTTTAAATCTGCAATGGTTATCATCTCACTTATTCTTTTCTAAAATTTGAAGCAATTAAATAACGCCTTTTGTCTAATCTTTTGGCGGTAACTTGAATCAGTTTTTTTCGGAACAAGATACCGAATAGACCCGCAGTGCCCACAGCAGCTAAACCGGCCATTGGATGCCCCGCTAGACTAAACGGAAGGTAAAAAACAAAAGGGGCTATCATGATTGGCAAACCCATGAGCCATTGCGCAGCTCCGATGCCCTCATAATTTAATGCACTTCCCTTGCTCAAATCTATTTTCTTGGGATCCCACATGGCCATGTTCATCACAATAAAAATATTTATGCCCATATTAAACAATGCAGCAGCAAGATGCACTAATAGCATACTCCATCCAAAATAAACGTAGGGTATGCTTAGAAGAAAGCAGGCGCATGTAACAGCAGCCATCAACCAATACTTTGACTCAATATATTTTACAAGAGACACGGGTTGGGTTAAAATAAAATCGAAGTGACTGCCTTGCCAACTGAATAGAAATTGGCCGTAATTCATAACGAAAATGCCCGTCATTAGTATGCCGATAAGGATGACAATGCCTGGCAAGTTTTGTGAGAAGCTAGGATCGCGATAAAAAAATAAGCCATAGAGCAAAAAGAACAGATTCATAACTAGCACCGTGCGACCTCGCTTATGGCGTAGGATCAACTTCAATTCGATGCTTATCCATTCGCCTACAGAACCAAAGTTTTTTAGGAAAGCCAAATTAGCTTCATAGTAATTTTGGTTCTCGTTGGCTAACAGATCTTCAGTATAAAGGCTTTTTGAAAAGAAAAGATAAGCTAACATATACAATCCTACTTGTGAAATCACCAGTGCTACGATACTTGTGTATCCATGTAATGATATGTTGAATAGCTTTTGAGAGAGTGTGGAAAGTTGAAACCACCCAAAATAATCGGAAGCAGCCAGTGTGCCGACTATCGTTACTAAAACTAACAAACCCCAAATATTGTCGTCAAATTTCTTTTTGAAAAGTACAATCAACCAATGGTTGATAAGGCTTACAAGCCATAAGCTTACCAGCCAAATCCATGCTTGACCCGCTCCATAAACATTTGCAACCGCTGTTAGAGCAAAAGGCGTAAACAATAAAAACACAAAAGTATTCATGACATGCGGCAACGATCTTCCTAAAAGAAAATGAACTATCTTACTTTTTGCTACGGGTAAATGAAGGTAAGGCTGAACATCCATGACAGGCAGGCTTTGCAGGAAATAACGCATCAAAAACTCCGATGCGAAATAGTAGATCATCAATCCATTTAGAAAGTCTATTGGCTTGCTTTGCTTTAATGCTTCTGTAATAATGGATTCTAGTGCAAATCCGAATGCCAACGAGTAGCCAACGACCACAACAACAAGAATGCCTAGAAAAATGGCGGTAGCTGTCTCCTTGTCAGCGGAGGCTGATCGAGAAAATTTCTTGCTGAGATGTGAAATGAATGAAGAAAACATTGATGCCTGTTGATTGTGAGGCAAAATAATAGATTTGAAGATATAATCAACATCTATTGGTTTCAAGTTTTCTTATGAGCTGAGAATAAGTCTTATGGCCTCCACTTAAAAGATTGGTTATCAATAGCCCGCATCGTGCAAAGTACTCCATCGAGGTGATCGAACTCATGTTGGATAAGTTCGGACAGGTCATCTTTTACCGATAGAGATTGCGGATTCCAATTGCCATCAAGATAGTTTATAGTTAGGCTTTTATGGCGATTCACTTTTACCAACAGGTTGGGGAAACACATGCAATCATCCCACACCTCAAACTGTTCTTCGCTTAGATCGGTCAGTACTGGATTAATAAAGACGATTGGCTTATCAATGTTCATGTAAAACAACCGCTTCATTATTCCCAATTGAGGTGCAGCAATGGCCCTACCGAAATTGTATTTTGCACGGATCTCTTTCATTACATTATCGAGATCGTTGACCCATTCAGTTACGGACTGAAGTTCGTGCTGTTGCACCGGCTCAGTCACCTGATAGAGTAGGGGATTGCCCAATTGAAGTAGATCATTTAAACCTTTCATGTGTTAATAACTGTTTTTTAGTTGCCACATGGAATCGCTTAGACTATCATGCTATTGGGTGTGGAGCATCTTAATGGCGATTTCATGTCAAATTAGTATTTAAACGTGAGATCTTAGACTAGACTAGCACCGTGACTATTTTACAACCGTTCGTTCAATTTCCTTTAAGTTTTCCATCTTCTTATTGCGCAAGAAACCATTGATATCTTCAAAGTGTTCTTTCACACGTTTATTGCCAAATTCAAAAACTTTGTTGGCCAGTCCATCCAAGAAGTCACGGTCGTGGGAAACGAGAATTAATGTTCCATCAAAAGCACGAAGGGCATCTTTTAGAATATCTTTTGTCTTTATATCAAGATGATTGGTAGGTTCATCAAGAATCAATAAGTTAACTGGTTGAAGTAATAACTTAATCATAGCCAGGCGCGTCTTTTCTCCACCCGAAAGCACCTTTACTTTTTTGTCGATGGCATCGCCACCAAACATAAAGGCGCCCAGGATGTCTTTGATTTTACTACGAATATCGCCTTGAGCAATTTGGTCAATCGTCTGGAACACTGTAATGTCTTCCTCTAACAGCGATGCTTGATTTTGTGCGAAGTAGCCGATCATCGAATTATGCGCCAGCTGCATTTTTCCTTCAACTTCAATCTGACCCATAATTGCTTTTACCATGGTAGATTTACCTTCTCCGTTTTTACCAACAAACGCCACTTTCTCTCCCCTTGAAATGGTCATGGAAGCATCTTGAAAAACCACGTGATCGCCATAGCGTTTTGTTAGGCCATCCACAATTACCGGATAATTTCCCGACCGTGGAGCCGGGGGGAACTTCAAATTCAATGCCGATGAATCCACCTCATCGACTTGAACGATCTCAATTTTTTCCAGCGTTTTCACCCGCGATTGCACTTGAAGTGTCTTCGAGTAAGTTCCTTTGAAACGATCAATAAATCCTTGTATATCAGCTATTTGTTTTGCCTGATCGTCAAATTGTTTCTGCTGTTGTTCGCGCCTCTCCTTACGCAATTGCAAGTATTGTGAGTAGGGCACCTTGTAATCGTAGATGCGCCCCATCGTCACTTCAATGGTGCGGTTGGTGATGTTGTCCACAAATGTTTTATCGTGCGAGATGACGATCACGGCCTTCGCATTGTTGACTAAAAAGTCTTCCAACCACTGAATGGATTCGATGTCCATGTGGTTGGTAGGCTCATCCAATAAAATCAAATCAGGCTTTTGTAACAGTATTTTGGCCAGTTCAATGCGCATACGCCAGCCACCGCTAAACTCGCTGGTAGGGCGGGTGAAATCGGTACGCAAAAAGCCTAGGCCAAGCAACGTTTTTTCAATCTCCGCATCGAAATTGATCTCTTCAATGGAATAGTATTTTTCACTCAGTTCAGATACCTGTTCGATAATTTTTGAATATTCGTCCGACTCGTAATCTGTTCTGGTTTCCAGCTGATGGTTAAGTTCCTCCATCTGCTTCTTCATGTCCAGTATTTTCGAAAACGCTTTGGAGGTTTCTTCAAACACCGAGGAGTTATCGTCCGTCAAAAGGTGCTGAGGCAGATAAGCAATAATGGCGTCTTTTGGAGCCGATATCTTGCCCCGTGTTGGCTTACTATTGCCTGAAATTATTTTCAACAAAGTCGATTTACCTGCACCATTTTTGCCCATAAGGGCGATGCGATCGTTTTCATTGATATTAAAAGTAATGTCTTTAAAAAGGGTAGTTCCACTGAACTCAACACTGACGCTGTCTACAGAAATCATAGCTCGATTTTAAGCGAGCAAAGATAACCGATAATTGTTAGTTTGCTACCTAGTGCACGCTTGCTTTTGGATGCGGAAAATTCTTTTTTGACGGCTTTTGCTGTTCATTCTGTCTGACATGAATGCCGTTGACGCAAGTTTTGCCGCCACCTTTTTAGCAGTTTCAACTGAATTAAAAAAATAATGGAAGCGTGATGAACTTAGTAGTCTTTGGCGAGACTAGCGCATGGAAAACGAAGTTTGGGTGTGGCATGACTGTAAAGTATCCTCCAAACATGCTCGACTGCGATGATTAGAATGAGATTGAAACTGAAAGTAGTGAATTAGAAGCGTTTCACAGAAATCTGCTTAGAAAAGGTCTTAAAGTAAGAGCTATTTTACTCAGCACTTTTTCAAACGTTTTTTATACCTTGCATCCATGAAAAATGCTGAAAGTAGTTTTCTTTGCGAAAAAACTTTTAGAGATTTTCTTGTTACAAGGGAGAATCGATTTTGGCGACACCTCCTGTTGATTACATTGTTGATTTTACAATTTACACCTGAAATCAGCTTAGTAATTGAAAGTTATTCTACATTTGAATTGGCAAAAGCAAACCAAATTGCTATCGTGCAAGTGGCAACAATTGCCAGTGCTTTTGTTTTGATATATATAAATTTGATCTGGCTGGTGCCAAGGTTTTTATTTAAGAAGCGCTATCCAGATTATTTTATTTTGTCGGGTGTAGAACTAATTTTTGATTTCGCGATAACACTTTACTTGCAATTTCGTTTGGCCGAATTAACGCAACCAAAAGTAACTCAAACGGTGCTTTATTTGAAATTGCTTTCCCCTACCGCTATCATCCAATCACTCACCGTGCCCACCATTTTTTTAGGTGCCACGGTGGGCATTCTTTTGTTCAGGCAATGGCTCATCAGAGAGCATGCTATTGCGGAGCTGCAACAAATACAATTCAACACCGAACTTTCGCAACTGAAAAGCCAAATCAATCCGCACTTTCTGTTTAACACGCTCAATAACATTAATTCACTCATTCACGTTGATCCAGCCAAGGCTTCTAAAATTGTAATGGGGCTTTCCGATGTATTGCGTTACAATCTGTATGAAGCAAATCATGACCGTGTTTCCTTAAAGAAAGAAATCGAAGTTCATGAGCATATTCTTGAATTAGAAAAAATCAGGCGCGGCCAATTTGATTGTAAGGTTACCAAACTGGGAGACTGCAACAATGCGTACATTCCACCGTTTCTTTTTATTAATTTTATCGAGAATGCCATCAAGCATAGTGCCGATGACAGAGGAAAATCTTTCATCGAGGTAAGCTTTCATCGCGAAGAGAACACAATTGATTTCAGCTGTGTTAATTCCATCGCCAATAGTAAGACAAAAACCTCGGGAGGATTGGGATTGGCAAATGTTAAACGGAGGCTTGAGCTATTGTATGGAAAAAATTTTAGTCTGGTAACTTCGTCAAACGAAAATGAGTTCAAGGTTAATTTGTCTTTGCCATTATAAACCTCAGAACCAAAATAATAATTTCAACATGAGGTGTATTGTAATTGATGACGAACCTCTTGCTATTAAGTGGCTTGAAAAATTGTTAGCGGAAATAGATTCAGTGAACTTAGTTGGTTCATTTAGCAACGCGTTGCACGCCAACGAATTTATTCAGAATAACGAAGTGGATTTAATGTTTCTAGACATTGAAATGGCAAGCCTAAATGGACTGGAATATATTAAAACCCTCTCGAAGCCTCCATTGGTAATTTTTGTTACAGCCTATCCACAATATGCGCTGGAAAGTTATGAATTGGATGCGATTGATTATCTATTGAAGCCAGTGCGGATGGAACGCCTTTTGAAAAGTGTGAACAAGGCTACAACTTACCTTTCGCTATTGCAAAGTGTGGAAAGCCGAGACAACGCAACACAGATTGAAAGTGACCATATCTTTGTTCGTGCTGACAAGCGTTTTGTAAAATTGTTTTTTGAAGAAATAGTGTTCATAGAAGGGCTTAAGGATTATGTAGTGATCAAAACATTGAAGAAAGAAAAGGTGATTACAGCCATGAACATAAAAACTATTTTTGAACACTTGCCCAAATCCATCTTTGCTAGAGTCAGCAAATCACATATTGTCAACACAAATCACATAAGCTCAATAGATTCAAACAGCCTCGCTATTCAGAACGAGGAAATCTCAATTGGAAACTCGTTCCGCGATGAGTTCTTTAATTCGTTTGTTAATCGGAACGTTGTAAAAAGGTAGGCTTTATCTCGGTTTCGTATAAAAACTCTCGCGCTTGGTATAAATACCCGAAAGCTAGTAACCGCATTTATTAACCTTTGAGTTAAAAATTGAAATGCGATGATAAACTTTAGGTTCAATGGAAAAGACTTAGCAACTCTGGTATTCATTTTAGTAACGGCCAACTCGTTTGCCCTCTATGCGCGGAAGGGTATAATCAGAGGCAAGGTGTTTGACAAACAATTTGAAGTGGCTCTTATTGGTGCTTACGTTGGTTTGGTTGGAAATCCTGACTTTGGTAACAAATTTCAATTTTGATGATAAAACAACAACGACCACAGAATTTCTTGGACGTCAATTTCATGTTTCCGAAGAAAGTATTCTTGAGTTTAGCTTTTGTGATGATCATGGCTTTTTCACTGTATGGACAATCAGCAACTCAAAAAAAATCACCAATAATTTTGTATGTGTTCTCTGGTTCTGATTGGTGTACTAATTGCATCAAACTAGAGAGAAGAGTATTGTCTGATTCTTTGTTCTTGGAAAAGTTAGTACGGCACGATTTGAAGCTTGAAAAAATAGATTTTCCACAAAGGAGAAAACTAACTGCCGAAGTTAAAAAGTATAATGAATCTATCGCTGAAAAATTTGGATTCAATGGTGTGTTCCCCACGCTAATACTCTTCTCATCGGTAAGTGGCAAGCACAAATTTATTACTTACGAAAACGAACCACCAATTACTTTCTCCAAAAGGGTAATTGCCGAAGCGGCCAACTTGCATGAATGAGTTTAAGATCACTACTAAAAGAATGGGCTCTGTTTTTGAACTCATTGTAGGCTCTTCTAATGCGGAACAGGCTAATCACATATTGCATAGTGGTTTAGAAGAAATCGAGCGGATCGAAGGTTTACTTTCCGAATTCAGGGAGGGCTCTTCCACCTACATTATAAATAAAAATGCAGGTATTAGGCCCGTTAGCGTGAACGATGAAGTATTTGCATTGCTTATCCGATGTCAAAGAATATCAATGCTCACTCAGGGTGCTTTTGATATTTCGGTTGGGCCGCTTAAAAGAACCTATCAATTTAAAAACAAAGAATTTCAATTGCCAGCAAAGAAGAAACTACAAGAAGCAAGGCACTTAGTTGGCTTTCAAAAGATACAACTGGATAAAACAGTTAAGGAGGTATTTTTGCCAATACGCGGTATGCACATAAGTTTTGCTGCCATTGGTAAGGGCTATGCGGCTGATTGCGTCAAAAAAAGCTGGCTTGAGAAGGGGGTAACATCGGGCGTGATCAATGCCAGTGGCGATCTAACTACCATTGGAAAACGACCAAACGGTGTTCCGTGGAATGTTGGTATTGCCCACCCCGATAACAAGGATACTTTTATCATATCTCTCCCGGTTATGGATTCGTCCGTTGCCACCTCTAGCGATCACGAGCAACATTTCATTCACAATGGCATTCGTTATTCACATAATATCAATCCTATTACAGGCGTGCCCGTTGCCGGGATAAAAAGTGTTAGCATTATCAGTAAATCGGCTGAGCTATGCGATGCGTTGGCAACTGCTGTATATGTAATGGGCAAGGAAGTTGGGATGCATCTATTGAATCAATTTCCCCAGGTGCATGGAATGATAATCGATAGTGAAAACAAAACTTACTATTCAAATAAGATTGATTTTCAATATGAAGCGTAAAGCAATTATAGTGTGTTTGTTTAGTGTAATTCTTGCATCCTGCAAAGCCATTAAGCCATACGAACGAGTTTACATTGATGACCAAGAAATGGAGCTTTCTAAATCATCTGCAAAAAACTTTGACGCATACATAAGAAGTATACGCGAAGGGGCAGTTCCATCATCAGGTTCAAAATCAAGTGGTGGTTGTGGTTGTAATTGAAACAAAGAAATGAAAAGGAATTTCATTTTAGCTGGAAGTTTTGCACTGCTTTTCATGGTTGCCAATGCACAAAAGAACGAAAGCGTTTTTAAGAAAGAATATGTAAAGAAAACGGAGATTGAATTTCTTTATAATCATTACATGCAAGATGGTAATAACTCAGCTGTAACGGGTGGCATTGGCACGGAAAGGCTCACGGTGGTGGCACCACAGATAAGCGCAATGCATACATACCGAAACGGAAGAACCTTATTCACGAAACTTGGCATCGATGTAATCACATCTGCTTCAACCGATAACATTGATTTTATAAAATCTTCAGCATCGGTACGCGATGCAAGAACTCATTTAGATGTTGTGTATTCTCGTCAGATAAAAGACAACGTTGCAGTTTCTTTTGGTGGAGGCTTTTCGATTGAATCAGATTATCTTTCATTGCCGTTAAACGCTGGTTTGTCGATCTCAGATAAAAAAGGTTTACGGACTTTTGGAATTGATTTTCAAAGTTACTTTGATGATCTACGCTGGGGGCGCTTAAGTCCGTCTTTCGCTCCAGAGAAATTGATTTATCCTGTTGAATTGCGAACCAAACGGTGGTTTAATGAATACAAGCGTAATTCATACAATCTTAGGCTTTCACTAACTCAAGTGCTCAACAAACGTAACAGGATAGGTTTCTATCCCGAGCTTAGCTATCAGCAGGGATTACTTTCTACACCGTTTCACCGAGTTTATTTTAATGATGGTTCCCTGCGCGTTGAAAATTTACCAAACCAACGATGGAAGGCCAGTATTGGGATTAAACTGAACACATTTGTTGGCGGGCGAACCATACTAAAGAATACTGTTGATTTCTATGGAGATAGTTTTTCAGTGCGAAGTATTGGTTTGGAGAACGAAACATCAATTAAAGTCACGCGTACGTTAGTGTTGGCACCTTTGGTTCGCTATTATGTTCAACAAGGCTCGTCCTACTTCGCTGCTTATAAAGCCCACACACCCGATGAGGAATTTTATACATCCGATTATGATTTATCGACTATGACTACGAGAAAAATCGGCCTTGCCATCCGCTACAAGCCAATTGCACGTGAGGGTAAGCAAAAGAAAGGAATCGAAATTTCGTACTCGACTTTTAGAAGGAGTAATGGCTTGGAGGCACACATCATTTCGTGCTCATATAAAATGTACTAAGTAAGATTAAGCCTAGACTTCAATAACAATGCATCAAAAAAAGCAGAATAACTTAACAAATCTTGGTTTGCACGTTTTAGCCTCTTCTAAACACCGTAAAATAATTTACTGGGTGCCTGTGAGTTTGTTTTGCTTGCTATTTTTCATATCAGCTGTATGGACACTTCTTGATATACAGGGAACCATTCATGAGACTTTACAACTCGGCTATCCAGGTTTCACTGTTGTCCCCCTTGCCATTGCAAAACTTCTCGGCATTGTTGCAATCCTGTCCAACAAATCAAGAACGCTTACGATGTTTGCTTTTGCTGGCTTTCTATATGACCTGCTACTTGCGACTATCGGACATTATAATAATCCAAATATTGGAACTGGAATAGGGGTAGCCATTTTCGGATTGGTTTTATGGATCCTTGCATTTGCAGCAGATCGATTTTGGCGCGCACGTTTGGCCTGATAGATTCATTTCTTTAATTAAAAAATTGACCCTTGGAGCTAGTAAAACCGCCAAATTTCTTCTGAACAATTCGGCTACACCAATTACAACTTTAGTATCATCCTGCACTTTAAACTACCTAGCATGCGACATATATGGTGTTGGAATGATAAAGGCAGAATATTTTTTGGCCTTGATTTTTTTTGATCCAAACGCCCAATTAGTAGAGTAATTTAATGCTCCACGGGCGAATGGCCGCGCCCTTTAACCGAATCTGAGTTTTCTCATCCCCCTCTATTTTCATAGCGACTGGTATTTTGTTCAAAAAGAATTATTTAGATTACACCATAAACCAGAATGAATTGAAACGCAGAAAATTTCTTCAAGAATCGGCAGCCTTGGCTACGCTAAGTATGTTGCCCGCCAATTTCTTATTTGCCAACGCCAACATGCTTAACAAAATCGGTATTCAGCTCTTTTCGTTACCCAAATTACTGGAGAAAGATTTTAGTGGCGGCATCCGAATGCTGGCGCAAATGGGGTATAGAGAAATTGAAATGTATGGCCCGTTTCCGTTCAGTACGCAGGGCGCCATAGATCGATGGGCGGCAGTCACGCCTGCGCTAGGCTTCAGTGGGAGTGGGTTTTTTGGTCATACTGCTGCCGAGGTGAAAAAAGTATTGGACGAAAACAAAATTTCTGTTCCTTCGATCCATACCGATCTTGAAACACTAAGCACGAAAATGAGTCAATTGGGTGAAGCAGCTCAAACCATTGGATATAGCTACGTAGTACTCCCCGCGCTGCCACCGGAAAACCGCAAAACGCTTGACGATTATAAAAAAACAATTGATCTCTTCAACACCATTGGCGAGCAAGCGACAAAAGTAGGCTTACGCTTTGCCTATCACAACCACGGTTACGGCCTGCATCCGCTGGAAGGTACGATACCCGTACAAATGATTATTGAAAAAACCGACCCTAAATACGTGTATCTGGAAATGGATTTGTTTTGGACAGTAGCTGGTGGGGTAGACCCGATTACGTTATTGGAAAAATATCCCGGCCGCTATAAGATGATGCATGTAAAGAACATGAAACAAAAGGCAACGTTTTCTGGAGACGGTGGCGATGCCAAGCAATGGATAGAGTTGTTTCCGCTGATGAGCACGGCCGGAGAAGGTGCGCTCGATCTGAAATCAATTTTAAGGGCAGCTAAAAAATCAGGCGTGGAGCATTTCTTCGTAGAGCAAGATATGGTGCAGTCCCCCGAAGTTGCATTGAAAAAAAGCATCGACTACCTAAAAGATTTATAGTTCAAATGTGGTAAGCGGTGCTAAAAGTCCGAATCATTGGAAAATAGCCAGCGAATGCAATGAATTTAATTTTTATGGATGCAGAAGAAATAAAAGACAATCTTGATCCGCTCTATGAAGCCGCGATGCTAGAGCAACGCGATATAGCTGCAGGCATAGACCTGCTAACAAAATGTGCCAAAAATTTTATTGCCAGTCAATATGCGGAGCAGGTTAATAGCCTGAGTGCAGAGGGATATCGTGCGCTGGACGATTCCATCAGCAGACATGCGTCCAATTTATCCATGGAAATATCAACTATTTTGTATCGCCACCAAGACGAACAGACAGGTCGGGAAAGTGAAGCACTCATTACAAACGAACGCTACCAAAGCAGAAACCTGTTATTTTTAATGGTTTGTAGTGTTTTTAGTTATCTTTGCTTCAGCAAAGGCTAATAATTTTAACAGCATTGATGATTTTATGAACAGTACAACAAAGCACATTAGCGTAGTTGATAACGATGAGTTTACTTCGTCCACTTTGATAAGTGAACTTAAAAGACTCAGAAGTGAGTATAAAATTTCGAGCTTCAATTCAGCGGAAGAAGCGTTGCCATTTATTCTGGAGAGATCTCCAGAGATAGTTCTATTTGAGTATAAATTACCTGGAATGACAGGTATTGATTTCTTTGAAAAAATCAGCAACCTGCCTAGCGGCAAGAAAACGTTAATAATGATGAGTTCGTTGGACGATGGAAATATGGTTCTTAAATTCATTCAACGAGGCGTCAGGAACTATGTAATAAAAGATGGTATGCTAGTCGCTTCGATAAATGAAATTATTGAGGAGGAGATTGAAAATCAATGAAATCGAATTGCCTCTTTTTAAGCTATTTTATAGATCTTGATTACCTGCATTTTGATTCTCTTGTTTGATTTATTCGTCTTCTTTGTTAAGCAAAAAAGCTCTCCTGAAATTCAGAAGAGCTTTTTTTTGGCATATTACTGAAAAATGGTTGGTGGATGTTGAAGATTTGTTCTGATAACCAATAAGTTGAAAGGAATTTTTAGGAGTTTAGTGAAACGTGTTTCACTAAACTTTTTTCATTTCATGA
>JBIKRT010000148.1:0-5328 GCA_044349005.1 Cyclobacteriaceae bacterium
GAAAGTAAATCCACTTGTCTTTTTAGCCCAACTTTTTAATTGCCTTTTTTCGCTCGTTAAAACCACAAAATCACAAATCCAAAATCTTCTAATCCTAAAATTGAGTTTTTAAGGGACGACTATTTAGGCTCTTCGTTCCTTGCAGTGATTGATGAGATCGCTTAGAGATACCTTGCTACCTAATATATTTTAATGTTTTGTACAATTCTATTCCCTGCCGAATAAGTGTGTCGAGCTGAGTTTGTAACGGTGGATCGAGCGTTTTAAACTGAAAGGTAATGGCATGTGTTTTCAGCGTAAGTAATTCGGGCGGCACTGTATCGATCATGTTTTTGTCCAAAAAAAGTGCATGAAACTGAAGTTTCACAAACTCTTTATTAAGTCGTATTAGAAGAAATGAAATCTTACTGGCACCCGTTCTAAAGCTTCCGCGGTTTACGCGTACTTCATTTTTGGTTACCGCTTCAAACTCATCACTGGTATCAATAGTTATTTCAAAATATTCGTGATAAGGCTCGAAGACTTGCTTCAACTGATTGAAAAGTGCTAATGCAGCCGGGGAAGGATCACTTACCTTATTTCTCTTTCGCCTAAAGCTGATGTATTGCGAACCTTTCATAATCAGGGCGTGTGTTGGTATGTTCAAAAATAGTTACTAAGCAACCAGGTTTCAATAGCTACGCGACAAATAAATGAAGCCAGGCATTACTTTAAAACATTTTTATGCACCTATGTAACAAAAGTAGCTCAGCTAATAACATATAGTCAGTTGTATTTATAAAACACAATTGGTAAAATTACGGTTAATATCAAAAATAGAACTGCGAAATGGAAGATGAGGTATTGCTAGACACAGCCAGTTGCGAGGTAGTAACAACGCGAAATGTGCTGGCGTCCACCGAAGCCGTTTTTAAAGCGTGGACAGATCCGGTGCATCTTATAAGGTGGTGGGGGCCAAGGCGATTTAGTAATACCTTTATTGAATTTGATTTACGGCAGGGTGGCAAATGGCGTTTTGTAATGCATGGCCCCGCCAAACGCGATTACCCCAACGAGTGCGAGTTTATGGAGATAGTGCCTCCCCAGTTAATAGCCTGGAACCATATCTCAGACCCGCCCTTTTTAGCAGTGGCCAGTTTCCGAAAAGTTACCAAGCGCATTACAAATATTACGTTTACCATGCGTTTTAATACGGCAGAAGAATGTGCCGACTTAAAACATTATAGCATGTTTAACAACGAACAGGCCTTCGATAGGCTGGAGAATGAATTGGAAATTATTGAACCCCAATCGGCAGACTTTAGGGTACGTAAATAGGTTTATTACCCCTTGCATTCCACCTAATGTTTCCTAGTTTTAGCATTTTATCTTACGCCCGCATTGCTACTACTATCGATTATTGGTTACCTGTTACTTACGATTTTCATCGGGTACCTGGCCTCCCGCAGAGTAAAAACATCGGGCGATTTTCTGCTGGCTGGTAGAAGTTTGCCACTGTTCTTAAGCTCTTCCGCATTATTTGCTACATGGTTTGGTTCGGAGACCGTCTTCGGTGCCTCCTCTGAGTTTTTGAAGGAGGGTCTTTATGGAGTGATTGAAGATCCCTTCGGTGCTGCCCTCTGTCTGGTGTTGTTTGGTATGTTCTTCGCGCGCAAGCTTTATACTATGAAACTGCTCACATTAGGAGATTTCTTTAAAGCACGCTTTGGCAAGGATACAGAACTGGTGGCAAGCATTTTCTTGGCGCCACCTTATGTTGGCTACATAGCTGCCCAATTGGTGGCCATGGGCTTGATTATGAATGTGGTAATAGGAGTGGCCGTGTGGCAGGGCATTGTGGCAAGTGCCGTGATCGTTACCTTTTATACCTATATCGGTGGCATGTGGGCAATTTCTATAACTGATTTTATTCAGAGCATTATTATCATTATCGGATTGCTGCTGCTCGCGGTCGCACTGTCTGAAAAAGCAGGTGGTGTTTTTAATGTGCTCAGCGAGGTGCCTGCCGAAAAGCTACGCTTTCTGCCACCTGCGGACTTTAAAGAGATAGTAAAATACATTGCCGCTTGGTTTGTGTTGGGGCTTGGGTCTATACCCTCACAAGATGTGTTTCAGCGGGTGATGTCAAGTGGGTCGGTCTCCTCGGCTGTTCGCTCCTGTTTTATAGCCGCGGCATTATACCTTACGGTGGCCATGCTTCCTCTTTTCATCAGCTTGTGCACAAAGCATTTGTATCCTGATCAAATTGCGGGCGATACACAGCTGGCACTACCCAACATGGTGCTGCAACATACTAGTATGCCCATACAAATTTTATTTTTCGGGTCGTTGCTTTCCGCCATTATGAGTACCACCAGCTCGGCTATCTTGGCACCGGCTGCTATTTTTTCCGAGAATCTGGTCAAGCCCCTTATGAAAGGAAAGCTGAGCGATGCCCAACTACTCAAAGTTACCCGTATTTCTATTCTGGTTTTTAGCGTAATCGCCACAGTAATGGCCTGCGTGCGAACCAATATTTACGAGCTGGTGGGCGAGTCATCGGTGTTGAGCCTGGTGTCTTTGTTTGCGCCTTTGGCCTTCGGATTGTATTGGAAAAAAGCGAGTCCTATTGGGGCGTTGCTTTCCATGGTTACAGGTATGCTAACTTGGATTATCTTTGAGGTTTTAAAAACAAGTTGGCCAAGCCTGATTCCAGCTCTAATTGTTAGCCTGCTGGCGATGGTGGTAGGGAGTTTGGTCTGGCCGAGCAAACAAAACGAATGATTACCATCGATTTAAAACGTGTGAGTGGAGACTCTCATTTGGAAGCCACTAACGACACAGGAAATAGTATTCACCTGGATGCCAGTCCAGACATAGGAGGAACCGGCAAAGGAATGCGCCCCATGCAATTATTATTAGCAGCCCTCGGAGGGTGTAGTTCTGTCGATCTGGTGATGATCTTGAAAAAGCAAAAACAAGAACTCAAAGATATTTCTATTACCGTGACCGGGGCGCGCGAGAAAGGCAAAGTACCTTCCTTGTATACCGATGCCCACATTCATTTTAAATTGGTTGGAAACCTCGATAAAGAAAAGGTAGAAAAAGCCATCGTGTTGGCAGTCGAGAAATACTGCTCGGTAGCTAAGACGTTGGAGAAGTCGGCCATTATTACCCACAGTTTTGAGATAATTAGTCAATAGTTCTATGGTCAATTGACTATCGACCATACACCATCGACAACCTGAAAAAACAATAAGATGAACAACGAAAAAGAATATATAGGATACTCAGAAACCGATGCCATTCGCACTCAAGCTGACCGTACTGAATTTCGCGAGCACTCAGTGCCATTGTATTTTACCTCTAGTTTTGTATTTGATGATGCCGAGCAGGCACGGGCACTATTTGCCGATGAAGTTCCGGGCAACATATATACGCGCTTCTCCAATCCGAATAACACAGAGTTTATTCAGAAACTGTGTCTACTGGAAAGCACGGAAGATGGCATTGCTACTGCCTCCGGCATGGCTGCGATGTACATCAGCATGGCTTCTTTGCTCAAGTCGGGCGACCACGTGTTGGCTTCGCGCTCGGTGTTTGGTTCTACGCATCAAATCTTCAATGTCATCTTTCCGCGCGTAGGTATTACTCACACGTACGTGGATTTAGATTCACCTGAAACATGGGAGGCAAACATCTTACCCAACACCAAGATGCTTTTTGTGGAAACGCCTTCCAATCCTGCGCTGGATATTATTGATTTAGAGTGGCTCGGCAAACTTGCCAATAAGTATAAACTCATCTTAAACGTAGATAACTGTTTCGCCACACCTTACCTACAAAACCCTGCTAAGTGGGGCGCTCATTTAGTTACACACTCTGCTACCAAATGGATGGACGGCCAGGGGCGCGCGATTGGAGGTGCTGTACTTGGCACAAAAGAATTGATTAAAGAGGTTCGTTTTTTTGCTCGCCACACAGGACCATCGATGTCGCCATTTAATGCATGGATACTTTCAAAGAGCCTGGAAACGTTGGCCGTGCGCATGGAACGCCATTGTCAAAATGCTTTCCAGCTTGCTACGTATCTGGAAACTCATAACGAAGTAGTTAGAGTAAAATATCCTTTCTTACCATCCCACCCTCAGCATGAACTCGCAAAAAAACAGATGCGTTATGGCGGAGGAATGGTGACTTTCGAGATAAAGGGAGGAATTGATCGGGGCCGTGCGTTCTTGAACGCATTGAAAATGATTTCTCATTCCGCCAATCTGGGCGACACGCGCTCTATCGCTACGCACCCCGCTTCCACTACGCATTCTAAATTAACGGATGCAGAACGTTCGGCAGTCGGAATAACACCGGGTTTGATTCGTGTTTCAGTAGGTTTAGAAGAGATAAAAGACATTATCGCTGATGTAGATCAAGCGATTCGTAATTCGTTGTTGTTCTCGTAATTCGTAATTTTGAATTCGTAACTGATGTCGTAATTCGTCATTGTTCTCGTAATTCGTAATTTTAAATTCATAACTGATTAGTTTATGGCAGCAATTAATTGGCAAAAGGAAGTTCAACCCTTAATCAAGAAATATAAAGGCAAGAAACATCCGCTTGAGTACAGAAATTTTTATGAGCTGTTGGTGATGGTGGTACTTTCTGCTCAAGATTCCGATCGGAACATTAACAAACTTTCTCTCGAATTATTTAGTGCTTTTCCAGATATGAAGGCATTGAGTAAGGCCGATGCCGAAAGCCTGATGCCGTTCATAAAAAAGGTAAGAAACTTTGGCAATAAAACGAAGTGGCTGTTAGGCCTTGCTTCTCAAATAAAGGACAATAAAAATATTCCAGAAACAATGGAGGCGTTGACGGAACTGCCGGGTATTGGTAGAAAATCGGGCAGCGTTATTTTGCGCGAAATGGGGAAGAGGGCCGAAGGCATTATCGTTGACCTTCACGTGGTGCGCGTTGCCCCTAGGCTAGGCATCGCTACAGGCACCGACCCAAAGAAGATAGAGAAGCAATTAATGGATGCTATTGACGAAAAGGATTGGGGCGAAATAGGGATGGCGATTTCCTTTTTGGGGAGAGAAACCTGTCGGCCTAAAAATCCGAAGTGTGAGGAGTGTGTGATGAGTAAGGTGTGTGCTTTTTATGCTGGCAATAAGTAAAGGCATCGATTAATTACCTTAGTTGATATCCTCTCACTATAAAGCAGCCTATAATTAGTCACTCCTTAAAAAGCCCAATGGGATTAGTTTTTGAATAAAATCGATCGAATTGAGTTGAAACAATCTGCAAGAAAGTCGGGTTTTATCTTTAAAACCTTGCAGATTTTTTATGCTT
>JBIKRT010000020.1:0-55888 GCA_044349005.1 Cyclobacteriaceae bacterium
CTTGTTCTTGCTGTTTGAGGATGCCCACGATTTGGCTCTCATTGAATTTTGTTGTTTTCATTTCTTCCCAATTTTAACGATTAAACTCTATTTATAATCGCTACTGTTTTTGGGGAAGCTTTCAGATCTTCTTCAAAGCTATAGTCGTTCAATGGCGCGAAGAACTGGTTTTCGTCCGTGGGCACACATCGATAAATTGTTAGTCGCTCATCACCACTAAACAATGTGGATACAAAAGATACTGTTAGTTGTTTCTTAAAAGCTTCTAGGTTTTTTGGCTCTAAATTCCCAAGCATCGCAATTACTTTTGGGTCTTTAATTTTAACTAAATCATTCACTTTAAATTTATTCATATACTTTCACTTAATATTTTAAAATCATCAATTTACTAAAACGCAAAACCAATAGCCAATGTGTATATAAAGCTTTTACTTGATCTATTTTTGATTTAGAAAGATTTCTATAATCCTTAGAGGGGATGGCAACAATTATGAATATGACAAAAATAATGTCTTTTAAGTTCTTATAATTAGCGATCAACTCACTTTATCCAATCCCCTCAACTTCTTTGCCTTTAAACTTGTCACTCCGACAACGCCCAGTGTCATCAACCCGCCAAAAACAACGGAGGGAACCACGCCCATCAGTTTGGCAACAGCACCACTTTCAAACGAACCAATCTCGTTAGAGGAGCCCACAAAAATACTATTAACTGCAGATACGCGCCCTTTCATATTTTCGGGGGTAAGGGTGTGGATTAGCATGCTCCGCACAATCACACTCACACTATCAAACATGCCACTCATTACAAGCAAGCCAACCGATAGCCAAAAATTAGTGGAAAGCCCAAAGCCAATCATGGTTAACCCAAACCCTGCCACACACCAAAGCAAAATTTTGCCGATGTGTTTTTTTATCGGGTTGTGTGTAATGTAAACCGCGGTGGCAACCGCACCGATGGCGGGTGCTGCTCTTAGTAAACCGAGGCCTTCCGGGCCAGCGTTTAAAATTTCCTTCGCAAAGATGGGGAGTAGGGCAACCGCACCGCCAAAAAGTACTGCAAACAAATCTAAACTGATCGCGGCCAAAATAATTTGATTGCTAAACACAAAGCCAATCCCTTCTTTAATTTTGGCAACCACGTTTTGCTCGCCAATGGAAGGAGGTACAGGTTTGCTTGCAATATTCAAATAAAAGAAAATACAGGATGCCATCAACAATGCATCTGCCAGGTAAGAAGCCGAGATGCCGAAGAAGGCATAGATAAAACCAGCCAACATAGGGCCACCAATGGCAGCGCCTTCCCAAAAGGTACTGTTCAGAGAAATTGCATTTGCGTATAGCTCACGCGGTACTAGTTGAGGCATAAAACTAAACGTAGCAGGAGATAAAAAACCACGCGCTATGCCGCTCATAAAAATAATGATGTAGATAGGGGCAACACCGTAAGCGAAAACAAACTTGCCTACGTCAAGCGTGAAAAAAAGTAAGCAAATGGAACAAAAGAACAATAACGAAGTGGTGATTAAGATAATTTTTTTCCTGTCCATTATGTCGGCAACGTGGCCAGCGTATAATGAAACCGTAATGGCAGGGATGGCTTCCGCAAGACCGATGAGGCCAAGCGATAGCGGATCATGCGTAAGTTCATACACTTGCCAACCGACAATTGTTCCTTGTATTTGAATAGCCACGGTAACGCAAAGGCGAGCAAAAATAAAAAACCTGAAATCCTTAATTTGTAGTGAAGCGTAGGGACCGGAATTAGACATTATACAGACATAAGTAGTTAGACTTAAGACCTAAGATGAAGGTCTCAAACATATCACAATAATTTTAAACCTTGAATTTTGAATCTTAAATTTTTATGAGATAGGCGTCAAGACACCTTTGCGGTGTCAGACGCCATTATTATTTCCTCGATTGCTTTAATCGCTTTTTGTCTTCGTTCTTCTCTATTTCCTCGTATATCCACAAAAGGAACCGACAGTTTCGAAAGTTCATCATGAAAAATTTGCCAAAGCTGTTCGCGCTTGTCAGGATGTTCGCGTTGTTTGTCTTCTTCCCACGGCACATCCACGTACGTGAGCAAGTATAAATCGTACTTACGTTCTGCAATGAGTTTCAGAATATCGGGGTCGCAATCACCGTATTTAAATTCGCTCCATACTTTCACCACCAGCGCATTAGTATCGCAAATCAACACTTTATTGGCATCGTACATCCATTCGTCTTCCATGCGAGCTTGGCCGTTGGCTATTTTGGTAAGATCGGACTTTTCATAGCCATGGATCAATTTGTTAAGATAGGCGCGCGCGTACTCTTCCACCCAAACGGTTTTAAAGTGATCGGCCAGAAATTTTGAAAGCTCTGATTTGCCAGTACATTCCGGCCCTATAACAACTATTTTTTTTACATTATTTGCGATGAGGTCGGAAGCTTTCATACAGACATAAGTAGTTAGACGTTAGACACAAGATATTAGTAAAGTCCTGCCTTTAAAACCTGCGAGGTTTGTCAAGTTACTTCTTTACCAATTAGAAACCCGATAATTCTTTAAACAGAATCCAGCTGCCCATGGCGAGCGTAAACCAGCCAAACGCTTTGCGCAATTTTACTCCGGGTATTTTTCGCGAGTAAACGTTGCCAAAATGCACACCTATAATGGCAATCACCGTAACTGAAAGCAAGAAAGGCCAATTCATTGCAGTATTAAGTAAATCGCCAGTAAACCCAATAAGTGAGTTAATGGCGATTATAAATAAGGACGTGCCGGAGGCAGTTTTCATGGGAAGTCCTGTAAGAATTACAAGAGCTGGAATGATTAGAAAGCCTCCGCCTGCGCCAACTAGTCCTGTCAAAAACCCGATTACAATGCCTTCCAAGATCACCGGAATTATGTAAAAATGCTCCCCCTTATTTTTTCGTTCGCGCCTACCGCGAATCATCGGAATAGATGCCAATAACATGAGAAGGGCGAAAATTCCCAGCAATAAGATTCTCTTCGTAATTGTAAAAGACTGAGTTTGGTAAACTACGTTGGGTATGGAGGGTACAATCCACTTTCGTGTGCTGAAAATGGTAATGATGGAAGGAATGCCAAAGAGAATGCCAGTTTTGATGTTTACAAGATGATCTCGGTATTTAGGAATGGCTCCTGCCAAGCTAGTTGCCCCTACAATAAACAAAGAGTATGCGGAGGCCAAAACAGGCTCTGTATTAAATAGATACACCAGAATTGGAATTGAAAGTATAGAACCTCCACCACCAAGCAAACCCAATAAAAAACCAATAAAAACCGAAACGATATAGCCGATAATTTCCACCTCACCCTTCTTAAAACCTTAAAGCTATACAATCACACGCTTAGTATAGGGTTAGCCATCCGAAAAATCAAATTCTATCGAACAAGTAGACATAATATTACATCAACGCAATGTGTTTTAATGCCATTTATACACGCCTGCGACACTTCACCGCGCTTAATTACCGAAGATAAAGCCAACTATCAACGTTGCCCATTTACAACTATATTGCTAGCCAATTTAAACACGTTAGAATATGAAACACTCGCGATTAACCGCAACTCTTTTGCTGCTTCTTTGCTCGCTTTTGTCAACCGCGCAAAAGCTTGATATGGATAAATTTAAAGGCATGAAACCACGTGCCATAGGACCAGCCGCTATGAGCGGCCGCATTACATCGGTAGACGTGGTAATATCAAATCCCGATATTATGTATGTAGGCGCAGCATCGGGTGGTGTTTGGAAAACGGTGAGTGGAGGTATTTCGTGGGAACCCGTGTTCGATAAAGAAAGTACGTTGTCTATTGGCGCTATTGCTGTTCAGCAAGACAATCCCTCTGTAGTTTGGGTGGGTACCGGAGAAGGCAATCCACGGAATAGTTTAAATGGTGGCGATGGAATGTATAAAAGTTTAGATGCAGGCAAGACTTGGAAAAAAATGGGGCTTGAAAGGACACGCAACATTCATCGTGTGGTAATAGATGCTAAAAATCCGAACATAGTTTATGCCGCGGCCATTGGTTCCCCTTGGGGTGAGCATCCAGAACGAGGAGTGTTTAAAACAATGGATGGTGGTGCAACGTGGGAAAAAGTATTGTTTGTAGATAACAAAACGGGCTGTAGCGATTTGGTAATAGATCCCTCCAATCCAAACAAATTGGTGGCAAGTATGTGGGAGCACAGAAGGTGGCCATGGACTTTTAAGTCGGGCGGACCTGGATCTGGCTTGTACATTACGTATGATGGAGGCAAGAACTGGACTAAGAAAACGGATAAAGATGGCTTGCCAGAGGGCGATCTTGGGCGCATGGGCTTGGCAATTGCACGCAGCAAACCAGACGTGATATATGCGCTGATTGAAGCTAAAAGCAACGCTTTGTATAAATCTACGGATGGTGGCACTAAGTGGGCAAAAGTAACTGAGGTGAAGCAAAACAATAATGTGAATGGAAGGCCATTTTACTTCTGGGAAATTTACGTGGATCCTAAAAATGAAAATCGCATTTATTCTTTGCACACGGTAGTAACGATGAGCGAAGATGGCGGAAAGACGTTTAGTAATTTACTAGGTTGGAAAGTTCACTTGGATCACCACGCCTGGTGGATACATCCCACCAATCCAAACTTTATTGTAGATGGAAATGATGGAGGCTTCAACATTTCGCGCGATGGCGGAAAGAGTTGGCAGTTTATCGACAACATTCCGGTAGGGCAATTCTATCATGTAAATGTTGACATGAATCATCCCTACAATGTGTACGGAGGCATGCAAGACAACGGCTCATGGTCAGGGCCAGCTTACGTGTGGCGAAAAGCGGGCATACGTAATAGCTATTGGCAAGAAGTTTCGTTCGGAGATGGTTTTGACGTTTCACCCGATCCGCTCGATAGTCGATATGGCTACACCATGGCCCAAGGCGGAGAATTGCTTCGCTTCGATCAAGTAACAGGCAATAATCAATATATAAAACCAACTCATCCCGATGCATCGGTTAAGTTGCGCTACAACTGGAATTCTGGGTTCGCACAAAATCCACATGACCCCGCTTCTATTTATTATGGAAGCCAATTTCTTCATAAAAGTAATGACAGAGGAACCACGTGGGAGGTGATCTCTCCAGATCTCACCACCAACGACAAAGAAAAGCAAAAGCAATATGAAAGCGGTGGACTTACCATGGATGCAACAGGTGCTGAAAATCATTGCACCATTATCTCCATCGCGCCAAGCATGCTTGACAAAAACGTGATTTGGGTAGGCACCGATGACGGTAACATTCAACTTACCAAAGACGGTGGCAAAACCTGGACAAATACCTCTTCAAAAATAGTTGGCCTTCCAAAAAATGCATGGGTGCCTCAACTACAAGCCTCTACTTATAATGTTGGCGAGGCGTTCGTAGTTGTTAATAATTATCGACAGTTTGATTACAAGCCTTATGCCTTTAGAACACGCGATTTTGGAGCTACCTGGGAAAGTGTTGTGACCCCAACCCAAGTAGGCGAGAGTAACTACACCCTGTCTGTCATTCAGGACCCGATTGAACCCAAATTGGTTTTTTTAGGAACTGAAAATGGGCTTTGGGTGAGTGTGGATGACACCAAGACCTGGACAAAATGGACAAGCGGATACCCAGCTGGAGTACCTACCATGGACATGGTAATCCACCCTCGCGAGCATGATTTGATAATTGCCACGTTTGGAAGGGCAATGTATGTGTTAGATGACATCCGTCCGCTGCGGGAGCTAGCGAAGAAGAGCAGCTCAATTCTCTCTAAAACAGTCCATCTTTTCGCACCTCCCGATGCGTATCAAGCCGTTACGCAACAACCTACAGGGCCGAGATTTGATGCCGATGCAGTTTTTAATGGCGAGAACAGACCAAGTGGAGCGCTCTTGACGTACGTGTTCAATAAACCCGAAGTGAAGAAAGACACACCTGCTGCTGTCGATCCCAAATCAACAAAGACGGGCGAAAAATCAGTATCAAAGCCAGCCGAAAAAAAGGACGAGTCAAAGCCAAAACTAAAATACGACACATTGGTGTGGGAGATATTTAGTAGCGCGAACGAGAAAATCAGAACGATTAAACAACCGTCTCCTGAAGATAATGGCGTGAGTCGTATGACTTGGTCGATGACAGCAAAAGGTGTTCAACGTCCTTCACGGGAAAAGTTGAAGCCAACTGCCAGCGAGCCCAATAGCTTGCAAGTGTTACCAGGTATTTATAAAGTGAGATTGACTGCGGGCGATCAAAAAGATTCAACCCTGATAACTGTAAAGTCTGATCCTAGGTTTAACGTTTCGCAATCTATATTAGAGTCGCGCCACACGATGTTGAAAGAGTTAGAAAGATTTGAAAGTATGCTTTCGGAATCGACCACGCGCCTTCGCGAATCGCTTGAATTGGCCACTGAACTTGAAGCGAAAATGAAAGAAAGTAAACGCACCGATTTGAAAGATCAATTAGATAAGACAAAAGCAATAAAAGATTCGCTCAACAATTTGTTCGATGTTATCTTGGATAAAGAAGATAAAAGGCAGGGACTTATTCGTGATTCAGAAGGGCCAGTTACTGACCTTCAGAATGCTACTCAGTACATTGAAGGGAACATTCTGCCCGTAAATGAAACGGATAGAAGGGTTTTTGAACGTGCGAGAACAAATGCCATGAAGGCCGTAGATAAAGTAAATGCTTTCTTTGGCAAAACGTGGAAGGACTATCAAAGCACCATGGAAAAAACAGTGCTTAACCCATTTAAAGAGTATAAGCCTATTCGATAATTAGCAGCCGCTTGTTAGTTCATCGAAAAAATTTTGAAAAATGAAAATTTACCTACTATTACTTTTTCAAATAGGCTCGCTACTCTCTTTTGGTCAAGAGAAGTTAGTAAAAGTTAATGGGAAAAATTTCAATGTCTATGTAAAGGGGTTTGAGGCTAGAAAGAAAAACACTCCGGCCATAATTTTCGAGAATGGGCTTGGCGTTGGACTTGGAAACTGGGACACAGTAATAGACCAAATAGCTAAATTTTCTCCGGTGTTAGCTTATGACAGAGCTGGAGTTGAGAAATCAGACAAGATCTTTCAAATGCCTACGATAAAAGTTGTGGCCGAAAACTTGAAGGCAATACTTACAACATTGAATATTTCACCGCCCTATATTTTAGTTGGGCATTCGTTGGGCGGGCTATATGTAAGAGGCTTTGCGGGCATTTATCCAAATGACATTGCTGGTCTTGTTTTTATTGACCCGGCAGATTTTACAGAAACAAAGGACAATTGGAATTCTATATTCAGAACCATTAATGTTCCCGAGAAAAAGATTGATGAAATGATCTACGATAGACTTTATAAAAAATCAGTTATCGATTCTGCTTTTTTTGGACCTTCGAGCGAGTTAGCAGTGCTTACTGAATTGAGACGAACTGACTTTATTGAAGTCACAAACCTACCTGTACCAAATGTTCCTATCTACTTTTTTATTGGCGGAAAATTTGAGGTGCCATCAGAAAAAAGAAGCAAGGATTTTAATCATGAGGAGTTCTTTACTCACCGCACAAACATAAATATCGAGAGATGGAAGAAATTTATCTACTCTTCTAACAAAGGTGGCTCACTCATTTACCTCTCCAATTGTGGGCATTATTTGCATCGGGACGACCCGAAAGCCGTAGTTAATATGATAAAATTCTTGGTCGACAATTTGTAATGCGTCTTTGCAGGGCGACAGCGAATGAATTACCCTTGGGAGGAAATTAAATAGCGTAATACCAACACCCATAAATTGGTAAATGATCTATTTAGCTTAATTTTGCCCCGCAAATAATCACCTGTAAATTATTTGCCATGGCACACGATCCTTCCAAACTCCTTTTTGAAGCCCTCACCTATGATGACGTGCTTCTTGTTCCAGCTTACTCTGAGGTACTCCCCCGCGAAACAGACACTTCAAGCCTTTTAACAAGCGGAATTAAGCTCAATATCCCCATTATTTCGGCTGCTATGGACACCGTGACGGAAGCGGATTTGGCCATTAGCATGGCGCTAGAAGGCGGCATTGGTTTTATTCATAAGAACATGTCTATCGAAGCCCAGGCCGACCACGTTCGCAAAGTAAAGCGTTCGCAAAGCGGGTTGATTTTAGATCCAGTAACCCTTTTGATATCGGCTACTGTGCGTGATGCCGAGAAAATTATGCGGGAGTTTAAAATAGGTGGTATTCCGGTAATTGACGAAAACGGAAAATTAAGGGGAATCATTACTAATCGCGATTTACGCTTCCAGAAAGACATGTCTATGCCGATCGAGCGCATCATGACAAAAGACAATTTGATAACTGCGCCCGAAGGCATTACGCTGGAAAAGGCAGAAGGCCTTCTTCAGAATTATAAAATCGAAAAACTTCCGATTGTAAATAAAAAAGGAAAATTAACTGGGCTAGTTACTTATAAGGACATCCTGAAAAAGAAAAACAAGCCCAATGCATGCAAAGATGAATTTGGAAGATTGCGGGTGGGCGCTGCTGTGGGGGTAACAAAAGACATTCTGGAACGCATTGAGGCGCTGAAAAACGCTGGCGTAGATGTGATCAGCATTGACACGGCTCATGGCCATTCAAAAGGCGTTATAGACTCCGCCAAGCTGGTAAAGAAAAAATATCCCGAGTTGGCCATGGTGGTAGGCAACATTGCCACCGGTGAGGCAGCAAAAGCGTTGGCAAAAATTGGTGCCGATGCGGTAAAAGTGGGTGTCGGTCCGGGTAGTATTTGCACTACGCGCGTGGTGGCAGGAGTGGGATTACCGCAGCTGTCTGCCGTATATGAAGCGGCAAAAGCATTGAAAGGAACCTCGGTAAAAGTGATAGCAGATGGGGGCATCCGTTTTTCGGGAGATATTGTAAAAGCATTGGCTGCTGGCGCGGATAGCGTAATGATCGGTTCGCTCCTTGCGGGAACGGAAGAAGCACCAGGAGAAATCATTATCTACGAGGGAAGAAGGTTCAAATCCTACCGTGGGATGGGTTCTATCGAGGCGATGGAAGACGGCTCGAAAGATCGCTACTTTCAGGATGTGGAAGACGATATCAAGAAGTTGGTGCCAGAGGGAATTTCTGGCCGTGTGCCTTTTAAAGGTTCGGTAGCCGAAATATTGTATCAAATGGTGGGCGGCTTGAAAGCCGGCATGGGCTACTGTGGCGCTAAAAATTTGGAAAAACTGAAAAATGCCAAGTTTGTTAAAATAACGGCCGCTGGCATGCACGAAAGCCATCCGCATGACGTAACCATTACCAGGGAAGCACCGAATTATAGTAGGAAATAAGGTGGAGCCTTTAGCTACGGGCCTGCGCACAAAATTGCTGACGGCTCGTAGCTAAAGGCTCGAAGCTTGATTAATATTGCATTAATGATTAACAAACGAGCCATGATTCGCCTTGCCTTTATGGTAGCTGCTTTGGCGTGGCTTGTACTCGTATTTTCTGACGTAACCATTCTTTTCAGCGATATCAAAGGGTTGCCACCCGATTTACCTGGATGGTTGCCCAGGGTCATGTTTGGCCTTTACGCTGTATCGCTGTTTTATTATTACAAGTTCAAAATAGAGCAAGACGAAGCACTCAACTTCACTGATTTACTATGGAGTGTTTTTGCCTCGGGGCTGGTTTTTACCGTTATCTCATTGGCCGTAAGACTTGTTCTATTTCTTTTGGGCGAGACCGCCTTGGTTGGGTTAGACGTTTTTAAAGACGTTATCTATCAAATCAACTTAGGTTTGTGGGTAAGTTTTTTGTTAGCGGCTTTTATTTCTTGGAAGCGACTTATCCTATATCAAAAATCAAAATGGCTGATACGAACGTGGTATCTTTTTGAGCTCGGGTTGCTCATTGTACTAAGTTATGACTGCCTCAATTTTTCAATTGGTGAGGTGCCATCTACCATTCTCTCGGTTATTTTGGGTTTACTGGCATTGGTACTTTCAGCCAACATGAAGTGGGTAGCCTACCTGAATTTCAAGCAAAAATGGACCAGCCTACTTTTGCTGTTACTCACATTTTTTTACTTGGCCTATTTCTTCATCACAGTAACAACTACGTCCGAGAGCATGACCTCCAAATCTACTGCTTATCTTAGTTTTCAGAGTACAATTTTTATTCCCGCTCTTTTCGCCTTCATTGTAACTTATAGTGTGTTTTCTTTTTTGGTAATTCTTTTCAATCTGCCAACTTCCTCTGTCTTTGAACAGAAGTTAGAAGAGGTTGTAAACTTTCAACGCATAAGTCAATCCATCCAAACCGAACAAAACGAAGAAAGTGTATATAGCATTTTACTTGAAAGTTCGGTGGGTTCCGTTTTTGCAGATGCTGCGTGGTTAGAAATTCGAGGCGCGACTACAGAGCATCGCTTCTACACTTACAAGATCACCGAAAAGCAAGCGCGAGAAATTCGCGACCATCTAAAATCAAAAAACATCCGAGGGGTGCTGGATCAAAGCACCGACAAAACAAAAAATCTTTCTAAACATTTGGCGCAATTAAAGGGAACGATCTATCGATCAATAGTGTCTTTTCCAATCACTGTAAAGGAAGAAACCATAGGCACACTGGCTTTGCTGAAAGAATTGCCCGATGGCTTTAACAAGGAAATGACTCGTATTGTCTCAACTTTTTCCAACCAAGCTGGGATTTCTATAGAGAACTTTCGATTAATGGAAGAAGCCTTCCAAAATGAACGATACAAAGAAGAACTAAAAATCGCGAAAACTGTTCAGAAGAGTTTGTTGCCCGAGCGGCTAGAAAAAGACAACGACTTTGAGATTGCTGCTTTCTCAGAATCGGCCGATGAAGTTGGCGGGGATTATTATGATACGATAAGAATCAATGATCATCAAATAGCGTTGATTATTGCCGATGTCTCGGGAAAAGGAACAACTGCGGCCTTTCACATGAGTCAGATGAAAGGGATTTTCCACAGTCTTGCCCAGCAAGAATTAGATCCCAAAGAGTTTATGGTTCGCGCTAATCAGGCATTAATTTATTGTCTTGAGCGCGGGTCGTTTATTTCAGCCACTTATTTTGTAATCAACACACAAAAGAAAAAAATATTTTATGCTCGAGCTGGCCATTGCCCTGTGCTGTATTTTAATGCCGCCTCCAATGCAGCTGGCTATTTGAAAGACCGAGGCAAGGCGTTGGGCATGATCAAGAACAAGGACTACTGCAATCATGTTGAGACAAATGAACTCTCTTACCTGCCAGGTGATATTATGGTGCTTTATACCGATGGTATTACCGAAGCAAAAGATTCCAAGGGTGAAGAATTTGGTCTTGATCAATTAAACAATACGCTCTTGGAAGTGACAGATCGCTCAGCAAAAGAAATTGAATTACATCTTATTGATCGCCTTTATCAGTATACTGGTACAAAGGATATAAATGACGACTATACGACAATGATTGTGAAGTTCACAGGTGAATCTAAACTTATCAACACTAAACCCGTTTAAAAATCATGGTACACATAAAACGCTTGCAAGAAGAAGGAATTGATATCATCGCAGTAGTCGGTGAAATCGATGCAAGCTCATCTATAGAACTTGATCTGGCAATTGCAAAAAGTGTTGGAGAAGGTTACAAGAGGATAATTATCGACTGCCATGCGATGGAATACATTTCTTCCGCAGGGTTAGGGGTTTTTATGTCTTATATCGAGGAGTTTAAAGATAAGGGCATCCTAATGGTGCTTTTTGGAATGAAGGAAAAAGTAATCAATACATTTAGCATTTTAGGGTTGGCAGAATTACTGCATATAAGAAGTAACAAAGAGGAGGCAAAGCAATTGATCGATGGACTATCAATATAACATAGGTTGCAGCCTCACTAACTTAAAAGGCATTCGCGACTTTATTCGTGAGTCGTTGCGTGAGCAGGGTATAACCGAAATCACGGTTAGTGAAATTGTGTTGGCGTTAGATGAAATGTGTTCTAACCTAATGATACATGCCCACCAATGCAACCCTTCTCACATCCTTGAGCTACATATCAGAATACCGCAAGAGCATACTTTTGTATTCGAAATTGTGGACGAAAGCAACGTGTTTGATATTAATCAATTTGCTGAGCCAGCCCTTGGTAATTTAGTCAACGAAAAGAGAAAAGGAGGTTTAGGTATTCGGCTAGTAAAATCAATCATGGATAACATTGAGTATATTCATGAGGGTAGAAAAACTACGTGCCGACTTACAAAGATTATTAGCGACTAGGGGTTTTAGTAGCTTAGAATACAATCTTAATTTAAGAAAAGAAAGAATGACCAATGGAAAATGAGGAGATTGACTTGGAGCAAATCACGGAATACATTTCAAGGTTTGTTTGCTATACCGACCAGGAGTTAACTGCCTTTTTTAAAATCCTTAGAAAAACAGTAGTCCCAAAAGGGGGCTACCTCATGCAAGCAGGTCAGGTTTGTGACTATGTTGCATTTATTAATAAAGGTCATTTCCGCGCATTTTATGTCATCAACAACAAAGAGGTTACTTATAACTTTTCTTTTCAAGGAAATTTTTTCACCGATTATCCGAGCTTTCTCACTAGGCAACCCTCCAATGAAACTCACCAAGCCTTAGAAGATGCCGAGGTATTAACGGTGTCTTACAATGATATGCAGCAGGGCTATGTTGACACGCCAGCGTGGGAGAGATTTGGCCGTCTCATTGGCGAGTTTATTTTGATAGGAATTGCCGAAAGAAATAGATCTATGCTTTTCATGAGTCCCGAAGAGCGTTATTTGAATTTAATGAAAACAAGGCCAAAGGTAATCGCCAATATACCGCAGCATTACATCGCCTCGTATTTAGGTATTCAGCCAGAATCGCTGAGTAGAATACGCAGACGATTGGTCGAATCCAAAAAAAAATAGCTGTCTCAAAAAAAGCAGTTTTTTCTGTCTCACTAGTAGTGGATGAGCCATCAAAAGTTGTCTTAAACTCAGCAATTGATTTGGGTTAAGTAAAACGTGTCGTTCACCGATCTTAACCTAAGTCAATGGTAAACAAAAAGTCTGCCCATCATTTTTGTGCGAGAAAAACAATAACAAAAAACAACATGAAGGAAAAACTCGGTAAAAAAAGCCAGCTGTGGGTAATTTCCCTAGTAATTGTAGTGAGTATAATTTCATCCGATGGCTTTGGCCAAACCACGCAAACGGTGCGCGGCAAAGTAATTGACGAAGTCAGTAGAACTCCGTTGATTGGCGTAACTATCCAAGTCATTAGTACTACCGAAAAAGTGATGGGAGCAACCACAGACGTTGAAGGTAACTATGCTATTACAAATGTTCCGCTGGGCCGGCAAACCCTTAAAATAAGTTACATGGGCTACGAACCACAAACAATACCCAACACCGTTGTAACCGCTGGAAAAGAACTGATAGTAAATGTATCGCTTACCGAAAGTGTGAGTCAACTTGATGAGGTAGTCGTGACCTACAACAGCAGAGAAGATAAAACTGCCACCAACAATGATTTGGCGTCAGTTAGTTCACGCTCATTTAACTTAGATGACACAAAGCGCTACGCAGGAGCAGTCGGTGATCCTTCTCGAATGGCCGCTAATTTTGCTGGTGTTGTGGGCGGAAACGATTCGCGGAACGATATTGTAGTGCGGGGAAATTCGCCAACGGGTATGTTGTGGCAATTGGAAGGATTGAACATTCCGAACCCAAATCATTTTGGTGCGCTCAATAGCACAGGTGGTCCGGTCAGTATGTTGAATAACAACAACCTTGATAAGTCGGATTTTATGACCAGTGCCTTCCCCGCTCAGTATGGAAATGCTATTGCTGGTGTGTTTGACATTAAGTTGAAGGATGGCAATAATCAAAAATTAGAAAAGGTAGCTCAAATAGGATTTAACGGTTTTGAGTTGGGTTTGGAAGGCCCCCTTTCTAAGAGTAAGGGAAGTTCATTTATTGTGAACTACCGTTACTCAACACTCGGTGTTTTTCAAAAACTAGGTATAGAGTTTGGTACTGGAGGCAACACACCGAATTACCAAGACCTCAACTATAAATTTTCATTTCCCACAAAAAATAATGGGAAGCTTACCTTCTTCGGTATTTTGGGAAATAGCTCCATCGATTTATTAGGAAGCAAGATTGATAAGGCCGAGTTGAGGAAGCCAAACAATACTGATTTGTATGGCGATGAGAACCAAGATTCTTACCCCACCTATGGCACTACTATTAACGGTGTAAGTTTTGAAAAGAAAATCTCACAGAAAACCTTTGCGAAATTCACACTAGGGTATTCGTCAACAAACGAAAAGTTCACTTCTGATTCGCTAGCACGCAACAGTGATTTAGATGTTACGGGTAAGTTTAAAAGGGCGGAGGCCAAATTTAATACTGGGAAAACTTCTTTTGTTTTTTATACGCGCACAAAATTTGATTCAAAGAATTCATTGACTTCAGGACTTTATGTTGACTATACAAACTTCGACTTATACAACATAGATTATTTTGCAAACGTGAACAAGGACAGCGTGCGTGTTAACATCAATGAGAGTAATGTAATCTCACAGGCTTACTCGCAATGGAAACATCGGTTTAGCAACCGGTTATCTTTTTCGGCAGGTGCGCACCTACAGAACTACAGCCTCAATGGCCAAACCGTGGTAGAGCCTCGTGGCAATTTTACTTATCAGATTAGTGGTACTAAATCACTGAGTCTGGGGTATGGTCTTCATCATCAAGCGCCTTCAGTTTACACTTCTTATGCGCAGACTAAAACACCGACAGGCATTGTCTACAGCAATAAAGACTTAGAGTTTATTGAAAGCAATCATTATGTAATTACTTATGATTGGAACCTTACGGAGAACCTGCGATTAAAGGCTGAAGGATATTATCAAGCACTTTCTAACGTGCCAGTGGAGAGAAGTTCATCCTCTTTTTCATCCATCAATACCGGAGTTAGTTTTGGCCCTTCAAACAAAGTGAACTTAGTAAACAAAGGCACTGGTACCAATTACGGAGTGGAGCTGACACTAGAGCGTTTTTTCAGCAAAGGGTATTATTTTCTTATCACCACTTCGCTATTTGACTCCAAGTACAAAGGCAGTGATAACATAGAACGTAACACCGCTTATAATACTCAATATGTTTTTAACACTCTCATGGGTAAAGAATTTCGAGTGGGGCGGAATAGAAACTTCCTCAGCTTTAATTTGAAAGTGACTTCCATTGGTGGGCGTTACTTAACGCCACTTAACTTTGCCGCCTCACAAGTGAAAGGACAGGCTGTCTACAATGAAAGCAAAGCGTTTAGTGAAAAGCAGACTCCGTATTTCAGAAGCGACTTCCGCATAGCCTATCGCAAGGAATACACAAAAAGCACATTGGAAATCGCACTTGATTTGCAAAATGTTTCCGGCAACCAAAACATTTTTTCGCAAACCTATAACCCACGTACTAACGCCATTGTCAATCAATATCAGCAGGGGTTCTTTCCTGTGCCCTCTGTGAGATATACTTTCTAAACCCAGTCTATTCCTATTCCTAAATCGAGACAAAGTACAATAGCCATCCAACACATGGATGGCTATTTTTGCATACTTCACTTTCGCAATTTTGAAT
Source organism: Cyclobacteriaceae bacterium (assembly GCA_044349005.1). Classification (GTDB taxonomy): domain Bacteria; phylum Bacteroidota; class Bacteroidia; order Cytophagales; family Cyclobacteriaceae; genus ELB16-189. The sequence continues at coordinate 15,657 of JBIKRT010000020.1, forward strand.
TGACTTTTCGAAATCAACTGATAATCAACCAAAAGGAGAAATTTCGAGCGGTAAAATCACTTCCAATCTTTAGCCTAAAAAGCTTAATTTTGCCCATATTACAATTATTAATATGCGCGTTCGGTTTGCTTTGTTACTACTTATAAGCACAATAGGTTTCAGCCAAAATAAAAAAAAGGAGACAGAAAGGTCTCCGCTGGTTTTTAGGGTGAACAAGCAGCCAGTATTTGCCGATGAATTCATCTATCTGTACAAAAAAAATCACACTAAGCCCGAAGATTTTAAAGAAGCCAAGATCAATGAGTATTTGCAACTGCTCATCAACTTTAAGTTGAAGATTGAAGAAGCCAAAAGCCGAGGCATGGACACCACCAAAGCATTTGTTAAGGAATTTTCCGGATACAAAGAGGAACTTAAAAAGCCGTACCAAGTGGGGGCAGATGAATTAGATCGGCTTACAAAACAAGCGTATGAAAGGCTGAAGGAAGAAGTGAAGGCATCTCACATTTTGGTGAATGTAGCAGTAGATGCTTCACCCGAAGACACAACAAAAGCATTTCAGAGAATTAGTGCCATTCGCCAACGTATCATAAATGGCGAAGATTTTCAAAAACTGGCCAGTGAGCTTTCAGAAGATCCTTCCGCAAAAAGCAATGCGGGCGACTTGGGTTATTTCACTACCATGCAAATGGTATTTCCTTTTGAAACTGCGGCCTACAACTTAAAGCCCTTTGAAGTTTCGAATCCCGTGCGGTCACGATTTGGCTATCATTTGATAAAGCTATATGACCGCCAGCCAGCACGTGGCGAAGTGGAGATTTCCCACATTTTGCTTAGAAGTGAAAACAACGATTCGAAGATAAAAAGTAAGATTTTTGAAATATATGATCAATTAAAGGCAGGTAAAAGTTGGGATGAACTGTGCCTTGAATTTTCGGAAGATGCCAACACGAAAAATGTTGGGGGTAGGCTCAGGCCTTTTGGAATTGGCGCGTTGGCCTCGGTGCCGGAATTTGAGCAAATGGCTTTTTCTATGCAAAAGGAAGGCGAAATTTCAGATCCTTTTCAATCCAATATTGGCTGGCATATTATCAGGTTAGAGAAGAAAATTCCGCTGCCCCCTTACAAAGATGTTGAGGCCTCCCTTAAAAAGAAAGTCGCGCGCGATGAACGCATGCAAATTTCTAAACAGGCTTTGATGGTTAAGAAAAGAAAAGATTTTGCATTCACCGAAAACACCGAAACCAAAAACCTTCTGTTGCCATTGGCCGATTCTTCGATCGTAAAGGGCAAGTGGGTTTTTTCAGGCGATGTGCCATCATTATCATTACCCATTTTTTCCCTTCAAGGAAAGGTCACCACGCTGGGCGATTTCGTCAAGTATGTGAAAAGCCATCAAACTATTTCTTCGTTATCGCCAAAAGCTCGCCTAACTGAATTGTATGAGAGTTTCGTGGAAGAAAAAATAAATCAATTGGAAGACGAAAAGATTTACAATGAGAACCCTGATTACAGAAACTTGCTGGTAGAGTATAAGGAGGGAATCATTTTATTTGAGATTATGGAGAAAGAAGTTTGGAATAAGGCTTCTAAGGATTCGGTAGGGCAGCGCAATTTTTACGACCTCCATAAAGAGAAGTATAAAGCAGGCGACCGTTTGGAGGCGCAGGTATTTGCGGCTCTTGAAAAAAAACAATTAGACGAGTTGCAAAAGAAAATTTCAGCTGGCGATACGATTAAGAAATCAGATCTTAAGAAATTTAAATCTGTTGTGAGCGTTAAAGCCTATGAAAAAGGAGAAAGTAAAGTTATCGATCGGATCAGCTGGGTAACGGGGCTACAAGAAACCCAAATCGACAATGTTTTTTACTTGGTAGATGTAAAGAGATTGGTACCCCCAGGATATAAAACTTTTGAGGAAGCACGCGCATCTGTAATATCAGAGTACCAAGATTTTCTAGAAAAAACTTGGTTGGAGACGTTGAAGAAAAAGTATAAGGTGGAGTTGGCAAACAAAGGCAAGAAATACGTCATTGAAAAGTTAGTTAAATAATGATTTTAAGAAAAACTATAAATGCCGTTATTGTTTTCTTGGTAAGTCTTTCTTTTCAAGGTTGCGATCTTATAAAAATGAAGAAAGATAAGAAAGGAGCAGGCGAGCGAGCGGCAATTGCCCGGGTAAATCAAACCTACCTTTATAAAGATGAAGTGGCCGGCATAGTATCAGACAAAATAAAAGGGGAAGATAGCATTGCTAGGGTTACCTCTTATATCGATAGCTGGATAAGAAAGCAATTGTTGATAAACGAAGCATTAAAAAACATTGATATTGACGAGGCCGAGGTGGAGCGAAAAATTTTAGATTATCGTTATAGCCTGATTGGTTATCAATATCAGAATTACTACATAAAAAAGAACATGCTTGATTCGGTCACAGAAAATGAAATTCAAGCTTACTATCAGTCACATCAGGATAATTTTATCTTGAAGCAAAACATTATTCAAGGCATTTATATAAAAGTACCAAAAGGTGCTCCGCGATTAGCGCGATTGAAAGAGCTTATCTATGCAAATAAGCCGAAGGAATTGAATGAGCTAAAGTCGTATTGTTTGAGTTTCTCATCGGTTTACCATTTGGCAGATTCTTCGTGGATCGAGTTTGACAAACTCGTGGTCAATTCTCCGTTGGCTGAAATTCCCAATAAAATTCAATTTTTAAAGAGTTATGCTTACTATGAAACAGCCGATGCAGAGTCAATGTATTTTTTAAAAATTGACGGCTATAAAATATCAGATAATATTTCGCCACTGGAATTCGTGAAAGGCGATATTAAAAACATTATTTTAAACAAAAGAAAAGTAGAACTTGCGCATAAATTGGAAGAACAAGTATATGAAAGGGCAACCAAAGAAAAGGAATTTGAAATTTTTAATAATTAGTATCCTCGCTTTATCAATTACTTTAACGACTGCCGCTCAAGATAAGCCTGAAGCTTTTGTGGTGGATAAAATTATCGCTAAGGTAGACAACTATGTCATTCTTAAATCGGAATTAGAAGGTGCGTATCAAAATTATATTACAGATGGAAATCCTCCGTCTGAACTAGCAAAATGCGACTTACTGAATCGACTTATCATAAATAAGCTATTAGTTGCCAAAGCGGAAATTGACTCTGTTATTGTAACTCCTCAGGAAGTAGACAATGAAACCGAGCAGCGGATGGCTATGATTCTCCAGAATTCAGGAAACTCACCTGAGCAACTAGAGAAAGCGTATGGCAAAACACTAGACCAAATAAAAGTGGAATTGCGAGACCAAATCCGAGAGCAAAAACTAGGGCGCGAGATGACTCAGAAAATAACAAAAGATCTTTCCATTACGCCAGCAGAGGTAAAGCGTTTTTTTAACAACGTGCCAAAGGATAGTTTACCGTTCTACTCATCGGATGTGGAGGTTTCACAAATTGTAAAAGTTGCCAAGATTAGTGCCAGCCAAGAGGAAGAAGCAAAAAGTGAATTGAATCGAATACGCGACCGAATTTTAGCTGGCGAAAGTTTTACTGATTTGGCTAAAAAATATTCCCAAGAGCCATCTGCTCAACAGACAGGTGGAGATCTGGGCTACGCTGGAAGGGGAGCAATGGTGCCGCAGTTTGAGGCGATGGCTTTTAAGTTAAAGGAAGGAGAAATTTCAATGCCCTTTAAAACTCCCTTTGGTTTTCACATTATGCAGCTAATTGATAGGCGTGGTAATGAGTACAATGCAAGACATATTTTACTTTTCGCAACGCCTTCGAAAACAGACATTTTGGATGCTGAAAGATACCTTGATAGTTTGCGTGGTAAAATAGTCAAAGAGAATCTTTCTTTTGAGAAAATGGCAAAAGAACATTCAGATGATGCAAACACAAAACTTCGCGGAGGTTTTTTTACCGATGCAGAAGGTGGCACTAAGATTTCGTTGCGCGAAATTGATCCTGTTGTTTACTTAGCGATAGACACCATGAAAGTAGGCAATATTTCTAAACCACTAACCTACCGTACAGACGATTTGAAAGATGCGGTTCGCATTTTGTATTTCAAATCGAAACTACCTCCACACCAAGCCAATCTAAAAGACGATTGGCACCGACTCCAGTCTGCAGCCATTGCTGAAAAGAAAGACAAAATGTTGGGCAAATGGTTCAAAAAGGCACGTACGGATGTTTTTGTAAGTATCGATCCCGTTTACAAAGGTTGTAAGATCACCGATTAACGTTTATTCAATGGCAAATTCTTTTTCAAATGATGTGGAAGCGGCAGATGCGTTAGCACTAGCCTATAAAAAGCTTACCACCGAAATCGCAAAAGTAGTGGTGGGGCAAGAGGAGGTAGTTCGCCAGATTCTGACAGGTATATTTTGCCACGGCCACTCTCTGTTGGTAGGCGTACCGGGGCTTGCGAAGACGTTGTTGGTTCAAACTATTGCCACATCGCTAGATTTGGAGTTTAAACGCATTCAGTTTACACCCGACTTGATGCCGTCAGATATAGTGGGGGCAGAAACATTAGATAAAGAAAGGAACTTTCAATTCATCAAAGGCCCTGTTTTTGCAAATGTCATATTAGCCGATGAAATAAATAGAACGCCTCCTAAAACGCAGGCAGCGTTACTAGAAGCGATGCAAGAAAATGCAGTTACAATTGCTGGGAATCAATATCTCTTGCCTAGGCCTTTTTTCGTGCTTGCTACCCAAAACCCGATTGAACAAGAGGGAACCTATCCTTTGCCAGAAGCCCAATTGGATCGGTTTATGTTCAATATTTTGTTAGATTATCCCAGTTATCTGCAAGAGATTAACATTGTAAAGAAGACTACCTCAGAAGAAATTAGCCAAGCGTCAAAAGTTCTTTCTAAGGAAGAGATAATGGGGTTTCAACAATTGGTACGAAGAGTACCTATTGCCGACAATGTAGTAGAGTATGCGGTGAGACTTTGCCATAACACACGGCCAGGCAAAACAGGTTCTGCGCTCGCTAATGATTTATTGGAGTGGGGTGCAGGGCCGCGCGCGTCACAATTTCTGGTACTCGGAGCAAAATGCAACGCGCTACTAAACGGAAAATATTCTCCAGACATCGAAGATGTGAAAGCCATAGCAAAACCTGTATTGCGCCATCGCATAGTAAGAAACTTTAAAGCGGAGGCGGAAGGGATTTCGGTGGACGAAGTGATTGAAAAAGTATTGGCTTTGTAAGCACTATAATCCAAAAAGAACAAAGCTAGGCTCTCACTTTCTTGCCTCTACGCCCCGATTCCAATCGTACACTTTGTCGGAAATTTCTATCAATAGCTTGGGATCTTTCTCAAGTGCATTCCCGATCACAATCATATCCGCTCCCGCTTCTAGCGCAGAAATAGCTTTGTGTGGATTATTTATTCCACCGCCAACGATCAACGGAACTTGCACTGCTTTGCGCACCGCGTTAATCATTTTAGCACTGATCTCTTTTTCAGCACCACTTCCAGCGTCAAGATAAATAAGTTTTAAACCAAGCATTTCACCAGCCATCGCGGTGCACGCAGCAAGTGAAAATTTATCGTCAGGTAAAGGAGTTGTATTGCTAATATAGGCCACAGACGTAATCTTACCCGAATTAATAAGCATATAACCTGTGGGCATTACCTCAATTTTTGTATTCTTTAAAATCGGAGCCGCGGTTACATGCTGCCCAATCAATAAATCCGGATTTCTGCCAGAAATTAACGATAAGAACAAAATGGCGTCAGCCTCAGCATCTAACTGCAATGAACTTCCAGGGAATAGTACAACCGGAATATTTGTATTTTTCTTGATCTTACTTACTACGGCCGATAGGTTTGTTGTGGTAATAAGACTTCCCCCCACGAAAAAGAAATCTACGCAATTTTCGTTAGCCAAATGAATCAACGACATTAAGGTGGACGTTTCCTCCACCTTATCTGGATCAATCAAAACGGCTATCGACTTTTTGCCTTCCGCTTGACGCTTTGCTAGCTCCTCAAGAATTTTCACGCTGTTTTGATTGTATGTATTCAGATAATTTTTCTTTTGCAATGTTTAGTAAAACTAAAGTAGCTTGGTCTACCAATTTTGCAGTTAATATTGAAAATAAAGTTGGATCTTCTTCTATGTCTAATTCATCTTCTGATTGTACTTTTTGAGCCTTCGATTTTTTTGATTTCTTAACCTCGTCAGTTAATTGGCTTACAAGCAAATAAGTAAGCGCCAACGAACCCCCAATAATCAAGGCATTGGTTAAAAGCTTGTCCGATTTAATTCCAATTCCATTTAACTCGTTAATTAATTCAAGCTTATGCCTTTCCGAAGTTTCAACGAGCTTTTTTCTTTCAATATCCTGATATGCCATCAATCTGTAACTTTATTTTTTTGAGATTTCAGTATCTGTTCTTCCATATTGGAGGTAAGCGCTTTTCGATTAATGTAAAGAGAAACAAACACTATTCCGTAAAAAAGAGCAATAACGAAGAAGCCTACATATTGGGCTTCAAAAAAACTATTGATCAAGTAAGCCAGGCCTAAACTTAAGAAAAGTAAAAACAGAAATCCGAGTAAGGCCAAGAAAATGAGCGTCATTGCCCGCGACAGTGCTTTGGTCACGTCCGTCCTGATCTCTAACTTGAAGAGTTCGAGCTTTGACTCAACATAACCGGCTAAGTTAAAGGCTATATTTTCTAATTTGAATAGTTTAAACAGTATGTCTTTAATTTTTTCCATGAGATAATTAAAGCAATATAATAAAAACAGGAATTGATCTTACTTCCTCGCTGAAATCAATTCTTCAGACCAAAGTATTCTGCCAGACGGTGTTATTTTTTCTTTTTTGACCAGAATATTTGAAGCAGCAGATATGTAAACTTTTGTGTAGGAAGAGTCAATTGGCATTGTATAGAAATCTTTTCTATAAGAATACACGGAATCAAAGCTCAATACTGTATTTACACTAAGGTGTGCGAAAATATCATCGATACACATCTTAAATTTCCCACCTTTTTCTTCTCCATCTTTGCAAAAGCCTTTTTTATTTAGCTCATACAAATCATTACCGATAAAAAACAAATTGTTTTTACGATATACAGACAAGGCTTTCGTTTCGTGGCCATCATCGAATGGCTGAGCTGCGTTATAGAAATGCCATCGACTCACTTGCTGGCTCTCAAACGTTTTAACGATTACTGAATAGGTTGACTTTTTATTAGTTGTAAAGTCAGTAATTTGATAGGTTAACTCATCTGTTTTTACGGTGTTCTTATGAAAATAAATTAAAGAAAATGGAATAAAGAAAAATGTCAATAGTAGAAATAGAAACCCTGCTAGCCGATACTTTAATGTTAATTTACCCAATTTGTTGGCGAGATAAATTGGAAATTCTCTTATGTACGGGATTGGGAAGAATAGACCTACGCCAATCACGTTGAAAAGAAAATGCGCAATGGCAATGCTTATGGCAGCGTTAGAATTAAACGATGCAGCGATAAAAGCAGTAATGGTTGTACCAATGTTCGCACCTAAAATAAAAGGAACCGCTGCTCTTAACCTGACTAGCTTGTTGGCAACTAGCGGCACAACCAATGATGTGGTTACTGTGCTAGACCGAATGGCAGCAGTTGTGAATAAACCCCAGGCAAATGACTTCAAAGGACTTTTAAAAAACAGGCGCAAAAAGGTTGGTTGCGAGGTGAAGCCCAAAATGTCGGTAAGCACTTTGCGAAATAGCAAGATTGAGCCATAAAGCAGTGCAAAGGAAAGCGCAGTCAAGAGCAATGAATTGTTTACGGTAGTGATTAAAAAATTTATTATCGGGCTAAACCCATTACCTAACAAAGAGAAATCACTTTTTATGGGACCTGTAGGTTCGTTAAAAAAAGCAGTAGCTATGTACTTGGCCAGTCCACTTAAAAAGCCATAGTAATATTCTAAAGGAAATAGAATCACAACCGTAAGAAGGTTAAAAAAGAAGTGGTAAGTGCCCGCAGCCATAGCTCGCTGGAACTCTTTTTTCTTGGTGATGAAACCTAACGAAACGATCGTTGCGGTGATGGTGGTGCCAACGTTAGCGCCCATAATAATTGGTATAGCACCCTCAATGGTCAAAGAACCAGAGGCAACAAGTATCACGGTCATTGACGTGGTAGCAGAACTACTTTGAATAATAGCGGTAATCAATAGCCCAATAAACAAGCCAATAAATGGGTTTGAGGTAGCTAAAATAATTGTTTCAGCAGCGGCTTTCCCAATCTGCTGAACAGAAGAGATCATCAGATCGAGCGAGAAAAGAAAAATAAGCAGTGCGGCCGCTATGTACGCAAAATTTCTAGACCACAATTTCCAAGGAACGGCAACATTAATTTCTGGCGAATTCGGTGGCAGGTCGATCATCTCAGTAAATATAACAAGTGTTGGGTACTGAGGGGGCGTATTAACAAATACTTAATAAATTTTAGCTGTTTAGCTCGCAAATAGCCATCCAAGCCATTAAGCCTGGGCCGATTTCTAGCGCCTCCTCATCTATATCAAAAGTGGGGGTGTGAACATACGAGGTGATGCCTTTTGAATCATTACGTGTTCCCAAACGGTAAAATGAAGCAGGAATTAGGTGTGAATAGTAAGCGAAGTCTTCTGAACCCATCGCCAATTCCAAATCAACTACATTTTCGGTACCGACATATTCTTCGGCTGCTTTGCGTATTCTTTTTGTGAGCGCAGGGTTATTTTGAAGATAAGGATAGCCGTGTGAAATCGTCACATCGCATTTAGCACCCATGCTGTCTGCAATACCCTCGGCCATTTTTACAATTTTCTGTAACCCGGAAGCACGCCATTCTTCGTTCAGCGCACGAAATGTCCCCGCAATATTTACTTCATCGGGAATAATGTTGGTAGCTCCTTTACCGCTAATGCTTCCGAATGTTAACACAGTTGGCTGCTTGGGGTTTGCATTTCTGCTAATGATTTGCTGCAGTCCAAGAATAATGTGAGAGGCAATCACAATCGGATCGACAGTTAACTCCGGTGCAGCACCATGGCCTCCTTTCCCAATCACTTTCAAATACAATTCATCAGACGAAGCCATATACACACCTTCGCGGAACCCTATTTTACCTACTGGCAGCAACGGCATAACATGTTGGCCCATGATCGACTCAGGGGCAGGGTTTTGAAGTACGCCTTCGTTAATCATGTAAGATGCTCCGCCCGGATTTTTTTCTTCTCCTGGCTGAAATATTAGCTTAACAGTGCCCTCAAATTGGTCTTTAATTGAATTCAAAATCTTGGCTGTGCCCAGTAAAGAGGAAGTGTGCACATCATGACCGCAGGCATGCATAACACCTTTGTTGATCGATTTATAAGTCACGTTGTTTTCCTCGTTAATAGGCAACGCATCGATGTCTGCTCTCAACGCGACTGTTTTCCGTTTAGGATTTTTTCCTTCAATAAGAACTACCACACCGGTAGTAGCGACCCCTTCTTGCGGTGTGAGCCCAAATGACCGTAGTTTTTCAGCAATGAATTTTGCCGTATTAAATTCCTCATACGAAAGTTCAGGGTGAGCGTGCAGGTGCCTTCGAAACGAAACAACTTCTTCAGCTTGAGCTATCGAGATTCTTTTAATGTTGTCTATCAGCGCCATAAGTCAAAATAGCTATTAACTTCCCACGCTACCGGATTTGTATCTTTTCTGGTACTAGAATGGCTCCGGGGAAATAGGATTTTAGCTTGACCAAATCCTTTTGCGCTTCCAATTTCGAAAAATAGCTACCTATGCTCAATCTGAATTTTGGTTGCAGGTACTGAATTGGGTTTGCATTGAAGTCGGTTAATTCTTCTACTACTTTTTGTTTGGCGGTCATGGCATCTTCTTTACTTGGTCCCGAATAGATTTGAATAGTAAAGCCATCTACAAATTTCTTTTGTAAGTTTTGTTTATCGATGCTATCCAGAATGGCATCTAGTTTAGCGTTTATATTTTTTGTCGGCTTGATGACGGCCCGGTCTCTTTGGGGAGAAATTACCTTTTTTGAAGTGTCAATTCTTACGTCAAATTTTTGCCGATAAGCGGACAAGTCTTCCGCATATGGTTTGGTTACTCTTTGCGCTGAACAGGAGATAACTACCCCAAGCAAAAATGGTAAAATAGAAAGAAAAATGACCTTGAGTTGAACCCTCGCAAGCCAGTTTTGAATCCAGAATTTTGAACCTTGAATCTTCCTCATCATTCAATCACAACGCATCTTCCTGCGTTAATATCGTCTTCAACTTTTTTGTACTTCACATCCTTCATTACCGTGCCATTGGTATACTGCACCGAAACCTTATCATTTCTATTAGCCACTTTATCTGATTTCACAGGCATAATTTTTTCCTCTTGTGGCCGCTGTTGGGCAGGCGCTTGTTCGCTGCCTCCAGAAAGTAGTGACCGTGACTCTTCTTTATTTTCGCTCAGCCTTATTTTGCTTTTTTGCGCGCGCGCTTCTTGCACTTGATCCGGCTCTTCAACAGGAATATCCGCTTTCAGTAAGAAAGAAATTGTTTCCGAATTTACCTTAGCGATAAATCGTTTGAACGCTTCAAAACCTTCAAATTTATAGATCAAGAGTGGGTCCTTTTGCTCATACACAGCATTCTGCACCGACTGCTTAAGGTCATCCATATCGCGCAAGTGCTCTTTCCAATTTTGATCGATGATAGCGAGGGTTATCATTTTCTCCATGGATCGAATCAGTTCTGCATTATTGGTGGCCACGCACTTTTTCAAATCGGCAGCCACTCCAATTTGTTTCGTTCCATCAGAGAATGGCACAAGTATGTTTTCAATTGTGGCGCCACGGGTTTTGAAGACGTCCTTCATAATTGGCATCGACTTAGCTGCAATCGCTTTATTCTTTTGATCATAATGAGCTAGCGCTTGCTCATATAGTTTTTCAGTGAGCAGTACCTGATCGGTCTTTGCTATTTCTTCAGCCGTTACCTGAAAATCAAAGCCCAATGAACTCAGCACATTCAGCTTGAAGTTTTCCACGCTTTCACCGGCTTTTGCGTTAGCAATAAAGTCATCGCAGGTGTCGAAGAGCATTGTGAGAATATCAAATTGTAAACGTTCGCCAAACAATGCATTTTTTCTTCTCTTATAGATCACTTCCCGCTGGGAATTCATTACGTTGTCATATTCTAATAAGCGCTTACGGATCCCAAAGTTATTTTCTTCTACTTTCTTTTGGGCGCGTTCTATTGAACTCGTTACCATAGAATGAGAAATAACTTCACCTTCTTTTAACCCGAGCCTATCCATTAGCCTTGCAATGTTTTCAGGCATGAATAAGCGCATTAAGTTGTCCTCTAAGGAAACATAAAACTGCGAAGTACCAGGGTCACCTTGGCGACCCGCACGACCACGCAACTGACGATCAACGCGCCTTGACTCATGCCGCTCGGTACCAATAATAGCCAAACCACCAGCGGCTTTTGATTCCGCAGTAAGTTTAATGTCGGTACCACGACCCGCCATGTTTGTTGCGATAGTAACCGTTCCAGGCTTTCCTGCTTCTGCTACAATTTCCGCTTCCCGTTGATGTTGCTTTGCGTTAAGCACGTTGTGCTTAATTTTCTTCAACTGTAACATACGGCTTAAAACCTCGGATATTTCCACGGAAGTAGTTCCCACCAAAACGGGTCGCCCCTCACCTGTAAGTTTCACAATTTCTTCAACTACCGCATTGAACTTCTCGCGCATAGTTTTGAAAACCAAATCATCGTCATCTTTTCGAGTAGTTGGCTTATTGGTGGGAATAGTAACTACGTCAAGTTTATAAATGTCCCATAACTCAGCCGCTTCGGTCTCAGCTGTACCTGTCATACCCGCAAGCTTATGATACATTCTGAAATAGTTTTGAAGTGTAATGGTGGCATACGTTTGAGTCGCGTCCTCCACTTTTACGTTCTCTTTTGCTTCAATCGCTTGGTGTAAACCATCCGAATATCTTCTGCCATCGAGCACGCGCCCAGTTTGCTCATCTACAATCTTTACCTTGCCATCTACTATAATATATTCGGTATCGCGCTCAAATAGCGTGTAAGCTTTCAATAACTGATTTACGCTATGAATACGCTGTGATTTTGTAGTATAATCTCTAATTAACTCTTCTTTCTTATGAAGCTTGGCCTCAGCTTCTAATCCAGCATCTTTCTCAATCTTGGATAGCTCAATTCCAATTTCTGGCAAAATAAAAAACTTAGGGTCTTCACCTTGCCCGGTAATTAAGTCAATTCCTTTTTCGGTTAAATCAACGCTATTATCCTTCTCATCAATTACAAAATAAAGAGGTGCATCGGCCACGGGCATCTCTTTTTTATTGTCTTGCAGATAAAAATTTTCTGTTTTTTGAAGCAGGTTTTTTACTCCGCTTTCGCTGAGGAATTTTATTACTGGTTTGAACTTAGGCATGGCGCGATGCGCGCGAAACAAAGACAGCCCGCCATCTTTTTCGTTACCCTCGCCAATTTGTTTTTTGGCATCGTTCAAATATTGGTTGACTAATTTTTTCTGTGCTTCCACCAATTTAAAGATGCGAGGCTTTAGATCATAAAATTCGTGCTCATCACCGCGAGGTATAGGGCCTGAAATAATCAATGGTGTCCGTGCTTCATCTACCAACACACTATCTACTTCATCCACCATCGCGTAGTGATGATGTCGCTGCACTAGCTCTTCTGGTTCACGCGCCATGTTATCTCGCAAGTAATCGAAACCAAATTCATTGTTAGTTCCATAGGTTATGTCAGCTTGATACGCAGCTCTTCTCTCTTCCGAGTTGGGCTCATGCCGATCAATACAATCAATAGTCAACCCATGAAATTGGAAGAGTGGCCCCATCCATTCGCTATCGCGCCTCGCTAAGTAGTCATTTACTGTAACAATATGAACACCCCTTTTAGCAAGTGCATTCAAAAAAGTGGGGAACGTGGCCACCAACGTTTTTCCTTCGCCTGTTGCCATTTCAGAAATTTTTCCTTCGTGGAGCACAATGCCCCCAATGATTTGAACGTCATAATGCACCATGTCCCAGGTAATCATATTTCCTGCGGCCATCCATTGGTTGTGCCAATGCGCCTTTTCGCCAGCTATTTTTACGTTTTGGTAACGGCTTGCAAAAACCCTGTCTTGCTGAGTGGCCGTAACTTCCAAATACGGATTTTCTTTAAATCTACGTGCGGTTTCCCGGATGATGGCAAAGGCTTTAGGCAACGCTTCGATCAATACTTTCTCAAGCTCTTTGTTTCTCTCAAGTTCAATACGATCTATTTCTTTGAAGATACTGTCCTTTTCATTTAAATCAAGTTCAGGCTGATCGGCAATTTGCTTATGAAGTTCTGTAAGCTTATCGTCTGTAACTTTTAGTTTTGAATTTATAAACCCTTGAATTTCGGCAGTCTTTGCTCTTAGTTCATCATGGCTGATAGAAAGCAGTTTCTCGCCTTCGCGTTTTGTTTCCTCCACCAGCGGCATTATACGCTTGATGTCTTTTTCTGATTTTGTACCGAAGATTTTCGCAATAAGCTTGAGCATAGTAGTAAGTTGACCGTTGTGGGTTGAATAGTTAGTTCGCAGAATTCTCCAGAAATCTAGACCTCTTCACCCACAACTAATTTAAGTGTGCAAAAGTAAAGATTTCAGCCGTGCAATTATAACTCCAATTGTCCTTGAAAGACCATTTTGGCAGGGCCGATGAGGAATATCTCCTCAAACGTGTCGGTCTGGCTTGTTTTAAACTCCACTGAAAGGCTTCCGCCCCGAACTTCGATTGAAACGGGCGAGGTATAACCATGAAAAGACGATGCCAACGCCACCGCGGTTACCCCGGTGCCGCACGAAAATGTTTCGTCTTCAACGCCCCTTTCATAGGTTCGAACTGCCACCGTGTTGTTGTTTTTTAGCTCAGCGAAATTGGCATTGGCGCCTGCGGGTTCGAACGTTTTACTATACCGAGTAGTTTGACCTTCTAATAATACCGGGTAATTAGGTAAGTCATTAACAAACTTCACAAAGTGTGGCGATCCGGTATTAATAAAATAATTGTCTCCCAAGCGCCTTACACCTCTTACATCGGCCATATGAAGTCTGATTTTCCCGTTCGGAAGGAGTTCTCCGTCATGAATTCCGTCAAATGCCGAAAATTTTGTTTTTTCTTGTATTAGCCCGAGTTGATTCGCAAAGTCGATGGCCGAACGGCACCCATTCCCGCAAAGGCTTTGGCTTCCATCGCTATTATAATAAATCATCTTAAAATCTGAACGCGGATCATTTTCAATTAAAATCAGCCCATCAGCTCCAACGCCAAATCGTCTGTCGCAGATTTTTTTTATTTCTTCTGTGGAAAAAGAATGCGCTAATAAACGGTTATCCACCAGGACAAAGTCATTGCCTGTGGCTTGATACTTTGAAAAATTAAGAACCATTAGATTTATTTCACTTCCTCGTAGTCGATGTATTCACCTCCATTAATGCTGGTCGATTTCTTACTTTTTTTTGAAGGGGAATCTACATTAATAGAGCCTTCACCTGGTTTTTGTTGTTGATATTGCCTTTGCTGTGAGGCAGCACCTACTTTGAAAAAAAAGCCTCCGATTTTGGAAAGAATATAGACCACAAGGCCCATGATTATTAGAATCTTAAACATAACAATGTCTGTAACTACTAAACAAAGGTATAAGTTTCTTTGATACAGATGGAATCAACATTTTTTATAGAGAAAGGCCTCCATCATTTACATTCCAGCATATTCCAGAAATTCTCGCTACCATCATTTTTTCTTAGCTGGCAATTATTGCAATTGTCGGAGCGTAAAGATTTCTTTAATTTACAGACAAAACAGCGTCAAATTGGATTTTACATCTACCATAACAGGCCTTTATTATCTTGTGATTTGTGCTGATGGGAAGATTAGCGAAAAAGAGCTTACACTAGGTAAGAAAATGATTAGAGCAGAAGGTTTTGACGAAAGCAAATTCCAGTCAGCCCTTGAAAGTTTTAAACAAAAAGAGCGAACGGGTCTTTATACTGATTGTTTAGCCGGGTTAAAAAGATTAGATAAAGAAAAGCAAATACGCTGCATTTCCTGGATGTGTGTGATTGCAAATTCAGATGGATTTATGGACAAAGAAGAGTGGGTGCTAATCTATAAAATTTATAACACTGAGCTTAATCTTAGCCTTGACGATATCATGAAAACGCAACGCGAGCTTAACAAGATTCTTCACGGGAAGGAATTCCTGTCCTTTGGAGTAAAAATGTAATTTGTATTATCTGCTCAGATACAAATTCCGATCGTTATAAATACTCAAAAAGTAATCATCCATTAAGTCATCAATAAAATAGATAGCTTCTCCTGTTGATTTCATTTCAGGGCCAAGCTCTTTATTTACGTCTGGAAATTTGCTGAATGAGAATACCGGTACTTTTATCGCATAGCCATGTTTTTTAGGAGCAAAGGTGAAGTCTTTCACTTTCTTTTCTCCCAACATTACTTTAGCCGCATAATTCACATACGGCTCATCATATGCTTTGCAGATAAAAGGCACTGTACGCGATGCTCTTGGATTTGCTTCGATTATATAAACCGTATCGTTCTTAATGGCAAACTGAATGTTGATCAAGCCAACTGTTTTCAAAGCCAACGCAATTCGTTTAGTATAGCTTTCTATTTGTTTGATTACGAAATCTCCCAAATTATAGGGCGGAAGTACCGCGTACGAATCACCCGAATGAATGCCCGCGGGTTCAATGTGTTGCATAATGCCGATGATGTAAACATCCTCGCCATCGCAAATGGCATCGGCCTCTGCTTCGATCGCGCCATCCAAAAAGTGGTCTAGCAGCACTTTGTTTTCTGGCAAGTGTTTCCAAATATCAAGAATGTGATGTTCTAATTCTTTTTCATTGATTACGATCTTCATGCTCTGCCCACCCAATACGTATGAAGGTCTTACAAGAAGCGGAAACCCAATTGTTTTAGAGACTTCCAACGCCTCATCAGCATCGGTTGCCACGCCAAATTCAGGATAAGGAATATTTAGATTTTTTAACAGAGTTGAAAAGCTTCCGCGATCCTCAGCTAAGTCCAAGGCTTCATAGGAAGTGCCAAGTATTTTAACGCCATACTTGCTTAGCTTTTCCGCTAGCTTAAGAGCAGTTTGTCCACCCAATTGAACAATTACCCCTACCGGTTTTTCATGCTGGATGATATCCCAAAGGTGTTCCCAGAATACTGGTTCAAAGTAAAGTTTATCGGCAATATCAAAATCCGTGGAAACGGTTTCCGGGTTGCAGTTGATCATGATGGTTTCGTAGCCGCATTCTTTGGCAGCCAGCACGCCATGCACACACGAATAATCGAACTCGATGCCCTGGCCGATTCTATTTGGACCCGAGCCAAGAACAATTACTTTTTTGCGGTCAGTAACGATTGACTCGTTCTCCTCATCGAACGTTGAATAGTAGTACGGGGTCTTTGCTTCAAATTCTGCCGCACAGGTGTCGACTAGTTTGAATACTCTGTTGATGCCAAGCTCTCTTCTTTTTGAATGAACCTCGCTTTCTAAACAGTCAATAAGGTGAGCAATTTGCCTATCGGCATACCCTTTTTCCTTTGCCGTTTTTAAAAGTTGCTTAGGTAATGTTGCCAATTCATACTTTGCGATCTCGTTTTCGAGTTCGATCATCTCATATATCTGCTCCAAAAACCATTTGTCAATTTTGGTAAGTTTTTGGATTGTCTTCATTGAAATGCCCAACTTCATTGCGTCATAAATATGGAACAGTCTGTTCCAACTTGGGTGCTCTAAACTATAAAGCAGTTCCGTTTGATTTTTCAGCTCTTTACCATCCGCGCCAAGCCCATTTCTTCTTATCTCTAACGATTGACACGCTTTTTGCAAGGCCTCTTGAAAGTTTCTGCCAATGCCCATGGCTTCTCCAACCGACTTCATTTGAAGGCCCAGTCTGCGATCGGTGCCTTGAAATTTGTCAAAATTCCAACGAGGTATTTTTACGATTACATAATCCAGGGCTGGCTCGAAGTAAGCGGTTGTGGTTCCGGTAATTGCGTTTTGTAATTCATCTAGATTATAACCAATTGCCAATTTGGCAGCAATTTTGGCAATCGGGTAACCAGTTGCCTTTGATGCCAATGCAGATGACCGAGACACACGCGGGTTAATTTCAATTCCAATGATCGAGTCATCTTCTGGATTTACAGAAAACTGAACGTTGCAACCTCCAGCAAATTTGCCGATGCCATTCATCATTTTTATGGCCAGATCTCGCATGCGTTGGTATACCACGTCCGACAGTGTCATAGCGGGTGCCACGGTAATCGAGTCGCCTGTGTGTATGCCCATCGGGTCAAAGTTTTCGATCGAGCAGATGATGATTACATTTCCTGCACCATCGCGCAATAGCTCCAATTCATATTCTTTCCAGCCCATTATGCTCTTCTCCACAAGAACTTCGTGGATTGGCGATGCGTGTAACCCGCGATTCAACGCTTCATCAAAGTCTTCTTGTTTTTCCACAAAGCCTCCACCCGTTCCGCCCAACGTATAAGAAGGCCTGATTACTAGCGGAAACCCGATTTCTTGGGCTATTTCTTTTCCCATTAAGAATGAAGTAGCGGTGGCACCTTTGCAAACGCCAACTCCTAGTTCCAGCATTTTCATCCGGAACTTCTCTCTGTCCTCGGTGGTTTCAATGGCCTTGATATCAACACCAATAATCTTTACTCCATAGTGTTCCCAAATGCCAGCCTTTTCGCAATCAATGCAAAGATTCAATGCCGTTTGCCCGCCCATGGTAGGTAGAACGGCATCCACATGATGCTTTTCAAGTATTTCGCGGATATATTTTTTCTCAAGAGGCTTTAAGTAGATATGATCCGCTGTAACCTTATCCGTCATGATCGTTGCCGGATTGGAGTTGATCAGAATTACTTCAATTCCTTCTTCGCGAAGCGACCTGGCTGCTTGAGAACCAGCGTAGTCAAATTCGCAGGCTTGGCCAATTACAATGGGGCCACTTCCGATTATAAGAATGGAACGAATACTTCTGTCTCTGGGCATCTCTTTTTGGGGCTAAATAAATACCGCAAAAATAAACACAGAATAATAGTAATTGCTGAAAATCGAGTATTAAATATTTAGCCTTCGAAAAGAGTTCAACTTGTCAATAGGGTGTTATAAGTTTTTGATTACTTTTTTGCTGATCAATCCGTCTTTTGTTTTTATTTGAACAATGTACATCCCAGCAGGAAATTCAGACACAGGGATTTGAAGTACAACCTTTTCAGAAGTAACTGAAAATTCTTGAGCAAAAAGCGATTCCCCAAAAGTTGTAACGATTCGCGCGGAAATCGGTATCAATCCCGAAGGGATTTCAACCGTTAGAACTTGACCGTTGATAGGATTTGGAAATGCGAAGACCTGATTAGAAGCTAAATCTTCTTGGCCGGTAATTACAGAAATAGGACTGGAAACGCTGTTAGTGCATCCATTTGCAGCCGTAACAATTAATTTAACTGTTACATCACGTATGTCTTTGAAAGTGTTTGTTGGGTTTTGAAGTGAGCTTTTATTACCGTCACCAAAATCCCAGGCCCATGATATGGCATTTGTGCTTTGGTCAGTAAAAGAAACCGTAGCTAATATGCCAACAGAGGCAGGAGCTGCAAATTTTGCCGTAGGGCCGGGGTTTACTTTTACAGAAACTGTTTTTGAAGTAGCCTGGCAATTCAACGAGGTGCTTTTAACAATCACCGAGTAATCGCCAGCGGTTTTTACTTCAATTGTTTTGGTAGTAGCACCAGTGCTCCATAAAAAGGAGTCAGCGTCATTTGCCGAAAGTATTACCGACTGACCTTGGCAAAAGGTAGTGGCACCAGAAGTTGTAATTGTTGGGTTTGACTTTACAGACACTTTGATGGGTGTTCGCACGCTCTCAAAAGATTTCTCTGCATTTGAAACGTAAAGTATAGTGTCATTAAACAAATTGCCCGTTGTGAATTGATTTCCTGTAGCGATTGCTGTTCCGCCTGTAAAATCTCTATACCATTTTATTTTTGAAGCACCACTGGCGGTTAACACCGCTGGTTTGCCATAGCAGGTTGAAATTCCCACAGCGATAGGTTTGGCTGCTTTGAGCGTATAGTTATAAACGGAGTCAGCATATTTTGCAGAGCTCTTTAAGTCACTCAAATTTGCGCCAGCATGAAGCGCAAATGCAAGCGTAATCTCTTGCCCTGCTGCAATGTTATATGGACCGCTTGATACCACGTGGCTCACATCGTTGCCTGTTGTTGTGTTTTTTCCAGCGTTTAGCCGCTTCAGGCCACTCGAAATTGAAGTAAATTTTTCGATGTCAGTATAACTGCTGGAAGTGGCGTTGTAAAGCCCAAAAGAATCTGGACCAGCGTTGGCATCGAGATTGTCAATAGCATAGTATTCGGGTGTTCCCGTAAGGACCTGAATACCCCCAATTGGTTTTGCAGCCGATGTGGCGGGATAGACATAACCGAGTCTATTTTCATTATCCCAATCAGCGGCATCTTCCCTTCCATCGGTCGTAATATCCCAATCAGCAAAAATGCCAAAATGGAATCCGTTGATTGGTTGAGTGGTTGGATTTTTCACTTTGTATTCTAATATAACAAATCGATCGTAAGGCTTTTCTTTCCAAACAAAACTTCGATAGCTAAGTGAAATTTTCTCTTGACCAGTAGTTGCATTATCCGCAATGGAGCCAAAGACTTCTCCATATGATTTCTCACCAGGAGATATTTCTTTTATTTTATTGATGGAAGTGAAGTCTTGGTCGAAGACACTGTTTACCCCTCTTACGTTGTTGAAAATGTTCGTAGACGAGGTTCCCATTATTAGCCCCATTTCGTAGACCATCGAGGAGTTTGAAAAATTAAAACCACTGCCCTTTAAACGAGTCTGATTTTCAGGATCGGCATAGCCAATTCTACCTATACCAGTTAGTGTTGTGGTAATGTTATTCTTATCAATATCAATAAAAGATCTGTTCACTAAAAAACTCACAAATTGGTAATCAGTATAAGCACCATCTGTATAGGTGATCAGAAGATCAACGCTTGCATCTTCCGAAGCACCGGCACTTATTGTTAACTCGAATGGAGTAAGTTTATTAGACGCAGTTGATCCGCTTCCGATTGAACCGGGGCTAACGGTTGCCTTGGAGATCGATGCAAACGGGGAGGAACTTGTGATGGAGATCTGAAGACCACTAGAAGTTGCTTTTAAATAATTGGTAAAGTTAAAAGACAGAAAGGCTTTTTCTCCCGGTTGAGCGGCAAGCCCGTTTGCATTGAGCAGTTTCGAATCTGTTGCGCGAATAGAAGGAAATTCTAATGTAAGCGCTCTTAGTATGTCTAGACGTCCCTTACCAAGTTGCCTGATGAAACCGGGATTAGCGGCATTTAACGCTGTTTCGTCTGCGGTTACCCTTAGTTGCTCAGCTACTTGCGTAGGAGTAAAAGTGGGGTTCTTCGCCCACACCAATGCCGCTGCGCCAGCAACAATAGGTGAAGAAAAAGACGTACCGCTTTCGCTTGTGTAAATGCTTTTGTAGCCGGTAGTGAGAATATTTGAACCTGGAGCAGCGATGTCAACCGTTTTTCCATATCCTGAAAAGGAGGAGCGTTTATCATTTTTGTCGGTTGCCGAAACCGAAAGAACGTTATCGTAGGATGCTGGATATTGAGGTTCATCGCTATTATTATTTCCAGCGGCTGCTACCACTAAACAGCCCCTATCAAATACCACATAGTTGATAAGATCTTGAATTATTTGACTGCGGGATGATCCCCCAAAAGAGCAATTGATAATTTTTATTCCTTGATTGGCAGCATATAATAGCCCCGAATAAGCGCCATAGACACTTCCAGAGGTTTCTTTCTGATTGTCAGCGGAGTGCTTGGTGAATAGCAATTTGGTGTTGTACGACACACCGGCCACACCGATCCCATTATTCGTTGATGCTCCTGCACAACCAGCAGTCCATGTTCCATGACTAATATCACCTCCCTTTGTTATCCGCACATTATTATCCCCACTAAAATTTGGATTATTTACATTCAGCGTGTCACCACCAATAAAGTCCCAACCTTGCACATCATCCACGTACCCGTTGTTATCATCGTCAATATCGTTGTTGGGAATCTCCTTGGTATTAACATAAAGGTTATCTTTTAAATCGGGATGGTCTAACTCCCCACCTGAGTCAATTATAGCGATAGCCACAGAACTATTGGTGCTTCCTTTTGCAATGTCCCAGGCTTCAAAGGCTTTGATTGTTTGAAGGTGATACTGATTACCAATGGACGGGTCATTCGGCACAACTTGCGATTTGTAAACATAATTAGGTTCGACTATTTCAAAGTACCCCGTTGAATAAAGTTCATTTATGTAGCTCTCCACATCCACCGAGGCGTCAAAAGAAAGCTTATAATACGAAGTAATATCGATTGTTGGTGGACTCAATCTACCTGTTTGCGCTTGATCAGAATGCGCCCTGGGTGTAAGCGGAGAGACCATCGCGCCATTGAAGCCTTGCGTACGTCCATTTGATGAACTAGACGCAAACATCTTTTTATGCTCAGGTTTTATTTTTACTAACACACTACCTTTTGAGTATTGCGCATTAGTAGACATTTTAAAAAGTTTAAGAGATTTTTTCTGCGCCAACGTCTCCGCGCCCCCCATTGAAAAAATCAACACAACAATCATCAGCTTTTTCATACAATTTGAATTTTATCCTTTGCTAAAATTATTGAATTTGAGTTGTCTTTACAACTTCATTAAATCATATTCCGAGCTTTCAGTTCGAGATATTTGTTAATCGCATTGATGGTGAGTTTGTCTGGAGGTGTAAGGAGTGCCTGAATCCCATTCTTTTGCAGCTCCCTTACGATCATTTTTTTTTCCAAGCTAAATTTCTCCGCCACTGCTTTATAGTAGACAGATTGTAAGTTAGAGGCGCTGGTGTCAATGAGCGATTTTATTTCTGTATTCTCGAAAAATACTACTACCAATAAATGCCGTTGCGCGATTTTCTTTAAAAACGGAAGTTGCCGCTGGAGACTAAAAAGGGTTTCAAAGTTGGTGTATAAAAACAATAAACTTCGCTGTGAAATACGAACGCGAATAGTTGAATAAAGAGAAGAGAAATCAGATTCGCGGAACGAAGTTCTTTGATTGTAAAGTACCTCTAAAATTGTTGAAATTTGTTTATTCACTTTGCTGGCAGGTAGAACCGTATTCACTTTGTCTTGAAAAGTAATGAGCCCTGCTCGATCAGATTTTTTTATGGCAATGTTAGAAATTACTAAACTAGCGTTAATGGCGTAATCTAGTAGGCTTAGGCCATTGAACGGCATTTGCATAACACGCCCCTTGTCAATGACTGAGTAAATTTGTTGCGATCGTTCATCTTGAAAATTGTTCACCATAAACTCAGACTTTCTAGCAGTAGCCTTCCAGTTAATGGTTCGAATGTCATCGCCCGCCACATATTTTTTTATTTGCTCGAATTCTGAATTTTGCCCAATTCGTCTGATTCGCTTTATACCCGTATCCACCAATTTATTGGATATGGCCAATAATTCATAGGTGTGCATTTGAATGAATGAGGGAAAAACAGGCACCGTGCTGGAAGCCGATGATACAACCCTGCGAGAGAGGAGACCAATTACCGTGGAGACAAAGATATTTACGTTCCCGAATTCATATTCTCCTCGTTTTACGGGTCTCAAATTATATTGAATTACTGTGTTTTCTCTTGCTTTGAGCAGGAGGTCGAAACTCATTGTGCGCACTTGAAATTGATGTGGTATTTCATCAATTACATTTATGGAAACGGGAAACTTAAAAAAACTTTTAAGACTAATCGTAATAGAATTTTGGTCGCCATTAGATAAGCGCTCCCCACAAATTCTTTTCCCTTCAACTCCTTTTGGAGCTGAAAATAAAATCAAAAGGTCAACCGTAAAAGCACCAATAAATAAAAACAAAAGACCTTTGCTAACGGGCAGAAGGAGTGTAATAAAAAAACTCGTAACAAACAACGATACCAATAAGCCAACAATGCTAAAGAACCTGGAAGAGAAGTATAAGGCGTTGATAAATTTCAAGAACATGCAGATTAACGTGGCACTTCGACTTTATCAACAAGCTGCTTGATCACCTGGTCTACACTTGCTCCCTCCATTTCTCTTTCCGGAGTAAGAATAACGCGATGTCGCAGGGCAGGTACACAAATCGTCTTAATATCTTCTGGTGTTACAAAATCTCTTCCGCGAATGGCAGCCAGTGATTTAGAGGCATTTAAAATGGAGACTGTCGCCCTTGGCGATGCGCCTAAAAACAATGACGCGTTTGATCTCGTTTCTTGCGCTATTTGAGCTAGGTACCGGACTACTTTATCTTCCACGTAAACCTGCCTTATCAATGCGCGAAACGCGATTATTTGATTGGCATCAAGTACTTTTTCAATACTCCTTATCTGGTTGTTTAGGTCGTCTTTTTGGTTGAACTCCAAGATTTTTACCTCTTCTTCAAGACTTGGATAGCCGGCAATAATTTTAAACAAAAATCGATCTAGTTGCGCTTCGGGCAAACGGTACGTGCCTTCTTGTTCAATAGGGTTTTGGGTCGCCAATACAAGATACGGTTCTTGCATTAAATACGTATTTCCATCAGTCGTAATCTGACGCTCCTCCATTACTTCAAACAATGCGGCCTGTGTTTTAGCGGGTGCGCGATTTATCTCATCAATTAAAACCAGATTAGAAAATATAGGCCCTTTGCGAAATTCGAAGTCAGTAGTTTTAGGATTGAAAACCGATGTTCCGATTACATCTGACGGCATTAGGTCAGGGGTAAATTGTATACGAGAAAAATCAGCATCAATGGCTTTCGCCAGCAATTTTGCTGTTAGTGTTTTCGCCACACCTGGTACTCCTTCAATAAGAACATGGCCCTTGGAAAAAATGGCCGCTATCAACAGTTCAATGGTGCCGTCTTGTCCTACAATTACTTTGGCAATTTCCGATTTTATCTTGCCTACACTTTCGTGGAAAGCACCAAGGTCAATTCTGCTTTTAAATTCTTCCATTTGTTACTAATTTATAATTTAAATTCTTCAAGTTGTTTATTTAAGTCGAGCAACATTTCTTTTGTTAACGATTGAGTAGTCTGAATGACCTTTATCAAAGCAAATAGATGTTGCGATCGAACTAAATCATTACCAGTTTTTTTTGCTAGCTGCTCAACAAACACATCTCCCATATCTGAGGTAAGAAAATACTTGGTTCTAATTTGATCCATGAAGAACCCGATTTTTTTTTCAGCAATTGCTTTATGATCGTTTGCCTGAAAATACATGTTGCCAATCGTTTGAACAAAGTCAAGTGTGGTGTTAGTAAGTGGCTTAACAACAGGTATAATTCGTTGCCTTCTCTTGCTTTCAAAAAAAATAAATAGAATCAGGCTCGTTATTGCCAGGTAGTAAGCCCATCGAAGTGATTCGTTACTTAATAGGTAGCGAAGTTTTGATTGTGGCTCCATTTTTCCGGTCTGATAATAACTCGTCCACCAAGTTTTAGTAGCGGGCAAGAAAGAAAGTGTTTTACTGGCATATTCGAAATTTTTCTCACTCAAAAAATAGTTATTAGTGAAGGCTAACGGTGTGGTGTTTAAAATTAAATAGCCTTTGCCCCAAGGTATTCTTAATGTTACAGGTTTATTCCACGCATTGGTGGAAACGATAAATGCGTTGACTTTGAGTGAATCGGTGTTGGTAAAAAAGTAAGAAATGTTTTCTGTGCGATAATAATATCCCCTCTTTTCGAAGTAAGGCAGTAAAAATTTTAGGTCTGTAGTGTCCTGTTGGCCTATTCTCGGTTTTGTGAGGCCATCAAAAAACACATCGATTGTATTGAGATTAAGAGTATCTCTCAGCAAACCCGAAAAATAATTGGCCGATAAAAAAGCGTGACTGCCCTCACTTACCTTTTTTAATAAAACCTTCGTTGACTCATTATCTAACGCTAACTCATTGCTAATGCTTAGGAGGTTTTCTCCCGGTTTAATGGAATCCGCTAATTCATAAATTGTAAAATTGGTATGATTAATCTGTTGTTTAAATAATGGTTTAATTAGCTCGTTGGTTACGAAGGCTCCAAAAGGATTCTTGTCGGAAGAGAGATATGTAGGGGTCCAATCTATAGGCTTGGGTGCAAAAAGCTGAATCAGTATGAAAAGAACAACTACACTGGCTAGAATAAGAGCGTATTTTGTATCTCGTCTCATTCAAGCGTTGTTTTTAGTTCCTGGAACGAAGACCTTACTTGCCGATAGGTATCTTCATTTATCTCAAAATGACCATACCATGCGTAGTCGAAATAGTATCTTAATTCTTGTAATTTTGATGCGGCTGAGTGATGCTTTGCTTCCTTCAGATAATCGTCATTTGTTTTGCCCGGCAACCAGTTAATTGCATCAGCATCCGACAATTTTTTTAGCGCATAAAGAAATGTTAGCCGTACTGCATTGCGGTATTCTCCTTTCTCCACAGCGGCTTCAATCAATTTTTCAAAATCAAGTTCATGGATATTTTCCTCAGCGAGTTTAAACTCATTTTTTGTTGATGTATTGCCGCGATAGAAAAGATCCTTTGCATCGATGTTCAGTAATTTTAAGATTACCCAAAGGAGTATCCCTCCTAGTAGAGCGTAGAATATTATTTGCCCTACCAGTGTTTGGGTAGTGAAGAAAAGAAATTTTGCGATCATAGATAAAATCCATACAACCAAACGCTGCCAGGCGGTTACTCCTTCCTGTGGCCTTCCATATTGAAAAGCTGTATCTGCTTTGAACTTTTCGAGCGCAATGTGATCTATTGAACGTTCTTGAATACGAAATGTATCATTAGCAAACACAAAAACAGAATCAGCAGTTGCGTTGCAAACAATTATAACGAACAAAAAAAAGAGAATTAAATTAATACGTTTCGTCATGCGCTACCGCTGGCTCGTCTGGTTGTCCGAAGCTATCCACTTTTGAAAGCAAGCCTTTAGATTCTTTTCGCTCAACTAAATTATAATACTGAAAAATAACAGCAATAACTACAATGCTTCTGAGCAAACTGCCTCCAAAGGTGTATAGCATGCTGCTAATTATTAGCCCCGCTTGCTCCCACAAGGCTGGCTCAGCATTACCTCCCGATACTTTATGCGCACCGATAATGAACGTAAAAATATATTGCGGTATAGTAAATACTAACGCCATAACGCTGGCAATAATGGAAGTAACAATTATTAATCCAAATGTGCTCCACCATTTATCCGAGATCAACGTAAAACAACGTGAAAAGGCATCGCCAAAGCTTTTGCCTTCAATTATCATAATGGGCACAATTAATGATAAAACGATAGAAAGGTACAGCCCCGGGATAAAGAAGAATACGGTAGCGATAGTCAATACAATTGCCACTAAAATCCCAACACCTATCATTTGCAAGATGTTTTTTTTCACACCTTCCCAAATTTCTGGAAGGTCAATTTTTTCAGGGTCTTCCCGTAACTCGTAAAGCCGCATAAATTCGGTGATAACAATCAATGAGCACATGTAACCGAAAACTGAAAAAATCATGGACACGCCCAACCAGGAGAAAGCCTCTTTTGAGAATATCGCAAATGGATCAGCCGAAAGACCAGCAGAAAGAATTTGTTTTTGATATAACCCGGCAAATAACCCTTGTAACAGGAGAAACGGCCCACCAATAAAGATGAGCCCCTTTGCCAACGGGGTTAGATTTTGTTTTACAAATTCAAAAGTGGCGTTGATTTTTGCGCTAAAATCGCGCGTTCTGCGCAGTTCAATTTTTCGGAACATAGTTTTTGAAGCGTTGGGGATAAATAATAAAGTAGAAAATAACAAAAGCCAATGACAAGGCGATGATAAGAATTTTTAAAACAAGCGGCATATTGCTGTATCGTGTAATAAAAGATTCGATAAAGCCGGCCATAATAAAAATAGGCATAAGCCCCATTACTACTTTTAAGCCATCTTTAGCGCCCATCTTAAATGACTCCATTCTGCTATAAGTGCCTGGAAACAAAATGCTGTTGCCCATTCGCAAGCCTGCACCACCCGCGATGATGATGGCCGATATCTCTAACGTTCCATGAAGCATTACCACAAGAACGGAGTCGAGTAGTAGTTTTTCTTGGTAAAAGAGTGCAAAAAAGGATCCCAGCATTACTCCATTTTGGAAAAGTAAGTAGCCTGTTCCTAATGAGCAGAGAATGCCGGCTGCAAACGCTGCGAAGGATACGCGTATGTTATTGAACGTAATAGCAAAAAACATGTCTAGTTGTTCTCCTTTTCCATAAACACCGGTTGGGTCTCCGTGTTTAATGTTTTCCATCGTCATATTTACATACGCATCGCCCATCACTAACCGGGTAAATGAATCATCACCTAGTGTTGAAAGAGCGCCAATCGAAGTGGCAATAAAAGTTATCAAAAAAGAGTAGAGCAAAGGTCTTCTTAACGTTAAAAAGAGTTGGGGTAACTCGAGCGTCCAAAAAGTGATAAACCGCTTCTTTTCTTCTTTTTTGTTTTTATAAATCTGCTGATGAATTTTTGCGGTGAGTGTATTTACGTACTGAGTAGTTTCACTGTTAGGATACTGAGTAAGCGCAAACGAAAGATCATCGGTAAGCTGAATGAATATCTCCGATTTTTTTTCGGGCGTTATCACCCCGCTGGACAGTAATTTTTCATACTGCTGCCACCGCTCAATGTTCTGTTTGATAAATGCGGCCTCTCTCATAGTAAATCTTAAATCTAAAAATTAGTTGGTTGAACTTTCCTCCACTTTTTTCCAAACCCTCAAAAAGTTACCGCTACAAATTTTTTCAATATCAGCCTCCGTGTAGCCTCGCTTTAGTAGACTATAAATTAAATTAGGATACATGCTGGCATCGGTCAAACCTTGCGGTAACATTCCATCCACGCCATCGAAATCGGAGCCAAATCCAACATGGTCGATCGAAGTTAATTTTACTACGTGATCGATATGATCGGCCACCCTTTCTACATCCACCAATGGCATTGGGTTGTCTTTTTTGATTTGTTCGATAATTGGTTTTGCCAGCGAATCACTTTCTGTTAATCCCTTTTCGCGTAAAGCAAGCTGAATTTTGTTGTTTTTCACCCTCTGTTGTTTGGCAGTTGCCGAGTCGAGGAACGCGGTATAAAAATTAATGAGCATTACCCCACCATTTTTCGCCAACTCCTTAATCATGGCATCGGTCATGTTTCTTCTGGTGGTGGGTGAAAAATGCCGTGCAGACGAATGCGATGCGATAACGGGAACTTTTGTGAGCTTCATCACTTGGTAAAATGTGCTATCGTCCACATGCGAAATATCAACCATAATGCCCAACCTATTCATCTCCACCACCGCTTCTCTCCCGAAAGGGCTTAATCCGTTCCATTTTGCGGTATCGCCTGACGAATCGCAGAGTTGGTTGTTCTTGCTATGGGTAAGTGTTATGTAGCGAATGCCACGGTCATAAAAATGTTTTAAGTTCTTAATATCATTGCCAATGGGGGCGCCATTTTCCATTCCTTTCGGCAAAGAAATTTTTCCAGCTTTAAAATTGGCTTCTACTTCGCTTGTATTGGCGGCAAGAGCAAATTTTTCGGGGTGCAGCTTTACCATTCCATCTACCAAATCAATTAATGAATCGGCATACGTTTTCCCAAAATCAGTTCTTTTTTGGTAGGATGAGGGAATGTAAATTGACATAAAGGGTGCAGTAAGACCTCCTTGCCGCGCAAGTTCATAGTCAAACTCACCCTTGGTAGCATGGATGAAAAACTGACTATGGGCTGAATCGGCAAGAATTCCGTTCTCTACCATCACTTCGGGCAAATCAACATGTCCATCGGCAATTATATACTTATGCGCCAATTCGTTGGCTAGCATTTTTAGTTCTTCCTCATTCATTCGTTCGGCTGGCTTTTTTTCTGAACAGGAAATAATAGCCAAGCTGAATAAAACAACACAAATAGCTCTTACTATAGTCATAGGTTTTGAGGTTATATTTGAAACAGAAAGTTAATGGATGGAATCGGCTATGCAAACCATAAATGTACGCACTACGCAAAATGTTTTAATTGGATATCATCTCGCTGGCTTATTTGATAGGGTCTTGGCCTTTATTGTAGACGCTGTAATTTTTTTGGCATATATAATTCTTGCACTCCTGCTTTTAGCCAGAGCCAATGCCATTGCTACGTGGACAATTATTTTGGCTTACTTGCCCATTTTTTTTTATAACTTAATTTTTGAGATAACCATGAATGGGCAAACGCCAGGCAAGCGGGCCATGGCCATAAAAGTGGTAAGATTAGACGGTTCATCACCCACTATCGCTAACTATATCATTCGGTTTATACTTTGGCCAATTGATGTGGTGTTGAGCGGTTCGATTGCCATAACTTTTATTTTACTGACTAAAAACAGCCAACGATTGGGGGATTTAGCCGCAGGAACAACCGTAATAAAACTCGTTGCCGCCCCGCATGTTACAGGTCAAAAAATAATGCAGAGTCTCAATGACAACTACGTGGCCGAGTTTCCCCAAGTGGTAAATTTGTCCGATAAAGATATTTTAATCATTAAGGAAGCATTGGAGGCCAATGTGCAATTGGGTAACGAAAAACCGATATTGTTAATAGCCGACAAGCTCAAAAAACTCTATGGTATAGAAACTAATCTATCTCCTTCCCAATTTTTGTATACCGTAATGAAAGATTACCATCACATAACTTCCAATCTTTGAATCAATTAAAGGAATATACCCGTGCCGAATTAGCGCTAAGGAATGGACAAGACAAGCCTCAAATTTGGATTGCCTTTCGGGGATTGATCTACGAGGTAACAAGCTCTCGGCTGTGGAGAAACGGAAAGCATTATGAGCACTGGGCTGGCCAAGATTTAACAGACGAGTTAGCCGAGGCACCGCATAATGAAAATGTTTTTGATAAATTTGAGCCGATTGGCAGACTAATTTAACTCTATGATCTTAATAGCAGACAGTGGTGGATCTAAAATAGATTGGCGTTTACTCACCAAAGACGGAAGAATAACTCAAGCTCATTGCCCTGGCTTTAATCCTTACTATCAGCCCATTGCGGACCTAAAGAACAATATTGAACAAGCATTGCTCAAGCAGATAACCGAGCCAGTAACCAAAATATTTTTTTATGGCACTGGTGTTTCCTCAGAAAAAAATGTGGAAATAATAAAGGCAGCTTTTTTAGAATATTTTGCCGAGGCGGAAATAGAAGTAGGCTGGGATTTACTTGCCGCTGCCCGTGCGTTGTGTGGAAATGAGCCAGGCATTGCCTGCATTTTAGGAACAGGTTCAAATAGTTGTCTCTACGATGGTGAAAAGATAATAGGAAATGTGGCCAACTTGGGTTGGATTTTGGCCGATGAGGGCTCTGGCACCTACATCGGAAAGAAATTTATTTTCGATTATTTTCGATTAAATATTCCAGAATCGCTCGCAAGGCAATTTCATGAGCGTTTCCCTTGGACGCGCGAAGAAGTGCTGGAGAAAGCCTACCAACAGGAAAAGCCGGGCGCATTTTTAGCTAGCTTTATGAAATTTATTTTCCAGCACCTGAAAGAGCCATATTGTTACAATTTAGTTTACCGAGGATTCTCCGATTTCTATGAGAACATTATCATGAAATATGAAAATTATAAAAACTTAAAGGTTCATTTTACCGGGTCGGTAGCCTTTTACTTTAGCGATATATTGCGGCAAGTGGCCAATGATAAGGGTATAACCGTAAAAAACATTTTGGAAGGCCCCATTGCGGGGCTTACTTTGTTCCACCAAAAAGATATTTAGATCATGACTACCGAGTCCCCATCCAATTATAACCACCTAGAGCAAATGAGCATCCGCGATTTGCTCATAAATATCAATCGCGAAGATCATTCCGTTCCCGCAACGGTCGCCCAGGTAATTCCCCAAATAGAGTTATTAGTAAATGTGCTGGTGGATAGAATGGGCAAAGGTGGCCGGCTCTTTTATATCGGAGCAGGTACCAGCGGAAGGCTGGGAGTGGTAGACGCTTCTGAAATTCCACCAACTTATGGCGTAGACCACGGCATTGTAATAGGTTTAATAGCTGGCGGAGATGTTGCCATCCGTAAAGCGGTAGAAAACGCAGAAGACGATACCCAACAAGCCTGGCTGGATTTAAGAAAATTTGACATCAATGAATTAGATGTTGTAATCGGTATTGCGGCATCCGGAAGGACGCCCTACGTCATTGGCGGTGTGCAACGAGCCCGGGAAATGGGAATTGCCACAGGGTGCATTGTGTGCAACCAAGGCAGCGAACTGGCAAAGCACGTTGATTTCCCTATAGAAGTAGCCACTGGAGCGGAGTTTGTAACCGGAAGCACACGAATGAAGGCAGGAACTGCGCAGAAATTGGTGCTCAATATGATCACCACCACGGTAATGATAAAGTTAGGAAAGGTGAAGGGGAACAAAATGGTGGACATGCAGTTATCCAATCAAAAATTGGTAGATCGCGGCACACGCATGATTATGGACGAGCTGAAAATCGCCTACAATGAAGCCGAACAACTCCTTAAAAAACATGGAAGCGTGAGAAAAGCCGTGGATTCTTCAAAACTCCATGCATGACATCGAGCCCTACTATAACTGGATCAAATACTATGATTCAGCAAGCGATGAACGATCACCCTTTTTCGGGAAAGAATATAACTACGACCTTTATCAGGATACCATTTACGGCTTTTATATCGATCCGGGTTGGGACGCTATCGAGTCGGATACGCTTTATGTAAAAATACTCTTTACTGATTACGAAGAAGGCTTTACGATAATTGAGTTTCTGGGCGAGTGGAACGACGCCATCACTAATGATATTATGCTGCTGCGAAGAAATCTGTTTGAATTATTGGAAGCAGAAGGAATCAATAAGTTTATTCTTATAGGCGAGAATATCATGAATTTCCATGGCTCAGACGACTCGTATTACGAAGAATGGTACGAAAGTGTGGAAGAGGGCTGGATTGCCGCAGTCAATTTCCCCGTTTTCATTTTAGATGAGTTACGGAAATATCAATTAGACCAATACATCAACATGGGCGGCACGCTGCAAATTGAAGGCTGGCGCACCATGCACCCACAAAAATTTTATTCGTTAATAAATGAATTGATTCAAAGGAGGCTTAACTGAACATTCTCTACAGGCGCATCTAGGGGCACCAAATAGTTCTTTTTTGATTTCAATTCCTGACAAAGAACACGGGTGCGCCTTGTTTCACCTTTTTTAAACCATCGATTGCGCAAGCAAAAAATGCTGCCAGCAGGAATTTCAGAAAGCAAGGTTACGGCCGATGCCCTTTCATCGTACTTTCTAAATATTTTAGTTAAGAGCGGATCTGAAAAAGTGGTAGCCATCGGGTCGGCCATGTGTATACGCAAGCCCTCCAATAAATCGCTCGGAAAAATTTCGTTAGTAAGTAATGGGTTTATAAGGTCTTTGAAGCAATTTTTCCACTCATTGCCGTGGGCTTCTATACGATGCCCAAATTTCTGATGAACTTCAAGATGAGCCACTTCATGAATGTAGGTAGTGAGAAACAGGAAGGGATGTAGGTCTTGATTAACCGTTATCCGCGGTGTTTTCCCTGTGCGAAAGGTAAAGTCACCAATTTTAGTAAGCCGAGTTTTACGCAGCTTGAAATCGAATTTATAGAAATACCACAATTCAAGGCAATAATTTAGTGCCGGTGCTGGTAGGTGTTTTTGCAGTATTACCTGAACTTTATCGAAAGTCATAGAAATAAAAAAAGGCTTTAGAAGTCTAAAGCCTTTCCCGGGAAAAATCTCTTTAGAGATTACTTCTTTGTAGCAGCAGCAGCGGCAACTGAATCAGCTTTTTTAGTTGAATCAGCTTTCACAGCAGCAGCTGTAGCAGCAGCTTCTTCAGCAGCTTTTACAGAATCAGCTTTAGCAGCAGCAGCTACTGAATCAGCTTTAGCTTTCTCAGCAGCTTCTTTGTTTCCGCCACCGCAAGCAACAAATGCTACAGCAAAGCCGCATACCATTAATAATGCGAACAATTTTTTCATAGTTTACAGGTTTTAAATTTTGCTGCAAATATATGCGATAGGATGGATTTTAAAGTATCAAGTAAGAAAATTTTATTTATTCCTCGATATTTTAACTCAAATTTAGTCGCCCTTACACTCATTAGTATGTTTTTGAAGGCCAAATAGTTATCGGGTTTACTTCTTTCTGAAAAATAACCGAACAGGCGCGCCTTCAAAATCGAATTTCTCTCGCAAACGATTTTCTAAGAAGCGAACGTAGGAATCTTGGATATACTGTGGATGGTTGCAGAAGAACGCAAACGTTGGCACTTTTGCAGCCACTTGTGTAACATACTTGATTTGAATCATTTTGCCTTTCATAGATGGAGGCGGGTAATGTACTATCTCTGGGAGCATGCCATCGTTGAGTGCCGATGTAGGAATTTTCTTTGTTTTGTTAAAAAATACCTGGACGGCCTTTTCGATCACTTGAAAGATCCGCTGCTTGGTAAGTACCGAGGCGAAAATAAAAGGGATGTAAGTAATGGGAGCCAGTTTCTCCAACATCTCCTTTCTGCGCTTGTCGGCAGTGTTGGTATCTTTTTCTATCAGATCCCATTTGTTTACCATTATCACGATGCCTTTGCCCTGCTTTTGTGCCAAGCTGATGATGTTGACATCTTGCGACTCCAATCCGCGCTCGGCATCAATTACAATAATGCATACATCGCAATCTTCGAGTGCTTTTAATGAACGGAGTACAGAGTAGAATTCAACATCTTCAACTACTTTGGTTTTCTTTCTAATGCCGGCAGTGTCGGTGAGAATAAAATCGTTGCCGAACATTTTGTAGCGCGTGTCGATGGAGTCGCGGGTAGTGCCAGCTTCGTCAGTAACGATGCTGCGCTCTTTGCCTATTAAAACATTCAAAAACGAAGATTTACCCACGTTGGGCCTTCCTAAAATCGCGATTCGAGGAACTCCCTCATCCGGATTTTCCAGTCCTTCAATAGGTAGGTGCTTAATCAATTCATCCAATAGTTCGCCCGACCCGCTTCCGTTGGAGGACGAAATGGGATAAACTTCACCCATTCCCAATTCATAGAATTCAGATGCCAACGCGCTTTTATCGGGGGTATCGGCCTTGTTAGCTGCCACCAACACCGGCTTTTTTGATCTCCTAATGATATTTGCAAACTCCTTGTCGTATCCTGTAAGGCCATCTCGACAGTCTACCATAAAGATCACTACTTGAGCTTCCTCTAGTGCTACCTCCACTTGTTTCCGTATTTCCGATTCAAACTTATCATCCGAACCTGTTACATAACCTCCCGTGTCGATCACAGTAAAGAATTTGCCACACCACTGGGCGTAGCCATAATGCCGATCGCGGGTAACACCAGGCATGTCATCCATTATAGCTTGCCGTTCTTCTACGAGTCTATTAAAGAAGGTAGATTTGCCTACGTTCGGTCTCCCTACAATTGCAACAATATTTGACATGATAACGAGTAATCTATTTGTTAAATGAGGTGCAAGTTAACGCTTCATTGGCTATTCGGCCTCATGGGGTGGCTGTTCAATTACTCAAAGTAGCCAAAGTGCCGTAGTTTTTGCTTCTGTTTGCGCCAGTTATCTGCCACCTTCACGTGCGTTTCGAGAAATATTTTTTTGGCAAAGAATTTCTCCAAATCTTCTCTGGCCTCGGTACCTACTTTTTTCAACGAACTGCCGCCTTTACCGATCAAAATGCCTTTTTGTGAATCGCGCTCGACATAAATAATCGCTCTAATTCGAATAATATTTTCTTCTTCTTTAAATGAATCGATGCCTACTTCTGAGCTATAGGGAATTTCCTGCTCGTAATTCATGAATATTTTTTCTCGGATTATTTCAGAGGCAAAAAACCGTTCTGACCGATCCGTCATCTCATCCTTTGGATAATAAGCGGGGTGAGCAGGCAACATGCGCTTTATGGTTTCTAGTATTTTGTCAATGTTTTCTCCACTTTTTGCCGATACAGGAATGATTTCAGTAGGGTTTAAGAACTGCTTCCAGTAGGTAACTTTGTCTTCCACTTGCGAGCCATTGGCAAGGTCTACTTTGTTTATTAGAAGAAGGATGGGCGTGGCAATGGTTTTAAAGCGCTCAAACAATTGCTCATCGTACTTTTCACCTAGTTCTACCACCAAAAGGATTAAGTCGGCATCTTCTAATGAAACTTTTACAAAGTTCATCATCGCCTGATGAAGCTCGTACTTGGGTTCTAGAATACCCGGAGTATCAGAATACACAATTTGAAAATCTTCGCCATTTAACATGCCCATTATACGGTGGCGTGTGGTTTGAGCCTTGGCGGTTATAATAGAAAGGTTTTCCCCCACTAGTTTATTCATGAGACTCGACTTGCCCACGTTGGGCTTACCAACAATGCTTACGAAACCTGATTTGTGAATAATCGTCATTGGATCAAAGGTAGCAAAAATGGGTAGTTCACATTTTTTGGTCATTTATCGCATGAGGAGGAAAATTTCTCTTCGGCTGTAAGATATTACCCCACTTAAAAAGCGAATTAAAATGGAACGGCCATGGTAAAATTCGTTTTTTAATGGAATCCGATTTTATTGTACGAGACCAAGGGTAACTGATGGCGAGCCTGCAGGTAATCTAAAAAAGCAGTCCGATTAGAGTAGCATCAAGCCAAAAGTGTTACATTTATCCTTAACAGTCTATTGCATAAATTGAAAAATCAGTCATCTGTAAAAGCAAAATTAATCTCTTACCTATGAATAAATCGAGAAGAGAATTTATTAAAAAATCGGCATTCGCGGCAGCTGGTGCGTTGACCTTTAGTGCGAAGAGTTATGCAAATATTATTGGCGCCAATGACCGCGTTCAAGTTGGTGTAGTGGGGTTTTCAGATCGCTTTAAAAGCTCGTTGATGCCTTGCTTTGTTAACCATTATAAAGCATTAAATTTTGATATTGTGGGGGTTTCGGATATTTGGAAAGTGAAGCGAGAGGCTGGGCAAGCGCAGCTGAGGGAAAAGATGGGTCACGATGTGAAAGCATGCCGAAATAATGATGAACTGTATGGGTCAAAAGAAATTGACGCAGTAATTATTAGTACGGCCGATTTTCAGCATGCACTTCATGGGTTGGAAGCCGTAAATGCAGGGTGCGATGCCTATATCGAAAAGCCTTTTGCCGAGACAATGCAAGATGCTCGAGCTGCGTTGAAAGCAATAAAAGAATCAAAAAAAATCGTCCAGATAGGTTCTCAACGAAGAAGCGGTGCAAACTATCAAGAGGCAGCCAACTATATAAAAAGCGGAAAGTTTGGACCTACAACAATGGTTGAGCTTACGTGGAATGTAAACCAACCAGGCCGGTGGCGAAGGCTGGATGCGGTTGCTCAAATGCGAGAAGAAGACACTGATTGGAAACGGTTTTTAATGAATCGCCCGTTTGAACCCTTCAGTGCTCGAAAGCACCTCGAGTTCCGGTTGTTTTGGCCATATTCTTCTGGCTTGCCAGGTCAATGGATGAGTCACCAAATTGACACGGTTCATTGGTTTTCAGGATTAAAGCATCCGCGCAGTGTGGTAGCCAACGGGGGTATATATGCCTGGAAAGATGGAAGGGAGAATTGGGATACCATCACGGCCGTGTTTGAATATGGACCCGAGAATGACCCTAAGAGTGGCTTTCAGGTTACATTTGCTTCGAGAATGCACAATGGAGAAGAAAATCCTAAAGAACTCTATTATTCAAATGGCGGAGAGCTTAATCTCAACACAAACTTAGTTACGCCAACGGGAGGATTAAGCGAGGGTCATGCCAAGGTAATGAATTTACAAGCTAATCTTTTGCCCGAAGTCAATCTGAAGAAGTCGGATGAAAAAGTTGAGGCATCGGCAAACACCGGTGGTGATAGTCTTACTTCAGGACACATGCTCAATTGGATGCAGTGTGTAAGAAGCCGCAAAGAAACAAATGCACCTGTAGAAGCAGGGTATTCGCATGCCATCGCTTGTATTATGGCAAACGCTGCGGCTAGAACAGGAACCAAGGTGACCTTCGATGAAGTAAAGCAAGAAGTGATGGCTGGAAATAAAGTGTTTGGTATATAGTTCAGTATATGGAGGTATCCAGAGCTTATCTCTTTAGATTCATTGTTCTTTAAAATCGAATGGGGATTAAAGCATCGGCCAAAATCCCAACCTTAACAATTTATCTAATCAAAAAATCTCTAGCTGAATCGTTATGCGAGTATTTTGTTCCCTGCTATTGATAAGTTTAGCAATAGCCACTGCCTTTGGGCAAAAAGGGTTTTCGTTAGTTGATCTTCCTTCGAAGAAAAAAGTGGAAGTGCGTTTTGACGGAAAACTTCTTACGGCCTATTGCTATTTTGACTCGACCGAAAAACCTGTGCTGTGGCCAATAAAAACGTTTTCTGGTGTAACCGTTACCAGAGGCTATCCTGTGGCACCAAGATCTGGCGAGCGTAGCGATCACCCACACCACCTTGGCCTTTGGATGAACTACGAAAGTGTTAACGGTCTTGATTTTTGGAACAATAGTACCGCAACACCCGAGGACAAAAAATCAAACTACGGATCGATTCGTCATCAAAAAATTCTTACCACTAAAGCTAAAAAGGAAAACGCCACCCTAGAGACAACGAGCAATTGGGTAAATAGAGAAGGGAAGATATTGCTCGAAGAAAAAACAACTTTCATTTTTTTAAAAAAAGGCAATAGCTTTATTATCGATCGGATTGCCACACTTGAAGCCAACGTACCGGAAGTGGTTTTCAAAGATGTAAAGGATGGTATGCTCGGTCTTCGTTTGGCGCGCCAGTTGGAACAGCCATCTACTCAAGCAGATAAATTTGTTGATGCCAGCGGAAATATTACCTCTGTTGCAAAAATGGACAACGAAGGTGTCACTGGTTTGTACCAGAACAAGGAAGGCTTATCGGGTGATGCCGTTTGGGGCAAGCGATCTCCCTGGGCCTGCATTCGAGGTAAGAAAGATGGAGAAACTATTACCGTTCAAATTATTGATCATCCAGACAACGTGGGCTATCCAACCTATTGGCATGCGCGCGGATATGGCCTGTTTGCAGCTAATCCTTTGGGGCAAAAGATATTCAGTGAAGGAAAAGAAGAATTAAACTTTACGATGAAAAAGGGTGAAAAGAAAACTTTTCAATACCGGGTTATTATTCATTCTGGAAGTTCGTTGACAACTGATGAACTGAATCAACGCGCAAAAGATTTTGTTAACATGCCACAACTAAAGTAGTTTGCTCAAAAAAATGGAAAAGGATATACACAGTATTAGCGCACGATTTACGCAATTTTATAACTTTTCAAGAATTACTAATGAATTGATTTTTGATCAAGAATGGAAAGCCATAGCAAATACAAAAACTATGCTCTATGCTATTTCAATCTAACTTCAAAAAGAGTTCCCTTCTAATTTTTGCTATAATAATAAGCTCTTGTAAACCGCCATCATCAGTGGAGAAAGAAAAACCATTTAAGCTGGTAACGGTTGATCCGGGACATTTTCACTCAGCTTTAGTACAAAAAGTGATGTATGACAATGTTGATTCGCTGGCATATGTATATGCGCCAGAGGGCAACGATGTGAAAATGCATCTTGCAAGGATAGATGCTTTTAACGCTAGAGCTGAGCAGCCTACACATTGGCGTGAGGAAGTTTATTACGGAAGTGATTTCTTTGAAAAAATGCTAGAGCGAAAAGCCGGGAATGTTATTATTCTTTCGGGAAATAACCAGAAGAAGACAGAGTATATCGCAAAGGCACTCGAAGGAGGATTTCATGTTTTGGCGGATAAACCAATGGTGATTGATGGTAAAGATTTTGAGTTGCTGAAAAGTGCATTTGAAACGGCAGAAGCGAAGCATTTACTCCTGTACGATATCATGACGGAGCGTTTTGAAATCACTACTTTGTTGCAGAAAGAGTTTTCTCTGTTGCCTGATGTATTTGGAACGCTGGAAGAGGGAACACTTGAAAATCCCGCTGTTACAAAAGAAAGTATCCATCATTTTTATAAATATGTTTCAGGACAAGTGCTTACGCGACCAGCGTGGTTTATGGATGTAAATCAGCAAGGGGAAGGAATTGTGGACGTGACTACTCACCTGGTTGATCTGGTGCAATGGGAGTGTTTTCCCGAACAGATTCTGGATTATAAAAAAGATATTCAAATCATCAATGCAAGCCGGTCAACTACTAATATCACGTTAAGTGAATTCAAAGCAATTACCAAACTGGATAGCTTTCCCGACTACTTGAATAACCAAATAGTTAACGACACCCTACTACGCATTTATGCTAATGGTGAGATCAATTATAAGTTGAAAAATGTTCATGCCAAGGTTTCTGTCAGGTGGAATTACAAAGCACCAGAAGGAACGGGTGACACTCATTACTCCATAATGCGTGGCACCATAGCGAACCTAATTATTAAACAAGGAGCGGAACAAAAGTATAAACCCACGCTATACTTAAATCCCGTTGGTGACATCGCAGGTTTTGATAAAGTGATAGGCGAACACATAAAACAGATTCAAGTTAAGTATCCGGGAATTGAACTAAAAAAAATTGGCAACGAATGGGAAGTAGTTGTGCCAGAATCATACAAGGAAGGCCACGAAGCACACTTTGGCAAGGTAATGCAGAAATTTTTAGGGTATCTCCAAAACAATAATTTACCAGCGTGGGAGGTGCCAAATATGCTTGCAAAGTATTACACTACCACGCAAGCGCAAAAAATAGCAAAGGAGAAATAGTTTGGGTAATGTACTGAAAAATAGTTGGTGACTTTGATGCGATAATTTGTTAAAATTAGCGCGTCAGCCTGAAGAGGAATCAAGCTCTGCTGGAGAGCAACTTGTCAGCAATAAGGTTGATGCTTATACG